>NZ_BAAGXU010000004.1:0-339987 GCF_054779675.1 Emticicia fontis
CTTTTCATTACTTCTCTTATAACTAACCATTTACAGTTTTGCCTTTTTCAAATGTTTATACTCTTTCTTGATATTGTCCTATCTATACTATTTTACCTATACCCAAATAGGTATATTTACTTATGGGTCCCGCCAGTCTATAATCTTTGATGTATTGGATCAAAGTGCTTTTACTAGTTCATTGATCTGGAATTTTACTAAGCGGCAATAGGCTTATAACACTTTTTTCAAAAGCTAATTTATGTGTTATGGTGTAATCCTGATAGGATTTTTACTATTTATATGATATTAATACTTCATCAGGTTTAAATTCTCCCAACAACAAATTACATTCTATAACATTAATGTGCTATTTACAGATCCTTATCTATACCGTTACTTTGTCGAACTTTGCTTCTGACAAGCAAATGCACTTGATTAAAATGATTCCTATTATACTAAACATAATCTTTCCATGAAAAAAACACTACTTTCTGTTGCAGTCTGTTTCTTTTGTTTTAACACATTCTCGCAAAGCTCTACCATTGACCCTAATCAGGGAGTTTCGGTGCCCCAGTTTACAACTTCCTTTATTAATGGGTTGATTAATCAGCCTAAAGGGACTATTGTTTTTGACAAAGACTTGAACGTAATGAAATACTGGGATGGTACTGCCTGGGTAAATCTCACAGCTAGTGGAGGCTCAGGTATTGGTTGGGCTGCAAATGGTACTCATATCAGTAATACTAATACAGGCAATGTGGGCATAGGTGTAAACTCTCCTACTGCCAAAGTTGCTATTGTGGGTACAGATACGAATGGGTCTTTAGCGGTATCCGGCTCCTCTCATACCTCTCATTTTAATTATCCGACGGGTGGTTTAGAGAATACTTATATAAGGGGTGGTAAGGCGGCCTCCCATGTTTTAATTAACGATTCGCAAGGATTAGGAAATGTAGGCATTGGAACGAATCTTCCAACGTCTAAGCTTGAAGTAAACGGAAATGGGAGTTTTTCTTATGCCCCAATCAGCTATAATAATCTTTTCAGCGAATATACGAATGGAGGCCTTATCATAAATAATTCTTCGGGATATTCGGGATTTATGAGAGTAGATGCCAGCAATCTTCAAGGATTTAGTGTTAATACGCTTACCAGTAAAAGCTCTCCAGGGAAATTAGTGCTGAATCCTTTTGGTGGGAATGTCGGAATCGGGACAAATTTTACTCCTGAATACAAACTACATCTTTATTCAACAGGTGAGCAATTAGTAAAGGTAGACGGAACAAATAGTCTTTTTGTATTTCATGATAGAACTTCTAATGCTCAATATGGTTTTTTTAGAGCCTGGACAAGTAGCCCTTTTAATCCGGCAGGGTATTATGGTTTTGAGATAGGAACACCACCCGCTACAGGAGGTGATCCGGCTAAGAGGTTATTATTTTCGACCAATTACAGTATCCGAATGGCTATCATGGAAAATGGTAATATAGGTATTGGTGTGAATGACCCGGGCGCTTATAAATTAGCAGTCAACGGAAGCATAAGAGCCAATGAAGTTGTAGTAGAAACAGGATGGGCTGATTATGTATTTGATAAGAAATTCAGATTAAAACCCTTGGAAGAAGTTGAACGCTTTATTGAAGAAAACAAACACCTGCCTGATATACCGAGCGCATCAGAAATACAAAAGAATGGCGCAAAGCTGGCTGAGTTAACTACCAAAATGATGCAGAAAATTGAGGAGCTTACCTTATATAGTATAGAGCAGAATAAAAGAATAGAAAAACTACAAGCCGAACTCACCCAACTCAAAGCCACAAACCGATGAGAAAGCTATTAACATTTATACTGATACTGATAACATTAGCATTGCAGGCGCAAAAAAAACAGCCGGATTGTGGCACAAAGGCTCCGGCTATTCCACGGCCAATTGCCGAAAAAGATATGCAACGCTTTTTACGTTCAATTAATGCCGTGTCTATACCTTATTGGGTTAAAGTGTATTTTACTGTTTTTGCAGATAATAATGGTAGTAATCGTGCGGCAACTGATGCGGATATTCTGAGACAATTTCAGAATATGGTGAATCAATATAATCCGCATGGGATATGCTTTACACTCATGGGGATTCGGCAAATCAATAATTCTGATTTTAATATTCAGGATGCTGACGATGAAGAATCTGAAATGCGCGATATCAGAGTAGCAGGTAATCTGAATATATTCATACACCAGGAATTAGTGTATGGAGCCGATACCCTTAATGGAATTGCGTATGATATACCGAATAATTATGCTTTTATCAGTATGAAGGGAGAAGCCATAGCAAGTACAAGTAACCTTACTACAATGGGGCATGAAGTAGGTCATGTTTTTGGCTTATATCATACTTTTGAAACTGCTTATGGCGCTGAAAGTGTTGCCCGAAGCGGTGGTTGTAAAGATTGTGACGAAGAAGGGGATCTTTTATGTGATACTCCGGCTGACCCTGACGATAGTGATGGTTTTCTTCGATTAAATACTAATGCGTCTTGTATGTATACCGGCACCAGATATGATGAATGTTCTGCCTTATATACACCTGCTGTCAATAATATTATGGCTTATGGCAGGCGTGAATGTAGAAATACATTTACCGCAGGCCAGGGAAATAGAATGCGGTATTTTCTTGCCAATGAGTCTGGACTACTGGATGTACTGGCACAAAATGACAGTGGTATTTATACGGCGGTGACATTTTCGAATACTTCAGGCATGGGTGTTGCCAGAGATAGCTATACTATTCAGACGTCTTCAGGGGCTGTTATATTTAATGGTACGAGTAATTATACTTTTCAATCAAAGAAAGTAATTCTTGGCAATGGCGCTCGCTTATCGCCAGGGAGTGGAGGAAAAGTTATACTCAAAACCAATCCTTATTGTAATTAGCCTGACATTCTCTACATATTCACAGATTTGGTCTAAACTTTAAAAACCAAATCGTTGTTATGACCCTACTGCTATCTTTTATAGAAGTTGGTAGGGTCATTTCTTTTACACCTGAACCAAATGATTTTCAATGATTACTTGTGGAGAATGACACCACAGTATGATTTTACCGAAAATCTTCCCAAACACTTTGGAAACAGGATGTTAAGTTGGAAATTTAGGGGAGGCCTAGTTGGGATGTCCAGTCAGAGACACTTAAAGCTTAGTTTTGGATAATTATTCGCAACTGGCCGTTCGCAACTAGCCGTTCGCAACTAGCCGTTCGCATAGCAACTATTGACATGAAGGAAGAGAAAAAGCTAAAAATGCAAGTAAAGTGGATTTGAAAAAGGTAGACGCTACGGTGACTACCTTTTTGAAAGAAGCGAAACAAGTTCATAGTATATATATAGTATAGTTTTCATTTAAACACCATTGCATGAAAATTCCCGTAAATCTGATTACCGGTTTTTTAGGAGTGGGCAAAACCACTGCTATCAAGCATTTGCTGGCAAGCAAACCCCAAACCGAACGTTGGGCTATTATTATCAACGAGTTTGGCGCAGTTTCTATCGACCACACAGCCATTGAAGAAAAAGATGGCCTGACGATTCGTGAAGTAGCCGGGGGGTGTATCTGTTGTACGGCCAATGTACCTATGCAATATACGCTTACTACTGTTTTGCGTCAGCAGAAGCCCGACCGCATTCTGATTGAGCCTACGGGTATGGGGCATCCTGAGAATATTCTGGATTTGCTTCGAGGTAAATTCATGAAAGATATATTAGATGTAAGAGCCACGATTTGTCTGGTTGATCCTCGTCGATGGGCGAATGCTGATGTTCGAGCCAATGAGACTTTTCAGGACCAGATTAATCTGGCTGATGTATTGATAGCGAATAAAACAGACCTGGCAGGCGAAGAATTAACTGAGGAATTTAAGGATTGGGCAGATTCTTTGTATCCGCCTAAATTATTGATAGCCGATGTAAGCAATGGCGAGGTTGATTTTAACTGGTTAAATATTGAACCATTTGGTGATAGAAAGGCACAGTTCGCGCATGAAGTTCATCATCACCATCCTGCACATGAGGAAGAATTACCTGTGCCAACAGTCGGGAATCCGGTTAAAAAGGAAAGTCACGGTTTAGGCTTGCATGGTTGCGGCTGGATTTTTTCGCCTGATGAGATTTTCAATCTTCCTAAGCTACGTCAGTTTTTTAGTACCCTCAATGAAGTTTACCGGGCCAAAGGAGTTTTCAGAACAGGTAAGGATTGGGTGTTGATCAATGCGGTTGGTGAAGAATTTACAGTTCAATATATTACCTATCGCCGCGATAGCCGGATTGAACTGATTGCACCGGCAAAACTGGATTGGGCTTCTTATGAAGAAAAACTGAATGCCTGTTTGCTTGAAGTTCCGGTTTCTTAGACCTCCATACTATATATATTATACTCGTTGTTGAAATTAATTTTAAGGATTTGATATATCGTCCCTACGAGACTTAGGTTTTAAAAATGACTATTTTTTCTACCGATATGTCGTCCCTCCAGGACTTAAAAAAATCCCGTAGGGATGCTATATCGGTAGAAAAAATAGACTTTTCAGAGATTAATATCCCGTAGGAATAATATATTTTTAATTTCACCTAACGAGTTATATATTATATGTAATACAGAAATTAGCTTTAAATTTGCATTGAGCTTTATAGATGGCCACACCATAACCAACGTTATACGATAGAATTAGAACATACGATATTGAACGACCTATATGCAAAACCTGAAGATTTATAATACACTTACACGCCAGAAAGAAGAATTTAAACCCCTTAGTCCACCTTATGTAGGAATGTATGTCTGCGGACCAACCGTTTACAACTATGTACACTTAGGGAATGTTCGCACCTTCCTGACTTTCGATGTGCTTTTCCGTTACCTGACTGAAATTGGTTATAAGGTTCGTTACGTAAGAAATATTACTGATGTGGGTCACCTGGTGGGTGATGGAGATGAAGGAGAAGACAAAATCGGAAAGATGGCGAAACTGGAGAAACTGGAGCCGATGGAGATTGTGCAACGCTATACCAACGATTTCCATAAGGTATTAGAGCAATTCAATTTCCTACCCCCAAGCATTGAACCTACTGCCACCGGGCATCTGGTTGAACAGATTGAAGCTGTAAAAACTCTGATTGATAAAGGTTTAGCGTACGAAGCAAACGGCTCGGTTTATTTTGATATTAATCAATATAATAAAGAAGGTAATGATTATGGCAAACTATCGGGTAGAATTCTGGAAGATTTGCTGAATGAAACCCGAGAGTTGGATGGACAATCGGAAAAACGCAATCCGCTTGATTTTGCTATCTGGAAAAACGCTAGTCCTGAACATATTATGCAATGGAAATCTCCATGGGGCATGGGATTTCCGGGATGGCATTTGGAATGTACTTGCATGAGCACTAAATATCTGGGTAAGCAGTTTGATATTCATGGTGGCGGTATGGATTTGAAATTCCCACACCACGAATGTGAGATTGCACAAGGGGTTGGTATTACCGGAACTGAACCTGTTCGCTATTGGATGCACTCAAATATGTTGACAGTGAACGGACAAAAGATGTCGAAATCATTGGGTAACTCATTTTTACCTTCTGAACTTTTTGCCGGAAGTCATCCATTACTTGATCAGGCATATAGCCCGATGACAGTTCGTTTCTTTATGTTGCAATCGCAGTATCGTAGTACGCTTGACTTCTCAAATGATGCGCTAAGAGCATCCCAAAAAGGGTATAGACGATTGATTAATGGCTTGCGGATTGTGAAGACTTTGACATTAACTATTAATGATAAAGTAGCAGATAAAATACCAAGCGAACTGATTGATGATACACAAGCGGGCAATGTAGCCATACAAACTGTAGCGGCTCCAGTTGTTAAGGTTGCTATTGACGAAAAGAAAAAACTGGATATCGAAAAAACAGTTCAGGCTTTTTATGAGGCGATGAATGACGATTTGAATACAGCAGTTGCTATCGCTCAATTGTTCAACTTGTTGAAGTATGTGAATATGATTTATATGAATCAGCTTGACCCAAGGGCTTTGGGTGAAGATACTTTCAACTTGTTGCAAGAGAAGTTTGTGTTATTTATGGAGCAGATTCTGGGTATTACAGAGGAACCTTTGACACAAGGCGATGGTATTCTGAGTGGGATGTTGTCTTTATATAAAGAATACAAATCAAGCCAGAGATATGATAAAGTAGACGAAATCAGAACTTACTTCAAATCAAACGGCATGACTATCAAAGATATGAAGCACCGTATTGATTGGGCTTGGGAGGAATAGGATTCCTTATTCGGTTATATAGAAAAAGGTGGCGCTTCTGGGCGCCACCTTTTGGTTGATATGAGTTTATATCTCTTATTCCTCTCCCAAAAACGGATACTTATAATCAGTGGGAGAAACGAAAGTTTCCTTGATTGTACGAGGTTGTACCCAACGGAATAAATTCAGGATAGACCCTGCTTTATCGTTTGTACCTGAGGCACGGGCACCACCAAATGGTTGTTGGCCTACTACGGCACCTGTTGGCTTATCGTTGATATAGAAGTTTCCGGCAGCATCAACCAGTTTTTTAGTTGCTAAATCAATAGCGTAACGATCTTTGGCAAAAATAGCACCTGTTAAAGCATACGGCGAAGTGGCATTCACCAATTCCAGCGTCTTTTCATAATCTGCTGCTTCATATACATAGATAGTGAGTACCGGGCCGAAGATTTCTTCGCACATCGTCACATAATTAGGGTCTGATGTAAGTAAGATGGTTGGCTCAACAAAGTAGCCTTTTGATTTATCGTAGTTACCACCGGCAAGTAAGCTTACTTTATCGCTTTTCTTCGCATTATCGATATAAGTGGCAATTTTATCAAACGATTTTTCGTCAATCACCGCATTCACAAAGTTGGTAAAATCTTCTGTGCCACCCATTTTTATTTCTTTCAGATCTGCTAAGACGTAGCCTTTTACTTCTTCCCAGATATTAGAAGGAATATACGCACGAGAAGCCGCTGAACATTTTTGTCCCTGATATTCAAACGCCCCACGAACTAAACCTGTCGCCAAAGCTTTTGCATCGGCAGATTCATGTGCCATTACAAAGTCTTTTCCACCGGTTTCACCCACAATACGTGGATAAGATTTATATAAATGGATATTCTCACCAATGGTTTTCCAGATAGTCTGGAATACTTTGGTACTACCTGTAAAGTGAATACCTGCAAAATCAGGGTGTTTAAAAACAACATCTCCTACTGTAGGCCCATCAACATATATCAGGTTAATAACCCCATCCGGCAAACCTGCTTCACGGAAAACCTCCATAATCACATTCGCCGAATAGATTTGCGGATAGGCTGGCTTCCAAACCGTTACATTACCCATCATCGCTACACAAGATGGTAAGTTTCCGGCAATGGCGGTGAAATTGAAAGGAGTTAAGGCAAATACAAAACCTTCTAATGGTCTGTATTCTAGTCTATTCCATAAACCGCGTACTGAATCAGGCTGACCAGTATAAACCTGCTCCATAAAAGCTACATTGAAGCGAAGGAAGTCTATCAACTCACAAGCTGAATCAATTTCTGCCTGATACGCATTTTTTGACTGCCCCAACATGGTGGCGGCATTGATTTTTGCACGATAAGGGCCTGCTAATAAGTCGGCCGCTTTCAGGAAAATACTGGCTCTTTGCTCCCATGAAAGCGATACCCAGGCCGGACGGGCAGCCAAAGCTGCTTCAATGGCTTTTTCTACATGAGAAGCGTCTCCTTCACTGGCATAGCCTAATACATGCTGATGGTCGTGAGGAGGAGAAAGTTTAATTTTATTGTTAGTATGTATTTGTTCACTGCCAATATACATCGGTACCTCTATTTGTTTCGAGCGAGCCTCTGCAATGGCTTTTTTTAATGCGAGTTTTTCGGGAGAACCTTTGCCGTAATTCAGAACCGGTTCGTTAACCGGCGTGGGTACTTTAAAGATAGTATTATTCATGATTTGATGAAGGGGATTTTTTGCCAAAATTAGCCGAATTTTTAGATATGTTCGAATAAATCTTTTGTCTGTTTCTATCTATTATAATTCTATAACATTTAAAAAGTAAATTCCGTTTAGTCAAGTCTCCTATTTTAGTTTTTACCTAAATCTTCAAATCTTGAATTTTTTAAGCTATAATCATAATGGAATATCCATTCGTCAATTTCCTTTTTCTTTATCAAGAACTCTTTCAAATTTATTTCTTTGTTCTCTCTTAATTTATTTAATTGCTCTTTTTCAATACGCTTCAATTGTCGTTTTTTAACAATTTCATACAGTTCCAAGTCGTTTTTCCTTTGTTGCAGAATATCTTCGCTATTTCTATTTGGGTTTTCCTGAGTTGTTGTCCTATCAAGACTAAACCCATATCTTTCTATATAATGTATCCTTTGCCCGAATTGATAGAATGGTTCTTGTCTTACATACTGCGTAAACCCTTCACTTATAAACTCAATTTCACCTTGGTGTGTTAGAATTGTCCAGAGTATATGATCTTCATTTTCTGTTCGCTCAATGTCTTCAATTTCTATCGCATCATCAAAGGCCGTTTTTAATTCAAAAGTCAAATGCTTAATCTGTCTGAAAACCAATGTACAAGGTGCTACCCAAAAAGTAAAGGGCAATCCTTCTACTTCTGGTTTAACCCATTGAAAAATATAGTCAATATCTAACTCCAGGTCTTCAGACACACGGATTTTATAGATATAGCTGTCATGCCATCCCATTTGTTCAAAATCAGCTTCTGTCCAGATAGATTTCTCTATTTTGTAGGTCATTTTTAACTATGCGTTGAAAGTGAATTCATCAGCAAAATACTAAGTTTTCATAATTCTTAAAGCATTATTCTTATTTAATTCTGCCTATTCTTAAACATAAAAAAGCCTTGAAAGATGGTATTATCTTTCAAGGCTTTTTTATGTTTTTCTCAATTCTACAGTTACACTATTACAACTTTACTCCCGATAATCTACTAATCTCAAGTTTCGCTAGTATTATCTGATAATCGTATTGTAGCAAACTGAATTTGGCATCTTCTACAGCTGTTTCGGAGGTCTGGATTTCTAGTGGTGTACTTACCCCGTTGGTCAGACGGATTTTAGCCAGTTTCAAACCGTATTCTGCCTGAAAGACATTACGTTCGGCTAGCGCTCTCTTTTGCGTAGCTACTTTTATATCATTAAAGGCATTTTCAATATCACGATTAATCTGCGTTTTTTGTGCTGCCGTATTTTCTCTGGCAGCATCCAGATTAATTTTAGCAATCTGGGTATTGTAAGCACTTCTCTTTCCTGTATAAATCGGGACAGTTAATCTTACACCCAACAAAGTATTAAAACGCCACGCATCAATATTTGGCTGGTAACCATTTTTGATACCCGCTGCTGCATTGGCAGATAATTGCGGCAAATTACCCATAGACGAAATCTTGATTTCTTGCGCTAAAGCATTTTCACGAGCAGCGGCAGTTCTTAAATCCAGGTTATTAACGGTTGCTTCACTGATAGCCCCGCGGGAATCTGCATAAGGATAATTGTATTGCAATTCAGCATTAGCCGGAATCTGATTATGTGCATCAGTACCAATCAAAGCGCTCAGGAAAATATATTGTTTTTCCAGTTGTCCTTGTAAATCTACTACTCTTATTTCGGCATTCTTATAACGAACCTGTGCCTGTACTACATCATAATCAAGGGCATCTCCGCTCTTTAATCTATTGCTGATAATCTTACTGTTTTCATCTACCAATTTTACCTGATCTTGTTGTACAGCAATGGCTTTTTGTAAGTAAATTATGCCATAATATAACTGCGCTACTTGATAAGCTAATGTCTGTTTCAGACCTTCGATGCCTTCACGTTGTTGCTGCATTTCAAGCAAGGTTTTCTGAACTCCAGCTTTGAATCTGCCCCAATCGTAAATCACGTAAGAAGCAGCCACATTAGTATTGTAGTTATTATGTGGTTGAAACTGTAGTTTACCATCAAAACCAGGAATCGGGATAACGGCCTCGGCAATAGGGTCAAGTCTTGTATAGCTGAGTTCTCCGTTTATCTGAGGCTTTGTTCCACTTTGCTGAACTTTGATGCGGTAATCACCTACGTTTAATAATTGTATTTGTTCTTTTATGCGCGACGAACCCTCTAAGGTCATTTTAACCAACGAATTCAGTGTTTCGTTCGGGCTTTGCGCAATGGCTCCCTGACCGAAAAGTAGTAAGATAGCTATGGATATTTTTTGAAATTTCATTTTCGGAAACTTAAATATTTTTTGATAAAATCTATCATTAATGAGATTCTGCAGCGGCTTTGGCTGCGGCAGCCGCTTCGGCGGCGCTTTTCTTTTTGGTTCTGAGCAATACCACTAATGGCAATACACAGATAAAGAAAATCGAGATAATACGGAACGTATCAAGATATGCCAGATAATACGATTGCCTGTCTAAAAGCAACTCTAATTGCCGATAAGCCTGCGCAGTAGCTTGCACCGCATCTCCTGTCCGCGAAAGGAACGACATCTTTATAGCATTGAATCGCTCCGTAAATAGCGGATTGTTCGGTACATAATTGGCTACTAGGTCTGAACGGTGTTGCGCATATTGTAAGGCTACATAGTTATTAGCTAAAGCAATACCGAATGCCCCACCTAACTGACGAATCATATTAGTCAGGGATATACCTGCGCCAAATTCATTGGGTTTTAAACCTGCTACCGAAGCATTAATCAATGGCAATTGCAGAAGTACTGTTCCTAAACCACGCAATAATTGCATTGGATAAAAATCCCAGCGACCCATATCGGTTGTAGCTGTTCCGCTATAAAAACCAAATGCCGCAAATATGATAATCCCAGCTACTACAAACGGAATGGGCGAAGCCCCTGCCGACATACGACGCCCCAGAATAGGAAACATCGGCAAAATGGTAAGCGTAGGAAATAGCAAGGAAAGTCCCGTTTCGTATGGCGTAAATCCATTAATCCGCTGCACCAAGACTGGATAAACGAATACTGAGGTAAATAAACCAAAACCTGATACCATTACGAAAATGCTGGAGAAGGCAAAATTTCTGTTACCAAATATCTTCAGGTTTACTACCGGATGATCGGTATTTAATTCTCTGCTGATAAATCCAACAATCCCAACCAATGCTAATAATGATACTATTGAAATCTCTCTTGATTGGAACCAGTCTTTCGATTCGCCTTTTTCCAAAACATATTGCAAAGCGCCAATTCCAATCATTAACAGAGCAATACCGAGATAATCTATCTTGATTTTATCCTTGTGTTTACCTTCATCGGCCTTTTTAGGAATGTAAAGAATAGTCAGGATCGTAGCTATGATACAGATAGGAACATTGATAAAGAAAATATCACCCCATGTATAATTGTCTACAATATAACCACCTAAAGTTGGGCCAAGGGTCGGGCCTAATACTATACCCATCCCAAAAAGCCCTGATGCCGTTCCTCTATCTTTGGGTGGAAAAGCATCGAACAAAATTGCCTGAGAGGTAGAAAGTAAAGCTCCTCCGCCTATCCCCTGAACAAAGCGCCATAAGACCAATTCCCATAAGCTACCCGAATTACCGCAGAGATAAGAAGCGATTCCAAAGAGTATCATAGAGCCCAGATAATAATTCTTTCGCCCAAAATACTCTCCTAAAAAGCCCGTCATCGGAATGATAATTACATTGGCAATGGCGTAAGACGTAATAACCCAGGCTATATCTTCGATGGTAGCTCCCAGTGAGCCAGCCATCTGGTTGAGTGCTACGTTTACAATCGTGGTATCCAGTAACTCCATAATAGCGGCAGTTACGGTGGTTAGAACGATAATAAACCTTGAAGCACCCTTCACGTTGTTTTCTATTTGATTTTCCATGAAAACGTGTTTATAGAGGTATCTTCAATACCTGCGTGGATTTATTTAATTTTCACCTCTACTTCAAGGCTCATGCCTGCACGAAGTTTATCACGGTATTTTTCTACGCCTTCAATCGCAATTTTTACAGGAATCTTCTGTGTTACTTTCACGAAGTTTCCACTCGCATTGTCAGGAGGAAGAAGCGCATATTTTGAACCTGTGGCATCTGAGAAATCAGCTATTTTACCTTTTAATTCCAAATCCGGAAAAGCATCTAATTTAATAGTAGCTTCTTGACCAATAGCCAGACGGCCGATTTGTGTTTCTTTAAAATTGGCAATTACCCAATATAAAGAATCCTGCACGATGGTGGCTAAAGTTTGTCCGGGCTGGATGTATTGACCAGGCTCAACGCTTTTTCTACCAATTTTTCCGTTTTCGGTGGCATATACTTTCGAGTAAGTTAAACGAAGTTTTTGTTGCTCAATTTTTGCTTTTTGAACATCTAAAGCAGCTTGTGCTTTATGTAGATTACTATTCAGAATATCCAGGCGCGATTTAGAAGCGGCAATATCTTGTTTTTGTCCTTCATACTGCGAATTCAATACATCTAAACTAGATTTGCTATCTTCTGCCTGACGTCTGGTAATGGCATTATCGGCATAAAGACGAGCATCTCTTTCCGAATCTTTTTGTGCTTTGTCTTTGCGCAAAACCGTAGTAGTGATATTGGTTTCGGCAGCACCGATAGTCATACTGGTATTTTTTATGTTAGCCCTTGCATTTTCAACATCTGTCAGCATTTGTTGATACGTTGCTTCCATTTCGGTCAATGCCAGTTGTTGTTCGCGGTCGTCTATATCTACTAATAACTGCCCTTTCTTTACTTGTTCAAAGTCTTTCATGCTTACGCTGCTTACATAACCGCCTACACGTGGCACAACCGGAACGGTATAGGTTTCAATCTGTGCATTATCTGTTGTTTCATACGCTTGGTTGTATTTGTAACGTTGGTAAGCATAGATACCTGCTCCTAAAAGGATTAGTACTAAAATAATACGTGGAATGTAATTTTTGAATGATTTTTTTTGTGGAGTTTCCATTCTTTTCTTTTAGGTAATATTAATGTATAGTTTTCGTTTTGTTAATTAGTCAACCATATTGACGATGCAAAGGTAAACTAAGTTTACTAAATTAGTCAAGCATATTGACTAATTTATTTTTTCTGTTTAGTTTTGTATCTGGAAAAAGAAATCGACAGAATTTACTAATTTTGCAATGCACTGATTATCAGCACATTGAATCTTAACAACACAATGAACGAGGATATATTAAAAGAAGTGGTTCTTTTTAAGGCCATTAAAGGAAAGCTTTTTGGCAAACTGCTGAGTAAAAGTTATCGCTTCATGAACGAGATAGCGAGTGAATATCTAGAAGGTATCGGATACAAAAACTTCAGAATCGGCCATGCTGTGGCTCTGCTTCATATAGATATAGAAGGAACTAATATTAATAATCTTTCTAATAGAGCCTGTGTAACCAAGCAAGCCATGAGTAAATTAATAAAAGAATTGCAGACAGAAGGATATGTTACTGTTGAAAAAGACCATACAGATGCCCGTGCATTGATTGTGCGGCACTCAGCGAAAGGTATACAAGCGATGGTAGACTGGAAGAGATGTATGGAATATGTGAATGAAAAATTTAAGGATATATTAGGTACAAATAAGCTGGAAACATTAAGAGAGATTCTCTATGAACTCGTAGACCACTATGAAGCCTCTACACAATATAATAAGGCCAATGACCTTGGTCATGCCATCATGAGAAAAGACTCGCTGATATTAGAGCCAAACGAAAGGTTCAATAAAAATTAGCAGATTCTTAAATACAGGATTTCTGATAATTCATAAAAACTATGTATGTTAGTAGCTGAAAACCAGTGTCTTAACGGGCAGTCTGATTTTCATGAAAATCAACCCTGACGTTGGACTCATGACAGTTACGCAAATCATACTACTAGTTATCGTTATTTATGTGGTTATCTGTATCATTGCTTATAAGGTACAGGAGTATTTCATATTTAAGCCCGAAAAACTCGCCCCAGATTTTAAATTCAGATACGATGACCATTTCGAAGAATTATTCTTTGATATGCCCGATGGTGCCCGCATCAATGGATTGTTGTTTTATGATATAGGTGAAACTACTAGAGGATTGGTCATTTATTTTCATGGTAATACCCGAAGCATCAAGGGTTGGGCGAAATATGCCAAAGATTTTTTTGCCCATGATTATGATGTATTAATGATTGATTATCGTGGCTTTGGCAAAAGTACAGGTAAACGGCATGAAGATATGATGTATGAAGACTCTCAGGTGGTGTATAATCAGATGCTGAAGAAAGGTTATTCAGAAAAGCATATTGTAATTTATGGCCGCTCTTTAGGTTCTGGATTTGCTTGTAAACTGGCCTCTCGGAATCATCCTAAAATGCTGATTCTGGATGCTCCTTATTATAGCT
The DNA here is from genome assembly GCF_054779675.1 of Emticicia fontis. Taxonomy (NCBI): domain Bacteria; kingdom Pseudomonadati; phylum Bacteroidota; class Cytophagia; order Cytophagales; family Leadbetterellaceae; genus Emticicia; species Emticicia fontis. The sequence goes on from NZ_BAAGXU010000004.1 coordinate 14,440, forward strand.
TTTCACAATTGACTAGTCGGTTTTTACCTTTCCTACCTGTTTCTATGATTCTCCGCTTTTCTATCCGCACAGATGAATACATCAAATTTGTGAAGTGCCCGATTTATATCATTCATGGCACAAAAGATTTTCTAATTCCTTTTCGTTCAAGTGTACAACTGGCAAAACTAGCTCCTCAACATACCCGTTTAGTACCTATCTATGGAGGAGGCCATAATAATCTACCTTCGTTTCCAGAGTATCATAAGCATCTGGAAGATATTTTATTGGATAGATTTGATTTAATTTTTGATAAACAATTCCGAATGGAATAGTTTTGTATTCTGAAATGCTTTTAAACCTACTCAGGAATAATTTCTGCAAATAACAAAAGATACAGTGGTTAAGAAACTTATTACAATTGCCCTTATTATTTACGCTTCCGTTTTCGGGTTGGCCGTCCTCTTTCAACGTTTTATTCTACTTCATCCCGATACCTTAGAGAGAGGTTATGCCTTTGAATTTCCCGATGCCCAAGAGTTTTATGTAGAACCTGAGCCGAAAATCAATCTTAATGCCTTGATGTTTCTCACCAAAGATACAACCAAAAAAGGCGTGGTGATGTACCTTCATGGCAACTCTCGCAACATAAAAACCTGGGGTAAATATGCTAAAGAATTTACTTCTCGTGGATACGATGTCATTATGTACGATTATCGTGGCTTTGGTAAAAGTAATGGCAGGTTAGATGAGGAGAATCTTTTGAGTGATGCCCAAACAGTATTAAAGGATATTCAGCGTCGTTATCCACCAAGAAATATGATTATTTATGGCCGCTCTTTGGGTACAGGCGTAGCAACTAAATTAGCTATGGATAATGAGGCAAAGGCTTTGATATTAGAGGCTCCATATACCTGTATCCCGGATGTAGCCTGGAGTCATGCACCGTTATTTCCCTACAGGAAAGTTTGTGAATTTCAGATACCTACCTATGAGTGGATAACTAAGGTAAAATGCCCAATCTATATTTTCCATGGTACTGAGGACCAGATTATTCCTTACGAACATAGCTTGAAACTGGCGCAGATATTAAAGAAAAACCCCAAGGACATTCTCACAACTTTGGAAGGAGGACATCATCGGGGTTTAGATAAATATAAAGAATATCAAGTCAAAATGGATGAGATTCTTAGATAATTGCTTATCTCAATTTCAAGGTTACCAGACAGGCTACCGCTAATACGATACCAATAATCCAGAAACGGGTAACAATTTTAGCTTCGTGGTAACCTTTTTTCTGAAAATGGTGATGCAATGGCGACATTAGGAAAAGACGATTTTTTTGGGCAAACTCGAGTCCTTTTCGCTTCCTCTGATATTTAAAATAGCTTACCTGCATAATCACAGACAGGTTTTCTATTAAGAATATCCCACACATTACAGGTATTAATAATTCTTTACGAAGCGCCAATGCCAATACAGCAATAATACTTCCCAACATTAAACTACCTGTATCGCCCATAAATACCTGTGCCGGATAAGCATTATACCACAGAAACCCGATACAGGCCCCTACAAAGGCTGTACAGAAAATTACAACTTCCCCTGAGTTAGGAATCATCATGATATTAAGGTATTGCGAAAATACTTTATTACCTGATAGATAAGCAAAAATGGCTAAGGTAAGGCCAATAATAGCCGAAGTACCAGCAGCCAACCCGTCAATTCCATCTGTGATATTAGCTCCGTTTGACACAGCTGTAATGATAAAAATAACGATAATTACATAAGGAATCCAGGCAAGGCTGTCCGGTAGAAAACTCCCAAGTAGTTGATAATCTATTTCATTATTTTTGAAGAATGGAAGCGTAGTTGTTAACGAATGAGTATCTACGTACTTTTGTACTTCACCCACAGCTGTGCTGATTCTGGCTTTTTCATACACTCTGATTTTCACATAGTCATTGAAATACAGAGTCAAGCCAACTATCAGGCCCAAGCCCACCTGCCCCACTATTTTGAAGCGGCCTTTTAAGCCTTCTTTATCTTTCTTGAAAACCTTGATATAATCATCGGCAAAGCCAATCGCACAGGTCCAGAGAGTTGCTATAATCAGCAATACAATATATACGTTATCTAATTTAGCAAATAGTAGAACTGGGATAAGCAGCGATGCTAAAATGATAAAACCGCCCATAGTTGGTGTACCTTTTTTTTGCATTTGGCCTTGCAGACCCAAATCTCGGATGGTCTCACCAATTTGTAATTTTCTTAGATAGTTAATGAGTCTTTTACCGAAAATTGCTGCAATCAAAAGTGAGAAAACGATGGCTCCCATGGCGCGAAACGTGATGTATTGAAACACCCCTGCACCGGGAAAATTAAATGTTTTGTCAAGGTAAGTAAAGAGATAATAAAGCATAGGACATTAAGTTTTAGGAAAGTGTAGCAAAGATAGTTTTTTTTGAAGTTTTCGAAAAAAAAACCTCCTTTTTTTGGGGGTTTCTGCATAATTAAGTTCGAATCCAGATGGATAGGAAATTTACACATTTGTTCTTCTATATGATATATAAAAATTGCAGTACCGAGTATGAGATTTCTAATTTTTCTAATACTTTTTTGACCAATACCTAATGCAAATTTAGCCTTCTCAAAAAAAACCGAATAAATATTTGCCTATACAACGTTTTTTATCTTTTTTTGTAGGGTATTCCATAGGTAGACTAGAATAATATATCAATATATTTAGTAAGCTTCTTTTAAGAAGTATAAAGATTTTGAGTTCCCCGCCAGTCGGGGTATTCATCATAGGTTAAAGTATTTTCGTCTTGGAAAGGCATTCGGGGATCCTGAGTGCCTTTTTTGATAAATAGAAGAGCAGAAAAATAGTGCTGATATCCAAAACCCTATTATTTTTGCATCTTTGTAAACCCGATATTTTAGCTCAAGGGTAATATTATGAAGATACCGCTTTATCGGCAAATCCAGGCTCATTTAAAAGAGAAAATTACTTCCGGGCAATATATAGAGGGGAGTTTACTCCCTTCTGAAAATGACCTTTGCGCTGAGTTCAGCGCCACCCGCATGACCGTTAGGCAAGCATTAAATGAGCTGGTAAAGGAAGGCTATATTACCCGCCAGCATGGCAAAGGAAGTATAGTCGCCTCAATCCGGAAGTCTTTAGGTTTACTTTCACTGAAAGGGTGGACGGAAGTAGTTGGTGCCAGCGACCGGCATGGTACTACTTCTATTTTAGAAGGACCGTTATTGCAAACTATTACCGAGCCTATTTTTAAACATTTACTTCATCAAGAGTTTCATACAGAATTTGTATTTTTGAAGCGTCTCCGGTCGGTAGAAGAATCCCCGGTGATACTCGAAGAAACTTACATTCCAAACGAAAGCCTTTCATTATTGACAGACGAGCCTTTGATTGACGGTTCACTATTTCGTACGCTTTTTATGCGTTACCAGATAGATGTCAATAGTATGCAACAGGAGGTACGGGCTATCGCTGCAACCAAAGAAATTGCTAGCTTATTAAAAACCAAAGTAAAGTCGCCAATTTTGCAGATTCTGAGGCGGTATGGAACCTCGAAAGAGGATTTCTATCTATATAGTCTGATTTATTGTAATACTGAAAAATACGCCATAAGTAGTTTTAACTAACGACACCCCCCACCCCTAAAGGGGGGTTATTATTTAACCAAACAAATTCCCCTTCAGGGGCCAGGGGTTTTTATTCAACTATGAAAAAAATTAAAGTTGCCGTTGTCGGAACGGGTTTTATCGGGCCAGCTCATATCGAAGCTCTACGCCGCTTACCAAATGTAGAAGTAGCCGCCCTTTGCGAATTCAACATTGACCTGGCTACGGAAAAAGCTGCCAGTTTAGGTATTGAACGAGCTTATATTTTTGACGATTTATTGAAACAAGAAGACATTGAGTGTATACATATATGTACACCTAACTTCTTGCATTATTCGCAATCAAAAGCAGCTTTATTAGCAGGCAAACACGTAGTTTGTGAAAAACCTTTAGCTACTAAAATTGAAGAAGCAGAAGAACTGGTAAAAATAGCAGCCGAAACAGGTTTAGTAAATGCAGTACACTTCAACTTAAGATATTATCCTTTAGTCCGCCAAATGAAAACCATGCGTGAAAAAGGCGATTTAGGAGAAATCTACTCAATCTTAGGTTCGTACTTACAAGACTGGTTATTCTATCAAACAGATTATAACTGGCGTTTAGAGCCGGATAAATCAGGTGATTCAAGAGCGATTGCTGATATTGGTTCACACTTATTAGATGTAACTGAATATATCACAGGTTTGAAAATCACTGAAGTAATGGCTGATTTCTCAACGGTTCATAAAACCCGTTTGAAACCATTGAAAGCCATTGAAACCTACTCAGGTAAAATGTTACAGGCTTCTGATTATCAGGAAGTACCTATCAATACAGAAGACCATGCCAACGTATTGTTAAGATTTGATAATGGTAATAAAGGTAGCGTAACGGTTAGCCAGGTTTCTGCAGGTCGTAAAAATCGTTTGAATATCGAAATCTCTGGCTCGAAAGCTAATTTCGAATGGTGTTCTGAAAAGCCAAACGAAATGTGGATTGGTAAACGTGATGGTGCAAATCAGGTTTTGATGAAAGACCCATCATTATTCTACCGTGAAGCAACCAGCTTAATTAGCTTCCCTGGTGGGCACAACGAAGGTTTCCCTGATACTTCGAAACAATTGTTCAAAGAAGTATACGCTGCAGTAGCAGAAGGCAAACAACCGGAAAACCCGACATATCCTACATTTGCCGATGGTCTACGTGAATTATTGATTTGTGAAAGAATCATCGAAAGCCATCGCAAACAAGCGTGGGTAACTGTATAATTCTTTAGTTATACTTATTAAGACGGCAGTCGTTCTTTCAAAAGAATGGCCGCCGTTTTTTATTTCCTTGTATATTTGTGCTTTTAAGAAAACAGGACGCGTAATGAAAATTGGTTTGTTTTTTGGCTCGTTTAACCCTATTCATGTAGGGCATTTGATTATTGCCAATACGATGGCATATACTACTGATCTGGAGCAGGTATGGTTTATCGTTTCACCACAAAATCCTTTCAAAAAAAATAAAGGACTTTTGCATGAGTTTGACCGACTGACAATGGTAGAAAAAGCTATTTCAGATAACTACCGCCTTAAAGCCAATGATTTAGAGTTTTCTATGCCTAAGCCAAGTTATACAATTGATACATTGGCCAAACTTACCGAACGCCACCCTACACACGAATTCAAACTGATTATGGGCGAAGATAATCTGGTTCAATTTGAAAACTGGAAAAACTACGATAAGATTCTGGAATATTACGAATTATACGTGTATCCAAGACCAAACACTCCTGACCATAACTTTAAAACTCACCCTAAAGTCAAATTTATAGAAGCACCTTTGCTAGACATTTCAGCCACCTTTATCCGTAATAGTATCAAAGCAGGCAAGCCCATCCGCTACATGGTGAGCGATGTGGTAGAAGAATATATCCGCTGGAAAAAATTCTACCTCTAATCAGGCATTCACACTTATCTGTTCTGCTAAAATACCGATACCTTCAGTAAAGCTTACAGGTTCATAACCTAACACCTGACGGGATTTGGTCAAATCAAAACCTGTTCTTGGCGGGCGTTTAGCTGGCTGCGTAAACGTAGTAGAATCTGCCTGAGATATGAGTGATTTATCCAGACCAAAATAATCGGCTGTCATTATAGCCATTTCATAAGGTGTCAGGAAGTCTTTGCCTGAAATATTATAAATGCCTTCTGCCTCTTGTTCTGCAATCAAGGCACAACCTTTAGCTAAATCCTCAGCTAATGTTGGCGTACGCCATTGATCAGTAACTACTTTTATATTCTTACCATCCTCCAACGACTTCTTCACCCACAAAATAATATTCGTGCGACTCATATCATGGGCAATGCCATAAACCAAAACAGTACGAGCGATAGCCCAACGAACGTTGCTATTGATCACTATCTTTTCAGCGGCATATTTGCTCCAACCATAAAAACTCAATGGATTGGCCTCTGCGTCTTCTTTATATGGCCCATTTTTACCATCAAAGATAAAGTCGGTCGATACGTGTAGTAAGAAACTATTATTTCTTTCAGCAGCTTCTATCAGGTATTCTACCGCATTTACGTTCTGCTTCCAACAATCATCTTTAGCGGTTTCGCATTGATCTACGTTGGTCATGGCTGCTGTATTAATAATTACAGTTGGCTTTACATGGTCAATTACCTCTTGAACTTGCGCCTTGTCGGTAATATCCATAGCGGTATACGTATAACCCGCTTTAAATGGCAGACGGTTCTCGCCTCTTGCAGTAGCTATTATTTCATGGCCGCCCGTTTTAATGAGTAACTCCACCAGTTTTTGACCCAACAAGCCATTTGAACCCGTAATTAGTATCTTTTTCATATGCAAAATACGTATCGCTAAAAAGCTGATTTTACTGAATTATTATAGAAAGCTCAATATTTTAACTATTAAAAAACAGATTACCAATCCATCTTACTGATACTTATACCCATACAATTTCGTAATCTTCTTCTTCTTCATTTTCTTCACGGTCATTGCCATTTTCACATCTTTCAACGGTCGGTCGGCTTCGTCTCTTGGCTGTTTGGCTATTGAGTCTATTACGTCTAAATTATCAATAACCTCGCCAAAAACAGTATAATTATTATCTAATCTTGGTGTACCACCTATTCCGATATAATCTGCCCGTTGTTCGGTGGTATAATTCATCTGGTTACGACTGGCCGCCATGCTTATTTCCTCATCGCTTAGTTTTTTACCTTGTACAATATAGAATTGACAAGCACTTGACTTTTTCTCAGGATTGCCGTCACGTGCGGCTGCTAATGCCCCTTTTTTATGAACATGATTAGGCTTAAATTCAAATGGAATACGCTCCATATCTCCGCCGCCGCTACCTAATCTATCTCCAGGCTTGGCCTTTCTTGAATCCGGGTCTCCGCCCTGAATCATAAACCCATCAATGACTCGATGAAACAAAAGGCTATCGAAAAATTTCTTATCGACTAATTTAATAAAATTCGCTTTATGGAGAGGAGCATCATCAAACAAAACCATATGCATGGTTCCATTGGTAGTTTTTAAGGTAACGAGGTAATCTTTTTTAGACTTCTTTTGGGCAAATGCTACAAGATTAACCAGCAAAAAACTAATAATAAACAGGCTTTTTTTCATGCTTTTATAGATAAGAGAAGCACAAAAATACAATAATTATCGAAAGGACAAGAATCCCACCAAATTAATCTTAATTCTGTCTGAAACGGCTCTTTTATATATATTAGATACCTTTAGGCGGCTCCCACAATTCTATTTTATTTCCTTCGGGGTCCAGAATCCAGCCAAACTTGCCGTATTCTGAATCCTGTACTTCACCAACAATCATTACCCCTTCTTCTTTCAATGCAGCCATGAGTTCTACCAGATTTTCTACCTGATAATTCACCATAAAATCTTTCTTACTTGGCTCAAAATAAGTCGTTTCTTTTTTAAAAGGGTTCCATGCGGTAGAGGTTAAATCATCCGGATTATCTTTTCTTCTCCATTCAAACACAGCTCCCCACGATTCAGCCTCAATACCCAGATGTTTGTTATACCAGTCTCTTAAAGCATTAGTATCTTCTGATTTAAAAAAGATGCCACCAATGCCTATTACTCGCTTTTCCATAGAAGATAATGTTTAAAAAGTTTTTTATGATAGAACAGGTTTAGACGCGACAAACTCCAGAAAGGCTTCGCTTTTCAGAATCTTCTTAAACCAGAAAGTATACTCCTGTGGGTTGTTTGCTACTTCTTCTATTATGCCTGCAACTGCAACCCACTTATAATCCAGCACTTCTGCCGGATTCACCTCGAAAGTATCGTTATAGACGCCTGTAAAAACATGGTCTATCTCGTTTTCGGTCAGCTGGTTTTCAAAAGTAGTTTTGTAATGAAACTTATACAAAAAATCTAAATCAGCTGTAAAACCCATTTCTTCACCCAACCGGCGTTCGGCAGCAGTTTGTATCTCTTCATCTACATTGGGGTGTCCACAACAGGTATTCGTCCATAGCCCTCCTGAATGGTACTTATCTAAAACCCTTTGATGAATCAATAACTCATGATTATCATTAAAAATTAAAACTGAAAAAGCTCGGTGTAACAATCCTTGCTGATGTACCCAGAGTTTCTCTCCGCTACCTACTTCCTCGTCCGATTCATTCACTAATATTATTTCTGTTGTATCAACACTCATATCTATCTTCTTTTTATACCCAAAACACTTAAGCGATGCAAAATGTTTATTAAGAAATTATTTTAAGATTTTTCCGCTAATAGCTTATCTATCAAACGATTAAAATCACTTACAAACTCATCGTAATAATGCCCCGTTCCCGGTCCTGAGAAACCTGTATGAATCTCTCTCACCTGGCCTTTCTTGTCAATAAAAATCGTTGTCGGGAAACCAATTACTTTATTGAGCATCGGTAAAGTCTTAGAGGCTTCATCTTTATTATTTGTCCCTGCTAGCAGCACTTCATAATCTATTTCAAAACGCTCTTTCATCTTTTTGATTTTCGGGAATGCGAAAGAAGTGTCAGCGCTTTTTTCATAAGCTAATCCGATTACCTCAACCCCTCTATCTTTGTTTTTCTTGTACCAAGGGGCTAAGAATCTGCTTTCATCCATACAGTTCGGGCACCATGAACCCATAATCTGAATAACCACTACTTTGCCTTTATAGGCGTCATCTTTCAATGAAACTTTCTTATTATCTGTATTCGCAAACGAAAAGTCAACAGTTTTATAGCCTTCTTTCAGATACGTCAGTTTTGTTTCGTCTGGCAGTTTAGCACTATCATTCTTTATACCAGTCCAGAATTCAAAGCCAGATGGAGCTGACCAATACCCGCCATTTAATTTATCGCCTTCAATTTTTGCCTTGAACAAATATACGTGTGTACCATCAAAGCATGAAAGTTTCAGACTATCACCAATAATATCACCAGCCAGATAACGATAATCGCCTGTGGTTGTCAGGAAACTACCTTGTACTTGTGACCCAGAAGTTTTAAAAACACCGACTGATTCGGTTGAATCCTGTTTATCTTCAGAGAGGAACAAAACTTCATATTTAGGAGCTAATGACACTTTGGGAGTCTCGTTTATTTCAGAAAAACGATAGGTTTTGCCATATTCTGCTTTAAAAGCACTTTGCACAAAGGTAAAATTCGAACGCATTTTTTTCCAGTAGCCTGTCATTTGGTCACCCTCTACCTTAGCCACAATTTCAGCATCAAAAATCTCCATCGGAATATGCAATGAATCGTCTTTTACGAACGCCTTGTCCATTTTTAGTTTTTCATCCCCATTCAATGCCTGAACTGCATAGCCATCACCTTCTTTTTGTATATCCAGGCCAAAAGGTAACTCGCCTCCGGTGGTTGCAATAGTAGCGCGCCAGATACCCGTTTTCAGGTCAGTAGAATTTTTACAGGAAGCTAAAGCAACCAGCGACAATAAGAGTATTTTTTTCATATTTTCTTCAGATATTGAAAGCAAAGATAAAGATTCGCTTCTATTAGTCAACCAAACAGATAGGCTTTATATTTATCTTTAATGCTATTCATTGAATATATTTCGTTTTGTTTGTCTGTATTATTCAAAAAGGTATACACCGTAGCGTCTACCTTTTCTGAGGCCGCTTGAGTGGCTGATACCTGAAAACCACTGCTGTACCCTACAAAAAGGTACCCACCATATTAGCTTCCTTTTCTGATGTCGGTTTGGTGGTTTGTACTCGGCTACAGAGATAGTTGTTATGCAAATTGTTATCCAAAACTTAGTGTCCCTAAATTTCCGATTTAGAATTGTGCTTTCAAAGCATTTAGGCAGGTTTTTGATATAATCAGACTGTTGGTTATTGCACATAGGTGTAATATTTATTAAAACTTAAAATCAATTGAACATATCAATTCGTCAACTCAAATCGTTTTTTTGTACATTGGTAGAAATAGAATAGTATAGTAGAAGATTAGAGACTAATTTTGAATTGTTTCAGTAGGTTTAACGTTATCAGTTACCGACAGTTATTTACTAACTAATTGCTAAATCTACTTTTGTATTTTTCTTAGTTGAAAAATCCTGAAACAAACCTAAGAGTTTAGAACTATTCTAAATTGCAAAAACTGATGAAAATCATACGTTTTCATAACACTCATATTGTTTTCTGAAGTAAATTTGCAGTGAATTACTGACAGACATGTACGGACACTTTAAAGCAATTACTATTTCTCATAAAAATGCCTCTCTGAATATCAGAGAGCAAATTGCACTTAATGAAGAGGAATGTAAGAATCTGATGCTCAAAATACGTGAGACATTTGAGATTTCAGAGACACTAGTTCTTTCGACTTGCAATCGTACTGAGATTTATTATTATTCGGAAAATAACATCAGCGAAGAAATCATTCGCTTACTAGCTAGTTTAAAAGTTCTCAATTCAAACGAGATTCTCCCATATTTCGATTTTATCAACGATCATAACGAGGCTGTAAACTACCTTTTTGAGGTAGCAATCGGACTACGATCACAAGTTGTCGGCGATTTGCAAATACCAAATCAGGTGAAACATGCGTATCAATGGTCGGCTGATATGCAAATGGCAGGGCCATTCTTACACCGTTTGTTGCATACTATTTTCTTTACCAATAAGAAAGTAGTACAGGAAACAGGTTTCAGAGATGGTGCAGCTTCTACGTCTTATGCTACGGTTGAAGTGTTAGAAAGTTTCTTGCCTTTACTGGCTAATCCTAAAATTCTGGTAATTGGTTCTGGTGAGATTGGTGAAGATGTTTGTAGAACTTTAGCAGATAAAAATTATAAAAATATCACTATCACGAACCGTACTGCGGCAAAAGCAGAAGCATTAGCACAAGAATTAGATTTTAAAGTTTCTGATTTCCTAACGGTTCATGAACAGATACTAGAAGCTGATATTGTGATTTCGTCGGTACGTGTAGAAGAACCTTTGATTACCAAAAATACGCTTAAAAAGAAATCATTAGCTGTAAAATACTTGATTGACCTTTCTGTGCCTCGTAGCATTAGCCCTGATGTAGAAGAACTGGCAGGTATTGTAGCATATGACCTAGATGAGATTCAGCGCCGTGCGAATGAAGCTTTACAACGCCGTATGGATTCGGTGCCACAGGTGCGTAGCCTTATTGCTGATGCTTTGGTTGAGTTCAACAACTGGTCGCAAGAAATGATTGTTTCGCCAACTATTCAGAAACTGAAAGGGGCATTGGAACAAATCAGAAAAGAAGAAATGGCTCGTTTCGTAAAAGATCTATCGGCAGAAGAGGCCGAAAAAATGGAAAAAATCACAGCAAGCATGATGCAGAAGGTAATTAAACTACCTGTATTACAATTAAAAGCAGCTTGCAAACGTGGCGAAGCCGAAACCCTGATTGACGTCTTAAACGACTTGTTCAATCTTGAAAAACAAACGGTCTAATAATCCTTGTATATAAATTGTAAGAAAGCCGATGTAATGTCGGCTTTCTTTTTTTGTGGCTATTGAGGGCATCCTTCTATCTCAGCTTTAAAAATTGCTCCGCCACCCACCACAAAACCTGCCCCATTCTGAGGGGCCAATAAAATAGATTTGGCCGATTTATAAATCACGTTCGCATTGCCCGAAATGATATTCGTAGCCGTAATAGGCTGATTACTTTGCTTTAATAGATATTGTCCATTATAATCGTCGGAGGAACTGGCTAGAGTAAGCGTCTGATTGCAATCGGCCATACAAGCATTTACTGTCAGGTAATCTGATTCAATGCCTTCTACTCCATTCGATGATTCTATTCTGACTTTATAATATTCTCCTTTAGCAATATAAGAGGGAATCACGCCATTGATAGTGGCATTTGTAGCACTACTTTCAAGATTTCCCAAGGCAATTTTCTCCGAAAACGACCCACTGGCATTAGAGATAAAAGCGGTGTATGTAACCGAGCCTGTATTATTGGTAACGAAATTGATAGCAATAGGCGCACCCAGACAAACCGGATTCGGTGCCGCATCAGCCATAATATGTGGAGCAGCCTTGACAATTCGTTTTGTAGCTACTACACTCCATTTACCTTGTTCATCTTTGGCTCTTATCCAAAGTGAATGTACGCCATTAGATAAACTACCATAATTCAGATTGAAATTAACCCCTATAAGCGTAGTTTGTCCTGCTATAACAGGAATATTAATACCTGAGCCCAAACCCGGGTCTGTATCTACAAAATATTCGGCTTTCACAATAGCCGGAGTTAAGCTTGGTAAATTATCCAGTTGTTTCATCAATGGCTCGCTCCATTTTCCCGTCTCATCCTTTGTACGGATATATAGATAATCTGTACCAACTGTCAGACTCGCTGATGGAATTGTAAAATTCACATTGTCTAAACTCGTTTGACCAGTTGTAATAGGAATATTTACTCCCAAACCAATACCCGGGTCGGTATTGATAAAATATTCAGCCTTTACGATAGCAGGTGCAAGTGGTACAGCAATGTTTTCTAATTGTTTCATAAAAACTTCACTCCATTTACCACTTTCATCTTTGGTTCTTATATATAGATAATCTACCCCCGCTGTAAGGCTACCTGATGGAATCGTAAAATTGATATTTGATAGCGTAGTTTGCCCTGCCGTAATAGGAATATTAACTCCTGAGCCAACGCCGGGGTCGGTATTAATAAAATACTCTGCTTTAATGATAGCAGACGTGGGCGCAACAACATTCTCCAGTTGTTTCATAAAAACCTCACTCCATCTACCTGTTTCATCTTTAGTCCGCACATAAACATAATCTGTCCCTGCTGTTAAACTTCCGGAGGGTATCGTAAAGTTTACGTTGCTCAGACTCATTTGTCCGGCTATGACGGGGATATTCACTCCCAAGCCAAAACCCGGGTCAGTATTAATGAAATATTCTGCCTTGACGATAGCAGGTGTAGGTGGCACAACCACATTCTCTAATTGTTTCCTGAAAACCTCACTCCATTTGCCAGTCTCATCTTTCGTTCGTACATATAGATAATCTGTTCCTGCGGTCAGGCTACCAGAAGGAATCGTGAAATTAACATTCGTCAGCGTTGTTTGCCCAGCCGTGATTGGGATGTTCACCCCTAAACCAAAACCCGGATCAGTATTAATAAAATACTCCGCTCTAACGATGGCAGGTGTAGGAGGAATAATAACATTCTCCAGTTGTCTCATAGAAACCTCACTCCATTTACCCGCCTCATCTTTGGTTCTCACATACAGATAATCGGTACCAGCTGTCAGGCTACCGGAAGGAATCGTTAAATTGATGTTGGTGAGCGTTGTTTGTCCGGCTGTAATCGGGATATTCACTCCCGAACCAAAACCCGGGTCAGTATTAATGAAATACTCAGCTTTTACAATGGCTGAATTCGGTGGCGTTACAACATTTTCTAGTTGCTTCATCAAAACCTCACTCCATTTGCCGCTTTCATCCTTAGTGCGCACATATAGATAATCTGTTCCCGCTGTAAGGCTACCTGATGGGATATTAAAACTTACATTATTCAGACTCGTTTGTCCGGCTGTAATCGGGATATTCACTCCTAAGCCAACACCAGGATCAGTATTGATAAAGTACTCTGCTTTTACAATGGCTGATGCGGCAGGACTCACAAGATTATCTAATTGCTTCATCACGGGCTCACTCCACCTACCCTTCTCATCTTTTGTTCTTACATATAAATAATCTGTCCCACCTGTCAGGCTAGCTGACGGAATAGTAAAGTTAACATTAGCTAGAGTCGTTTGTCCGGCTGTGACAGGGATATTCACACCCAATCCAAAGCCCGGGTCAGTATTAATAAAATATTCTGCCTTGACGATAGCAGATGCGGGAGGGTTCACAAGATTATCTAATTGTTTCATCAAAACCTCACTCCATTTACCCGTCTCATCTTTAGTTCTGATATACAGATAATCTGTGCCACCCGTCAGACTGCCTGATGGAATCGTGAAATTGACGTTTGATAAGCTTGTTTGCCCTGCTGTAATAGGAATATTTAGTCCCAAGCCTAAGCCAGGGTCAGTATTAATAAAATACTCTGCCTTGACAATGGCAGGAGTTGGTAGAGGTGTAGCGCCCTGAATCGTTTTTTCAAATACTATACTCCATTTCCCATCATCAGCGCGTGCCCTTATATAGAGTTTATGCGAGCCGGGCGATAAGCTGCCAACAGGAACATTGAAAGTCAGATTGTTAATCTGTTTTTGCAGAATTGGGCTAATCGGCACATTTGTCGCTAAACCTATGCCCGGGTCAGTATCAACAAAAAATTCAATTTTGTTGATATTCTGACCATAAGAATGGATTGTGATTAAAATGCCCATCATTAACCCCCAAAGGCTAATTTTATGATTCATTTTAATGTCGGTTTAGTTACGCTTGATACTGATTGTAATAGGGATATTTCCTCCTGAAGGCGCTCCTTGCGAAAATGCAGTAATCATAGGAAAAGGAGGAATACCCGACAATACATAAGGCTTGGTTCCTGCAAAAACTCCACAGTCAATCCCTCCTACTCCCTTAGTTTTTGCAGGAGAACTGGCATGAAGCACAAAATTATCATCTTCTAAATCATCAATTGTGCGTGGTTCAGGAACAACAAAAATTGTATTTGCTGCGGTAGTAAAAAAGTTATTATTTCCAGGTGTTCCTGTACATCCAACGCAAACATTATTATAAATAGAGGTAAAATTTGAGAATATCAAATTAGCATCTCCATTCTGATAAACGATGTTATTATAAACTAATCCTGAAAAAGTAGCCCCTCCAAAAATAATGTTATTCCTGATAATATTATCATTGCTGGAAGTCTCTACCGAACCCCAAACAATGTTATTGCTGATAACGGCACGATTTACGCTTAGACTGCTATTATCAATGCCCCCTATAATAAAACAATTGAAAACTGTTGAACCACTTAGCGTAGCACTTGAAATACCCCGAAGGTCATTGAATAGACAGTAAGCTATTTCTGTATCACTACCTGACTGACTAATAAGAATGTCTCCAAAAATACCATTCGGTGCTTTTACTTCTAATCCATAAACCTTTGAGCCGGTGGAACCAGAATTGAATGAAATTTGAGCCACTCTTGCTGAACGCTTATCAAATGGGGTATTAGGATTTTTATTAAGCAGATAGCCGGGACCAACGATAACTAATTTTTTACTAATAACTAAAGCTCCATAATTAATATCAGATGGTTCTATATAGATAGTATCGCCAGTAGTTGCTGCTGTATGTGCCGCATTAAAATCAGCAAAAACCAAATTAGTAACCAATGTCACTCCAGGATTATTATTTACCCGACGAATGGTAGCAAATAGCTGAGATACCGTTAACATTAAAAACAGAAGTAAAAGGGATTTTTTCATAGCATTAAATGATTAAATAAAGTTTAGAAATATGTTTTAGCTTCTAAAGCGCAGTTTTAATTACCGGATTTGATTTTTGAACATTCAAAAGTAGAGAGAGGAAAGATTCAAAAAAACTACTAAATGTAGTAGGAGGGTAGTATCTATATACACAAAAACCCCTTGTAAATTGGCCTTACCAGCTTCTTTACAAGGGATTTTATGATATTAATATCTAATATTCCTTACTTCAACTTTTCCAACTCCTCTTCAACAAATGCCATCAACTCCGCAATGTATTCTTTCGAAAAGTCGAATTTGATATTAGCTGCTTCGTAAATCTTACCGATTGGAGCAGTATAGCCCAACTTCAAGGCATTCAGATATCCGGCTAAGCCTTGTTGGGTATCTTGTTTATAATTTCTCCAGACACTAATAGCACCTAGTTGGGCCATACCATATTCGATATAATAGAATGGCAATTCAAAAACGTGTAGCTGGCGTTGCCATACATATTTTTTGAAACGCTCAAAGCCTTTCCAACTAGTCACTGAATCAGAGAATAACTCAAAAATCTTCAACCATGCTTCCTGACGCTCTTCCACGCTATGTGCAGGATTTTCATAAATCCAGTGTTGGAATTTATCAATAGTAGCAATCCACGGCAACACTTCCAGAATATCTTCCAGATGGTCTACTTTGGCACGTTTCAGATCTTCTTCATTAGCAAAATACGCATCCCAGTGTTCCATCGAAATCAGCTCCATCGACATAGAAGCTAATTCTGCTACTTCTGATGGGGTATTACGGAAACTATTGATTGGTAAATCTCTGGTTTCAAAAGAATGGATGGCGTGGCCGCCCTCATGTACCATCGTCACAACATCTCTCAGATTTGATGTAGCATTCATAAAAATAAACGGCACACCGATTTCTTCCAATGGATAGTTATAGCCACCCGGTGCTTTTCCCACACGCGATTCCACATCAAAATGCCCCATTGTACGCATAATACGAATATAATTAGCCAATCGGGCATCAATACTTGTAAAACATTGAACCGTTTTATCCAGCAGATCTTCTCCTCCGGCAAAAGGCTTTAAAGCAGGTTTACCGTCAGTATCAACTTTCAAATCCCACGGGCGCAACTCATCTACTTTCAGTTTCTCTTTTCTTTCTTTGGCCATTTTATCTACCAATGGCACTACAGTTTCAGCAACCGCCTCATGAAAATTGAAGCAGTCTTGTGGGGTATAATCAAAACGCCCCATCGCCGCAAACATATAATCACGGTAATTGGCAAAGCCTGCATTGATCCCCATCTGATGGCGTATGTCTCTTAGCTCATTAAAGAGATTATCCAGTTTTTCATGCTCCTGATAACGACGTTCTGAAATCTTTATCCAGGCATCTTCTCTCACTGCTCTATCTGGCGAAAGCAGAAAATCACCTGCTTTCTGCAAAGTCATTTCCTCTCCATTGATATTCACAGTCATACCGCCAGTAGTTACCTGATATTCAGTTTGTTTGGTTTGTACCTGCGTAGCCAACGGAATATTCTCTTCACAGAAAATCTCTACGGCTTTTTTCATGCCACGAACCGTAATATCAAAACCTTTATCCTGCAATTGGCTCAGGTACGGACTTTCCAAAGCCTTCTTATTCAGTTGGTCATCATACGCTGATGAGTTGGGTAGAATCTGCTCCACGAAAAAATGATAGTCTTTCTGTTTCTCTTCGCTTGCTGTATCACAAGTCATTTTGATATAACGCCAGGCCATATTTTCTGAGAGATAAGACTCTAATTCGCTACGGTCAATAAACCATTGGCGTAAGTCCTGCACATTGTTAATCGAACGACTAACCAGATTATCATATAAGGGTTTTACTTCTTCCCATGAAGTCAACAAAAACTCTTCTCCTATAAATTTGCGGGCTTTTCGCTGAGGGATTATTATTTCTTCCATAATTCTGTTTTTCAATGCTTAAAATGTGGCACAAATATATATCTTTCCAATAATGCTATTTCAATATACTGATATAAATAACAATCGGAGACCGATAAAGATTCGAATGTCTATGCTATCAGGTATTTTGCCTAGTTTTTTATTTTTTTCTACATAGTTTTTCCATTTTTCAATACTTTCGTAAAAATATCTATTAAACTATGAACAAAAAGCCTTTATTAGTAATCCTTACCCTTATCTCGCTGACTATTGCCTGTCATAAAACATTAACCCATACCCCAACCGGCGAAAAATACACACTCAATTACGAAGTCAATCGTTCTGAAAAAGAGATAGAAGCCTATGAAAAAGCTGATGCGGCCATTGGCTTAGATAAACTTCAGGGACAAACCATTTTCTACGGTAGTTCAAGCATTCGTCTCTGGAAAAGTCTGAAAGAAGATTTTGCTCCCCTACCAGTCATTAATCACGGTTTTGGGGGCTCTACTTTCCCTGAAATGACCTACTATGCCGACCGAATGCTGGTAGCCTATAAACCTAAAACAATAGTATTGTATTGTGAAAATGATATGTTCTCAGGCAAAGAAAAATCACCTGAACAAGTGTTTGACGCCTTTGCAGAACTGGCTACGCTGATTCAAAATAAGTTACCTAAAACTAAGGTCTACTATATTTCAATGAAGCCATCCATCTCAAGAAAAGATAAATGGAGTCTTGTTTCTAAAGCTGATGGGATGATTAAAGAATACATGGATAAGCATAAAAATTTCTCTTATATAGATATTGTGCCTGTGATGTATCGCCCGAATGGCACAGTAAATGGAGAATACTTTATCAAAGACAGTTTGCACATGACTCCCAAAGGCTATGCCCAATGGACTTCGGTTGTAAGACCTGTTCTTTTGAAAAACAAGAATTAATAACCACCTACATTCAACCTCTATTCAACATGAAAAAAAGTTTGCTTATTCTGGGTCTGAGCCTTCTGGCAACCCTGGCATTTGCTCAGCCAACCGAGAAACTCATTAAAGTCATTGTTGCTCCCGAGCACGACGACTGGACCTACAAAATCGGAGAACCTGTAAAATTTTCGGTAATGGTATTAAAATACGGGAATCCGGTAAAAAATGCCAAAATCGTCTATCAGATTGGACCTGAGAAATTTGAAACCAAAAAAGACAGTACAGTTTTAAAAGATGGTGTCATCAAATTAGACGGTGGTACCATGAACACCGCAGGCTTTTTAAGATGCACTGTCATTGCTAAGATTGATGGCAAAGAATACAGAAACCTGGCCACAGCAGCCTTCGAACCTGAAAAAATCCAACCTGCGGTAGAACTACCAACTGACTTTACACAATTCTGGGATAAAGCCAAAGCCGACCTAGCCAAAGTGCCTATGGATGCCCAAATGACCTTATTGCCTGAGCGTTGCACAGAAACAGTAAATGTTTATCATATAAGCCTGCAAAATTACCGCGAATACGGCACTGTCCGTTTATATGGCATTCTTTGCGTCCCTAAAAAAGAAGGTAAGTATCCGGCTTTATTGAGAGTACCGGGCGCAGGTGTGAGACCTTATGGAGGAGATATAAAAACAGCCGAAAAGGGAATTATCACCCTTGAAATAGGTATCCATGGAATCCCGGTTACAATGGATCCATCAGTATATACTAATTTAGGCGCTGGTGCTTTAAATTCTTACTGGACATACAATCTGGATAACCGGGACTTATATTATTTTAAACGTGTGTATTTAGGCTGCGTTCGTGCCAACGATTTCTTAGTAAGCCTGCCACAATACGATGGCAAAAATCTGGCAGTCACAGGCGGTAGCCAGGGCGGAGCCTTATCAATTGTTACAGCAGGGCTTGACCCACGTGTAAAATGGACAGCCCCTATTTATCCGGCGCTTTCTGACATGGTGGGTTATCTGAAAGGCCGTGCGGGTGGTTGGCCACATATTTTTGACAAAAACAATCCGCATAATAATACGGAAGCTAAAATCAAGACAGCTTCTTATTATGATGTGGTGAATTTTGCCAAGCAAGTCAAAGTACCGTGTTTCTACTCAATGGGCTTTAATGACGAAACTTGCCCGCCAACATCTATGTGGGCTGTTTATAATGTCATTAACTCAACCAAAACATTGAAACTCTATCAGGAAACAGGTCACTGGACTTTCCCGGAAGAAAATGAGATGGTGATGAACTGGTTATATGATAAATTACTAGTAAAATAACCCAATGAAATTCAACGCCTTTCCTGTGGTTAGATACCTACTGTGTTTGATTGCAGGAATAGTGGCGTATTTACAGAGTCATTATTTCAATACAATTTTCTATTATTCAGGTGCTAGTTTGCTTTTAATATTGCTAACCAGCATTTTTTTTCGTAATCCCCTGCCTAGAGGTGTTTCAGCCTGTTTGCTCTTATTTGTATGTGGTTGGATACTTATTTACCAAAAGACAGCTATTAACAACCCTGAGCATTTTACCAATCAAGGCACTTTTACGCATTATCAGGCGATAATCACTTCTAATGCCGAAATAAAGGCCAAAACTTATAAGGTCGAAGCAGAAATTCAACAGGTTAAAGTTTCAGAAAAATGGCAGAAGGCCACAGGAAAAATTTTGCTTTATTTCAACAAAGCAGAATCCAGAAGACCTCAATATGGTGATGTTTTCCTGATAAAGAATATGCCTTCAGAAATTGATCCACCCAAGAATCCAGAAGAGTTTGATTATCGGCAGTTTCTGCATAATAAAGGCATTTATGCCCATCAATTTTTATGGAATAAAGAATATTTGAAGATAGGCCATACTACGCCTTCGAAAACTCTGGATATTGCTTATAGAGCCAATATCTATGCCGACAGCGTTTTTAAGACTCACTTAAAGACAGTCAATGAATATGCCATCACCAATGCCATGGTAGTGGGTATTCGTGATGATATTGACAGTGATTTGCTAAATGCCTACTCTGCTTCTGGGGCGATTCACGTTTTATCAGTTTCAGGTATGCACGTCGGGATTCTATTCCTGGTTTTATCTGTGCTATTAAAATGGATAAAGACGAATGTAAAACACGGGAATTGGATTTTCACGATTATGGTGTTGCTTCTCTTATGGGCTTATGCTGTTTTTACCGGACTATCTTCTACTGTACTTCGGGCCACTGTGATGTTTTCATTTATACAGATAGGTACGACTATTAACCGACGGCATAATATCTATAATATTCTGGCGGTTTCGGCTTTAGTATTACTCTGTTATAATCCTTACTGGTTGGCTGATGTGGGTTTTCAGTTATCTTATCTGGCTATTTTAGGGATTGTTTACCTGCATCCCTATTTGAATCAGTTAATCAATCCAACCAATCTAATCATCCGGATACTATGGGAGGGGTCCATCGTTTGCTTTGCTGCGCAGTTATTTACAGCCCCTTTGAGTGTCTATTATTTCCATCAGTTCCCGACTTATTTTCTGATTGCCAACCCATTCGTAGCTTTATTTTCTTTTTTCATTTTGCCTGTGGGATTATTGCTACTCATTTTTGCATGGGTGCCTCTCCTCACCAATCTATTGGCTATCATATTAAAATGGTCGTGTTATTTACTAAACGAAACCATCTTTTTTATCGAAAAAATGCCTTTATCAACAATAAAAGGGTTTTCGATTTCAGTACCGGAATTAATAGCTTGGTATGCGATTATCTTTTTAATCATTGCTTTTTTCCGTTATTCTGAATTAAAGTATTTGCGGGTTTCGGTATTACTATTGATTGGCTTGGCATTGTTTAATATTTATGAAGATTATCAACAAAGTGAGCAAAAAGAGTTAACCTTTCACTTTATTCCTAAGCAAATGGGTATTAGTATGATTGATGGAAAATCGGTCGCTTTTATTTCAGATTCGACTGTGATTAATAACCAGAGATTATATAATTTCCATCTGAAAAACTATTATGACGCACAAGGTGTTTCTAATCAGAATCTATTGAATATTGCTCCTTACAGGAATAAACAGGGCATAACATTTCTGGATTTTGAAGGAAAGAAAATTATATGGCTACAAAAGCCTTTTAAAGGTGCTTTGCAAGGAAAAGCCAATTATGTCTTACTATCCAACAATGCCATCAGAAATCTGGCTCCATCTTTTGCTGGTTTTCAAACTGAACTGATTATTGTAGATGATTCAAACAAAAGCTATCTGGTAGAAAAACTAAAACATCAGGCCGATAGTTTGCGTTTAAACTTTATAGTATTGCGTGATGCTGGTGCCTATTCCGTTAAAGGCCATTAAGCATTTTCATTGGTTTATTAATTAACAATAGCGTAGCTTCTAACCCTAATATATGATGAAATTAGTACTTTTTACGATTCCTTTATTTACGCTCACCATCTCATTCGGAGCTTTAGCTCAGGAAGCAGATACCACTACGGCTACCAAACAATTAAGCGAAGTTGTTGTACGAGGCTTTGAAACCGAAAGAAAACTTACCGAAACGGCAGCTTCGGTGGGTGTGCTAACAATCAAAGACATTGAACGATTCCAGAATACAACCTTAGTCCCTGTCTTTAACACTTTGCCGGGGGTTCGTATGGAAGAGCGCTCGCCGGGAAGTTATCGTTTGTCTATCAGAGGTAGTTCTATCCGTTCGCCCTTTGGCGTTCGTAATGTCAAAATTTACTGGAATGATATTCCCCTGACTGATGGTAATGGCAATACTTTTCTGAATGCCATTGATATGAATACGGTGGGTAATATAGAAATAATCAAAGGCCCTGCCGGGAGTATCTATGGCGCTGGAACTGGCGGAGTACTTCTATTGGGGGGGAATAAAGCTGATGCCTCACAAAACACTAAAGAAAAATCAAGGAGTTATATCAGTACCTCATTAGGCTTTGGAAGTTATGGATTACAAAACCGTGCTGTTTCCTGGAATCTGGCTACTGCGAAAGTCAATTCTGTGGTAAGTTACGCCCATGTGCAATCTGACGGGTATCGCGAAAATAGTGCTTTGGTAAGAGATGTACTAAGCTGGCGTTCTAATTTCTTTGCCTCGTCTTATAGAACCTTCAACATTTCAGCTTTATATTCTGATATGCACTATCAGACACCTGGTGGACTTACACAAGCGCAAATGGACGCAAATCCACGTTCAGCCCGACCCTCCACAGCAACTATTCCGGGGCCCATTGCACAAAAAGCAGGTATTTACCAGAAGTTATTCAATCTTGGGCTTTCGCAGGAATATCGTTTTAATGAACACTGGACGAACGTAACGGCCATCTATGGTATGGTTTCGGAATTACAAAATCCATTCATTACCAATTATGAAATCCGTAACGAACAAACTTTTGGCGGACGTACCCGTACTACTTATGCTTTCCGCACAGGTAATTTATCTAATCGCCTGACAATGGGGGGAGAGTTTCAGAAATCAAGCTGGGTAATCCGTAATTTTGGTAATAGAGGAGGAAAGATCGATACGCTACAAACGAATGATAATGTAGGCGCTTTTAATTATTTTCTATTTACTCAGTTAGAAACAGACTTACCACAAGATTTTATTCTGACTATCGGTGCCAGTTACAACCGTGTGAAATATGATTTCTTACGCATATCAGATGCACCAAACATCAAACCAATTGATAATTTCTTACCATCAGCCTTTTTGCCAAGAGTGGCTTTATTGAAGAAAATTAAAGATAAAGTATCCATTTTTGCCAGCATAAGCAGTGGTTTCTCGCCACCTTTGGTGAGCGAGTTTATAGCAGGTTACCAAAGCACCAGTTTCTTACCTTCATTAGCTTCTGAAAGAGGTATCAACTATGAGCTCGGCACAAGAGGCTATTTATTCAATCGTCGTTTATCTTTTGATGCCACAGCCTATGCCTTCCGCCTACAAAATACAATTGTACGACGCGTAGACGAAGCAGGAAGAGAAATATTTACCAACGCCGGAGGCACTTTACAGAATGGGCTGGAAGTTTCCTTAAATGGTTGGCTAATAAAAAATACAGAAGCCAAGCCGATTCAGGAATTACGCCTCTTTACCAGCTATACCTTAGCAGATTATCAGTTTAAAAACTACAAACAATTGCAAACCGACTTATCAGGCAAAAGCCTGACAGGTGTACCTCGTAATGTATGGGTATCAGGCTTAGACATGACTACCAAACCCGGCTTTTATCTGAATTCAACCATCAATTTTACCGACCGCCTGCCAGTAAATGATGCCAATACTGTTTATGCCAATAGTTATTGGTTACTTAATGCAAGAGTAGGTTATCAGAAAACATTCAAGCCTCTGGCAATTAATCTGTATGTAGGCGGTGATAATTTGCTAAATCAACTATACAGTCTTGGTAATGACTTAAATCCTGTAGGAAACAGATTCTTTAATCCCGCTCCCACTCGAAACTGGTTGTTTGGGGGGAATGTGAGGGTATTTCTTTAAAATGAAATGGGGCTTTTGAAGCCCCATTTTTTATTTATTTACCCGCCTTCACCATCTTCAAACAAACCGGCATTGATACCTTTATCTCCTTACCTGTTGGCGTTAAAGTTCCTTTTACCGCATCGCGTTTAAAAAGTACAATATTATCACTATCCTGATTGGCAACCAATACCCATTTGCCACTTGGGTCAATCATAAAATTACGTGGAGTTTTACCAATAACTGGCTCATTAGTAATATACGTCAGTTTACCCGTTTTCTGGTCGATACTGTAAACTACCACATGGTCGTAAAAACGATTAGAACCATATAAAAACTTACCATCAGCCGAAATATGAATATCCGCACAAGAATTTTTGCCACTATAATCTGCTGGCAAGGTCGAAAGCGTTTGTTTTTCTTTTAGCGCTCCATTAGTATAATCATAAGCCGTAACGGTAGAATTTAATTCCTCAATCACATAAGCCCATTTGCCATTCGGGTGAATCGTAAAGTGGCGAGGGCCTGCGCCATCGGCTGTTTTAGTAGCCGCAGGTGTTCCGGCAGTTAAATGACCAGTTTTGGCATCCAGTTTATAGCTCACAATTTTATCAATGCCTAAATCCGGCACAAATACGTCAATATTATTAGGGGCAATGTTTACTGAATGTACGTGAGGCTTTTCCTGACGGCTGGTATTTGGGCCTTTTCCCTCATGGTTAATTGTTTGTGTGGGTGCTCCTAATGAACCATCCGCTTTTACAGGTAGTACCGTCAGGTTTCCACCCATATAATTACCCACTAAAGCCCATTTTCCTGTTTTGTCGATAGAAATATGGCACGGGCTACCTCCCTCTGCTGACTGCGTATTCAGTTTTGTCAGCTTGCCTGTTTTGTTATCAAATCCATAAGCGTTTACAGTACCGTCTTGTGTTTCACCTACGGCATAAACAAACTTCTGGTTAGGGGCAACAGCAAGAAAAGTAGGATTTTTAAGTCCTGTAGTTTTATCAACGACTTCTGAGAAATCTCCGGTTTGTGTATTGAATTTATACACATACATGCCATCGCTTCCTTTGTTAGTATAAGTACCTACGATTAAGTAATAATCGTTTCCTTGTGAATAGCTATCAAATGACATCATGAGCAGAAAAGATAAACAAGACAGACAAATATTTTTGATTGACATTTTGAAGATAGGTTGAATAGTTTTGAATATAAAATCTGTCAAATATAGAGACTTTTTCGTTTTTTTGTGTGTTTACCGCTTTCAAATACAAATATGCAAAACCTGATAATTACTACCGTACAAAGCGAAGCCGATGTGAGAGGAATTCTGGCGCTTCAACAAAAAAATCTAAAGAAAAATCTAACTGCTGAGCAGATTGAAAGTCAGGGGTTTGTAACAGTTGAGCATGAATTTTCTGTTCTGAAAGCCATGAACGATGCTCAACCTAGTGTCATTGCTAAAGATGGTGATACAGTAGTAGGCTATTGCCTGGCTATGTTGCCTAAATTCAGAAATGATGTACCAGAAATCAGAAGTTTGTTTGATACCATTGATTTGATTGAGTTTGAAGGCCGACCTTTAAAGGAGTTTAATTATGTAGTAATGGGACAAGTGTGCGTAGGCGACGGCTATCGAAGCATGGGTCTTTTTGATGGTATGTACAAGAAATTACGGGAAGAATTATCGGATAAATATGAGATGTGTATCACCGATATTTCATCAAGAAACCTGCGTTCGCAGAAGGCTCATACTCGTATCGGATTTCAGAATATCAAGGATTTTCATGATACTGAACTGAACGAAATATGGCGCGTTGTACTATGGGATTGGCGTGTTTAATGTCAGCAATAATCAGATTGTAGGGGTGCTGAAACCATCGTAATTTTGATATAACAAAACAATCAGAAAAGATGGAAACTATCGAAAATCAAGAAATTATAGATTATAACAGAATAGAACGCGCTATTCATTTTATTGAAGAAAACTTTCAGAACCAACCCAGTCTGAAAGAAGTCGCCGACCATGTAGCGCTTTCAGAATTTCATTTCAACAGACTTTTCAGCAAATGGGCAGGTACAAGCCCCCAACGCTTCATGCGTTTTCTGACAAAAGAATTTGCCAAAGAAAAACTGGCTCAAAGTGATAATTTACTGGATGCTACTTTTGAATCAGGCTTATCAAGCACAAGCCGTTTACACGATTTATTTGTAAACTATGAAGCTATGACTCCTGCCGAATTCAAGTCTAAAGGCGAAGGGCTGACAATTCATTATGGCATCCATGAAACACCTTTCGGCGAATGTCTGATAGCCGTAACGGGCCGAGGAATTACAGATTTGCGTTTCCTTGAAAATGAAGACAAAGAAGAGGTAATCCTGGAACTCAAAGAAGATTTTGCCAAGGCTGAAATCATTTTCGAAAATAACTTTACCAAGCCCTTTATTGAGCAGATATTCTATGAAACCGAGAATACAGATTCACCTGTTACACTCTTATTGCGAGGCACTAATTTTCAGATAAAGGTCTGGGAAGCATTATTAAAAATTCCTTTTGGACAAATAGTAAGCTACGAAACCATTGCCCAAACCATCGGTCAACCAACTGCGCAAAGAGCTGTAGGGACAGCTATTGGTAGCAATAGATTAGGTTATATTATTCCCTGCCATCGGGTATTGCAAAAAGTAGGAGGCATTGGCGGGTATCGTTGGGGTACCACTCGAAAAAAGGCTATCTTAGGGTGGGAAATGGCTAGAGCTTAAAAGCATTATGCTTTCCTTTCCAAAGGAGATATTCCTTTCTCATACAAACAGCACAGGGGCGATAACCAGCGTTAATCGCCTCTGTTTCGTTTTTAAAGAATACCCTGTTTTCTACTTTCATTCTTTTACCTGCTCTGCAATTCAGTTTGCCATAGATTTTCAGATTCTTATTTCCGCCAAAAGCTATTTCCCCATTTTGTATTTTTAAAAATAACGCCTTTGAACGTGCAAAAGCATTATCGCCTAAATCTTTATGTCGTATCATTGCGCATCATGAAAGATGATTCCCAGATTGATTCTTTCACCACTGCGTACCTCACTTACCCCATGCCGCATAATGGTGCGATAATAGCCTTTTGTACCCAAAACCGGACGAAAATTAGTAGTAAAAATCACAGCTTCACCCCTATTAGGTTGTAATACTATCGGTTTCGATTGCATACGCGGACGATTCTCTACTATCACAAACTCTCCACCTGTATAATCTATCTGTGCCTGCGTCAGAAAGAAAACTATCTGAAATGGGAAATAGACTTCCCCATACAAATCCTGGTGCAAAGCATTCCAATCGCCTTTATTGTATTTCAGTATTAACGGTGTTGGACGATTCTGTCCCACCTGATGGCATTTCTCTAATAGCTCATCTAATTGAGTTGGAAAAACCTCACTAATACCCAATTTAAACATCCATTCATTCGCCACCTTAGCTAAATGCGGATAAATAGATTGACGTAAGTCTGTGATAATATCAGGCAAAGGATATTTAAAGTACTTATACTCCCCACTCCCAAACTGATAACGCTTCATATTGATAGTACTTCTATAAAGTGTATTATCGTCATACGATGCCGCTAATTGCATACATTCTTCGTCTGAAAGAATTTCAGGTAAAACGGCATAGCCTTTCTCATTCAGGCTTTCCGTATGTAGCAACCAATCTAAACTTTCTATGCGTTGTATTATTGTTTCTGTCATGTTACCCGTATTTGTTTCAGCAAAAATGGAGAAAGGATTCGTGCGGGTCGAGCCGAATCTTGCTCTATTAGCAGAAAAAGCAAAAAACAGACTGCTATATTAAGTTCAGTATGCGTATTTTTGAAGGATAATCGACAAACGCATGAGTACAGAAAATTTACAACCGACAGAAGAAACACTTGACCCAGCCAATTGGGATAAGATAAGAGCTTTGGGCCACCGGATGCTTGACGACATGATTGATTATCTGCAAGGCTTACGCGACAAACCCGTATGGCAACAACCTACTGCCGAGGTAAAAGAAGTACTCAATCGCTCGCTCCCCCAACAAGGTCAACCCGTAGAAGAAATCTATCAGGAGTTTCTTTCTTATATCCTGCCTTATAACAAAGGCAATATCCATCCACGTTTCTTCGCATGGGTACAAGGCAACGGTACGCCTTTAGGTATGCTAGCTGATATGCTGGCATCAGGTATGAACCCTAATACAACCATAGGCGACCATGTAGCTATGTATGTAGAACAACAGGTAGTAAATTGGTCGAAAGAAATGTTTGGATTTCCTGAAACCGCCAGTGGCTTATTAGTCAGCGGCGCGACTATGGCGAATCTTACAGCCTTAACGACAGCCCGAAACTCACTACAAGACTTACATATAAGAGCAAAAGGAACAGATGATAAACTGACAGTATATTGCTCGGCAGAAACCCATATCTGTGTCATAAAAGCTACCGAGGTATTAGGCATAGGTAGTGAGCGCACAAGGATAATCCCTGTAACAGAAACTTTCCAGATAAATGTGCCTGCATTAGTAGCCAGGATTAAAGAAGATATTGAAGCAGGTTTCAGACCTTTTTGTGTCGTGGGAAATGCCGGAACAGTGAATACCGGAGCCATTGACCCATTAGAAGAACTCTATCAGATATGCAAAGAATTTGGCTTATGGTTTCATATTGATGGAGCATTTGGCTCATTAGCCAAACTCACGCCCACATTTGCAGAAAAACTAAAAACCATTGAAAAAGCCGATAGTCTGGCTTTTGATTTTCATAAATGGCTACACGTCCCTTATGAGTCTGCCTGTGTTTTAATCAGAGAGAAGAAATTACATCAGGCCGCTTTCTCTTCAGTGCCTAATTACTTGTCGGCACATGAACGCGGTTTAGCAGCAGGACCAGAGCCATTAACCAATTACGGTATTGAATTATCTAGAAGTTTCAAAGCATTGAAAGTCTGGATGTCGTTGAAAGAGCATGGTATTCAGAAATATAGCCGACTAGTACAACAGAATATCGATCAGGCTCAGTACTTAGGGCAAAAAGTATTACAAACGCCGCACCTAGAATTACTGGTTCCGGTAAGTATGAATATTGCCTGCTTCCGTTTCAATGATGGCAAGCATTCAGAAGAAGAACTGAATCAACTCAATAAAGAGATTCTGATGCGTTTGCATGAATCAGGCATTGCGGCACCATCTTATACCATTATTCAGAGTAAATATGCTATCCGAACCAATATTACCAATCATCGTACTCGTCTGGAAGATTTAGATTTATTGGTAAATACCATTTTAGACATTGCTATTAGCCTTTTGATAAAAGTCGTCGAGTTTGACACCAATAATCCAGCGCACTATCTAGCTTTCAAAGAAATCAACTATGCCTGGATTAATAAATATTTCAAAGTAGAACAAGGTGATTTGGATTCATTAGAAAATCCTGTAAAGTATTTCATAGCCACAGGTGGCGCAGTTTTATTGGCTTGTAGAGGTGATGAAATTTTAGGGACTACGGCTCTAAAACCAATTGGCGATAATAGCTTAGAACTTTGCAAAATGGGCGTAAGCGAAGCCGCCCGCGGCTTAGGCATTGGGCATGCCATTGGCGAAGCTGCCATTGCCAAAGCAAAAGAATTAGGCGCCAAAAGATTATATTTAGAAACCAATTCAAGCCTTAGTCCGGCTTTGAATTTGTATAAAAAACTGGGTTTTTCGAGGGTCGAAGATTTTACATCACCCTATGTAAGAGCTGATGTAGCCATGGAAATGTACTTATAGTTTTTCATGAAAAACTATTATCTTCGCACTTTCAAATAACCAAAGTAATCAAAGCTCTAAAGTAATGAGAAAAAAAATCGCCGCTGGCAACTGGAAAATGAATAAATCTTTTGAAGAAGGTCAAATCCTTTTGTCAGAAGTAGTTAATATGGTGAAAGACGAAGTGGTTAACCCAAATGTACAGGTTGTACTTTGTGTTCCGTTTCCTTACCTAAGCACTTTCGGAAAATTGATTGATACCCCTAAAGTTTCTTTGGGCGCACAAAACTGTTATCCAAAAGCTTCTGGTGCTTACACAGGTGAAGTTTCTGTACCAATGCTACAATCAGTTGGTGTGGGGCACATCATTATTGGTCACAGCGAACGCCGTCAGTATTTCAATGAATCTGATGCTTTCGTAGCCGACAAAGTGAATGCTATTTTAGAAGCAGGCTTAACGCCGATCTTCTGCTGCGGTGAAACCCTTGAACAACGTAACGAAGGTATTCATTTCGATTTCGTGAAAGGTCAGTTAACTAATAGCCTTTTCCATTTATCATCCGACGATTTGAAAAAAGTAGTCATTGCTTACGAACCAATCTGGGCTATCGGTACAGGTGTAACAGCATCGAACGACCAGGCACAAGAAATGCACAAAGTTTTAAGAGACCATTTAGCGGCTAAATACGGTGCAGAAGTAGCTGAAGAAATCAGCATTCTATATGGTGGTAGCGTAAATGGTGCCAATGCACAAGAGCTTTTCGCTTGTCCTGACGTAGACGGTGGTTTAGTAGGTGGCGCTTCTCTGAAATCAAGAGAATTTGTGAATATCGCTAAGTCATTCTAAGATATATAAAAGCGTGCTATGGATGCCATAGCACGCTAATCAATCTTCTTTTTCCTCCGCGGCTGCAAAAAATACAAAATACCTCCTACCGAAGCTACCAAGAGCACAATCAATAATATCTTCTGCAAATTCCCCTCATTCGGGTTCTCTAATAGTCTTCTGATTTCTTTGGCCTGATAACCCGTCCAGATTGCTAAAACCGTGCGTGGAATCATTCCTAAGAAACCGCCCAAAAGTATATTTTTCAACTTTGCGCCTGATAAGGCAAATACAAAGTTTGTTAAAGCAAAAGGCAAAACAGGTGATAATTTGGCGAAGAAAATAATCTTCAACTCCTGCTCCTTGATATTCGTCAATATCTCATTAACCCGTCTATTCTCTGATAGATAAGTCTTGAAACGGTCTTTATCTAACCAGCGGGTTACCATATTTACCAGAAATATAGCTGCCATATTTAATACAAATACAGGCAGAATGGCGTGCCAACCTAAGAAATAGCCAAAAACTAATGCTAAAAACGTAGGTGGTGTAATGGCAATTGCAGAGGTAATGCAGCAGATAAATGTGATAATTGCCCAGATTTTCCCATCATATCCGCCAATTTCTGTTTCACGAGAAACTACCCAAAAGGTAATAATAGAAGTAAAGATAAGGGGAACAATCGTTAAGAAAACCGATGAAATAAGAGCAAAGGAATATTTTCTGATTTGTTTCAAGCGTGGCAAGGAATTTAAGCCGCAAAATTACAAATTAGAAAAATCGAATGCTATAATTAAAACAGAAATCCATAACGTATCACAATAGGTGAGTTGTTACCACCTAAACCTTGTGGACTAATAAATCCTTTATTTGGATAACCAAGATTATACATTAAAGCAAGATAGCCTCCTCGCTGCCCTTGGCGCCCCTGGTAGAAACCTGCACCTATGAGTGGAGAGCCTTCCCATTTCTTTTTACCATCAGGAAAAGGATTTGTCGGATCTGGAATATATGAATAGAACTGATGAGTATAAGCATTCATCATTTCATATTCGGCTTGTGCGAAAATCGACCGGAATATTGGCTGACGAACAAAAAGTTTCGGACCATATACAAAACTGCCACTACCATTGAATACGCCCTGATAAATCAGATTAGCTCCTAATCCGACTACGGTTCCTTTATTGCTCACCTCATAACCCACCATCGGTGAAACATCTATATAGAATGCACCCCAGAAGCCCAACCAGAAGTTTCCACCATAGCGTAATTTATCTTTCCAGGCGGGTTTGGGTTGTTCAAAAAATGCAGGTTTTTCTTTTTCTTGTGGTTCTTCTTCCTGCGCAAATGCAATAAATGTACAGGTAATGAGGGTAATGGTTAAAAAAATTTTACGCATGTGTCAATGCAGTGGTTTCTTGTAAAAAATCAGGCAGTTTAATGGTCTCTAACAATCGTTCTTCGAGCATATTTGCCCACTCTTGTAAATAAACGATTACATCTTCCCGAACATTGTGGCGCAAAGAACGTTTTTCTACAGGTAAACGCATTAAGATTTCATTATCTGAAAGCTTTTCCAGATTCTGTAAATCCTCAATTGAAAAGCCTGACGTTAATAGATCAAAAATTATCAGATCAATTGGCATCGTACTGGTTTCGCAATAGTCGTTTAACTGTTCATTCCAGTCTCCGTTGCCCTGCATGGCATAGGCGTGAATCTCGGCTTTGGTTCTATGCGTAACTTCTTGTGCCAGATTACCGCAATTGCAACTACCCATGTGTCCCCACATATATTGGCTACCACTTTGCAATTTAGCAGCCGTGCGACGAATCGCTTCTATGATTTCTGTTTTTGCTTGTGCCATGATTACATCTATTTAACACCTTTATCTGCCTCCCAGGAACCTTGTAATTTACGGATATATATAATCTGCCCTGTGTGATACGCATTATGCGTACCAATATGAGCAATAGTCGAATACTTTTCTTTCAATTTAGCCTCATCTGCCGTCTCTACAAACTTCTCTAAATCTGCCAGAACTACATCTAATCTTTTAACGACATCCTCCCAACTTTTTTTATCAAAATTAGTAAATGTTCTATCATTATCCCCATCAAATTTAGCCACCTCATCTCCTTTAAAACTGGCTAATACACGCGCATTCCAGAATAATAAGTGATGAGCCAATTGCCCGATTGAGTGATTGCCTTTGCCATCATTCCAATTAGCTTGTTCAGCCGTTACACCTTCTAAAGCAATATTCACAGGCACAAACCAGTCTTTATCGGTATGTGTTGTTTTCAATTGCTCTAACAAAATAGATTTGAGTGTTGGTTCAGTTTTGCTTTGTGCCATAGCCAATTGAGTGATAAGGAGTAGTAGAAGTATCTTTTTCATAATAATAAGGTTTTAATTATGAAATTACGATTTCTACTGGATTGTGGCAAGAAGGGAGTAAAAAAATTATATAGACATTACTAAATTACTGTTCATCCATTATCGTAGAGACGACTGGCCTATGAATATCAGGCAAATGTATATTGTCTCATTCTTCAAATAGTATTTCCAGGAAGGCAAAGACCAATGAAGACGAGGTAGCGACCTACCGCAGCATGTCGTCTCTACGAACTGCAAAAAAACTAAATCAAGACAATATCATTGGCATTAGCCACCTCAAAATTCTGGGTTTTCAGGTTCTCTAATAATTCGATTGATGGTACTTTGGTACGCGCTACCCCAACCATCACGCCATGACTATCAGTTATCTCTACAACCTCCCCTGCTTCGAAATCGCCTTTTACTTTTTTGATACCTACGGCCAGCAGGCTGCTACGCTTCTGTAAGGCTTTCACAGCTCCGGCATCTATCTGCAAGGTACCTACTGCAACACTTCCGCTAGCCAACCATTTATTGCGGGATGACAGATTAGCCGCCTGCGCCGAGAACTCGCTTCCTGCCTCACCTTTCATGGCTTTCAGGATACCATCTTCGGTTTTCATACCAAAGATTATTACCCGGATACCCATGCGGGTTGCCAGTTTGGTAAAGGTAAGCTTAGATGCCATCCCACCAGAGCCCAAAGCAGATTTACTATTATCAACCAGCCCTAGTATCTGATTATCAATCATTTCTATTTTTCTGATGATGTTTTTCTTCTGGTCTAGTAAACCACCTACAGATGTACAAATCATCAGGGTTTCGGCGCCAAAGCCAGTAGCAATCAGCGTTGCCAGCTCATCATTATCCGAAAATCTTAGCTCACGGTTACTTACTACGTCATTCTCATTAGCGATTGGAATAATGCCATTCGCCCATAATTCCTGATAGGTTTCTTTTAATTGTAAGAATTGCTCGCGGTTCCCAAAATGCTGGCGCTCGCATAAACTCTGGGCAATCTGGATATTGTATTGAGAGAAATATTTAGAATAGATATTCAAAAGAAGCGGATTCCCGATAGCTGCGGCAGCTTTTCGCTCAGCAATTTCGCCCGAATAGTTTTTAATAAAATGTTTCCCTGCCCCAACTGCTCCTGACGATACGAGTACGATTTGATAACGGGCATGGAGTTCTGAAACCTGGCGGGCTATATCGGCAATGATGGTTTCGTCTGGCTCGCCATTGCTTTGAGTAATAGAGGCTGTTCCGAATTTAATAACAAGGGTAGGTAACTGACTCATGTAATAGGGTGCTTAACGAAGGTTTTATCCTTTAACGACTGTTGTTGTCTCTCTATAATCAAAAAAGACGCAAGGTATTGCGTCTTTTTTGATTTATTGTGATGATTTGATCTCTAAACTTTCGCAGGCTCTGCGAGCGGCTTCCTGTTCGGCTTTTTTCTTGTTCCAACCACCACCAGTACTGATGGCCTCACCGTTTACTTTTACCTGAGCCACAAATTCTTTGTGGTGGTGTTTACCGTTTTCCTGCACAATCTCAAAAACAATTTTTTTGCCTTCTTGCTGTGCCCAACTTAAGAGAATACTCTTATAATTGGTATTGGTCTGAATAACCGTATCAAGGTCGAAGTAATTGGCAATCAGTTTTTTCAGAATAAAAGACCTTGTAAAGCGGAAACCTTTATCTAAATAAATGGCACCAATGAGGGCTTCCATCGCATCACCATACATCGACGTACGATTATGGGCAATACGCTGGCCATCAAACTGAATCAGTTTTTCCAAGCCAATTTTACGAGCTACCTGATTCAAAGATTCCCGGTTAACAATTCTTGAACGAATCTCAGTCAGAAATCCCTCGTCTTTAAAAGGGTATTTTTTGAACAGATATTCGGCTACTATCATACCCAGCACCGAATCGCCCAGATACTCTAATCGCTCATTAGATTCGCGAAAACCACCGATATTTGTCTCTTTTGAGGCAGAGGTATGTCTAAAGGCTAACTGGTAAAGCAAAGGATTACTCGGCTTTTCACCAATAATTTGCTCTACTGCTTTCCTAAACTCACGTTCTTTAGAACTTGATTTGAAAATTCCCCAAAAATTACTAGCCTCCGACAACACGATTCGAAATTAGATTTTCTTAAATATTAGCGTAGCATTATGACCGCCAAAGCCAAAACAATTACTCAAAACTACATCTATTTTTTTAGATTTCGCTACATTCGGAGTTAAATCTATTCTTGGGTCGATTGTTTCATCGACATTGAACAGATTTATGGTTGGTGGAACCATCTGATGTTGGATGGCTAAAACCGCCGCAACAGACTCTACTGCGCCTGCCGCTCCAAGTAAATGGCCTGTCATTGACTTGGTCGAACTAATACTCATTTTATAAGTATGATCGCCAAATAATTGCTCTATGGCTTTGATTTCCTGTGGATCACCCAATGGTGTTGATGTACCATGCGTGTTGATGTAGTCAATCTCTTCCGGCTTCATATTGGCATCTTCCAATGCATCCTGCATCGACAAGAACGCACCGTATCCTTCCGGATGTGGCGCCGTAATATGATAGGCGTCTGAAGACATACCACCACCCACAATTTCACAATATATTTTGGCTCCACGGGCTACGGCATGCTCATATTCTTCCAGAATCAATGCTGCACCACCATCGCCTAATACGAAACCATCACGGTCTTTATCGTAAGGGCGAGAACCGGTTGCCGGATCATCGTTTCTTTCAGACATGGCGCGTAAGCCATTAAAACCACCGATACCCGCTTGGGTAATAGCGGCTTCTGAACCTCCTGAAATACAAAGATTGATTCTACCTAAACGGATATAGTTAAAAGCGTCTATAATCGCATTATTGGTAGAGGCACATGCCGATACAGTAATGTAGTTAGGCCCACGGAATCCATATCTGATAGAGATTTGTCCCGAGGCACTGTCGGCAATCATTTTTGGAATAAAGAACGGGTTAAATTTCGGAGTACCGTCGCCACCAGCAAAGTTGATTACTTCTTCTTCAAAAGTTTTCAACCCGCCAATACCTGAACCCCAGATAACACCGGCTTTGTTTTTATTGATTTGTTCTAGGTCCAGTCCTGAATCTTTAATAGCTTCATCTGATGCTACTATAGCGTACTGGGCGAACAAGTCCATTTTACGGGCTTCTTGCCTTGGAATAAACTGTGTAACGTCAAAATTTTTGACTTCACAAGCAAATTTTGTACGGAATTTACTGGCATCAAATTTCGTGATAATGGCTGCGCCACTAACACCGTTTGATAATCCGTGCCAGAATTCTTCTACCGTATTCCCGATAGGCGTTATAGCCCCCAATCCTGTTACAACTACTCGTTTGAAAGCCATAAAATGAGGTTTGAAGTTTCAAAGTTATAAAGTTTCAAGTTTCAGGCTAATATCATGAAACTTGAAACCTGCAACTCGAAAATTATTTAGAATTTTCTTCCAAGTAAGTAATAGCCTGACCAACGGTCTGGATATTTTCTGCTTGGTCGTCTGGGATTGATACGTTGAATTCTTTTTCAAATTCCATTATCAATTCCACAGTGTCTAATGAATCTGCTCCTAAATCATTTGTGAATGATGCTTCTGGAGTTACTTCTGACTCATCAACGCCGAGTTTTTCTACGATAATTTTCGTTACTTTAGATGCAATTGCTGACATTTTGAACTGTAGTTTGGTGAAAAACGACTGCAAAGAAAATGCTTTTAACTGAAAACAACAAAATACACGAAAGTTTTTTAGTATCAGAAAACTTCCGACCTTTGTATTTGTTTTGTATTAAAACAAATAAATACGAAAGAAGTTTTGGGAAAAAGCATTAGAATAAAAATATTTCATTACTTAATTCCGAAAAACCAATTAAATAATAGGTTTAAAAATTTATTAAAGTGCTGAAAGTCAATCAATTAAAAAATCAAGATTTAGGAAATTTTTTCCTGATAGCCGGGCCTTGTGTAGTAGAAGGGCGAGATATGGCTCTGGAAATTGCCGAGAAAGTAAAAGCCATAACCGACCGTCTGGAAATTCCTTATATTTTTAAGGCTTCTTACCGGAAAGCCAACAGAACCAAATTAAATTCGTTCACAGGCATTGGCGACGAACTAGCCTTAGGCATTTTAAAGGAGGTTGGTGAGACTTTCTCTCTGCCAACTATTACTGATATTCATGAGTCACACGAGGCAGCTCTGGCGGCACAATATGTAGATGTTTTACAGATTCCTGCTTTCTTGTGCCGCCAAACTGAATTGCTGATTGCAGCGGCAGAAACAGGCAAAGCAGTCAATGTAAAAAAAGGACAGTTTATGCATGGCTCAGGAATGGGTTTTGCTGTAGAGAAAATCAACGCCATTAATCCTGATGTACAGGTAATGCTTACCGATAGAGGCAACTCTTTTGGTTATTCTGATATAGTAGTTGATTACAGGAATATTATTGAAATGCAGGCTTTTAACGTGCCCGTAGTAATGGACTGTACGCACTCGCTACAACAGCCTAATCAATCGTCTGGTGTAACAGGAGGGAATCCTGCTATGATAGAGACCATTGCCAAAGCGGCCATTGCCGTGGGGGCTGATGGAATTTTTATTGAAACGCACATGAATCCATCAGTGGCAAAGTCTGATGGGGCTAATATGTTGGCTTTAGATAAGCTTGAGGGGCTATTGGAGAAACTCGTGAGAATACGAGAAGTTGTTCGCAAAAACTAGCGAATTAATAATAAAAAAGCCTCCTTAAAGCGTTTTTTTTCATTTCGGGTCTATATTTCGCCATTAAATAACAAATAGGAATTGTATTTCTTTTTTTCAGAAAAGATTTTTTATTTTTGTTAGCTTAATGCCCAATATGACTCCCAATCACTTAATATTTCTCATGCAAATGGCAAAAAAGAAAGATGCTCAGGAAGAGCCGGAACAACAAATTAATATCGAACTATCAGAAGAAATGGCAGAAGGGGTGTATGCGAATCTGGCAATGATTGCCCATTCAAATACTGAGTTTGTGATAGATTTTATTCGTCTGATGCCCGGTGTACCAAAAGCAAAAGTAAAGTCACGCGTGATTCTGACTCCAGAGCATGCGCAACGTTTACTGACTGCGCTACAAGACAATATTTCGAAATACGAAGATAATTTTGGCACGATCCGTCAGACTAACGAACCAATGCCATTCCCGATGAATTTTGGAGGCCCGATGGGTGAAGCTTAATTCTGGTTTCATACTATAAAACAAAAGCCTTAGAAGTGATTCTAAGGCTTTTGTTTTGAGCAACAAGGCGCTACTCCTCTGTAATCTATAAATTTTATTTTTGACCTGAAAGAGGTCACAAGTTCAGTCTTTCTTGCCTCCAATATATTTTCAATGGCCGAAAAAAGATCAGTATTTATCATATTGACAATGAGGTTTTAGTGGGTACTAATAATTGTTAAATTTAGATTCCTTATAAAAACATCTGTGTCTTTATAAGCCAATAGTGCCATATATCTGATTTTCGACCAGATTCAAATCCATGCCAATGCTGATTCGTTTTACCTAAGCCAGCGTTTTATCATGCCCTCTTAGTATATTAGTTTGATGCGATAAAATATCAGTATTACTAATACTAGTTTCAATGAGGATAGTATTTAAGTATTTTTACTTATTTTTTCTTAATAAATGGCATAATTTTTGCTTATTTTCTCAAAACGCTGCCATTATCCCATACACAATTCTATAAAGACTCCACCTCTGAGTTTACTAAAGCCCCACTTCCTAAGAAACACCTTAGATTATTGCTTGAAGCTTACTTAATCTATATACATAATACTTAAAAGATTACTTTGTGTTGACGACGATAAAATTACTTTAACCTTTATTAAAGCCTCTTCCGCTGAACAATTAATCAATAGAATGAATGGCAAAGAAGCCATTGATTATTACAGCAGCAAAAGCTAAGAAACCGAATTATCCGATGGTTATTGATTTTTTAACGAAACCTCTAACTACTCATGCACTGAAACCCCTGCCTTCAGGGGAGTAGAAATTTTATGATTATTTTTTCTTAGAAATTAACCTCAAATACCCCTATCACCTTCAAAGTTTTAGCAAGGCTGATAATTAAAACAATCTTTTTGCTCGTATGAAAGTTAACACTCTTCAACAGAATCTTCCCTCTTCTTCATTAAAAAATCCCGATTATGAAGATTTGCTGATCCACTACACTGAAGACAGTTTTTTGATTATAGATACAAACTTAATCATAGTCAATTTTGGCCTGAACTTTAAAGAACAATACCAGAAATACTTCGGTAGGATAGTGAAAAAAGGTGACAGTATTCTGGACTATGCACCCGAAGGCAGAAAAGAAATCGCCAGAAGTTTTTATATGCAGGCTATGGAAGGTCAAGTACTCGAAATCGAGGTAGATTTACCAATGGCCGATAATACAATAGTGAATTGTAGAAATAAGTACAAACCTATCTATAACAAAAAGAAGCAAATTGTAGGCATTTTTGTCTCGGCTTTTGATATATCTTTTATCCGAAAGGTAGAAACAGAACTCCAGCAGAATGAGAATAAATACAGGACAATTGTAGAAAACTCATTAGATGCGTTCTTTTTGGGTAATCTTGAGGGCGAAGTTCTCGACGTCAATGATTCTGCTGTTGATATGTTTGGGTATAACAAAGATGAACTTAAGAAATTAAACAGAAAAGTATTGATTGACCACTCTGATGAAAAGTTTTTACATTATTTGGAAGAAAGGAATAAAACCGGGAAGATACATGGTGAGGTTACCGCTATAAGAAAAAATGGCGAGCGATTTCCAGTTGAACTTTCATCAGTTACCTATAAGGAAATCAATGACGAGGTAAAGGTTGGTACTTTTATTCGCGATATAAGTATCAGGAAAAAAAGCGAAATGCTATTAGAAATAAGTGAAAAGCGTTTCAGGGCTTTGGTAGAAAACTCTTCTGATATTCTTATTTTAAATGAGGGAAGCGGAATTATACAATATGTAAGCCCGGCATTTGAAAAAATCACCGGAATTACCTATTCAGCACTTCAACAAAACCCGAGATTATTTGCTTTACGTTTACACCCTGATTATGCTGATCAGGCCAGAAAGATTTTTTTGGAGGCGCTTGCAAAACCTGGTGTTCCCATCGCTTGTGTTTTACAATTTCAACATGAAGATGGTTATTGTATATACTTGGAGGGTTTTGTGACCAATATGCTGAACGATGAAAACGTAGGGGCGGTAGTTTCAAATTATCGGGACGTTACCGAGCGGAAACTAGCCGAGGCACAGGTTATTAAAAGTGAAAACCGTTTCAGGGCACTGGTTGAAAACGCAAGTGATGTGATTATCCTAGGCAACGAAAAGGGTATTGTACAATATGTGAGTCCTGCATTTGAAAACATAACAGGCTTCACACTAGAGGATGCTAAAAACAACCCTGACTTATTAAGGGAAAGTTTACATCCGGATTTTCAGGAAGAAGCCATAAGAACTTCTTTAGAAGCGATTCAAAAGCCGGGCGTTCCTATTCCCCGCTTGTTGCAGGTAAAGCATAAAGATGGCCATTATCTGTGGCTTGAAGGTTTTATTACCAATCTTCTGCACGATGAGAACGTAGGTGCTATGGTTTCTAATTACAGAGACATCAGTGAACGAAAAGTAGCCGAAGATAAACTGATTAAAAGTGAAAATCGTTTCAGAGCCTTGGTTGAAAAAGGGGAGGATATCATTGTCATGACCAACCCGGATGGAATCATCACTTATGTGAGTCCTGCATTTGAAAAACTAACGGGCTATGACAGCGACGAAGTGAAAGGCAAACTGAACCTGTTATTCATGCATGAAGAGCAGGCCAAAGCAACCAACACTATTTTTGAAAGCTTATTGAAACAGCCGAAGCTTTCTGTACCAAGGCTAAACCGCCTAAAATGCAAAAACGGAGAATACAGATGGGTAGAAGGATATATCACTAATCTTTTACATGATGACAATGTACAGGCTATTATTTCGAACTACATAGACGTTACAGAGCGCAAAAAGACTACAGAGCTGATCAGACAATCTGAAACTAACCTGAAAACTATTTTTGAAAATACTTCCGAAGCATTTGTATTGTCAGATACCGATGGGGTGATAAAAGCGTTTAATACTAATGCCCGGTTGTTTGGTTTTCTCAATACCGACAATGAAATGATTGAAGGAAAGCATATTTTAGATATTGTTGCCAACGATAGAAAAGTTTTCATTCAATCTCTCTTCGATAAAGTATTGCAAGGTGAGATTATTCAATATGATCGGCCATATATACAAGGTGATAGCACACTATGGATTGATTACACGATCAGGCCTGTCATTGAAAATGGGCAGATAAAAGGTATATGCACTACAGGTAGGGATATTACAGCAAGAAAAGTGGCAGAAGAGGAAATAGCGAAAAGGGAGATAAAGCTCAGGTCTATCCTTGCAAACAGTCATGACTTACTGTTCCTTTTTGATGTTGAAGGTAAAATTGAGTTTCTCAGTCCGGCTATTCAGAAGGTCTTTGGCTACACGAATTCTGAAACAGAAATACCTAATATTCTTGAAAGAATTCATCCTGATGATTTAGAAAATGTAATGATGCACTTAAACAGGGCTTTCACCATTCCTGAAGTTCCGGTTTTAGTTGCACTAAGAATACTTAATAAAGACGATCATTATCTCTGGCTTGAAGGAAAAATAACCAATATGTTAAACAAACCTGAGATTAAAGCCTTTGTGGCTAATTTCAGAGATATAACTGAGCGTAAAGTATTTGAAGAACAGCAGACACTTCTGGTCTCAATTATTAATAGTTCAGATGATGCCATAGTGAGTATTAATGCTGATAAAAATATACTAAGCTGGAATAAGGGAGCAGAAAAGATGTTTGGCTATAACGATAAGGAGGTAATCGGTAAAAGTATTTATCAGATAGTTCCAACTAATCGTTATTACGAAGAGGAGGAAATTTTTGGCAGGATACGAGAAGGCAAGCCTGTCAATCATTATGAAACCCAACGGCTAAATAAATGGGGAAGATTGCTGGATATATCATTAACGGCCTCGCCTATTAAAGATAGTAAAGGAAATATTACAGGAATATCAAAAATTGCCCGTGATATTTCTGAAAAAAAGAAAGCTGAAGAACAAATCAGCAATAATGAAAGACGTTTCAGAAGCCTTTTACAAAACAGCAATGATGGGTTGAGCTTGCTGGGTGTTGATGGGGTAATGCTTGAAATAAGCCAGACAGGGAAGAAAATTCTGGGTTATGATGAC
The DNA here is from genome assembly GCF_054779675.1 of Emticicia fontis. Lineage (NCBI taxonomy): Bacteria > Pseudomonadati > Bacteroidota > Cytophagia > Cytophagales > Leadbetterellaceae > Emticicia > Emticicia fontis. The sequence goes on from NZ_BAAGXU010000004.1 coordinate 56,713, forward strand.
AGTGAATTGATCGGAAAAGCCAGATTTGACCTGATTCACCCCGATGATCTGGAGCTCGTTTCTCAAGCCTTTGTAGATGTAGTAAATGACCCTGAAAAAACCAGATTCTTCGAGTATCGTAGTCTTTGCAAAGATGGTCTGTATAGCTGGCTGGAAGCCAGTTGCCAAAATTTGCTGAATGATGCGGCTGTGGGTGCTATTGTGGTGAATTTCAGAGATATTACCGAGCGGAAAAATCAGGAAATTGAGCGTGAACAACTGATAATTAACCTGAATCAGAACAACAAAGATTTAAGAAACTTCTCGTTCATTACGTCTCATAATTTAAGAGCGCCTTTATCTAATCTGTTAGGATTTACTCAATTGCTCGAAGATATACCTATTGAAGACAAAACGCTGAACGCCATTATTGATGGCTTCAGAACATCGACAGTTCAATTGAATAATACCGTTAACGACCTCATAAATATTCTGATAATCAGAGATAATAATTCTATTGAGCAAAAAGAGATTGGTTTTGATCAGATGCTATCTCAGGTTAAAAATCAACTAAACTATCTGATTCAGGAAGCGCAACCTGATATCGAAACCCTGTTTGTGGATGCGCCAAGTGTCACGTTTAATGAGACTTATCTGGAAAGTATCCTGATGAACCTCATAACCAATGCCATTAAGTTCAGATCCAATGATCGTAAGTTAAGAATTAAGATTGAAACCCAAAAGACCGACGAAGGCATAGTACTTACTTTTGCTGATAATGGCATCGGGTTTGATGCCGAACGCCAGAAAGACAAAGTTTTTGGCTTATATCAGCGTTTTCATGTCCATCCCAACGGCAAGGGCTTAGGCTTATACTTGATTAAATCTCAAATAGAGAGTCTGAGTGGTACGATTGAAGTTGATAGCGCTGTAGATATAGGTACTACCTTTAAGCTGAGATTTAAATCATTTTAGAATTAATGATGAATGGAATCAGTACATTTTCAGAAACATTGGCAACAATAATATACAATAATCAAGACCGCTTCTGAGGTGTCAGGTCTTTCTACCTAAATAAATGTCTCAAAAAATATACCATTAAAGTAAAAATCTGGCACAAGAATTACCAATAATTGTATAATTGTTGGTAGTTCTTATGCCAGATTTTATACTAATAAAATTCGTAGACCCCTTTTTAGGAATTAACATCTTTAAAACTCAATTCCTAATCTTAACACTATTCGCTTATATTTCCTTACCTCATTGGACTCCGACCAATACACTTCATTTCCATTTCTCTCCATCTCATACTCGGCCCTCTGGAAACGATAACCTATATTAATCAACCAGGCAGAGCCGTTTCGCATTGGCAATCTATACCCTATGGTTGGGCTTATTAATAAACCACCTTTTGTATGAAAACCTGTATTATCTTCATTTAGCCAGATAGTTGAATAGCCTGCGTCTATTCCTGCCTGTAAACTGCTTCCTCCTTCTTTTTTCTGTAGTAGACTTCTGCGTACGCCCACCGCTAAAGGCATTAGTACAGTTTCTCCGTAGCCATCAACGCCTATAGTAATCCCTGCTGCTGTTTTACGGTCGAGATAAACGCCGTTGAACGTCTGCATTGACATATTTACTTTATTCTTTATTTGATACTGATCAGGATAGTTACCAGGATAAGTATAAGGATACCACCCTCCATAATAATTGCTCTGAAATTTGAGTCTTCCGAATAATCCTCCGAATTCGGTCATGTTCACAAACTTATGCTTGCGGAAGAAACTTCCTTTTTCATCCTGTGCCTTTGCGGTATATGTGCACGCCAATAACATCACGAAAATCAGGATGATTTTACCTATATATATATGTATGTTCTTCATTTTGATGCTGATTCAAGGTTTAGGATGCTGTTTTCACCGGGATTTTACTTATCAACTTCATATCTTTCGGATTCGAAGTATCGTATTGGTATAACCCATCTTTACCAACCATCAATAAGTGCTTCCCTCCCAACGGAATCACATCAAAGGCATTAATATCTTTAATATGCTGTTGTAGTTGTATACTCATGGCACTGCTTGCATCAAAAGATTTCAAGCCAAACTCGCCTTCACAAATAAACAGGCTCGGAAAATCTACGCCTAATCCGGCAGGATGCTGCATTTCATAAGTTTTAAGTAACCGTGGAGAATAGATATTTGTTACATCAATTACATCCAGACGATTAGGCGCTACACCACATAAACCCGTGCGCAGCGTAACATAGGCAATATCGTTGGCTACCACTACAGGGTCACAGGCGCGGGCGTGTTCAAACATCGTTACACGCTCAGGTTTAGCAGGATTCCTATTGTCGAAGATATACATACCTGTGGTTGAACCAATGAATAGCTTATCCTTGTATGGGAAAATAGTCTCAATACCCCACCCCAGATTGATTTTATTCTCCTGAACGGGTTGAGTTAAGTCTTTGATATTGAAAAGAATCAAATCATTCTGCGAAACCGTATAAAGAAAATCATCATAGATAGTAAATCTTGCCATTGACCCACCCTGACCTGTACCACTAGCCGAAGGGCTAGTAGGGCCTTTGGAGCCAGCATAAAAACTATTAAGATCATAGTAGATAGGATTAGGATTCACTATCTGAAAACCGCAATTGGTACGGATTTTATCCGTAATAATCTTTGTCTCGTAATCCGTTACAGTCTGATTGCCGGAATTGTACGACCAGCTAATGCCATCGGCTGTTCCGTAATTAAAGACATCTTTTACTCTACCTGTTTGTTTGATATTCTTCGGGTCTGTAATATCAAAAGTTACAACATCCATATAATTATCGGCGTAGAGAATATTGTCTTTTACTGCCATATCTATCACTCCCGGAATTTTCAGAAAGGCGATATTCTGTGGTTGTTGCGGATTAGAATTATCAATGATATGCAGGCCTTTCTTTAGCTCATTAATAAAGATAAAATTATCTTTTACATAGATTTTGCCAAGGTTCACCAACTCCTGTGGACCTTGTGAAGAAATCTCATTCCGAATCTTGTCTACCGTTAGCACAAAAGGTGCAGTTGTGCGGTAGGTGCGGGTTGTCTCGCAGTCGTCAGTGCAAGAGATATTGCCAATAGCTGTGGCAATACTCAGCATGAACGCAAGACATTTGAAGTAGTTTTTTCTCATAGTTTATTGTAGGTATAGAAAAGAAAAAATGCCATGCGTAGAGATAAGCATCTGTATACGACATGGCACTTTAACGAATTTATTTCAATTTAATCTTGGTCAGTTTCAGTGGTATTCCTGGATATAAAACAGTATTATTTGTTTGAACCACTTGTTTTACTTCTCCGCTGAATATGATTCTGGTCTCGTGTTTGCCTTTTAATTCAGCTGGCAGATTAGCGGCTGTAAATCTGTGAGAAGGTAGCGCCGCACACGACAATGGATCCATCACTCCTTCCACTACAATCACTGTCAGTTGGTCGTTTACTTTCATCAGATACCCTTCTTTATTATTAAAGGTCTCGATAGTTGGCAAGTTGTCAATATCACTTACAGGTGATACGTCTATGTCTTTTTTTGTGCAAGCCCAGAAGAGCATCGTGCACAAGCCGAGCATCCAGAGTTTTTTCATACGTTTAGTTTATTATTTTATTAGAGGTTCGAGATTTTTCCTGTAAACAGAATTGTATTCGATTGTTTTTCGCTGATAACAAACAAAAACGGACGATTACAAACCACTGTCGGATATACCGGAACAGAGGTAGTTACCACACCTATTGTTGTTACGGCCGCTGCTTCTGTTCCTTTTTCATCAATGCCTACATAGGTATTTTGTTTTACCATCCCTACCATGAGTTTGCCGGCAGGGCTCGCAATTTTTGATAAATCAGCACCCGTAGTGAAAGCTGCTTTAATACCCATATCCATCAACACTTTTTTCAAATCTGTTTCATATTCTAAAGTGAATTTTGGTAAGCCTACAATCACTTTTTGCTCACGTAATGCCCCATTCAATGCCTGCCACTCACCTGTTGAAAGGCTAGCTAAAGCGGCATCTGTCGATTTATCCGGAAGAATGACTGTCATTACATAGTTGCCATCACCATACGGCAATTCAACGGCCTGATAATTATCACGTTTGGCATACTTCACATTTTCGGTCATGTTCATCATCTTCACGCTTTTCACACCTTTTGTACCTGTGAAGTTTTCATCCTGCGTATTCGCTTCTTTAAATTGTGTTTTCCAATCGCCTTTGAAATACAGGGCATTCATCAGGAATAATACCTGATCATTGTTAATCTGGTCTAATACTTTCTTTATTTTACCATTTGTATTATCGCTCGCCCAATTATTGATCTTATTTACTGTCGCTTTATCATCAAAGTTTTCGCCGAATACACCTGCATTGAAATTGGTTTTCAGGTTATCCAGATAAGATGGCTCTACCTTGAAAGTATTTCGATACCAAACCGAGTTGGCAATCGTATTTTTTACTTTCGGATCGCTCAATGGCAGGTTATCAATCAGATCTTTGTAGATACCGTTGGTAGTAGCCATATCAGACGATACTCTCAAAGCTTTCTGAATCTCCTCTTTTGTCTGATTGTCAGCCCCATTCAGCAACATACCTAAAGCAATGTGCAAACTCAGTGGAGAAACAAAGTAGCTTTTATCAGCTTCCTCAATGGCATTATGTTTTTTCCAGAAATCAAAAGCGAATTCGCTCGTCTGGTCTGAAAAAGCAGCCGGAATAGCCTTTAGCTCATTATTGGCTTTTATGGTGTTGGGGTCTACTGTATTACCTTTATTATCACAACTGGCAGCAGCTAGAGAGCAAACAGCAGCGAGTATGGCAATTTTAAGCGTTTTCATATTTGGTTTATTTAATAAATTAGGTTATTGAATTTACTTACTTTTTCTCAAAATACATCACTTCGCCGGCAGGCTTAGCCAAATAAAGCACCAACGTGTTTTTATCCTTAAAATCATATCTGTCTACATTTCTCAGACTCTCATAATAAGTCATTTCAAAAGCATTGGCTTCGGGAGTACCTGCTATTTTGGTTGTGCCTAATACCGGAAATTTGATTGTTTTTTTCCCTTCATCTAAGTCTGCATCAGCAAAATAAAAGTTTACCGAGCTTCTGCCATTGATGGTTACTTTATTCTGCTCTTCATTCTTAATCTCCAACGACACATCATATTTAGGCGTTACCCCATCAGTATAGCTCTTGAATTTCCATTGCCCTAACAGACTTGAAGCCCTTAAAGCATCAAACGACGCACTGGGTGCATCTATTTGTTCACTTTCGCATGAGGCCAGAAATAAACTGCTGGCCATCAATAAGATCATTACTTTTTTCATTTTACCGAATCTCTAAATTTTTATGTGAATTCCTGACAAATTAGGTATAACCGCTGTATCATAGGATAGCCTTTACTCAGTCGGTCAAGGGAATAAACAAACGAGAATGTTTTTCCCCTGACATAAACAATCGTTTTGACTGAGGCTCAGTACCCTTTTCAATGATATAGATACTTATTATTTAAAAATGGTTGGAAAGGAAATGATTTTTCTGATTGAAAAACTAAAAAGTAGATATTGCCAACAAAAATAGATGCAGAGACCACTCTACTCTAATTGAGAATTTGAAGGTATTACTTTACGGTTTTGCCACAATGTACACAAGGTTATCACAAGACTACAATATATGAAAAATCGTTACCTAAATAGAATTATGTAACATCGTGCATATCGTGTACTTTGTGGCAAAATTTTATAGGTAAGTATGAGTATAGGTAAATTCTGACGATTTGAAAAATCGTGATACATTTATCAAAACCGCTTCAAAACCAACTCACTAACCGTCTTCCCGATAGATAATGAAGAAGTCGCCGCAGGAGATGGCGCGTTACAAACGTTCACAGCGCGCTCGTTTTCGAAGATGGCAAAATCGTCGAGCAAGCCCCCATCATAATCACAAGCCTGGGCTCTTACACCTGCTCCGCCCGGAATCAGGTCGTCTTCCTGAATTTCAGGGATTAATTCTTGTAAAGCTTTGGTAAAGGCACTTTTTGAGAAAGAACGATACATTTCGCCTAAACCTGTGCGCCAGTATTTAGCTGCTACTTTCTGAAAACCTCTCCAGGTAAGGGTCTCAAACAGTTCGCCGAAATGAATATCCAGTTTCTTATATCCCTCACGACGGAAAGCTAAAACAGCATTAGGCCCAGCCTCAACTCCTCCATGAATCATACGTGTAAAATGCACACCCAAAAACGGGAAATTAGGGTCAGGCACCGGATAAATAAGGTTTTTAACCAGATATTGTTTTTCAGGTTTTATCTCAAAATACTCCCCTCTAAAAGGGGTAATTCTTAGTTTATTAGCTCTCGCATCAGTCATCTGGCCTACTTTATCAGAGTAAAGACCCGCACAGTTTACTACCAGTTTGGTTTCGTAAGCACCTTTATTGGTATTGACTATTGATGTATTGCCTTTATCAGTGATACCTTCTACTTTTTCGCCAAAAACTATTTCGCCGCCCAATTCCTGGGTTTTCTTTAGGTACTTTTCACAAACTTCGGTGTAGTCGATGATTCCGGTTTGGGGCACAAAAAATCCTTTTAGTCCGTTTACATGTGGCTCATATTCTTTCAATTGTTCTTTATTCAGCATCTTGAAACCATCCAGACCATTTTGTGCACCTCTTTCAAAAAGTCCATCAAGAATAGAGATTTGTTCAGGGCGGGTGGCTACAACCACTTTTCCACACAAGTCGTATTTAATTTCTTCTTTGTTGCAGAAATCCAATAGCATTTCGTAGCCTCTGATACAATTGATAGCTTTTAAACTACCCGGCTTATAATATAGACCCGAATGTATAACCCCGCTATTATGTCCTGTCTGGTGTTGGGCAACCTTATTTTCTTTTTCGATAATCAATAATTTCAATGCCGGATTCCCCTGTTTGATTTTCAAAGCAGTAGCCAGCCCGACAATTCCTCCACCAATAACAATTACATCGTAGGTCATATTCAAATATAGAGAGTAGTTTTTTATGCAAATATAGGGCAAAACCACCTTTTTATTTCTGAACTTGTTCAAGGTTTTATTTTTCTATTCGTTTTTCCAATAATAGGCTGTCAGAAAAGTTTAATAAATAAACCACAAATACGTATGAAATACTTATTATTTATCAGCCTTGGGTTATATACCATTAGCTGCACTCAAACCCTGGCCAAAGAGAAAATATCACGAGATACATTGACTGATAAATCAATTGTAGCAATTATTCCTTATAATCCGACTGAAGTTTGGGTATTTGAAAATGGGAAGTCCACTGAATTAACAACTATTGAGATGGACAAAATTGAAAGATTATTAGAGGCTTATATACGTGAATATAATGTCCCACAACTAAAACGATATAATCAGTGGAATGAAGCATTTCCTAAGGAGCATTATAAAAAAGAAAAATTTATTATTGATTTAAAGCGCTATAAACGACAGTATGTAGCTATTATTAATGCTAAAGGAGAAAAAGAAGTATGGATTAATTGCTTTTGTAGTAATCCCAAATACTGGGAAAAGTATATCGTAGAAGTGCTAGATGGAGGAAATTGTTATTTCAATCTTAAAATTAATCTAACGAAAGATACCTATTATGACTTAATAGTCAATTGAGATGCTTAAATATCTAACAAAAAACGCCATCCATAAAGACAGACGACGTTTTTGCTGAAGTTTAGGGTAAACAGAATTCTAAGGATCAAGCGGATCGTATGGATCCATGTGCAAACACTCAATTACCGGGTAAAACTCAATCACATGATTTGATAATTGTTTTTTACGGGTATAAGGCGTATAACCTAGTTCGCGCATATTTCGCGCATCAAAACTGTCTGCAGCAGAGTATTTAGTTTGGGATAGTGAAGTAACAAATAACGATGGCATATCCACTGGAATACCATAATGAATCATCAGACGAACCGAGTTTCTGATATTGGTCGTAGTATGTCTTGCCTGTGGCTCAGCAATAATGGCTGAAGCCGGAATATTATATTTCTCCATCAGGTATTTCTTCATTTCTACCGCCTCGCAATAAGTCGTTTTGAAAGGATAGCAATAACCACCTGTAGGGATAATGAATGGTGCCTCGCCTCTCAAATAGCTGCGGGCAGCCGCATCAGCATGCAGTTTTCCTTCATGGCCGATAGGTATTTTTAGCTCAGGGCCAGCTCCCGGAAGTACGATAGCAGCATATTTATACTTCTTAAAGTCAGTTTTCTGAATCTGGTCATAAGCTGCTTTATTGACACCTTTCTCTAAAGGTTCCAGACGTGCTGGCTCATCACGGTCATTCGCCTGCATCAATTGCATGGCTACGGCCAAAGATGGTTTATAGAAAACATCCAGGCTATTACTGCTTTCATCAAGAGATGCCATCATGTCTTTCAACATGATACGATAAGAGCGAGAAGTTACGATATAGCTCGCTGAATCAATGTGCGGGTATCTCATTTTCTTACCTAAACCAAACTGATTGATGATATAGTCCATCCCATAAAAACATTGATTCCATGCTTTGGCTAATAATACTTCATTTGATAAACCAACAAAACGTTGATAATAACCTGAAGGACGTAAATGTCCGTCAATGATTTTATCAAAAGCCTTTTTATTGGCAGCATAAACTGCGCTCAGTTCTTTAGCTAATGCAGCGGTATCTGGTTTCCAGAAGAAATCACTTAACAACGATACCGGATGGTAACAGGTATCTGCCACGTGAGCTTTTATTATCTCAACTTTCTTTTGCAAAAAGTTTTTAAAGGTTTCGTTACCTATCAATATGGTTTTAACTTCAGGCGTTTTCTCGATAACTGTAATCAGATAGAAGTTTTTATCTACTGTTAAATCACCTGAAGAAAGCGGGCGGTAATTCTTATTGTATCCCTGCCCTGCCACATTCATGATGAACAGGATAGAGAAAGAGAGCGTGTAGAATAATTTTGTTTTCATAATGGGTCGATATTAAAATTAAAGAGGGTAATGCTGAATCAGCATTACCCTCTTATTAAAATCAATAACCTGGATTTTGATACATTTTTACAGGATCCAATTTCTGCTCATCAAAAGGAATCGGGAAAAGAACATCCTTTGTTGATACGTTTTTCAAATCCGAAATACCATAATCAGCTGCATTTTTAGCCTTCATATAGTCTACAAAACCTTGAGGATTATCACCAAAGGCACGAAGCAAATCAAACAATCTATGGTTTTCAAAAGCCAGCTCAGATCTGCGCTCGTGAAGGATAGCCAATTTCAAGGTAGGGTATTTTGCATGATAAGCTGCATCAGCGTCTGACACGGCGTATTCCGGCAAGCCTGCACGTTTACGAGCCTGGTTCAGATAACCAATTGCTTCGTTCGTGTTTCCTAATCTTTCGTTTACTTCAGCCAACATTAATATGATGTCTGCATAGCGCATCAGAATAAAATCATTGCCCCCCCAACCATTGGCAGCAGCTGCATCGCTTAAGTCACGATATTTGGTAATAAACCAGGCTTTTGCACTAGCATGATCTGCATATTTCACCGAGAAATCTTTTCTGATATCACCAGTTTCATATTCATTTACTACATCAGGATTAATAAAGAATCCACGGCCGGTTGATGGTCTCTTAGAGTTGATTGTTTCACCAATCGATTGATTACGATAAGCCAGACCAGAGGCATAGTTCTGATCGCCTTGTCTATAAACAATCTGGAAAATAATTTCAGGATTCGTATTCTTTTTTGCTACATCAAATACATCAGCATACGGAATCTCCGATAATTGTCCAAAAGTTCTCATGCCATAAGCAGCTTCCAGATATTGTTTCGCTTTTGCAAAGTTTGCTGGTTTTTCAGCAGTCAGATTAGACCCCATTGTCAAATAAACCTGTCCTAATAAACCATTGATAGCTGCTTTACAAGTACGGCCTTTATTTCCTGCATCCTGAATATTCGGCAAGTCTGAATTTAATGCCGCTAATAAATCTTCTGTGATTTGTTTATAAACCAATCCTTTTTCTACTCTGAATGTACTAGCAATGATTTCGTCATACGAAGTGGCAAATTTAGTTACCATCGGTACATCTCCCCATTTGCGCACCAAGTGGAAATAGGCTAAAGCACGAAGGAAAAGCGCTTCTGATTTATAGATAGCACGGTTCTTTTCGGTAGTAAATTTAATTGCCGGATTGTCAATATTTGACAATACATAGTTAGCACGTGACACGATTGTATACAAAGCATTCCAGTGGCCTGTCATTTCAGGGTTCGTAGGTACTAAGGTAAAGTTAGTAAACTGGAATGGTGTACCTGCATTCGATTGGTTATCTGTACGACCTGCGTTATCCGAGCGTTCTTCGCTATACAAATCGCTACCTTCTCCAATAGCACTATTGCTACGGATGGCATTATATACACCTGCTACTGCTTTCTGAACATCTATTTCTGAAGAGAAATATTTATCGCTGGTAATCGCATTCGGGTTCTCTATCTGCAGATAATCTTCGCACGATGAAGATATCAATGCAATAAATATGAATAGTAAACTAATTTTTTTCATGATCTAAGCTTGTTTTAGAATTGTACTTTTAATCCGGCGTTGAATGATCTCATCAACGGATATTTACCATAATCAACACCCGGAGTCAAGTTTGATCCGTTGTTATAATCTACCTCAGGGTTATAGCCTCTGTATTTCTGGAATGTGAACACGTTATCAGATGAAACGTAGATACGTACATTTGAAATCGTATTTTTTGTCAACTCAGCCATGTTCCAGTTGTAACCTAGTGTGATATTGGTGATTCTTAAGAATGAACCATCATTCAGATAGAATGTCGACAAACGTGTACTATTACTTTGAGTACCACCACGTGCCGCACGATATATTTCGCCATTACCAGGGTTTTCAGGCGTACGGAAACGTTGATCTACAATCGCATATTGGTTACCCGAACCTTCCATGTTCAGGTTATAATAGTTTTGGCCATCCAATACCATATTGCCTTGTGTACCGTTAGCAGAGATAGAAAGGTCAAATTTCTTATAACGTCCTGAAACGTTGAATGCATAAATGAAATCTGGATAAGGATTCCCAATGATAGTTTTATCAAGATCATTCACAATACCATCTTTGTTTGTATCTTCAAACAACAAGTCACCCGGTTGAATTTTAGTACTTTGTGAAGCAGAGCGGGCAGGAATATTATCGTTTACATCAGGGCTGTTGTTGATAGCATTTGCCTCTTCCTGATTTTTCACCATACCTATTACTTTAAATCCATAGAACATACCAACTGGTTGGCCTTCCATTGTGATATGGGTATCATAACCACGTTCAGCACCACGGGTAAGGATAGTAGAAGCACCACCCAGGTCAAGTACTTTGTTACGGTTTATTGAGATATTTCCACTGGCACGTAATTCAAAATCTTTAGATGATAAGATAATTCCATCCAATTGTAAATCGAAACCACGGTTGTTGATTTTTGAATCAGGCAAGTTGGTCAACATAGTTGTAGAACCCGATACCGCCGTAATTGATTTTGAGAACAAAAGGTTATAAGTATAACTATCGTAATAGTTAGCAATTACTTGTAAACGGTTGTTGAACAAGCCTAAATCTAAACCAATGTTTGTTTGTGAAGTTGATTCCCAACCTAATTTATCATCACGGAAGGCGCCCGGATACATCGCTGTCTGTACAGTATTTCCAATCACAGTACCTGATTTACCTACTACCTGTTGGAAGTTGTAAGCACCAATACCATTATTTCCACTTATACCCCAGCTGGCACGGAATTTCAATGAAGATTTTTCGCCTAGCATATTTTTATAGAACGCTTCGTCAGAAATTGTCCATCCACCAGAGATAGATGGGAAATAAGCCCAACGGTTTTTAGGACCAAATAATGAGGAACCATCTCCACGGAAAGAAGCTGTAATATGGTAACGATTCAAATAATTTGCATTGAAACGTCCGAAACCAGAAGCCATTGCATATTGGGTAATACCAGTACTGCCACCTCTTGTAAAGTTTGCAGGATCAGAACCACCACCAGTGATATAAGGTACTTTATCATCCGTAAATCCATTCGCTGTTACGTTGATTACATCAGTAATATGCGATTGAGACGAAGCACCTAACACACCACTAAGGTTAAAATCTTTCAGTCTTTTATTGTAGTTCAAAGTAAATTCAGTCAGATAATCTCTTTCATCTGTACGGGTATTTTGCGCATTAGCTGCGGTAATTGCCTGTGGAGAGAAAGGAGGGTTCACACCTGAAGTGATACTTGTCGGACGATAGTATTCCCAGTTATTGGTATAATTATAGGTTCCAAAAGACAATTTAGCTGTCAATGCATCCATGATTTTATACTGTCCGTACACGTTATACGTAGATCTCGTTGTTTTACGGGCATTTTTTACCATTTGCGTATATGCCATTGGGTTCTCGATGTCACTCTGGAAAGCATAGTCGCTCGACTGAGATGACATTTCGTATTGTGCCAAGGTACCATCAGCGTTATATGGTTTCAGGAATGGCAGGTAAATCAAAGCTGCCATCGTTGGGCTTTGGTGGAAACGACCTTCAGTTACCTCATTGCTTTTGGTATCTGTATATGCCATATTAGCACCAATAGTTATTCTTTTAGAAATATCCAGATCAATGTTCGAACGCAAGTTGTATTTTACCATATCAGTATTACGCATAATACCATCCTGATTCTGATAACCTCCTGAAACGGCATAACGAACGCCTGTACGTCCACCAGCAATCGATAGATTGTGTCTGTGGTTTCCTGCATTACGGTATAACTCATCCTGCCAATCAGTATCGTATTCAGGTTTTTTGATTGTACCCGAAGCAAAATCATACATATAATCAGGAATTCTGATAGTATTCGCGTTTACGTTGTTTGTACGTGTGGTACGAACAGTGTTGTTGTCTTTTACGTATTCGTCAGACCAAACTTTACCTTGCGAAATCATCAAATCTTTGTACGTCTTATTGTGTGCATCTACGAATAAGTCAAAGAATTGTGCGGCATTTAATACCTTTACTTTACGAGCCAATTGGTTGATACCAAACTGATAATCGTAAGTTACCATTGTTTTTCCTTCTTTTCCTCTTTTGGTTGTAATCAAAACCACACCACCCGAAGCTCTTGAACCGTAGATAGCGGCCGAAGCAGCATCTTTCAATATTTCAACCGACTCGATATCTTCCATATTCAGGAATAAATCTCCGTTAGCTGGATATCCATCAATTACATATAATGGATCTGAGCTCGCATTGATTGAGCTGGTACCACGCACACGGATTTTTGTAGTACCGTAAGGAGCACCACTTACCTGCGAAATCTGAACCCCGGCTACTTTACCTACTAAAGCCTGACCAACTGTTGGAGTAGTAAGGTTTAGCTCACTTGCTTTTACACTGGCAATGGCGCCAGTAATGTCGCTCTTACGCATCGTTTGGTAACCTACTACTACAACTTCCTGCAATGAACGTGCATCCGCTTCTAATGCCACGTTTACATCTGAACTCACAGGTACTTCTGCTACTTTGAAACCTATAAATGAAATGACAAGTGTAGTTGCATTTGCAGGAACGTTTATTGTAAACTCCCCTTTTGCATCAGTCAGTGTTGCTGCCGATGTTCCTTTTGCTTGTACCGAAGCTCCCGGCAACGGTTGTCCTGTTTCTGCCTCCGTAACTTTACCTTTGACCTGACGACCTTGCGCGGCCGCAGGTAACGTATAGCATGCAAAAATTACGAAGCATGCCAACGTTTTGAGAATTGTTTTGAATACTTGTTTTTTCATTGTTAGATGATTTAAAATAAACCGCAAAACAAGCAAGCTACTATTAACACGAAATGACCTCTATGTAATCTAATTGTTATGAAAATGGCCAAAAAAGGGCAAAATAGTAGTAAAATCAGAGATAGTATGAATAAAAAAAGAGGCCGCTTTTTGGGCGGCCTCTTGTGCTATTTTTATTGTTATGGAGTACTCTGTTTATTATGCTGGAACAGCTTAATTTTTAACAGCCATTCCTTTTTGCTGAATCATGTCGTCCATTACATTGATTGACTCGTTCAGGTAGACATCTTTTTTAAGGTATTTTACCCAGAAATCGTTGCGGTCTTTTTTCAATGTATCCGAATTAATGACAGTTAAATCTACCGGAAGATTCTCAACCGATAAATCATCTTTCAGTTTCGTTAAGTCACGCACTTTGCTCGAAACGTCTTTGATTTCTTTTAACTGTACTTTGTATTTGGCCAATTCTAACGAACGTGAAGTTTTACGATTATCAGCCAGAATATTGGTATTGTCTTCAATGGCTTTAAATACATTATTAGCGGCCAGACGGTCTTTGCTTTTTTGTTGTAACAAGGTTACATCCGGAGCCGCTTGCCATGTCTGATAGCTTGCTTTCGGCATCTCGTCCCAAACCAATGCGGTTGGAGAATCTTTCTCGCGCATTTTGTAGGCTTCATATAAACCTGTCAATACAATGTCTGATTCTACGCCTTTCAATTGCGTAGCACCACCATTCACACGGTAATATTTTTGCAAAGTTAAATGCACTGCCCCTAAATCGCCTGCGCCACTGCCATTGCCCTGACCACCTACCGGGAACGCTCTTTGTACAGTGCCTTTACCAAAAGTAGACGACGAACCAATGACGATACCACGTTTATAATCCTGAATAGCCGAAGCGAAAATTTCAGAAGCCGAAGCACTACGCTCGTTTACTAATACTGCCAACGGGCCATCATATAAAACAGATGGGTCATTATCTCCCATTTGCGATGGGCGACCAGCACGGTCACGGATTTGAACTACCGGACCAGTTTTGATAAATAAACCTACCATATTTACTACTTCCTGCAAGCTTCCGCCACCATTATCACGAATATCCAGAATGATGCCGTCTACGCCTTCTGCTTTCAGTTTTTCTACTTCTTTCGCTACATCTTTCGAGCAACGCGCTGCTTGTGGGCGATTAAAGTCTGCATAGAAAGCCGGTAGATCAATCAAACCGATTTTATTTTTACCTGATTTGATAACAACGCTTCTGGCAAAGGTTTCGTCAAGTTTCAACTCTGCACGGATAATCGGCACTACTTTATGTGTACCATCAGGTTTCTGAATAGTCAATCTCACTTCTGAACCCTCTGCTCCACGAATCACTTTCACGGCATCATCTGTTGTAAAACCTGTAATATCCTCCGGCTCACCAGCACCCTGCGCTACTTTCAGAATAATATCATTGGCTTGAATCTCTCCCGATTTCCAGGCTGGGCCTCCGGCACTTACACTTCTGATTTTAATTTTATCATCTTCCTGCATCAACAAAGCACCGATTCCAAAGAAACGACCACTTAGTTTCTCATCAAAAGCACGTTTTTCTACTGGTGGGAAGAAATCAGTATGCGGATCCATCTGGTTGGTAATGGTATTCACCAATACGGCAAACCTTTCGTTTTCGTCAAATTTGTTTTTAAGACGATCAAAATACTTATCCATGGCCTTTTTCACTTTCGCACGAGATTCTTTCTCTAAGGTTTCATTGTTTTTGGCAACAAAATCTTTTTTATCTTTATTCTTCTCCTGTTGGTCGAGCAAGTCGTTGTATCCTTGTAATACCTGCCATTTCAGGTATTTTCTCCAACGGTCTTTTCTTTCGTTTTCGTTCGAGGCAAAATCTACTTTATCCCAGTCCAACTCAATGTTTTCGTCTTTATCAAACGTAAACGGTTTTTCGATGAGTTGTTTGTAAATATCTTCTGCTTCTACAATACGAACTTTATAAATCTCATCCAGTGCTTTGAAGAAATCTAAAGACGCGCCATGAACCTCATCGTCAATCTGGGTATCGTATTTACGAAGTTTGCTAATATCTTTTTCTAATAACACCCTTTTGCTCGGGTCTACACGTTTCAGATACTCAGTAAATATTTCTTTAGAGAATTGGTCGTCAATTTTTTTCGGACTATAGTGCCCTTGTTCAAGCATGGCACCTACCGTGCGTAGGATAGTTTCGTTTTTGGTTGGTGGATCATCGTTTAATGACTTGGCTGAAATAAACACAGACGCAACGATACCACCCAGAAGAGCTAATGACAAAATATGCGGCTTTCTCATAGATTAAATCTCCTTCGGTTAAGTTATACTTTCAATTAAATTTTCCTGACTCAAAAATCAATCCAATTTATAACGAAAATTTAACAAATAAATTTCCTTTGATTGGTGAAAAATGATAAAAGGACATTTTTATGTATAAACGCCTACTGGAAACATTGCAGGGTACTCTCAAGCCCCATACCGCGAGAGCCTTTAATCAGGACAAAAGAGTTTTGTATCTGCTTGTCTAATAACCAGTTATGTAACGAAAATTTATCAGGAAAATAATAGGCTTTCGGAAGCGGTTCAAGGGCTGATGCCATCAGTTTTCCGGCTAAAACTACCAGAGCAAAATCGCCTTTAGCTACTAATTCACCGATGGCTTTATGCTCGGCCGGAGCTTCATCTCCCAGCTCCAGCATATCACCCAGAATCACTATTTTTTCCTTGTCTGTTTTCAGGTTAATAAAGTTCTGTATCGCTGCCGACATTGATGATGGGTTAGCATTATATGCATCCAATAAAATACTATTAGTTCCCTTCTGAATTATCTGCGAACGGTTATTATCAGGGTTATATGCACTGACTGCTTCTGAGGCATCTTTAAGACTCACGCCAAAGAAATTACCGATAGCGATGGCGGCCGCGATATTCTCAAAATTATACCAACCGGGTAGATTGGTAGTATAAGTATGTGGGTCAAGATGTGGCTCCTGCGTAGAGAAAATAACCACAGGAGAATCTTTGACTAATACAATTTTATTGTCTTTCAGGTATTCAATAGTTTGATTGAATTTTCTGGTATTTGCCATAGAAACCAGCGTTTCATTCTTCGCATTCAGAAAAACAGTTCCGCCTGATTTCTCTAAAAAATCATATAATTCGCCCTTGCCTTTTTTTACACCTTCTACCCCACCAAAGCCCTCTAAATGCGCTTTACCCACATTGGTAATAAAGCCATGTGTAGGCTCGCAAATTGTACATAAATCTCTGATTTCGCCCTGGTGATTAGCTCCCATTTCTACGACTGCTACCTCGTAACTATCATCCAATCCTAAGAGTGTAAGTGGTACTCCTATATGGTTATTCAGATTTCCCTTGGTATAATACGTCTTATACTTTTTTGATAAAACTGCCGCTACTAATTCTTTAGAAGTAGTCTTCCCATTAGAGCCAGTCAAGCCAATAAATGGAATACTGAATTGCTGACGATGATAATTGGCCAACTTCTGCAAAGTATACAATACATCATTTACTAATATACAAGCCGGATCAGTAGCATATTTTGCTTCGTCAATCACCACATATTTTGCCCCTTTTTCGAGTGCTTCTTTGGCAAACTCATTAGCGTTGAATTTATCGCCTTTGAGTGCAAAAAACATCACTCCCTCATCAATCTTACGTGTATCTGTCGAAACACCTGTACAGGTCTTAAACTTCTCGTATATTTCAGCTATTGACATTACTTTCTATCTTGTATAATTTCAGAATATATTTTGCTGTAAATTTAGAAACTGTTTGAGTTAAATTTTATGAATCAAAATGAATTATTTTTTGTAAAGACAAGACAATAAAAACGGAGTTTAGCAGAGCTAAATGAGGATTTTAATAGCGCAGGATTTACGGAAAATAATCATTTTGAGCATAACAAGATTAACTCAAACAGTTTCTTACTAGTAAACTTGAAAATTGCGTTCAAAGGTTTATCCTTTTATTAAATTCACATACCCTAAAAAACAAAAAGCCCCCGAAAACTCGGAGGCACTTATGTCTATTAACAAAAAACACGATTGCTATTTATTGCTCACTATTCCCTTAGGGTCAACAACTTTATCAAATACTTTAGAGCCATTGGATAGTAAGATGTGGAGCTCCTGCGTATCATAAACCGCTCCGAATTTCTCTTTTAGATTTATCTCAAGTAAGTGATCCATTTCTGCTGCACATTCTACTCCTGTACCTTTTTCTAAAGTAACGACAAGAAAAACTGTTAGCGGATATGATTTCCGCATAATTCCATCCCACACTACTTTATAATTGCTTTTGTCGCAACCCCCACTCACCCATATCTTTAAAATGTCATTTTCACGTTTGATGTCTTTTATTTCAAAATGGCGCGGAGCACTGCTGGTACGTGCGCTCAATAATCTGTTATACTCTGCTTCATTTACCTGGAAAGCCACTCCATTGGGAATTGGCTCAGTACCTTTCGATTTACAAGCAGCCATGACTATTATTAATAACAGGCAGGCAAGTAACAGGATTTTTTGTCTGGTGTTTTTCATAATTATATGTGTAAATAATAGTTAAATGTATATTTTAATGAAGGATACTTTTTTAGGTGAAGTAGTTGGAACTATGTATCACGATTTTTTAAATCATCGCCAGAGATGATGCGATCTGAATAATAAAATTCTGCCGAATTTTAACGATTTGAAAAATCGTTATACAATTTTAAAATGCCTATTTTTGTCTTTCGTTTCCTAGCTGCCCACATTAATATGTATTATAAAGTACTCTTTCTCCTGTTCTTCATTCATTTCCATTCGTTTTCCCAGCGTATTCCGGCCGATTCAATTCAGGCAGATATTAAAGCGAGTCTACAATACCTGAGTGCCAAACAATGCACACAAACCATTGAGGGAAAACAATACGCAGGTGAATGGGAAGCGCATATGCGCATGGAAGGTTTTATCTTGCTGCTAGGCCATAAAAGCAATTATCGGGATTCCAACTGTTTTACAATGGCAGGCATTCATAATATTCTGGCTGAAATGTATCTGGCAGATACTTCTCAGAAAATGATTCTGCCGATGTTACAAAAAGTATTTCCTGAAGTTTTGAGTTATTCTACCGGAATAAGATTCAATTTCTGGAAACAGCTTCCCCCTAACCGTGATTTACTATTAGGAGCTGAGCCAAATCCTGCGCCATTGGTCAGACGACCAACTACTTTTAAACTGGAAAAGAGATTTATTAATAAAGCAGCCAACGTAGAAAACGATGCCGACGATACCTCTATGGGAAATTTGGCAATCTGGTATCATAAAAAAATATTCGGTGTAGATTCTCTGAAAACCGTTAAACCTAATTTATTCGACAGCTATCTTGATAAAGACCGCAAGAACAGGCATTGGTACAATTATCTCTATCACGGCTTCAAAAAATCAGGCGCTTATCTGACATGGTTGGGCGATGAAGAAGAATTTGATAACTGGAATATCACTAAAGCAGTCTGGCATAATCTGGTTTTTTATCTTCCTTACAGCGTTTGTTTTCCGCATGCCTATCAACCTTATATTCCCTGGGGAACGAATGATGTGGACGTAGTAGTGAATGCCAATGTACTTACTTACCTTGCCAAAAGCGGATTGACACAAAAAAGTAAAGGCAGTGAGGCTGCGCACCAATTAATTGAAAAACACGCCAAACGAGGCAGATGGGCACGTATGGGTATTTATTATCCGAATCGCTTTCATTTTCATTATGCTGTCAGTAGAGCTTTTGCTGCCGGAGATACGGCTTTAGCAAAAACAGGTCAATATCTCTTAGATAACCTGACTAAAACTCAACAAGCAGACGGAAGTTATAAAAGCGATAAAAAAGTAAATAACCACGATCGGATACAATCTACGGTTTATGCCGCATTGAGTTTATTATATCTGAAAGAAGCAGGTATGAATGTGCCCTCAACTTTAATTGATAAATCAATGGCTTATTTACGTTCACAAAGAAATTCTGAGAATCAGGAAACTTACTGGCAAGGAGGTGTATTTTTTTCAGGAGGAACAGTGGTGAGGAAAACCCTTTTCTTTACTTCCGATGCGTATACTACGGCTTTAGTAGCATTGGCATTTCAGAAATATAGGCAATTGATGTGATTACATATTATTCATCACCAACTTCGTTTTGTCGGTTATTTTAATCATTAATACCGTGCGGGCGCTACCAATGGCAATGGCAGTATTATCAGAGGTAAAAACGGTTTCGTAGATATTAAAAGCCTTATTCAATTTTACACCATGCACCTGATAATTACCTGACTTATCATCAAGCACTATTTGTCCGTTTCCAGCTGAATAAATATCGTATTTATTACCTTCTACTCGTCCCCAGATAAGCCCGGATGTTGGCAATATCTTTTTCTCGTAATTGCTATAAATTCTTCCTGTCTTACCCATCCAACCACCTGTTACTACATAGTTGTCGGCATCCAGAAACTGGATTTCATGGAAGATACTATTACCAATCTTGTTTTTACGCTGCCACTTCTCCCCTTTCAATTCGTATAAATGGGTTTTATTCGGGGTATACATCAAAGCATATACCTTTTTATTAAAAGGATTGTATTTGACACACCAAACCATCTTGAAAGGATTCGAATAGATTTTCCTCCAGGTAATTCCACCATCAACCGATTTCAGAATAAAACCATTCGGAACTGTCTTTTTTGAATGTGCAATGGCTGAGCGCCCTCCACAAATATAAATTTCCGATTCACTCACCACTACCATATTGTAGAAACAGGCATTTTCATAGCCTTTTACTTTGATAGTCTCCCAGTTTTTTGTCAAGAGGTTATGTTTGTAGATAATCCCTTTATCACCACAGGCAATAATCGTTTGCTCGTCAAACTTATCGAGTTTATAAATATCCAGTTGCTGACTTGGGTAAGATATATTAGAAAGGTTTCCTTCTGCATCTATAGATTTCAGCGTACCATATTTACCTCCAATCCAGAATTTATCTTCTACAGGGATAATATCGTAGTAAGAAGAATCAGCATAGGTGATTCCCTGTTGAAGAACTTTAATAGACACATCTTGTGCTTTAGTATGTAAGCATAAGAATAGCATTAAAAAGCCTAACGCTATTTGAGCGGCAAATTTCAAAAAAGGTAGAAGTCTGTTATATAGGGTATATTTAGTGTTTAGTTACAAAAATAGGTATATACCGCGACTCTTCAAAGTGCAGAATTAATTTTCATGGCCGTATTTATTATAAGGCAGGAATATTATTAAAATAAAGCTATTTTTGTCTTCGTACTCAATAAAAGTCTAATTGTATGGTTCTTCTTCACAAACGACTTACCTTTGTCTTAACAGCTTATTTTATCTTATTTAGTATGCCAGGCTTTGCACAAATGCAGGATTTTTCAAAAGCTTTATTCGATCAGTACGAAACCTATAAGGAAATGGCCATTACCCATCGCCGCTTCAAGCATAAAGACCTTGTGCCCTTGATTCAAAAATTACCCTTTGAAAAACAGGTAGTCGGAAAATCGTTTGAAGAAAGAGATTTATACCAGATAAAATTAGGTACGGGCAAAACCAAAGTATTATTATGGTCGCAGATGCATGGCGATGAGCCAACGGCTACCATGGCATTATTAGATATATTCCGCTTTTTTCAAGCAAAAAATGATGGTTTTGATGCATTAAGACAAAGTATTTTAACTAATACTACGCTCTACTTTGTACCCATGCTCAATCCTGACGGGGCTGAACGTTACCAAAGACGCACGGCTACCGAAATAGATATGAACCGCGATGCGCTACGTTTCCAAACGCCAGAGGGAGCTTTATTGAAGAAATTGCAGGATGAGCTAAAACCTGAATTCTCGTTCAATTTGCATGATAAAAATACTCGTTACAGCGCAGGTAAAAGTAATAAACAGGCAACTGTTTCTTTCCTGGCAACGTCGTTTGATATGAATAGAAGCTGGAATCCTACCCGCATCCGGGCCATGCAGGTAATCTGTGGTATGAGTGAAGCATTGAAAAAATTTATTCCGGGGCATTTGGGGCGTTGGAATGATGAACACGAACCCCGTGCTTTTGGAGATAATGTAGCTAAATGGGGTAGCAGCTTAATTTTGATAGAGTCAGGTGGATACAAAGAGGATACGGAAAAACAGTTTATAAGAAAGCTGAATTTTGTAGCAATTCTGACAGGTTTACAGGCCATTGCTGAG
Organism: Emticicia fontis; assembly: GCF_054779675.1. Classification (NCBI taxonomy): domain Bacteria; kingdom Pseudomonadati; phylum Bacteroidota; class Cytophagia; order Cytophagales; family Leadbetterellaceae; genus Emticicia; species Emticicia fontis. The sequence goes on from NZ_BAAGXU010000004.1 coordinate 78,876, forward strand.
CAATCGTATACACATTATCAACTGGCAACTTATGAAGAGCTACCTAATAATGACCGTTATCTATACGACTTATTGATTCGTAATGCGGAGTTTAATTATCACGGTAAAATAGTAATCAAAGATATTGCCATTGACCTGATAGAAAAAAATAGCAACAATGCCACGAGTTTTACCATAAAGAGCGTTATTGAGGATATGGGCGACCTTTCTACCTTCTGGGGTATCAAAGAAATTGATGCTACCGGACTACAGGTGAAACCTCTGGCCGATTTTCCTGACTTAATAAAGAAATACGCTTTGTCAAAAGAAGACATTCAGGATAGAGAATTGAACTTAGACGAGAAAGCAAACTTTGTATTGACGCAGGGCAACGAAGTTAAATACGTAATTTTGAATGGACAAATTAAATAGCATGCCCGGCAAAAGCCGTGTGGGTAAGTATTATTACCTTTTCTTCTTTTTACTCTTAGCAAACACCACTGTTTTTGCGCAAAACGGCTATGTATTAGGTAGAGCCATTGACAAAACCACTAAACAAGGAATTCCGTCGGCTACTGTGGTCAATAAAAATACCAAACAAATCACCAGAACCAGTGATAATGGTAATTTTCTGGTAAAAGCATCAAAAGGGGATTCTATCAAGATTTCGTCTGTCGGGTATAAAAATGCAGGTATCGCGTGGGATGGGGTAAATATGGAGCCTGTTATTGAGATGCCACAAGATGCCATTGTATTGCCGGAAGTAACCATCAAAGACCGACGTATAGAAATCATCAGAAAACAGATTGATGATTTATTGGCCGCGCCGGAAGCCTCTACTAAATTGAAATGGAAAGATATTTCTAACCTGATTACGACTAATACCTCCTCGCCTGGTGGAGGCATAGGTATTTCAATAGATGGCTTATATGACCTTTTCAGTAAAGAAGGCAAGAGCAGACGTAAACTGGAAGCGATGAAACAGGAGGATCTACGCAAGCTTCTGGTAGAATACAGATATAGTTCTGAATACGTATCTTATGTAACGAAACTAAAAGGACAGGAATTAAAAGATTTTATGAAATTCTGTAATTTGCCGGATAATTTTGTCTTGACTGCCAATGATTACGACCTGACTTTTCAGGTATTCAGATGCCTGGACGAATTTAAGCATCGCTACCGTTTTTAAACAAACCATTACACAATCCATTTATACAATGTCCATGAAAAAACTCGCGTTTTTCCTTTGCTCTATTCTATTGGTTAACTTTACCTATGCTCAGACTATCGAAAGACTTCATTGCGAATACTTCGATAATCCTATTGGTTTAGATACGCAAAAACCTCGCTTATCGTGGCAGATTAACGCTACAACTCGTGGTACCAAACAAACCGCCTACCAGATATTAGTAGCAGATACCGAAGAAAACCTGAAAAAAGATAATGGCAATGTATGGAATTCGGGCATGGTAAAATCTGACCAGTCTTTATGGATTACCTATGCCGGAAAAGCCTTGGAATCGCGCAAAAGATATTTCTGGAAAGTAAAAATATGGAATGAGAAAAATAAACCCACTATTTATAGCGAAACTGCCTGGTGGGAAATGGGACTCTTACAAACAAGCGATTGGTCGGCACATTGGATTGGGAAGAAAGGTACAGAAGGCAAGCCCCCTAAAGCAGTTGAATTACAAAAAGAATTTCAGTTAGCCAAAAGAGCCACCAGAGCTAGAATCTATGTGACAGGCCTAGGGGCATATCATCTGATATTTAATGGTAAAAAAGTCGGACAAGATGTATTGACACCCGGTTGGACAAATTATCTGAAAACGATTCATTACCAGACTTATGAAATTGATGGAGAAGACCTGACCATCGGCACAAACTTTATTACGGCAACACTTGGCAATGGCTGGTGGAGTAGTGGCTTAGGCTGGGGCGGCGGCAAATTTGCTTATAGCGAAGGGCCTTGCCGCTTGTTGTTTCAATTAGACCTAGAGTTTTATGATGGCTCCCGCCAGACTGTTATATCTGATGGTAGCTGGAAAACCCGTTTATCGCCTATCGTATCCAATTCATTATATAATGGAGAAATATACGACGGGCGACTAGAATACGGCAAGGAATGGGAGAATGCCACAATACTAGACGATTCAGAAAATAAAACCACTTTATTCGGCCCAAAACCGGAAGATAACCGCAATGATGAAGCGGAGACATTTAGCACCAAAAACACAAAGTTAATTGCCTCTGTTGCACCACAGATTCAGGTGATGCAGGAGATAAAAGCAGTGAAAATCACAGAGCCTCGCAAAGGGCATTATGTATTTGATTTTGGTCAGAACTTAGTAGGCTTTACCCATCTAAAAGTTGAGGGCAAGGCAGGAAAAGAGGTAGAAATGAAATTTGCTGAATTACTGACAGATAAAGGCTTAGCCGACCAGGCCAATTTGCGTAGCATCAGACCTACTGATAAGTATATTCTGAAAGGTTATGGTGTAGAAGAATGGGAGCCTAAATTTACCTACCATGGCTTTCGCTATTTAGAAGTTGAAGGTTTGCCTAAAAAACCGGATGAAAATACATTAATAGCAAAGGTTATTCATAATAAAGTGCCGTTTACAGGTAGTTTCACTACTTCAAACGATTTGCTCAACAGTATCTATAAGAATATTACCTGGGGGCAACGAGGGAATATGCACAGTGTGCCTACTGATTGCCCACAAAGAGATGAGCGTTTAGGCTGGATGGGAGATGCACAGATATTTGCGCCAACGGCCAGCTATATCATGCAGATGAATGGCTTTTTCGCCAAATGGGTGAGAGACATTGCTGATTCACAGCATTCATCAGGCTATGTATATGATGTAAATCCTAAAATTGTGGTAGGTGGGCCATCAAAACCTGCATGGGGAGATGCGATAGTGATTGTACCTTACCGTATGTATCAGTTTTATGGCGATAAACGCATCATTGAAGAGAATTATGAGGCGATGAAAAACTGGGTTGAATACATGAATAATCACCCGAACACCAAGAAAGACGGCATCTACTATTTTCAGGCAGGCGATTTTTATGGCTATGGCGACTGGGTACCAGTAGAGGCTTCTCCTACTAAGCCTATCGGTGGTAGCTATCAGTTTTATTCAAATAAATTATTAGCTGAAATGGCCAAAGCCATTGGCAAAACTACCGATGCTCAGAAATATGCCGATGTGGCACAAAAAGTAGCGGATAAGTATAACGAGATTTATTTTGATGCCCAAAGCAAAAACTATGAAGGCAAAACTCAGGGAGCAAACCTGATTCCGCTAAGCCTAGGCATTACAAAACCTGCCGACCGCCTGGCAGTGGCTCAAAACGTAGCGGCAAATGTAAAGGCTAAAAATGACCATTTAACCACCGGATTCCTTTCAACAGAAATGCTTTTGCCAAGCTTGAGCGATGCCGGAGAACATGAACTAGCGTATAAGGTAGCCACACAAAAAACTTATCCAAGTTGGGGTTATATGGTAGAAAAAGGCGCCACTACCATGTGGGAATTGTGGAATTCAGACACTGAAAAACCTGAAGGCATGAACTCTCGCAATCACTTTGCTTATGGTTCAATCGGAGAATGGTTTTATTCTTATCTGGCCGGTATCAAGCTCGACCCCACAAGTGCTGCATTTAAGCATTTTATCATTGCGCCAATGCCCGTGGGAGATTTGAAATGGGTAGAGTGTCAATATGAGTCAAGCTATGGCCCTATTACTTCGGGTTGGAATTTACAAGGCGCAAAATTCGTATTAAAGGTAACTGTTCCGGCCAATACATCAGCCCAGATTCAATTGCCATTATCGGGTAAAACGAATGCTATTATTAAAGAATCTGATAAATTGATATTATCAGGCAATAAAGCCCCTAAAATCAAAATTCCGGGTATTACCTTCGTAAAAATTGAAAATAACAGGGCCATCTTTGAGGTATTGAGTGGGAATTATGCCTTTTCGGTGGAATAGATAAATGACAAATCCTGTCAATCGACGGGCGGATAAATTTTATATGTAATATATTTGTCAGCAATTACCAACATCATTTCAAACATATCCTATGATCCTAAGCGACATCCTATATAAAGTATCGTTAAAAGCAGTTTCGGGCAAAACTGATATTGAAATCAACAATATCGTTTTCGATTCCCGTCAGGTAAAAGACGGCAGTCTTTTCGTAGCCATTGGAGGCACGCAGGTAGATGGACATAATTTTATCGGGAAAGCGATTGAATTAGGTGCCTCAACTATTCTTTGCGAACGCCTGCCAGAGGAATTGAACGAAAGTATAACCTATCTGCAGGTAGAAAACTCAGCTCGTACGATGGGTTTAATCGCTGCTAATTTTTATGGAAATCCATCAAAGAAATTGAAACTGGTGGGTGTAACTGGTACCAATGGCAAAACCTCAAGTGTAACCTTACTTTTCCGTTTGTTCAGAAAACTCGGCTATCGTTGTGGTTTGCTTTCTACCGTACAAAATCAGATTGATGATGATATTATCCCTTCTACCCATACGACCCCTGATTCTGTAAAAATCAATGAACTATTATACGATATGGTTCAAAAGGGAGTTAGCTATTGTTTTATGGAAGTTAGCTCTCACTCAGTAGTACAGGAACGCATTGCAGGTCTTCATTTTGCCGGAGGAATCTTTACCAATATCACCCACGACCATCTTGATTTCCACGAAACTTTTGATAATTATATAAGAGCTAAAAAAGGTTTCTTTGACCAATTACCAGCTTCAGCTTTTGCCTTGGTTAATACCGATGATAAAAATGGCAAAATCATGATTCAGAATACTGCTGCCCGCAAAGAATCTTATTCTTTAAAAAATATCGGCAGTTTCAAAGGTAAAATTCTGGCTTGTGGTTTATTTGGTCTGCAAATGGATATCGATGGCCGCGAAGTATGGTTTAAATTAATCGGTGCTTTCAACGCGTATAATCTCTTGGGAGTATATGGAGCTGCTGTTCTTTTAGGCGAAAATCCTGATGAAGTGCTGATGCAATTGTCAGACATTCAACCGCCAGCAGGTAGATTTGAGCAAGTGGTTTCACAAAATCATATTGTTGGGATTGTAGACTATGCCCATACACCTGATGCACTGAAAAACGTTCTGGAAACAATAGTAGATTTACAACAAGGCGGTAATCAGCAGATTATAACCGTAGTAGGTTGTGGAGGTAACAGAGATGCCACCAAACGCCCGATTATGGCCGAAATTGCCTGTAAATTGAGCAACCGTGTGATTCTGACATCTGATAATCCCAGAAATGAAGACCCGTTCGCTATTCTTGGGCAAATGGAGAGTGGTGTACCTATAATCTATGTCAATAAAGTACAAACGATTGAAGACAGACACCAGGCTATTTTTGAGGCAGTAAAAATCGCCCGTCCACAAGATATTATTTTAGTAGCAGGCAAAGGCCACGAAACTTATCAGGAAATCAAAGGCGTGAAACACCATTTTGATGATAAAGAGGTGCTTCAGGAAGCCTTTGATACAATCTGGAAGAAGTAGTTTTAAAATATAAAAAGCTTAAACGGGGTTTGGTATGACAATATCAAACCCCGTTTTTTTTTGTATCCTGTAACCTTCTATAAAACAGGAGGTTTCCAGAAAAATTATGAAATAGACTACTCAAAACTTATTCTGTATGAAGCTTTACCTATCATTCGCTAGCGTATCTTTTTATCTCTCAATATTTCTAGTTTCTTCGGGCATCAAAGCACAAAACAAATCTAATGAAATTGATAGATACGTTCAACAATATGTAGCGAATGACTTATTTAATGGTAATATCTTAGTCGTTCAGAATGATAAAACAGTCTTTCAGAAATCATATGGTTTTGCGAATAAAGAGTGGAATATTGCCAACGATGCAGATACAAAATTCCGGATTGGCTCAATAACCAAGCAATTCACAGCTATGCTGATTATGCAATTGAAACAGGAAGGAAAATTGAATCTTCCGGATAAAATCACTACCTATCTACCCTGGTATCCTAAAGAAAATGGCGATAAAATTACGATTCATCATTTATTGACACATGGTTCAGGCTTACCTAATTATACAGAAAGTGCCGATGCGATGAATGATATTAATACGCATAATTATTCGCCAGAAGAAATTGCTAAAAAATACTGCATCGGACAACCCAGATTTGAACCCGGAACCAAATTTGAATACTGTAATACGGATTACTTCTTGTTAGGATTAATCATAGAAACCTTAACCAACAAGCCCTATGCAGAAGTAATACATGAAAAAATACTGAATCCGGCAGGGATGAAGAATACAGGCATGGATAGTCCAAAGCAATTGGTAACGAATCGTGCTTCGGGATATACTTTTGGTTTTGATGGGTATACCAATTGCGATTATATCAATCCGGCAACGGCGACTTATGCAGCAGGAGGCTTATATTCTACTACACAAGACCTTTATTTATGGCAAAAAGCTTTATATGGCGATAAGCTGCTTTCGAAAGAGAACAGAGAAATCATGTTTACACCTAATCTGGGTAATTATGGTTATGGGCTTTACATCGTAAAAACAAAAGCAGACACCATTATCGGGCATAATGGTGGGCTACAAGGTTTTTCATCAAGTATGCTGCACTTTTCTAAAGATAAAATAACAGTCATCGTTTTTGATAATACAAGAGTAGATAAGCGTGGCAATCTAGAAAATATAACAGCGGGCGTCGTAAGTATCTTACAAAACAAAGAACCTGTTCCATTTCTAAAGTCGATGCAAGTAGCCATTATTAAGAAAATGGACAAAAGTAGTGGCGAAGAGTTGATAACATTTTATAAAAAACTAAAGGGGGAAAAAGCAGCATACGATTTCTCAAAAGCAGAGTCTTTTCTGAATAATCTAGGCTATCATTTATTACAGAAGAATCGGGTAAAAGATGCTATAGCTTTCCTGAAATTTACGACGGAGGAATATCCTGAATCTTCTAATGCCTTTGATAGCTATGGAGAGGCGTTAATGAAAGACGGGCAAAAAGATATGGCGATACAAATGTATAAGCACTCACTTGAATTGAATCCTAAAAATAATAATGCTGATGCTCAATTAAAAATCCTTGAGCATCAGCTAAAATAAAAGAGTATCTCTTATGGTTTCTTAGGCGCTGGTTTCTTTGCTGCTGGTGTAGTGGCAGCAGGAGTTACTGGTTTTTTGGGTGGTGGTGTAGTGCCCATTTTAATCAGAATAGCATCTGATAGATTGTCTCTATCATTATCGTTGGCATATAACAACACCGGAGTTGACTCTCTGTTGGCTTCATCAGGATTTCTTCTGAAAACGATTTTATATCCTTTTTCAGCAGCTACTTTCTTGGTAGCGTCTGTTACTTTATCTCGAATATCTTTGTACTTGGTCTGAATAAGGGTTTGTAGCTCTGTTTCAGCAGCACCCTGAAAATCGTCCATTGATTTTTTCAGCTCCTGCACTTCTTTTAATGAGGCATTTAAGGATTCAGTCGTAAGTCCTGTTATATCTTTTAATGACTTCTGATAGGCAGCAAATTTTTCCTGATAAGTCAAATTCTTCGCCTGCAACTGTTTTGACAATTCCTCTCGTTTAGTACCTACTTCAGTCTGTAAATCTTTTATTTCTTTCAGATTTATCATGACATAATCATCATATACATAACCGATTTTAGGAATCTGAGCAAAGGATACCTGACTAACAAGAGCGACAATCAGAACAAGAAATATCTTTTTCATTGGGAGGGTTTAAGTAATTTTTTATCAAAATTAACTAATAAATCTGATGAAAAAAAGAACACGCCACATAAGGCTTATGCGACGTGTCTATTAAATAAGAAAACGATATAAATGCTTAAATTCTCTTCAAAATTTCTTCACCGATAGCATCTGTACCCAAAATCATGTCTTTTGGTGTAGAAGCATCTGCAATATCTCCAGTGCGGAAACCTGCTTTCAATGTTTGCTCAACAGCTGAAATAATAGCTTCGCTTTCAGCTTTCAAGCCAAAAGAAATATCTAACATTAAAGCGGCTGATAGAATCGAAGCCATTGGGTTAGCTAATCCTTTACCTGTAATATCATGCGCCGAACCGTGAATTGGTTCGTAAACACCTGTGCTATCACCAACTGATGCCGAAGCCAACATACCCATTGAACCTGCAATCTGTGATGCTTCATCGGTCAATATATCACCAAAAAGGTTGGCAGTAACGACCACATCAAATTGTTTTGGATTTTTGATTAGCAACATGGCAGCTGAATCAACAAACTGATGCTCAACTGTTACTTCCGGGTATTCTTTGGCTACTTTTTGTACAGTTTCTCTCCACAAACGGCTGGTTTCTAATACGTTTGCTTTATCTACCGACATTACTTTTTTACCACGGGTCATAGCAGCATCAAAAGCTTTGCGGGCAATACGTTCTACTTCATAACGGCTGTATTCAGCAATATCGTAAGCAGTATCACCATCGTTTTTGCGGCCTTTTTCACCGAAATAGATATCTCCTGTTAATTCACGGAAAAATAGAATATCAGAACCTTTCAGAATTTCGGGTTTGATGCTTGAAGCACCTAATAGTTCATCAAATAATTTGATAGGGCGTAGGTTGGCATAAAGACCTAGTTCTTTACGCATTTTCAATAAACCTTGCTCCGGACGAACTTTGGCAGTTGGGTCATTGTCGTATTTCGGGTGACCAACGGCTCCAAAAAGTACGGCATCAGAAGCACGCATTTTTTCCAATGTTTCTGCTGGTAGTGGATCACCAGTTGCTTCGATAGCTACGTGACCGATCAGGGCTTCGTCATAAGTAAATTCATGACCGAATTTCTGAGCGATTTTTTCAACTACTTTTTTTCCAACGGCTGTTACTTCTTGCCCGATACCGTCTCCGGGAACAACTAAGATATGTTTTTTCATTTATTTTTGATTATTTTGACTCGCCTTAAAAAAGCTAAAGCTAATAGGATTTACTATTTTTTTATCCCATTTGATTAGACCTCAAAAAATAAGTGCTCTTAAATCTATGATAAAAACATCGTTAATGACACGCAACGTAGAGACAGGGCAATGCTCTGTCTCTACCAATTCAGGCATTCGATGGAACGTTTATTTCTTGAAACCTAATCAAATGGGGTCTATTGATTCAATTGCCTCCTGCTTTAGCTGGAGGATTAATAAATTGTATTCTCTTAATTGGCTTTGTCCAAATTTTGTATTGAAACTCCGTGGTTAAAACTCTATTTTAAAATTGAATCAAATTAAGCATTTTTTGAGTGGCTTTAATGGCTGAAACCGTCTGGTCAGAATCAAGGCCACGAGTTTTGAATTCTTTATTGTTATGCTCCCATGTAATGATAGTTTCACAAAGCGCATCGGTTTTACCACCAGGCGGAATACGTACAAAATAATCTGTCAGCATCGGCAAAACTACCTTCTTTTTGACATAAATCTTTTTCAACGCATTCATAAAAGCATCATACTGACCATCACCCTGTGCACTTTCTTCAAAAATATGACCATCAATTTTAACCATTAGGGTAGTAGACGGACGAAGATTTTTTGAGTGAGTTAGCACATAGTTGATAACTTCTACCCTTTCTTCAATAGCATTAGAATCTAACACATCAGAAATAATATAAGGTAAGTCTTCTTTAGTAACCACCTCTTTTCTATCTCCCAATTCAATGATACGCTGCGTAACTTTCTTTAAATCCTCCTGAGAGAGTTTAATCCCCAATTCTTGAAGATTCTTCTCAATATTAGCTTTACCAGAAGTTTTACCTAAAGCATATTTACGGGTACGCCCGAAGCGTTCGGGCATCAGATCATTGAAATAAAGGTTATTTTTATTATCACCATCTGCATGAATACCTGCCGTTTGAGTAAATACATTCTCCCCTACTACCGGTTTATTCACAGGCACACTAAACCCTGAAAATGTTTCTACAATTTTACTGATCGAATACAGAGATTCTTCCACAACAGAGGTTTCTATCTCGGGGAAGAAATCATTCAATACAGCAATAGTACTGGCTAAAGGGGCATTGCCAGTTCTTTCGCCCATACCATTTACAGTCAGATGTAAGCCTTTAGCTCCTGCTTTGATAGCCTCCATCACATTGGCTACGCTTAAATCGTAGTCATTGTGCGCATGAAAATCAAAATGTGTATTGGGGTAACGCTGAACTATAGCGTATATAAATTCAAACGATTCTTTAGGGGTTAATACGCCTAAAGTATCTGGTAAAAGCACCCGTTCAATCGGTTGTTGAGTAAGAAAATCCAGGTATTGAAACACATAGTCAGGAGAATTTCTCATGCCGTTGCTCCAATCTTCCAGATAAACATTGCATTTGATTCCCTGCGATTTTGCTAAGGCAATTACCTGTGCTATTTCTGCAAAATGCTGTTCTGGTGTTTTTTTAAGCTGATGGGTCAGATGATTCAATGAGCCTTTAGTCAGCAGGTTCATTACCCTAGCACCTGCTTCCAGCATCCATTTTACCGAAGTATCTCCATCAACAAAGGTTAGTACCTCTATTTTATCCAACAATCCGTTTTCCGCTGCCCATGAAGTGATTTTTTTTACTGCCTGAAACTCACCATCCGATACCCTTGCAGAAGCCACCTCCAGGCGATCAACTTTTACTTCTGTTAATAATATCTGAGCAATGGTTAGTTTCTCGCTGGAAGAAAAAGACACTCCGCTGGTCTGTTCGCCATCGCGGAGTGTTGTATCCATTATTTCTATATATTTCATTTTGCTGTTGCTTAAAGCAGTGGTTTTGTTGTCTCCTTTATGAGTTATTCTTAATAGAGACTTGCCTCAGCAAATGTTTTTATCTCGCTTTTCATGGCTTGCAGATAATCAATATCATCGTAGCCATTAAGCATATTATGTTTTTTGTATCCGTTGATAGCAAAACTTTCGTTTTCACCTGTCGATAAGATAGTAATCGTTTGCTCAGGTAGGTTTACTTCTAATTCTGCTTTCGGGTCAGCTTCTATCGCTTTGAAGATTTTGTCCAGAAACTCAGGACTTACCTGTACCGGCAATAAACCAATGTTGATAGAGTTTCCTTTGAAAATATCGGCAAAGAAACTAGACACCACACAACGGAAACCGTAATCGTAGATAGCCCAGGCAGCATGCTCACGGCTTGAACCACTCCCGAAGTTACGGCCACCTACAAGGATTTTACCGGAATAAATCGGGTTATTCAATACGAAATCCTGTTTTGGGGTATCATCACCATTATAACGCCAGTCTCTGAATAAGTTATCGCCGAAGCCTTCACGTTTGGTTGCTTTTAAAAAACGTGCAGGGATAATCTGGTCAGTATCTACGTTTTCGATAGGCATAGGTACTGCTGTGCTCGTAAGCACGGTAAATTTATCGTAAGCCATTTGTCGTAATATTTTTGAGCCAATGCAAATCCCGTTGAAGCACTTGCATTGAGCAGTAAGTTAATGTTTAGATTAATTCTCTTGGGTCAGTTACTTTACCTGTAACAGCGGCAGCGGCAGCTACTAATGGACTAGCCAATAAAGTACGTGCGCCTGGTCCCTGGCGACCTTCGAAATTACGGTTTGAGGTAGATACCGCATATTTACCTGCAGGAATCTTGTCGTCGTTCATAGCCAGACAAGCCGAACAACCTGGTTGACGTAATTCGAATCCGGCTTCGTTCAAGATATCTAAAATTCCCTCTTCTTTAATTTGCGACTCTACAATATGAGAACCCGGTACTAACCATGCCGTTACGTTATCTGCTTTTTTACGTCCTTTTACAATAGATGCAAAAGCACGGAAGTCTTCAATACGACCATTGGTACAGCTTCCTAAGAAAACGTAGTCGATTGGTTTACCAACAATCTGCTCATTTTCTGCAAAGCCCATATAACCCAATGATTTTTTGTAGCTGGCTTCACCATCTTTTACCTGATTAGCCAATGGGATATTTTGAGAGATACCAGTACCTAAGCCAGGGTTTGTACCATAAGTGATTTGTGGTTCAATATCCGCGGCATCGAAATTATATTCTAAATCGAATGTTGCGCCTTCTTCTGTTGGTAAGGTTTTCCAGTAAGCTACTGCTTTGTCCCATGCTTCACCTTTTGGTGCTAATTCTCTTCCTTTCAAATAAGCAAATGTCGTTTCATCAGGAGCAATCATGCCACCTCTGGCACCCATTTCGATAGACATATTACAAACCGTCATACGACCTTCCATCGACATATTTTTGAATACATCTCCAGCATATTCTACAAAATAACCTGTTGCACCTGCAGCAGATAATTGAGCAATAATATATAAAGTTACGTCCTTAGGCATTACCGCAGCACCTAATTTGCCATTAATCGTCACACGCATTTTCTTAGGTTTAGGTTGCATGATACATTGCGAAGAAAGTACCATTTCAACCTCTGAGGTACCAATACCAAAGGCAATTGCGCCAAAAGCACCATGCGTAGAGGTATGAGAGTCACCACACACAATCGTCATACCCGGTTGAGTGATACCATTTTCTGGTCCAACTACGTGTACGATACCATTTTTTGCATGCCCTAAACCCCAGTGAGAAATACCGTATTTAGCAGTATTCGTTTCTAATGCTTTTAACTGGTTAGCTGAAAGCGGGTCTGCCACCGGGAGGTGTTGGTTGATAGTTGGCGTATTGTGGTCGGCAGTAGCAAATGTACGTTCAGGGAATAATACATTGATTCCTCTGGTTTCAAGGCCAAGGAAAGCTACCGGGCTGGTTACTTCATGAATAAAGTGACGGTCGATGAAGAATACATCTGGACCATCTTCGATTTTACGCACAACGTGAGCGTCCCATACTTTGTCGAATAGTGATTTTGGTGTTGACATTTTATATTTAAGCGTTTTTTTCTGTTAGTGTATAGGCCAAATCCTTTTACGGAAATTGAACAATACAAAATTGAGTATAAAAACTCAATAAGGATTAACGAAATACGCCCAAAAAATAGTGTTTTTAGCTCAATGGTTTTTCTTGGGCGTAAAACCGTATTTTTCTTTGAATGCTTTGATGAAGTGAGAAACGCTCTCGTAGCCTATTTCAAGACTTATTTCAGAGACGTTTTTAGAAGTGTTTTGTAAAAGAAAAGAAGCATATTCCAGCCGTTTGTTTTTTATCCAGGCTGCGGGAGAAGTATTAAATTGTTGCTCAAAATCTCTTTTGAATACCGAAAGGCTTCTGCCGGAAATACGGGCTAATTCTTCAATTGATAAAGGTTTCAGATAATAGGTTTCAAGCAAATAGCCCAAATCTATTTTTTGCCCCTGATATATCTTGAACAATGTTCGTTTAAATTGATTGCTGCGGTCGAGTTCTAGTAGGTGAAGCATCAATTCGGTGAATTTCAGTTTTAGAAACTGATTCATCAGATTAGTTCTGGCGCTGAAAAAAGGGATTAATGAATCGACGAATTTGTCGAAGTTTTCTGTGCTTTCTAAACTTAATATCTGTTCAAATGGCCCCTCGGTTGCATCTTCAAATAGAGAGAGGTTTTGCGCAACAAATTCTTTTAGCAGATTTTCGGGAAAGAAAAAAACAAGGCTACGGTAATTGGTATCAATCGATTCATTCATCGAATAACAACCTCGCTGAAAGAAAAGAATCTGCCCTTTTTGTACATGAATATCCTGTGTAGGAGAAATAAACTTCTTTTCGCCTTCCAAGACATAAACAATGGCATGTTCTTCAAAAAAAATTTCATTACGAGATGGATAGACATTATTGCGATAGGCTACGAATGTCATATCCTGAATCTTTAATGATTCAAACTCATTAGAACTGATGGAAGAAGGAACCCGAAGCATGGCTAACTAACGTTTTTCAGCCCTCATTTTCATCAAGGCTTTATTTGAGAAAACGAATTCTTCTAATTCCGGCACGGTAGTGTCGAGTATAGTCTGGCTATTGCCCTCCCATAATTTCTTACCTTTATAAAGAAACATAATGTAATCACCAATTGAGAGTACAGAGTTCATATCGTGCGTAATGATAACCGTAGTTGTGCCATATTCTTCTGTTATCTCTTTAATTAGCTCATCAATTTTGATAGAGGTAAGTGGGTCAAGGCCAGAGTTGGGCTCATCACAAAACAGATATTTCGGGTTCATGACAATTGCCCGCGCAATACCAACCCGTTTTTTCATACCACCAGATATTTCAGAAGGCATACGGCTGCCTGTTCCCTCCAAACCTACACGCTGCAAACAAAACTCCACTCGGTCTTTCTTTTCGCTTTCCGGCATTTCAGTAAGCATATCCAATGGAAACTGGATATTCTGATGTACTGTCTGCGAATCAAATAATGCCCCCCCTTGAAAGAGTACACCCATTTCACGACGAATCGTTTTCTTTTCTTCTTCTTCGCCTATATAGAAATCACGGCCATCATAAAGCGTAGCACCGAGTTCCGGGCGCACCAGATCGAGCATACATTTCAGCAATACACTCTTTCCTGTACCACTGGCGCCAATCACGAGGCTCGTCTGACCTTTTTTAAATACACCACTAACATTATCTAATATCTTACGGTCGTTGAAAGACTTCGAAATGTGTTTGATTTCTATCATATAATCTACTATCTTCTGATTTGACTTTAACTATAAAACCGACATTCTACGTTAATAATTCTGCCAATAAGTAATCGGCTATTAAAACCGCGATACAGCTATTTGTTACGGCAGCAGTACTCGCCTGCCCTACTTCCAATGCCCCACCACTGGTATAATAACCTTTAAAAGCCGAGATAGTAGAAATAAGGAAACCAAATACGAAGGCTTTGATAATAGCTATGAAAACATTAAAAGGAATAAACGAGTATCGGATACCGTAGATATAATCTTCCGGAGTAATAATGCCTGTTAAAGTTCCTGCCAGATAACCACCCATAATACCTAAGAAGCCGGAGAGTATAGCTAATAAAGGAAAGGTAAAAATAGAAGCTAAGAGTTTAGGTAATACCAGATAAGAAGCTGAATTGATACCCATTACTTCCAAAGCATCAATTTGCTCCGTAATTTTCATCGTTCCTAATTCGCCTGCAATATTAGACCCCACTTTTCCGGCCAATACCACACACATAAATGTTGAAGAAAGTTCGAGGAGGGTCATATCCCGCACGATATTACTTACAATGTATACGGGTATTAACGGGCTTACTAAGTTTGCCCGGGTTTGCACGCAGGTTACCGCACCGATAAAAATCGCTACGATAGCCACAATAAAAATAGAACTAATACCAATATTTAAACATTCGTCTAAAAACCTATTCCAGTATACTCTGAACGTCTCTCGTCTGGTAAATAGTTTTCCCAGAAATATTAAATACCTTCCTACAATAGAAAACATAATTTTAAGCTAAGTTTTTAACGATATTTGCAAAGATAAGCAATTGTTTAATAACGCATTTTAGTTGATGAATTTATATTCAAAAACCAATCCAATCATAAAAATCAATAAATAACCAGATAATGAGCCAGAAACTAATAGTTGTTACAGGAGGTACAAGAGGAATTGGCCGGGCAATCATTAAAATATTTGCCAGAAACGGGTTTGACATAATAGCATCCGCCCGTAAAAGAAAAGATTTGCAAGAATTGCAGAGTTTCATCAATACTGAATTTAAAGTTAACTGCTTCACCTATGCGGCTGATCTGGCTAAAAAAGAACAAGTAGTCGGCTTGGTAAATTTTATTTACTCTCTTAACCGACCTGTTGATATTCTGGTAAATAATGCTGGTAACTTTATTCCCGGGAATATTTATGAGGAAGAAGATGGCGTATTAGAAAATCTTATTGAAACCAATCTTTATAGTGCTTATCATCTGACACGGGGCTTGGTAAAAGGCATGATTGCACAAAAAAACGGACATATATTTAATATGTGTTCGGTGGCAAGCCTGATGGCTTATCCGAATGGCGGATCCTATAGTATTTCTAAATTTGCCTTATTGGGTTTTAGTAAGGGCTTAAGAGAAGAAATGAAACCATACAATATAAAGGTTACCTCGATTATGCCCGGAGCAGTATTAACTGATAGTTGGGCAGGCGTAGATATTCCGGAAGAAAGATTTATGAGTGCGGATGATGTAGCTAAAACTATCTGGACAGCTTATAATTTATCGGATAGTGCCGTGATTGAGGAGATTGTGATGCGACCGCAGAAAGGGGATTTATAATTCGGAAGACGATTAAAAAATCGTTATAAACAACAAAAGCCAGCTCTGACGCTGGCTTTTGAATATATGAATTACCAATAAACTATTCTCTCAAGAAAGGATAATCCGACTGCACATAAATATCATCAAATGCAGTTTCTGCTTTAGGGAATGGAGATTCTTCAGCAAATTTCACGGCTTCTTCTACCTTCGCTTTCACACGGTTGTCGATTTCTTCCAATTCTGCTTCTGTAGCAATACCATTCTTTAAAATACGATCTTTGCAAAGTTCCAATGGGTCACGGCTTTTCCACTCTTCCACTTCGTCTTTTGTACGGTATTTTTGTGGGTCAGACATTGAGTGTCCACGGAAACGATACGTTTTGAACTCTAAGAAAGTTGGGCCTTCGCCTGATCTTGCACGATCAGCCGCACGTTTTACGGCTTCGTGTACCATTTCAACGTCCATCGCGTCAACTGGCTCTGCCGGCATATCGTAAGACTCGCCGATAGTATACAACTCTCTTACGTTAGATGTACGAGCTACAGAAGTACCCATCGCATAACCGTTGTTTTCAACAATGAAAATAACCGGTAATTTCCAGGTCATCGCCATATTGAAAGCTTCGTGTAAAGCTCCCTGACGAACGGCACCATCACCAAAATAACACATACAAATGTTTTGTGTGCCTTTATATTTTTCAGCGAAAGCGATGCCTGCACCTAAAGGAATCTGCGCACCTACGATACCATGACCACCGATAAAGTTTTTCTCTTTATCAAAAATGTGCATCGAGCCACCCTTGCCTTTGGTTGTACCTGTTTCTTTACCATAGAGTTCGGCCATTATTTTATTAGGGTCTGTACCTAATGCTAATGGATGACCATGATCTCTATAAGCAGTAATCCACTTATCGTCTTTAGTTAAGGCTGAAACCGCTCCTGAAGAACAAGCTTCCTGCCCGATATATAAGTGACAAAATCCACGAATCTTTTGCTGACCATACAACTGTCCGGCTTTTTCTTCAAATTTTCTTTGAAGATACATAGACTCGTACCAATACATATATGTTTCCTTGCTGTATTTTACCTTTGGTGCTTTTTCTTTCGTAGCTGCCATCTGAATCTATTTTGCTTAAAATTTATAAATGCTTTTTTGCTTAGATGACAGCAAATTTAGGAATTAAATCATTATGGATGAAAAATATTGAGATATTCTATTGATTTATGTAGGCAATTCAGGCGAATTAGTGCATTAATTTTTTCTAAATTCTACCGGAAAGGCATAAAAAAAGCCTCTGAACAAATCCAGAGGCCTCTCACATCAGTATTAAGAGATAACTATACTTTGATCTCTACGTCAACACCACTTGGTAATTCCAATTTCATCAACGCGTCAACAGTTTTCGGGCTAGCCGAGTAAATGTCGATCAGACGTTTGTAAGTACATAACTGGAACTGCTCACGTGATTTTTTGTTAACGTGCGGAGAACGTAGTACAGTGAAGATTTCTTTGCGAGTAGGCAATGGAATTGGTCCGCTTACAACGGCTCCTGTAGATTTTACAGCCTTCACAATTCTCTCAGCCGATTTGTCCACTAAGTTGTGGTCAAATGACTTTAATTTGATTCTGATTTTTTGTGACATTGGTTCAAAGATTTTTAGATGAACCCCTCCGAAAGAACCATTTGCTTCAGAAAAGGGGCAAAAAATACGTCGATTTTTTCAACGCGGGTGCAAAGGTAAGAAAAATTTTGGAAAAAGAAGAATGGAGAAAGAAAAAAGTGAAATAAAAAGGTGAGAAATAAGCGATTACAATTTATGAATTGACAGTCTTATGTTCCGGTGTAATCCTAAAATATTTCACCTCAGCTTTCACCTCCTCTAAAATCTTTTGTGTCCTTTCAGGGCGAGCATCCGTAATAAACACCTGTCCGAAAGTATGGTTATTAATACTTTCTACCAGACTATGAATTCTTCTATCATCCAGCTTATCGAAAATATCATCTAATAGCAGAATCGGCTTGGTCTCTCTCAATGTTTCAATCATTTCGAATTGAGCCAAACGAAGCGCCATCACAAATGATTTCTGTTGACCTTGTGAGCCAAATTTTTTGATAGGATACGTATCAATCTCAAATATATAATCATCCTTATGAATCCCTTTGGTTGTTCGTTGCGCTCTTACATCCGTTTGTCTGTTCAGGCGGAACTCCTGTGGAAACTCACCGCTTGCTACCTCAGATTCATAAATAATCTCTACTTCTTCCCTGCCATCGCTGATAATTGAATAGTGTTTCTTGAATATCGGCAGAAAACTATCTATAAAGTTTCTTCTTTGTTTATAAATACGTAAAGCTAATTTTACCAAAGGGTCAGAGTAGGTATCCAGTAAATCCTGGTCGATGAAGTTTCGCTCAGCAAATATTTTCAGCAAACTGTTTCTTTGCTCTAAAATGCGGTTGTATTGCTGATAGTCATTCAGGTACTCATTATCCATCTGTGAGAGTACACCATCAAAAAAGCGTCTTCTTTCGTCGCTTCCTTCTTTTATGAGTTCAGTATCATCCGGCGCAATCAACACTACTGGAAATTGACCGATATGGTCAGAAATCCGCTCGTAAGGTTTCTTTTCGTGCATTAGTATTTTACGCTGACCACGTTGAATAGAGCAGGTAATCTGATGGGTGCGGTTGTTTTTTTTGAAAATCCCATCAATCAGCATAAACTCGGTATCATGATTGATATTGTGTGCATCCTGGTGATGGATAGAGCTTTTGCTAAGGGCAAGAAAATAGATGGCATCGAGCAGATTGGTTTTTCCACTTCCATTTTCACCAACAATACAGTTTACTTGTGGAGAGAAATTAAAAGAGGCTTCTTCGTAATTTTTAAAATTAGAGAGATAGATTTTTTCTAAAAACATTCTGCGAGTTTCAATGACCAATATTTAACGCTATGGAGACTATTTATTCCTTAACAATCCGTACTACGAAATTACGAAATTTTTCCCAAATTTTTACTTTATTTGTACTCAGACATTAACTTAACCTATGCACTTATGAACAAAAACACCCTCCTTTATTTCATTGCTGCCGTAGCCGCTACCGGCGGACTCTTATTTGGTTTCGATACAGGCGTTATCAATGTAGCGCTTCCTTCATTGAGAGCACAATTTAAATTTGACGAACAAACAGAGGGCTGGATTGTAGGCGCTGTTTTAGCAGGTGGTATGCTAGGTCCTTTTATCAGCGGGCCTTTAACCGATATTTTAGGTAGAAAGAAAATAAACGTTGTTGCTTCTTTGGTCTTCATATTGGGCTCTGTTATTACCGCTGTTGCACCGAGTATTGCCTTTCTTATTATTGGTCGCTTATTTCTGGGCTTAGCCATTGGTATTGTAGCTTCTACTGTGCCCTTATATCTGGCCGAAATTGCCCCGACCAATATGCGAGGGCGACTAGTAACTTTCTTTCAACTGGCTATTACATTGGGTATTCTGCTTTCTTTTGTAGTAGGTTATTTCTTTGCTGAGCATGCAGATGGTTGGAGAAGTATGTTCTGGGCAGGTTTTGTTCCGGCTGCTATCTTGTTTCTGGGTATGTTATTCGTACCTGAAAGTCCTCGCTGGCTCATTACCAAAGGGCGGGAAAAAGAAGCGCTTGAGGTATTGAATCGCTTGCGTGACCCCGATCAGGCTAAACACGAAGTTGCTCAAACCAAGAGAGTGATAGAAAACGAAAAGCATAATAAAGGCAGTTGGAAAATGCTATTCAGCAAACGTCTGCGTACGCCTTTATTTATTGCCATTGGTATTTTCTTTATTCAGCAGTTTTCAGGGATTAATGCGATTATTTATTTCTCGACTGATATTTTCAAAAAAGTATTTCCCGAAGGTAATATCGCGGCTCTGGCTACGGTTGGAGTTGGGATAACTAATTCAATCGCTACAGTATTTGCCATTATGTTTTTAGATAGATGGGGACGGAAACCACTTCTTTATACGGGACTTATTGGTACGGCAATTTGCCTTTCTACTGTCGGATTAGCTTTCTTCCTGAAGGATTCCTTAAATCCAGGCTTGCAACAGATTATGTTAGTAGGTGGAGTATATACCTATATTATTTTCTTTGCCATTAGCTTAGGGCCTTTAGGCTGGTTATTGATTTCGGAGATTTATCCATTAAAAATCAGAGGGTTTGCTTCAAGTATGGGTAGTTTCAACCACTGGGTTTTTGATTTTTGTGTAGCTTATACCTTCCCGATTATGGCGGCGACCTCTTTAGGTACTAATGGCGGCATATTTGGTATTTATGCAGTAGTAGTAGTTTTAGGCCTACTTTTCGCCAAATTTATTGTTTTTGAAACTAAAGGCATGAGTCTGGAAGATATTGAAGAGAAATGGAAATATAGTTGAACTTAAAAGAAGACTGATGGTTTCAAGATGTAAAAAAGAGATTTACAAGAAATGAAATATTTAAGCATCAAATATTTAAAAAAGTATTTTATACTGGTTTTAAATATTATTTCACTTTGTGGAGTGTATGATGGCATCCATTATATACTTATCCATTATTATCAAATACAAATATTTAACATACCTGGTAGTTTTCCTGTAATTTGTTGGTTATTATCTTATTTTATTATTCCTTTTTTAATGTATTATTATACTCTAAAAAAGGAGATGTTAATGAAGATACCCGGTATAATTTATCTATTTTTTTGGATTGGAAATCTATGGCTGTTTTATAATACTGCTTTGCAAAAGTAGTATTATAATTTAATTGTTTGATTTATTCTTCGCTATAAGCAACCGTACCTTTTTTACGTTATATTTTAATTCAGCTTTAATACACCCTTCTTTCACAAGCCAGGAGACTACTAATAGTGTTTCTTGGCTTGTTTATCTAGTAAATTCTCCGTTTTATACCAAAATAATATTCTACTTTTATTAATAATATTGTCCTGAAACAGGGGGGCTATCTAAAAAAAATACAAAATCCTTGCGTAAGATTTTGCTTTTGCAAATCAGAAGTATTAATTTTGCGTCCCAAAACGGGATGGTAATGTTTTCATGCCTCATTTCGTTTCAATCTATCTAAATTTTAAAATACTCCATAAATGGCTAATATTGGTAAAATCTCACAAATTATCGGCCCCGTGGTTGACGTGAGCTTTGAGGGTAAAGATTCTTTTATCCCCCCTATTCTTGACGCCTTGTCAGTAGAAAAGGCAAATGGTCAGAAAGTTATCCTTGAAGTACAACAACACCTTGGCGAAGACCGCGTTCGTACTATTGCGATGGACGGAACAGAAGGTTTACAACGTGGAATGAATGTCACTCACCTTGGATCACCGATCACTATGCCAACAGGCGATGCGATCAAAGGTCGTTTGTTTAACGTAGTTGGTGAAGCGATTGACGGTTTACCACAAGTTACTACTCCGGGTATGTCAATCCACCGTGCGGCACCGAAATTTGAAGAATTAGCAACTTCAACTGAAGTTCTTTTTACTGGTATTAAAGTAATTGACCTTCTTGCCCCTTACGTAAAAGGTGGTAAAATCGGTTTGTTTGGTGGTGCGGGTGTAGGTAAAACCGTATTGATTCAGGAGTTAATTAACAATATTGCCAAAGCTTACGCAGGTCTTTCAGTATTTGCCGGTGTAGGTGAGCGTACACGTGAAGGTAATGACCTGCTTCGTGAGATGATTGAATCTGGTATCGTGAAATACGGTGACGCATTCAAACACTCAATGGAAGAAGGTGGCTGGGATTTGAGCGTAGTAGATAAAGAAGCTTTGAAAGATTCACAAGCAACGTTTATCTTCGGTCAGATGAATGAGCCTCCGGGAGCACGTGCACGTGTAGCTTTATCGGGTCTTACAGTTGCGGAACACTTCCGTGATGGAGATGGCGAAGGCAAAGGTCGTGATATTCTTTTCTTTATCGATAATATCTTCCGCTTTACCCAAGCTGGTTCAGAGGTATCTGCCCTTTTAGGTCGTATGCCATCTGCGGTAGGTTACCAACCAACATTGGCAACCGAAATGGGTAACATGCAAGAGCGTATCGCGTCTACCAAACGTGGTTCAATTACATCAGTACAAGCGGTATATGTACCTGCCGATGACTTGACTGACCCTGCTCCTGCAACAACCTTTACCCACTTAGATGCTACTACTGTATTAAGCCGTAAAATCTCTGAGTTGGGTATCTATCCTGCCGTGGATCCACTAGATTCATCTTCACGTATTCTTTCTGCTGCTGTATTGGGCGACGCTCACTATAACACAGCACAACGTGTAAAAAACATTTTACAACGTTATAAAGAGTTACAAGATATCATCGCTATCCTTGGTTTGGAAGAGCTATCAGAAGAAGATAAATTAATCGTATCTCGTGCACGTCGTGTACAACGTTTCTTATCTCAACCATTCTTCGTAGCTGAACAGTTTACAGGTTTAAAAGGCGTATTGGTTGATATCAACGATACAATCAAAGGCTTTAACGCAATTATGGACGGCCACCACGACAATCTTCCTGAATCAGCTTTCAACCTGGTTGGAACAATTGAAGATGCCGTTGTGAAAGGCGAAAAATTGATTGCAGAAGCGAACAAACAATAATCATGAATTTAGAGATAATTACCCCCGATAAAAAAGTCTATACTGGCGAAGTAAACGCTGTTTCTTTCCCTGGTAGCGAAGGTCGTTTTCAGGTTTTGAAAGACCATGCTCCTATTGTCAGTACACTTGCCAAAGGTGATTTGGTGATCGAAGCAAATGGCAAAAAACAAACATTTGTTGTAGATGGTGGCGTGGTAGAAGTAGTAAAAAATAAAATTCTGGTACTTGCCGAGGCAGTAGCTTAATTTTCTTTATAATATTCAAAGAGGCGTGGACACCCATGCCTCTTTTGTTTTTTATAGGATTGTGAGTAATTTTAGGAAAAAAATTAGTGATTTAGTGAATGAGCGAATTAGTGATTATTTTTAATTGCGAATCATTAATGGTTAATAATTGTTTTATCTGTGTTTACTGTGCAAGATTCACTTTGTGAAGTGATTAATCATCGCAACGACCTAATCACTCATTCACTAAATTGTTCAATCACTCAATAGTTCATCATGCTCATAGACAATCATGGCAGGCCTATCAATTATCTGAGGTTAGCAGTTACAGACCGCTGTAATCTGCGATGCTTTTATTGTATGCCCGAAGAAGGCATTCAGTATCTGCCAAAGCCTCATTTATTGAGCTATGAAGAAATGATTAGATTAGTGAGCATTCTGGCCGAAATGGGTATCAGTAAAGTACGGATTACAGGAGGTGAGCCCTTCTTAAGAAGAGATATTATGCCTTTTCTCTGGAAACTATCAGAGATAGACGGGATTAATAAAATCAATATTACGACTAATGGGGTATTAACCGCTCCCTTAGTGCCAGAATTGAAAAAGCTGGGCGTAAACTCAGTAAATCTAAGTTTAGATTCTCTTGACCGCCAACGTTTCTATGAAATTACTCGCCGGGATGAATTTCCGAAAGTATGGGAAACATTAGAGACGCTCTTAGCGCATGATATTCCTGTAAAAATTAATACAGTAGTCATGTCCGGTAAAAATGACGAAGATATTCTATCAATGGTAGAGCTGGCAAGAGATCAGAATGTATCCGTAAGGTTTATTGAAGAAATGCCTTTTAATGGCGCAGGTCTTCGCCCTGACCAGATTCAGAATTTCTGGAGTTATGGACGGATAATGGATTTAATCCGTTCAGATTATTCTGAAATCTATCGTTTACAAGACGAGCCTAATTCTACCTCTTATAATTACCAGATTCCGGGCTTTAAGGGGAGCATTGGCGTTATTGCTGCTTTCAGCCGCACTTTTTGTGGCACCTGTAATCGTATCAGGGTAACGCCTACTGGTGTTTTCAAAACCTGTTTGTATGATGATGGTGTTTTTAATATCCGAGATATGATGCGTCAGAAACTTTCTGATGAGCAAATTAAGTTATTAATTAGCGAAGCACTTCAAAGCCGTGCTTTGGATGGCTTTGAGGCCGAAAGAAACCGTAAAAATCTGGTTTCAGAGTCTATGACAACCATAGGTGGTTAGAATATTCGAAAAAATTTATTCCATATAATTCTTAAATTTCAAACGGGTCGCCGTAACGAAAACAAACACATGTTAAAAGCTGAAATGATTACCGATAAGGGAACAATGCTTATCGAATTCTACGAACAAGATGCACCTATCGCAGTCAATAATTTTGTAACACTTGCTAAAAAAGGATTCTACGATGGTTTGAAATTCCACCGCGTAATTCCTGATTTCATGATTCAGGGAGGAGACCCAACCGGAACAGGCGCAGGTGGCCCTGGCTATACTATTGAGTGTGAATTAACCGGAAATAATCAATATCACGACAAAGGCGTGCTTTCAATGGCACACAGAGGCCGTAATACAGGTGGTTCGCAGTTCTTTATCTGCCACAACCGCTCTAACACCGCTCACCTTGACCGTAACCATACTTGTTTCGGAAAAGTTGTAGAAGGTCTTGATGTGGTTGACGCGATCCGTCAGGGAGATAAAATTCAAAAAATCAACATCACTGAAACAGAGGCATAATATTTGTAAAAGTTTTGTTAAAAGCTGCCTGAGATGAAATTTTTCAGGCAGTTTTTTGTTTAATTAGAACAACGGGGTTTTTCATACCCAACAACAAACTACTCTATGCAAGAAAGTAATACATTGATTGGATTTCTACTCACTGCGTTCTTAGCAGGCTTCGCCTCTATCTTCATGCCTTGTATTTATCCGATCATGCCTATGACGGTTAGTTTCTTTACGAAACAATCGCAAGGTACCAGCAAAGCTACATTCTATGGTTTATCTATTATGTTTGTCTTTGCGTTGATAGGGTTGGTTGCTACACTTTTCGGTGCACCATTCCTTAATTTCATCAGTACACACTGGATTCCCAATCTTATATTTTTCGTCATTTTCATCATCTTTGGTATTTCTTTGTTAGGAGCGTTTGAAATTGTGCTGCCACATAATATGGTGAATAA
The DNA here is from genome assembly GCF_054779675.1 of Emticicia fontis. NCBI lineage: Bacteria > Pseudomonadati > Bacteroidota > Cytophagia > Cytophagales > Leadbetterellaceae > Emticicia > Emticicia fontis. Next base: position 104,175 of record NZ_BAAGXU010000004.1, read on the forward strand.
TATTGATAGAATGTCTGAAAAGGGTGGGCTATTAGGTATCTTTTTCATGGCACTTACATTGGTAGTAGTTTCTTTCTCTTGCACAGCCCCATTTGTAGGTTCTTTATTAATTCTGGCAGCGAAAGGTGAAGTATGGAGACCACTTTGGGGTATGCTAGCTTTTGGGCTACCATTTGCGGCTGTTTTTACTTCATTAGCGATGTTTCCACAATGGTTGAAAAGTCTGCCGAAATCAGGTGGTTGGATGAATGAGATGAAAGCCGTTTTTGGAATTCTGGAGTTTGCTCTGGCTTTAAAGTTTTTGAGTAATATTGATTTAACCTATCACTTCAACCTTATTTCGCGTAATCTTTTCTTAGGTATCTGGATTATTATTTTTGCAGCAATTGGTTTGTATATATTAGGTGTTATCCGCTTGCCAAAAGACAATAAGGTTACTAAATATAGTGTGCAGAGAGTTGTTTTTGCGCTTATCTTTTTTGCCTTTACAGCTTATATGGCTTCGGGCTTTATCAAAGGTCAGGAACTAAGCCTTTTATCGGGTTTATTGCCTCCTAAGACTTTGAATACTGCCGTGGCAGATGGTTCTAAGCTTCGTGCCCTTCCGCACGATTTACAGGGCTTTTATGACTATGACGATGCCCTGGCTTATGCCAAAGAAGTAAATAAACCTATATTCATTGATTTCACCGGTTATGCTTGTGCCAATTGCCGGAAGATGGAAGAGAATGTATGGCCAAAACCAGAGGTACTTGAAAGGCTTAAAAATGAGTTTGTGATTGCCTCTCTGTATGTAGATGATAAAAAGGCATTACCAAAAGAAAAACAGTATACTTCTAAATACGATGACGAGTTGAAAGAAACCATCGGCGATAAAAACATGGACTTAGAGATTACCAAGTATAACAACAATGCACAACCCTATTATGTGATTGAAGATACTAATGGTAAGCTGATTGTGAAACAAGCTATTGGTTATAGCTCAAAAGAAGACTTTGTTAAATTTCTGGACGAGGGGATTAATAACTTCAAGAAGTAAGAGGAGTAAACAAATGTTCAACTTCTAATTCGGTAAACCTTGCCTTGTGGCTGATAGCTTTTTTAAGCTTCCGCATATAGTCTGCCTTGCTGATTTCTATGGCTCCAAAACGGCGTACGTTATCGTTGATGAACTGAGTATCCAATAACTCAAACTTTTGTTTTCTGAGCAATTCCATCAGGTAATTGAACGCTATTTTGGAGGCATTCGGCTCTGTATAAAACATCGATTCACCAAAAAACGCTGCGCCTATAGATACACCGTATAATCCTCCAACCAAACGGTCATCCAGATAGGCCTCTACGCTATGCGCAAAGCCAATCTGATGCAGACTTGTATAGGCATCTATAATTTCATCTGAAATCCAGGTATCCTCAGAGTCTCTGCGTGGTTGAGAGCACGCTTCCATTACTCCCCGGAAATCATGATTAATACGTATCTCGAATAGATTTTTATTAATAACCGGCCGGAGTGATTTGGGTGGTTTATAAGTGTCTATCGGTATAATAGCACGTGGGTCAGGAGAGTACCAATAGAGCGTACCATCAGAATCGGCCATCGGGAAAATTCCATTGATATACCCATAAATCAAATCATCAGCGGATAGTGTAGTCATTTGGTTGTTAGCAAGAACACTAACAAAGATAAGAAAAAATTTGAGAAAAACTATAAAAATCCACCTTTTCTTCTGCAAGAATCCTTAGTTTTTCTTCACTTTTGGCGACTCAAAAATCATCTTCCCGCGCTCATCATATTCTCTGATAGTATAGGCTTCAAAGGCAGTATCAAAGCAGTCTTTGCCATATTGTACTTCTTTTTTACGACGGTTTCCGGTAGGATAATACTCTACCCATTGGCCTACTCTCACGCTATCATCCATCATTCCCTGCTCTGCCAATGTTCCACTTTCATTAAATAAGAAGTATTCACCCGTCACCTTATCAAAATTTCTAGGAAGCACTTCTTTAATTTTCTTTTGTGATTCATCATAATAAGTGATACTAGCATCACGAGAAAAACCTTTATCGTAATATTCTTTATTCAGTAGATTGTAATTTTTATCATATACTTCCCAGCGACCGTGTTTCGTACCCATATAGTACCATCCTTCTTCTACTAATAAATCGCCTAAATATTTCTTGAAAGGCCCGTGCATCAGGTCATTTTTTTCTTTATCTCTTCCAATCCCCTCTACAATCCTATTTGCTTTGTGGTCGTACCAATATAAACGGCGGCTATATAAATCAGGTTGTTTGTATTCTCTTAATGTATAAAACTCGCTATAAGTCATTCGGCTGCCACTTCCCTGGCGAAGCACTTGTTTTTCTACTTTCAAACCCTCATAATCGCGCCCATTAAATTCTTTCTTCATGCTTTTCAACTCCTTCTTTAGCTTCTTGAAGTTCTTTGAGATTTTCAGACCTAAATCAGGCAAAGTTTCAGTAGCAAATTTCTTGGCATCTTCCGGGTTCGAAACACTTAGATTAGGAGAAGCTAATGAACCGTCTTTGGAGCCCAAGGCAGAGGAGGAAACACCACCAGAAGCGGAAGCACCTGCTGATAGCTTAGGGCCACCACTTACCTGAACAGCATCTTTTATAATATCTTTCGCCTTTCTTTTTTTTGCAGTCGGAACCGAACTCGGAACAGTACTTGGGCTCGTTGTTTGTGCCACAGCATCAAGGCCACTAATAATGCCTGCACTTAATATGATAATGGGTAGAACTCTCATTTTTTGATAAACGCCATTTTACTTCTAAACTTAAACGACCGGAGTTGAAAAAAATTTTAACTATACCCATTTTTTGGGATATGTCTGTAAAAATAACACGTTTCATGCCAGATTCCCTCAAAAATAAACAAAAAAAGCAGAAGCACATGCCTCTGCTTTTTATCACTACACTTACCTAAACCCTAAAACTCCATGGGAACACTCACTTGAGTGGTATCCCAGGCGATGGTTAAAACCTTATCATCAGTAGTGATTGTTAGCTTTTCAACCGGAGTCGACAATGTTTTGGTAGGTACTGTTACTTCCGCTACGTTTTTGTCTTTGATTTTTTCGTAACCATAAGCACCCCATTGTTTCAACTCACTGTTTAATATGATTGTCCACTCTTTCTCTCCTAATTTAGAGAAAAGTGTATAAGTACCTGCTTTTACTGCTTTGCCACCAAATTTAACGTCTTTGGCAAATGTAATTTCTGTTGCTTCATCTGCACCTGTTCTCCACACTGTTCCAAATTTTTCTAAGCCTCCAAAAATTACACGTCCTTTCTTTGATGGTTGTCCATAACTTACTTTCACGTTTTTACTTTCAGCTGTCACATGTGGACTTGCCTTTTGAGCAAAAACTAATGAAGTAATCGAAAATAAGAATGAGAGTAGTAATACTGTTTTTTTCATAGTAAAAAGTTAAATTAGTTATGGTATTTGATATATGATTGATTAACGAAAAAATATGACATTTAGTTTATACTCCTCTGGAATTAAAATTATTTATCCGGAAAGCCTAGTCCCTACTTTGTCTGTTTTTCACAAAAGCTATTTCTTGTGTTTATTCTTTGGTCTTTTCGGCAAACATTTTTGCCATTTCTCTCGGATTGGTCGGCGTAGCATTAATTTTATCCGATTCAACCAGACCATCTCTTAAACGAACAATTCTATGAGAATATCTGGCAATATCTTCTTCGTGTGTTACCATCACAATCGTATTACCCTTTGAATATAGCTGGTCGAACAGCTCCATGATTTCGTAAGAAGTCCTGGTATCAAGGTTACCAGTCGGCTCATCGGCTAATAAGATACTCGGGTCGTTCACCAGTGCTCTGGCAATAGCCACACGTTGGCGCTGACCACCGGATAATTCATTCGGTTTATGATGTGCTCTGGTTTCAAGTCCAACGCTTTTGAGTATACTCATGGCCTTTTCGGTGCGTTGAGATTTGGTATAACCTGCGTAAATCAAAGGCAAGGCCACATTCTCTAAAGCAGATTGACGAGGCAAAAGGTTGAATGTCTGAAACACAAAACCAATTTCTTTATTTCTTACCTCCGCAAGCTCGTTCTCACTCATACGGCTCACATCATTATTATTTAATACATATCGCCCACCTGTCGGAGAATCCAGACAACCGATGATGTTCATGAGTGTAGACTTTCCAGAACCTGATGGTCCCATGAATGCGACATATTCTCCTTTATCGACTGAAATGGTAACTGACTTTAGGGCATCAATTATTTCGCTACCCATAATGTAGCGTTTAGAAATATTGGTAGTCTCAATTATTTTCATTAGATACTATGAATGAGTGAGTACGTGAGTGCATGGAGTATTTAGGTGCTACCCCACTATTTCAATTCAAATATATTTCATCATTCAAAACCAACCTTGTTTTTTTCCATCAATGCTTTTTGGGCTTGATAGGTGGAAAGAAACGCTTGATAATCGGTAGCGCTTGTCAGTAAACGGAGTTTCTCCAACCCATCTTCTGCATAGTTGTCTACGCCTATTTTTAAAGATTGCAGCACATATAACTTCCATAATTCTGCACTATTATCATTTACCTCCAAGGCATTAAAAACAAGTTTATACGCATCATTGGGCTTATTGAGTTTTGTATTGTAAAACTCAATGGTCTTGCTGATAATAATTGGATTCAGCGGACTGTTTTTTAATGCCTTATCAAAATCAGCTTTGGTTTTAGCATTTTTCAATAGTTCTTCTGCCTGAGCCTGTTGGTATTCAGGTATACTAACCACGTAATCCTGTTTTTGTAAAATATCTACCGATGCCTTATCTCCGGCTCTCGTCAGATGCACGATGGCTTTATCGAATACGCCTTGTTGCAGATACCACATTCCCACTACCTGGTTATACAATTGTTTTTTCTTAGTTGAATCATTAGCCAGAACTGTCAATTGTTTAATACCTTCTATCGTATTCTCTCTATAATAATTCTGCGAAGCAATGGCAAACGCTAAATCTTCATAAAAACTCTGGTTAATCTCTTTCTGTTGAATTTTCTGTAAATCTTTACCTGAAAACGGCGCTTTCGCAGAAGCCACTGTAGTAAGATTATAAATTAAAGCAAATTGACTTACGTTTAATGCGGAATCATTTCCTAGCTTTAATGTAGAAGTACTTATATCCTTTTTCTCTTGAGCCGAGGCCGATTGGTTAGCCAATAGGCTAAGAGAAGTATTTTCATTTTTTAGGCTATCTCCTTTACCATATTTTAAACGAAAAGCTAATAAATTGGCATCAGCCAAATCACAATCTATACAATTCTCCTTTGCTTTGTTAAGATAATAAAAAGTTGAATCCGTTACTTTGGTTTTTTCATATAACCATGCCAGATTAGTTAATAATTGCTGATTCTCCGGGAATTTCCGAACACCCTCCTGCATTGTAAACAGGGCATCAAAAAACATATCTTTCTCCTGCAAGACTTTGCTCAGTCCTGCATAGGCATAAGGACTTGGAGTCTTCTCTAAAGCATTTTTCAGAAAAGCCCCCATATTATCTTTATCATTCGCTTCCATTGCCAAGGTAGCCAGCGCATAATTTGATTTATGATTTCTTATATCGTTATGTGTGGCTTCTTTATAAAAGGTTTCAGCATAGGCTAAATCACCGCTAGCTTTGTAGAAATCGGCAATGGTATTATAATAGCCCGCTGTTGCCTGATAATAGGCATAAAAGTTTTTTAAAGAAAGCAAGGCAACAATACCCACCAATGCACCTAAACGAAACAGAGAAAGCTCTAAAAATTGTGGTCTGTACAGGATTCTATGAATAGGCAAACCTTTCTGCATGGCTTGTATAAAGTTAAGCACCACATACATAAAAAAGGCAATACCCACTACCAGATGAGCTGTGATAATAAAACTTTCGACGGCATCTATCAATGGGTCATTTCCGGTAGCATAGGCCAGGCTGATAGTTGCAGAAGCGATAATAGCCAAACCAAAATATAACCAGGCACCGATAGTTCTGAAATTAAAATGTGCTGATTCGTCCGTAGCCTCTCTGAAACCCCAGACACCTAAAACCGTTGAAATCACAAATAATACAATCGGGCTTATCGCAAGAATATTCCAGTCGATATACTTATGTCTTTCTAAATAAATCAGTAAAATATTAAGCAGATAGATTGACGAAACAATAATGAATTGATTCAAGGAGCTTTTCCCTCTGATACCCGAATTGGAAACTATCCAAACTAAAGAAGCAACAATCTCATGGGAGATTAATAAAATAAATAATACAGTAAAAACAACGGCAGACAATAACCCATAAGAAGCCACTGCTAAGAACGGATGGCTGATTTTAGAGAAATACTGAATGATACCTCCGGCTAGAATTGTCATTATCAAAAAACCTGTAAACCTTTTAGTAAAGCTGGCTTTAACTGCATAATTATTAAAGTAAAAAGCTAATCCGGCAAATCCGGCAAACGCCACCAGAAAACCAGCCTGATTTGTCAGGTTAAAAACATTTTCTATTCTGAAAGTGACAAACACGGCCGCTAAAGCTACCATTCCACCTAAAAACCAATAACGTGGCAAAGCAGAGAAGGCTGCAAGTAATAGATTAAGCCCTAGAATAAAGAAGGCCAAAAATATATAGGTTGCCACCGTATTGGTTTGCATGAGAGAAGCCAGAAAGCGCTCTTTCACCAAATAGGCATTGCCGTTAATCGTATATTTTAGTTCACCATCTGAAAAGCTATTGGTAACAGTAGGTATCTCATCTAACTCACTCAGCACATCCCAATGGATCACATTATTCAGGCCACGATACCAGTATAGACCCAATAAAGCTAGTGAAAGCAATAAGACAGTTAAAAAACAAACGCATATCAATTTTTCTGTTTTAGACCAATTTTGCCAAAAAAACAAACGATACATAGAGGTTTAGAAAGTTTTCCACGTGAAACACCCACTTATCCACAGGTTATTCACATGGCATGATAAATATTTGAGCCGTGAAGATAACGCAAAATCTTTGCGTTGATTATATTTGTGCTTCTAAAAAACCAGCAGACTGACAATGACATTACACAAAGAGGGTACAGGAACCATTTCTCTAACAATTATCGGCTTAGTGATTCTTAACGGATTAGTAAGATACTTTTTACCAGACAATGCTCTTGTGCATAATATCCTTATTGGAGTTAGCATTGTTTTTCTGATTATTATTCTTCAGTTTTTCCGCAAACCTACACGCCGGACAACCATTAACTCTAAACACGTAATTGCCCCTGCCGATGGCAAAGTGGTAGTGATTGAAGAAGTAGTTGAGACCGAATACTTTAAGGGCCCACGCCGCCAGGTTTCTATTTTTATGTCGCCTATTAATGTGCATATCAATTTCAATCCTATTTCAGGTGTTGTTTCTTACTTTAAATATCATGCCGGAAAATATCTGGTGGCATGGCATCCGAAATCAAGCACGGATAATGAAAGAACAACTATCGTAGTAAAACATGATAATGGTACAGAGGTACTTTTCCGCCAGATAGCCGGAGCATTAGCTCGTCGCTTGTGCTGGTATGTAAAAGAAGGACAAAAAGTAGAACAAGGTACTGAATTTGGTTTTATCAAATTCGGCTCGAGAATTGATATTTTCTTGCCACTTGATGCTAAGATATTGGTTAATATCGATGATCGTCCTGTAGGCGGTGAGACTGTAATTGCTGAGCTTGCCGGACAATATAAATAAAACCTCTTTTTAATTCTGCTGACCCATGGCGCAACACAATGAGACCGGAAATAAAGCAGAAGAAATGGCGGCAACCTTTCTACAAAAGGAAGGGTATATGATTCTGGACAGAAACTATGTATTTGGCAAAGGAGAAATAGATATTATTGCCCAGAAAGACAACTGGTTGATTTTTGTAGAAGTAAGAGCCCGAACCGAAGTTATATATGGTTTCCCGGAACAGACCATTTCAAAAGCCAAAGCCAGTCTTATCATGAAAACAGCCGAAAACTATGTGTATCAGAAAGACTGGCGTGGCAAAATACGTTTTGATATTATAGCGATTATTGTCGGAGAAAATTTTGAAATCCGACAATTTGAAGATGTGTTCTTCTAAAACAACTCTCCCATTCTATACTTCGGCAGAATATTCAAATGTTTGTAGGCTTTTTCAGTAGCTTCTCTTCCACGTGAGGTACGTTTCAGATAGCCTTCCTGAATCAGGAATGGTTCGTAAACCTCCTCAATTGTTTCAGCCTCCTCTCCTACTGCCGTGGCAATGGTTGATAAGCCAACGGGGCCACCTTTAAATTTCTCAATGATAGTTTGCAGAATACGGTTGTCCATATCATCCAATCCATCGTGGTCAACATCCAGCGCCGTTAAAGCTATTTCTGCAATTTCAATCGTAATTTTCCCATTCCCTTTTACCTGTGCAAAATCGCGGGTACGTCTGAGCAGATTATTGGCAATACGTGGTGTCCCGCGGCTTCGGCGTGCGATTTCAAACGCACCCTCGTCTGTAATCGGTGTATTGAGTATATACGAAGAGCGTTTGACAATTTTAGAAAGCAACTCAGCATCGTAATATTCCAAACGGGAGTTGATACCAAAGCGGGCACGAAGCGGAGAGGTCAATAAACCTGCACGAGTAGTTGCACCAATCAAAGTAAATGGGTTAAGGGTAATCTGCACACTTCTAGCATTTGGCCCTGAATCCAGCATAATATCTATCTTATAGTCTTCCATAGCCGAGTAGAGATATTCTTCTACTATCGGATTCAGGCGATGGATTTCATCAATGAATAGTACATCAAAAGGCTCAAGGTTAGTCAGTAAGCCAGCCAGATCGCTGGGTTTGTCTAAAACAGGACCTGAGGTTATTTTGATATTGGTGCCTAGCTCGTTAGAGATAATCAAAGAGAGCGTAGTTTTACCTAAGCCCGGCGGACCATGTAACAGTACATGGTCAAGGGCTTCTTTTCTTTGCTTAGCAGCTAAAACAAAGATTTTTAAATTTTCAAGAATTTTATCCTGTCCTGTAAAATCATCAAACGAAAGAGGTCTTAATGCTTTTTCTATTTCTTTTTCTACAGGCGAAAGCGCTTCCTTATCTCCTTTTATATAATCTTGTCGCATGAAATCTGTGAGAAACCTCTCTTTTTATTTATCAAATATACAATTTTTCTGCTGGTTTCTACACAAAACCCTTTTAAATGATCGTGTAAAAGGGTAATCAGCTAAATTCAATCATTAGCTAATTACCCTTTCAAAGATATAAACAGAGAAGAATATACCTGATGTGTTTTTTGAAGAATTTCTATTTCACCAGTAGAATGCCCCCCGTCTTGGTTATTTTCGGTCGGTATGGAAAATAGAGACTTTTATAACTTACTGTAAAGGCATAAAGCATCGGTGCCATCATTTTGCCTTTATAGGTACCATCCCAAAGTCTATCGGGTTCTAGCGATTCAAAGATAATCTCACCCCAACGGTTGAAAATCTTCAAATCAAATTCTGTGATAAACTCATTAGGTAATTCAAACTTATCATTAATTCCATCACCATTAGGTGTAAAAATTTCCGGCACAAATACCTGTGGTTCACAACCTTCTTTTACTAATGTCGTATCAGACGTAGCACAGAATACATTTCCACTTCTTGAAACAAACTTATTCGCAACCTGAACACTATATCTTGCCAAGGCACTTACGGTGATAGTTGGAGTGGTTTCAGACGTTGGTCTCCAAAGGTATTGAGGATCATAGGTTCTTTGGGCTTTCGGGTCTAAAACCATAGTAGCTCCCTTAAGTACACAAACAAAAGCAGAATCCGGAAGATTGATTATTGGAAGCGGCTTAATATAAACCGTATCTGTTACTACAAATGTATTACATTTCTCTTTGAGCGAATTTCCTAAAACCTGAGTAAGAATAGGGATATTTAAATTTTTACTAATGAAGGTTTCAGAGAATACATCTACAGTCATTTTAATGATGTATCTACCCTCCTTTTCGTAGGTATGAGACGTTTCGGTTCCTTTTCCGGTTGCGCCATCACCAAAATCCCAGGCTACCTCACTTTTCATAGGGCTACATATCCCCTGAGTTTTAAAGATCGTTGGTTGCCCTTGACACGTACCTTCAAAGGTTGCACTTAGTTTTTCACCTTCCTGTATTTGTTTGGCATGTACTACATTCGGAAAACCAAAATGGCTTGTCCCTAATACGTCGGCTCCGAACCCATCTTTAATAGGCACATACCCTACCAGAGCGGCACCACCCACTACTTCGGGTTGTGAGATATAAGGAATCAGGTCACTACCATCTATAGCCATATAGATGGCTCCGCCCCCACCTGCATTGGTTGGCCCCATCTGTAAAGCTCCATAAGCATTCGTTGCCGACTCATCAATCTTAAATTTATTGGCATTAATAGCAACCGGATCTTTCAGATTCAGATTCAGTTGATACAAATACGATTTTATATTTTTAGAGGGATCTCCTCTTAATGTCGTATAAAGTTTCTCTCCATCCTGCGAAAACTCCAGCCCATATACCATCGGTGGCGCTTCCGTTTTTAAATCTATAGTCAGGCTCAATTTCAATTCTCCCGTTTCACCGTCTATATCATAGACCTCGATGTAGTTTTTTCCATCTTTTACTATTGCCATTGCCAGCTTATCACCACCCGGTGATATACGCATATAGCCTGTTGTATCTGATGGAACCATTCCTAAAGTCTGAATTTTCTCGGTTGCACCAGTGGAGTCAACTTTCAGTACTCTGAACTCATTGGTTTTACTATCGTGGGTGTAAACAAAGAAACCTGATTCGTCCTGTGTTTTCTTCGCCGTAATCTGCTGACTTGTGGTAAGGCTTACAGGAATGTTTTTTTCTACTACTGCTCCTTTCCCATTGTCTCGCCGTAAATCAACGATACTATAAGACAACAAACCAGTATCTTTATTTAGTGTATATACGTAATACAAATGATGGGGACACTCATTACAAGAACTCTTTGGAATAATAAGCGACGATTGCGTAGAGGTATTTGTCCCACCCAGATCGCTACTGGTTAAAGGCGCAACAAAGGCCAGCGGTTTGTCGTCACTACCATATATTTTTATACCATCTGTATAAAACACTAAACTTCCCTTAGGGCCATAAACCATTGCTACTCCTTCAGGAGAATCGATAGGGTTGCTTTTAGTAGACTCTACAGGAATATAGACTGGATCTTCTTCTTCAGGATCTTCAAAAAGGTCTCCTGAATTAGCTAATGTATCAGGCGGAAGAGCATTTGATGGGTTCAACCCAAATTCGAGGGTAGCCCCTGTACCAAAATACCATTTCTCACTTCCACCGCTATTGGTCTGTTGCAAACAGAATTTCACATTGATTTTGGCTGTCCGTGAACATTGGCCTGAGGCATCAAAAACTTCTACCGAATAACAACCTGCTGAATCAACATCTATTGTTGGTGTTGTCTGGCCTTTCGGAAACCAAAGATATGTAACGCCTGCTGGTGCTGGCGCCCCGCCTTTTAATGGGTCATAAGGATTCAACGTCAGCGTCTTACCATCACAAACGGTTGTATCCGCACTGGTTTTCTTGAAAAACTTAGGTTGAGCTGGTGGTTGGCTAATCGTAACGGTCTGAGAAACCGGCGCCTGTACAACGTTTTTTACTGTACGTGTGAGTGTAACGGTATATGTACCAACTTGCGCATAAGTATGCTGTGGATTACGGATAGCAGCCGTAGCGCTACCATCACCAAAATCCCATAGCCAGGCGGTTGCATCCTTATTTGTATCAAAAAAAACTGTCGGCTCACTACAGTCCGCACTCTGAGCTTGTCCGGTTCCACCTGGAGGGGTAGAAGGGACGCTAATACATTTTTTACCACCTATATAGAAATCCTGACAAAAGGAAAAATAAGAAGTAAAGGATAATGTGGCCGCAATAAAAAAAATCCTTAGATTAGTACCAATACCACCCCACATAGTTCGTTAAATATAATAAATACTAACTTATTAAAAATAAACCGAATTTTTAGATTTTGCTTCTAAAAATTTTAACGAGATACAAAACTGAATTATTTGAAATACCTCCTTAAACATTTCGTTTCAGGTGAACTATCGACATTTCTTGGTTCATATACACCAAAAACCATATATATAACGTTTTGTTGTAGACAAATACTTTGAAAACCTGTATCTTCGTAGAAAAACCCTTTCGTAAAAACTAAAACGTGCTTTGGAATGAAATTTGCTATAGAAATACATCATTATATCCTATAAGAATAGGCAATGGAAAAACTTTATTTACGAATTGTCCTTTTGTGTACCGTTTGCTTTAGTAGCCTTGCACAAGATCCCCAGTTTTCGCAATTTTATGCGGCCCCTCTATACCAGAATCCTGCCTTTGCAGGTGGTGCCTATGCACCCAGACTGATTGCTAACTATCGTAATCAATGGCCTTCAATTAATGCCAACTATATTACAACTTCATTTTCATTAGATCATTATATCGAAAAACTTAATAGTGGAGTTGGTCTTCTTGTTACCAGCGACTCTCAGGGTCCGGGCAGATTAAAAAGTACTAAAGTTGGTGCTATTTATGCTTATCAGTTGAAAATTAATGAAGAAAACTTTCTTCGTCTGGGTATCCAGGGAAGCTATGCCAATACAAGCCTCAATCTGTTAGGGCTTACTTATGGTGACCAATATACCAATTCTGGATACACGGGTAACCCTTCAAATGACCCGTTAGCAGATAAAGATAATATTCGCCCCATTCAATATGTAGATTTTAGTGCTGGGGCACTATTCTATAATAGTAAAACATGGTTAGGTTTGGCAGCACATCATGTCAACCAACCCGCTTTTACATTTCTAACTACTTCTGGTAGCACCCCTTCTTTTTTACCGATGCAATTAAGTGTGAGTGGGGGGCTGAAAATACCTTTAAATAATCCTTATTCAAATGCTGGCAACTCAGAGAGAGAGTTTTCAGTATCTCCTGCTTTTCTCTATAAAAGACAAGGCAAATTCGACCAGTTAGATTTAGGGTTTTATACAACTTATTCTCCCATTACCTTGGGCCTGTGGTATAGAGGTATCCCGATTAAGAAAAAAGACATTAATGTTACCAACAATGATGCTGTTGTATTTTTGGTGGGCGTCCGTCAGGATAATTTCTCAATTGGGTATAGCTACGATTTTACTATTTCAGGTTTAGGTATTTCGACTGGTGGCTCGCATGAGATTTCGATTGCATATCATTTTGATCCTATCGAAACCAAAAGAACAAGAAACAGAAGAAACAAGAAAGAGCTATCGTGCCCTAAGTTCTGATAATAATTTAATAAGATATAAAGGAAGCCTGATAAAATATCAGGCTTTTATTGTTTCAGATGATTCACCAAAGTATCGGCCAGAATCTGATGTCCTTTTGGGGTAATATGAAAATCAAGACTGTAATAGCAATCCTCACAATTGATGAATTTCGATGTATCTATTATATCTATGTTCTTTAGTTGTTGCGCATCTACTAATTCTTTTAATTGCACGTAGAAATCACTTGAGGTGGCGAATAAACCTAATTCAAAAACAATAATTTTCTTGTCAGGGTGTTCAGCCTGTAATCTTTGAAGAATTTTAAAGAAATCTTCTGCTGAGGTATTCTTTACAACTGCCTGAGCTTTCGGCTTATCCACATTTTTCTTCGCCATTAAGTCTGCAATTGTATAAAGAATCTTTTTGGCAAATAATGAATAAGTATACCTGAACGGATAATAGTGTAAAACTAATTCATTATAAATCTGGGCATTTCTATAATCCTTTTCGGGTCTTTTATTCAATTGAAAGTTATTATCTACAAAAGCTTTATTCTCATTATCGTCATTATTACAATATTGTAGCACGATGTATTTGCAGGAATCCAGATCGAATCTTTTCAGGAATAATGATTCCCTGGCAGTTCCGTAAGAAGGCACACCGATATTAAGAGTTTTCTTATTTAAGGCCTTTTCTACTCTGCTCGAAAATGTTTCGTCCTGATTGGCGCCAATGCCTGTAGTAAAAGAATCACCGATAAAAACTATTTCCGGCTTGGTCAATGATTGCTCATCGTCTCTTGCACCTTTTGAATTAATATTATATTCATTATCAAAGTTGATATGCTTAAAGGTAAACTTACTTGGCTCGAAAGTATAGAAAAGTTCATCATCATATCGGCTACCGGTTTCGAAGTATTGCACAGACCCCATATCTGAACCTACGTTACGGGCAATGTCTGAAGCATAGCCAGCGATCGGACTTAAGATTTTTTGTAGAGTAGGGTATTTGGATATCTTCTCAACCCGCTCTTTGAGTGGATAAGCGTAAGGCATAAATACACGAACGAATGTTTCAAAGCAAATACCTACAATTAAGAATTTAATAGGTTTAACGTTAATGATTCTGGCAAAGTAGTATCCCAATACGAGTATAGAGGCCGATTTTAGAAATAATAGCGTATAAATGCCAAAGTAAGAATTGATAAATAATGTTTCACGAAATAGGCTGATGCTAAATAATAAGACTCCCACCAGGAACCCCACCCAGTTCATTTGCTTTTTGGTCATGCGTATCTAGTAGTTTTGTTGTATTTATTGGTATAGCTATATTGAAATGAATAAAAGGGTAATATTAAGCCAAACCCATGAGATAGTATACGTATAACCAATTAAAATACTATAAATTTTATTTAAGGTAAAGTTTTTCGGCAAACAGAGCTTTGATTGATACCTCGCACCAATAAAAAAACAGGTGATATCAGTTAGTTTTTGAAGAAGAAATAATAGATTAACCCGTTAAATAATATTTCCAGACAGGTAATATACGTACAGGATTTTTGAAGTAAAAAGCCAAAAAATAAAAGAATATTTCGTTTTTTGATTAAATGGTTTGGTAAATCAAGGCTTTTTTGCAGTATATTGCAATATAATTCGAAAACAAACCAAAAACAACTCTAAAAACGTATGGAAAAAAGTATTTGGCGTAAGAAGCCAATGTCTGCTTATGAGGCAGATATTAAAAACAACCAACTAAAACGGGTAATGGGTAAGTGGAGTCTTACCGCTATCGGGATTGGTGGTATTATCGGGGGTGGTATCTTTGTATTGACAGGTACTGCTGCTCACTACCATGCCGGTCCGGCCTTGGCACTTTCATTCATTATAGCAGGTATCGGTTGCGTATTTGCTGCTCTTTGTTATTCTGAATTTGCCTCTATGCTTCCTGTTGAGGGTTCGGCTTATGCCTATGCCTATGGCACCATCGGCGAGCTTTTCGCCTGGATTATCGGTTGGGGTTTGATTCTCGAATATGCTATGGGTGCCATGACCGTTGCCGTAAGCTGGTCGGGTTATTTCAATAAACTTGTCCATCTATTTGGGATAGATATTCCTTTCCATCTAAGAAACGACCCTTGGTCGGCGGCTTCTTATGCACAAGCAAATGGGCTTGATGCGCCTTCTTTTGCACTTAATTTACCTGCATTCATTATCACATGGGTAGTAACCTGGATTCTGGTAAAAGGTATCAAAGAAGCTGCTAACACCAATAACCTGATTGTAATTTTAAAAGTAGCCGCTGTTATTTTCGTAATTCTTGTAGGGGCTTTCTTTATTAATTATGATAACTGGAAACCATTTATTCCTGAGCCAACATTAGTTACTCACGAAGATGGTATTGCCAAAGAAGCCTACGGCTGGAAGGGTATCTTCAGTGGTGCTGCCGCTATTTTCTTCGCTTATATTGGGTTCGACGTAGTTTCAACCTCTGCAGGTGAGGCCATTAATCCTAAAAAAGACATACCATTTGCGATTATCTCTTCTTTATTAATCTGTACTATTCTTTATATCCTTGTCTCATTGGTATTGACAGGGATGATTAATTATAAAGATATTACTGGTGATGCATTAAAAGCACCTGTGGCAATGGCTTTTGACAAAGTTGGTCAGCCGTGGGCGGTGTTTATTATTACAGCAGCTGCAACAGCAGGTTTGATTTCTGTAATGTTGGTGATGATGTTAGGCCAGACCCGCGTGTTCTTAGGAATGGCGAAAGATGGTTTATTGCCTAATTTCTTCAAAGAAGTACACCCAACATGGCAGACACCTTGGAAAAGTACATTTTTAGTAGGTTTAGTCGTTTCGCTTGTAGCATCTTTTACACCAATCGGTATTTTGAGTGATATGACTAGCTTTGGTACTTTGTTTGCCTTTGCTATGGTTTGTCTGGCAGTATTGATTTTACGTTTCAGAGAACCGAATCGTGATCGTCCGTTCAAAACACCTTTGGTTAATATCATCGGGCCATTAGGTATCATTACTAACTTTGCTTTGATGGCTCTATTGGATAGCAAAGCACAAAAATTCGCTATTGGCTGGATGTTGCTTGGCTTTATCGTTTACTTCATTTATAGCCGAAATAAAAGCAAATTAAACGATTATAACGAAAACAGAAATAATTCACCTAAGCTATAAATTAGCTTTTGTCAATAAAGAGAGCTTTCAACCAATGGTTGAAAGCTTTTTTTTTTAGGCTTCTGTATCTACCTTTGTCACTTTGGTTTCTCTTTACCCTCTCGTGCATAATTATTGTCCTTTCAATAGGTTTGACTCATTAAAGTATAATGGCAAAATTTCTGAAGTGGGAAATCCACAGTTTCTGGTTAAAGTTTTTCTATGTTCTATTTCTGATTATTTTAGTATTTCCTTATTACAGGATTTATGAAAACCCAGAGGGCGGTATTGATAACTCATGGCGCATTGCACTTGAATTAGCCAAAGCCAAAAACATGATTTTCGGGCAGGATATAATTTATACTTATGGGCCTTTGGGCTCATTAACCCAAAGATTTGCCATTACGAGCACGCCCTTCGAGTTTTTCTTATTCGACCTTTTCTTCTTTATCAATATTGGTATTTTACTCTTTCTGTTATTACCAAAGCCATTAAAGCTATACCAGTTACTCGCTCATTTTGTGGTGTTCTTTTTTGTGTCTTCGATGTACGGGGAGTGGGTACATTTTTTATTATTCTATTCGTCTATATTTATGGGGGTCAGGTTTCTGCAAGTCAAAAACCATTGGTTTCTCTCTTATGCTATTCTGATCGGTATCATTACTTTTTTTGTTAAGGCCAATTATGGTATCATCGGTTTAGGTTTTGTAGCCGTGCTCACTATCTATTCATTCTTTACTGAGCGTCTTACGCTCAAGGAGTTTTTATTATATCTTATTAGTAGTGCTATTGTTTTATGGTTATTGGCTATTTTACTCGAAACCGACCTATTACAATATTTCTATTCAAGTATTAAGGTAATTAGTGGATATAACGAAGCACAGTCGCTCTTCCCTGATAGTCGTTTACGCCTGGTCATTGCTGCTTTTACTATCTGGGGCTTGTTGGTAGGATTAGGTGGCTTATATGCTATCAGAAACCTTATTCAGTATAAGAAATTAAGTTTACCATTGGTCGATAACATTTTTGTATGGGGTTGTAGTGTTGTCATTGCTTTTATCCTGCTTAAATACGCTTTTGTTCGGGCTGATGACGGACATATTACAGCCTTTGTTAAATTGGCTAATCTGCCTTTATTACTCTTGCCATTCTTTGCTACACATCAATTGCTTAAGACTGGTGGTTGGGTATTAATTACCTTGAATATTATCTCTTATTTGATTTTCTATCAGCCAATTTTTGGTAAGGTTACCTTTTCAATTCCTGATAACCTGCGGACAAAAACTTATATTTTCCCTCAATATTTCAAGGACATTTTCTACAAACCCGATTATAAATACAAAACTACCTATCCAGCTGATGTACTTAGCACGATAGGCCATAAAAGTGTTGATATTATTCCGAACGAAATTTCGGAGATTTATTTTAACAGACTTAACTATAATCCCCGCCCGACACTTCAATCGTATCAGGCTTATAATCAATATCTGGACGACAAGAATCGCGAGAAATACCTGTCGGCCACCGCCCCTGACTTTGTAGTATATGGTGTGGAAAGCACAGATAATAAATATGCCTGGGGCGATGAAACCCAAACACTTCTGGCGCTTCTGCAGCGTTATAAACCTGTAAAGATCTGGGGAAACCGATTATTGTTAGAAAAGCAACCGAAAACCAAAATCCTGAAACAAATTAAAAGGGAAGCCGTAAAATTAAGTTTTGGACAGGATTATAACATTCCGGTTGATACTTCGGTTAATACTATCAGGGTATTAAAAATAAAAACTTCAGCTACCTGGTTTGGTAAATTATTAAATTTGTTTTTTCAGCCTTCACATTTTGCTGTCACAATTACAACGGAAGACGGAAAAATGGCGTCTTACAATAGTGTATCTATTTTATTAGAAAAGGGGCTGATTATTAACTCCAGAATAGAGAATGTTCAGGACGTGAAGCAATTCTTTGAATCTAAGTCCTTGAAAGATAAGGCCATCAAAACTATCAATATACAGGAAATTGTCAGAGGCCGTGCTGGGTTTAAGAGTGAATTTGAGTTGGAACAAGTGTTTTACGAAATGAAATAAATTTATGAACAGACTTTCACATTACTTTTCTTTACTTGTTTTTTTATTGTTCAATCTATCGGTTTCTTCGTTTGCACAGACTGCTCCTGACAGATATATTGTTCATGGTGTTTTGAATCTGGAAGCGACCAATACACATGGTATAAGTGCCATGAATAAAATGGTTGGTGCTGGGTGTAATGCCGTAGCGCTAACTGTGATGTGGGATAGAATCTACCCCAAAGCTGATTCTAAAGGAGATTGGTCTCAGATTGATAATCAGATAAACCACGTCATCAACAACCTCAAAGTAAAATTAGTTATTCGTATCCACCTGGGTCGTCATATTGCCTTCACGCCGGGTTTCTGGGCATTAGAAGAAGCTGTGGCAGATTTTAAAGGAAAACCCTTGACCTACTACTACGATAATGATCATTTCAGTTTCGCGCACCAACCCTCTATTGAAAAAGCGGCAGGCTTTGTAAAAGAAGTTTGCCAACGTTATAAATATCTTCAGACAAGTGGAAAGATACTTTATGTGTCGGTGGTTAATACGCCACAACAAGAGTTAGGCTATGCCTACGAAAATCAACAATATCCTAATCCTCCTTATTTTGCTGTTTTCGATCATTCTAAGTGGTCAATGCTTAAATGGAAAGACTGGGCTAAAACCAAGTACCAGACCATACGAACACTGAATAGCTACTGGGGTACCAACTATAAACAATTCTCAGAAGTAGAGCCTTATGTAAACCTGTTTAATACCAAAGACTCATTCAGAGGATTAAGGGGAAAAGACTGGTACTATTTCCGGCATCAGTTATTGAAAGGCCATGTCGACCAGATGATTGCCGCCGTCAAGTCAATTGATCAGAGCTTTCAGGTAGCTTGTGAGTTTGGTGGGATAGCCGATAATTTATCCTTATTAAGGAGTTCTTTTGCCTTTAAAGACCTGACAGAAAAAGCCGAGATTATCAAGACTTCTGTAGACCCTTTTCAGGCTGATTTAGTAATGAGTAATTTAAGACCCGGCCAGAAATTCTTTACAGAGATTGCTCACTTCGATCAGGCAACTCCTGAATCGCTAAGAAACTACGTAGACCGTGCGGTAGGCTTTGGTTGTGAGGTAATAGTGCTTTATGTAGATTATGACAACGGTAAAGATGTAGAGAAAATACTCCCGGCTGTATATGAAGGCGTTTACTGGAAAGATAAACCTAGCCCCCCAATCGTATATGCCGACTCTATGAAATACCGCCTTTCACAGTTAATTGATAATCGCGAGGCAGTAGTTGAAGACTGGCGAATACGCTCTGATAATGATCAGAAAAGAATCAAGATTATATATGATGAAGATTTAATACACGATAAACAGGTAATTGATAATCCACTGCCTGATATTACTGAGCCTGACCCCGGTCCGGGCACCAATCCAGATCCTGGTGGGCCTGTTGTAGTAAATCCTCCAGATCCTCCTAAACCTCCAGTTCAAGAAGGGCCTAATGAACTTCCAATCGAAAACATGAAAGACTACACCCAGCAGATTGTAGTCAATCAGCCTTTTGTTTTCAGAATACCTGAGAATCTTTACATCGACCCCGATGGATACATTGCCTATATTGAAATAACGGAAGCTCCTAAATGGGTTAATTTCAATAAGTTTGAATTTAGTTTTTATGGCAAAGCTCCTTCGCTCGGAAAAACAAAAATCAAACTCAAAATTTATGACAACAAAGGCGCAAGTCTGGAGTCACATATGTTTATTGAAAGTATACCTCCGGCTATTGACTTTGAGTTGATTAAGGCCGATTATTTTGACATACCGATTGAGGGCTGGGGTTTATTGACCAATAACAGAACCTTGTATCTGGAAGATTTGCCGAAGAGATTAAATGTGCTTGCCAGATGTAATTTAGATTCGGTAGATTTCCGTTTTAACCTTGATGGCCCTTATAAGTTTAAAAATATTTCTTCACGTACGCCTTATAATTTATTTGGTGAGGGTAGGGGACTGGAGTTTCCGGTAGGTACTTATACCCTGACAGCAAACGCTTTCCAGAAAGACACGCTGATTACTTTCAAGACCGTTACCTTTAACGTAAAATATTCAACTGACTCAACACAGAATATTATCAGTGACTGGGTTGTATATCCGAATCCGTTCGAGAATGTCTGTAATGTCAAATTGCCTTTAGAGGAAGATACTCATTCTCTTGAATTTGTGCTTTACACTTCTTCAGGTAAACGAATATTCATCAAGAATGATCAGGTAAAAATAGTAAATAGTGTTGCCTACATTGACCTCTCAATTCTTGACGTTGTGCCCGGAAGCTATATTCTGGAGGTTAATAAAACGGGCACAACCTTGAAACGAATAAGGGTGGTAAAGATTTAGAATTAATCTATAATATACTAAAAACGAAGCGAACGAATAAGTCTTTTATTCGTTCGCTTTCTTTATATACGCTGTGTACTGCTTAGAATAAAAAGTCTTTTGCATAATAGAGAAACAGGCTTTGAATGATACCCCAAACGCAAGCGCTTAAGAGCATATTCAACAAAATATCTCTCTTATGATATCTGAAAGCTAAAGCCAGAATAGCACCTCCGATCGGGCTAAAAAGGATAGGTGTCAGAAAAGAAATACCTATCAGGCCAAACCTTCTTCTTACCCTTACTGCCAAACGATTGGAGCGGGTAAATTTTTTCTTTTTCTTGGGTTCCCCCTTCTGAAAAAGTCTGGTAAAAAAGCTTTGAATGTAGTTTCCAAAGAATGTGACCAGAGCCACTGTAATCATCATCCCCACTACCGAACAAACGGCAGTTTCTATCCATGTAATTTTCAGGGCCAGGCCAGTTAAAGGCCCCCCGAAAAATTTTATCATGCTAGCAAAAATTACTGAAAGATATTTAGCCACTTCCATTGTCTGTCCTTATTTTCCTGATAACCACTAATCTTTTTTGTATGCATTCTCTATTAGCCTAAACACTTTAATTTCATGCTTGTTTAGCAAAATAGAAAAGATATTACAAATTTTACGAAATTTATAAATAACCAAACACCAATGAAACTAAAATTGCTAATCTTAATTTTTTCTTTATTTAGCGTAACCCTAAAAGCCCAGACTACCGACCCTGATACTCTTAAACCAGAAAACCTTCCTCCGGTTCAAATGTCGCCGGATAGTACGACTACTGAAGAAGAGCAGGAAGACGAAGAAGAGGAAAAAAAGGAAGATGAACCGCAGGATGATACACCAGCTAAATTCAAGTTCCGCCTATCAGCTGATGGGACTTATACCTCAGGTAATATCAATCGAGCCTTTATACAATTGGCATCCGGTATCGACTGGAATTTAAGCAAGGTTCTCAAATTCTCAAGCAGTCCGTCTTTTATCTATGGGCAGCAGAATAAGCAGTTAAATGAACGAGAGATTTTTACCGATTTCCGAACAACTGTCTTGCCCGAAAACCGATTGTATTATTTAGCCTTTGGGTCTTTTGAAAGAAGTAATCTCCGTAAAATAGGTAATCGCCTAATAGCAGCAGGGGGGCTCGGTTTCAAATTGATAGATAAAGGAATTTATTATCTGTCTGTTACGAATGTACTTCTTTATGAATGGACTGACTTTATTAATAATAAGGATCTTCCGGATAAAAACCTATGGCGTAACTCTACCAGGTTCTTTGGTGAGTATACACTAAATGAGGGTAAACTTTATATATCACATATCCTGTTTTTACAACCGGCTATCACAGAAAAAAACTTCCGCTGGAATGCTAATCTGAGTGTTCGTTATCAGATTACTAAGCGCACGGGTATCAGAAGTACTATTGAAGATTCGTATGAAAGTGTGGTAGTAACTGGCCGTAAAAACAATGATTTCCGTTGGACTTTTGGAGTGGTATTTGAGTTTAAGAAATAGATTTATTTAAAAAATTACTTTTAAAAAGTATTATACTTTTTTATAGAAAATAAAAGAAAAAAGCACCTTTGAATAAAGGTGCTTTTTTCAGAGACTATGATTCTTATTTCAATGTAGCTAAAGCTGTTTTTACTCTGCTCATTGCTTCAGTAAGAGCTTCGTCAGAAGCCGCTGTTGAAATTCTTAAACATTTTGGTGCACCAAATGAGCCACCGCCTACCATAGCCACGTGTGCTGTTTCAAGTAACCACATACACAATTGGTCAGCATCATTGATAGTGATAGTACCATCTGATTTTCCGAAATAATAACTAATATCAGGGAAAGCATAGAATGCACCGTCTGGTACATTTACTTTCACACCCGGAATATCTCTCAATAATTTAATTACTAAATCTCTGCGGCGTAAGTATGCCAGTTTCATCATTTCCGGTGCCGACATATCTTCCCATGCCACTACCGCACCACGTTGCGAAATAGAACTTGTACCAGACGTTACCTGACCTTGTAGTTTTTCAACGCCATCAGCAATCCATTTAGCTGCTGCAATAAAACCTAAACGCCATCCAGTCATAGCAAAGCCTTTGGCAAAACCATTAACCGTAATTACGCGGTCTTTGATTTCTGGAATCGAACCGATGCTGAAATGTCCTTCCTGCGTAAAGTTGATGTATTCATAGATTTCATCTGCCAACACAAAAACATTCTCATGAAACTCAATTACTTTCGCCAGCGCTCTTAGTTCAGCTTCGCTGTATACTGAACCCGTAGGGTTGTTTGGAGATGCATACATCACTACCTTTGTACGATCAGTGATCGCGGCTTCCAATTGTTCAGGAGTCACTTTGAAATCGTTTTCAAAAGAACCTTCAACAATCACAGATTTACCATCTGCCAACTTTACCATTTCAGAATAGCTCACCCAATAAGGTGCAAGGATTACTACCTCGTCGCCCGGGTTTACTAAACATTGTATTACGTTTGCTAATGAATGTTTTGCTCCTGTAGAAACAACGATGTTTTCAGGCTTCCAATCCAGATTATTTTCACGCTTGAGCTTGTCTGCAATTGCCTTGCGGAGTTCTGGAATACCTGCTACTGGTGTGTAGTGGTGGAAACCGTTGTCGATAGCTGCCTTGGCAGCATCACAAATATGCTTTGGAGTTTTGAAATCTGGTTCTCCGACAGATAGGTTAATGACTTTGTGTCCCTGTGCCGCTAATTCGCGCGATTTTTTCGACATACCAAGCGTGGCTGATTCTTCCAACGCGTTGATTCTGTCAGCGAGTAGGTTCGCTGTTTCAACTAATGCAGACATGATTTTTTGAAATGAAAAGTATAAAAATGTTTACCTTTCAGCCATAAGTTCTTGCTTGAATATTGATAGCTAAGTACTTATCACTAAAATTCGGGTGCAAAATTAGTTTCTTTCTAAGAAAAATACCATCTTTTTCTATTGTTTTCGCATTTAACAATCTTTTGGTCTTATTTATTATCCCTTTTGAAAGTATATTACCCGTACTTATTCCTTAAATTATAAATCTATACTTTTAATACTTTTATAATTCCTTTTAAAAGTAAATAGCTTTCTTATGTATATGAAAATCGCTTTCTAGTAGAAATCTTAACAGGTATCGAAATTATTATTTTAGCTGGCAAATAAAACCCAGGATAGTAGTTAATAAAGCAAATTGTTAAATTGCATGATATAAACCTCTATTTTAAAACATGGGATTATTTGACATCTTCAAAAAGAAATCAGTAGAAGAACCTTCTCAACACACAGAAAAAGAACTAGTTCCGAACGAACCCACCTTACAATTCATAAGCTTGTTTTATGAAAACAAACCAGAACTTGATAAAGAAACGATTCTTTCAGAATTAAAGCTGAGATTCAGAAATGTTGAATCAACCGATAGCGAAGACTCGTTAGCCTTTTTCTTTTCTGACTATATGGTCAATTTTACTGATAACCCAGTTCCAGCACAGGGAGTAATTATTAACCCCGAATCTCAAATAAATTTAGATAGATTTACCAAAGCATTTCCACAATCATGGCATTGGTCTGACATAAAAGGTGTAATGGAGAAGTGTAACTTTGAAATCAACCTGACAGATTTGATGTCGAGAACTCTTCCTCATCAGGCAAGGTTAGATTTCTTTCAGAAATTTTTATGTGCGGTAGTAAAGGCTACTAAGCCTACCGTAATCTATTTCCGGAATAGTGAAAAGTTTATCAAACCAGATGATTTTCTTGAAGCCTGTGATAAGGAACAAGGCGATTTCTTACATGGCGCAATGAATATCCGATTGTTTAATATTGGTGATGGAGAAGTGTTAATGGATACATTCGGCCTCCATGCCTTTGGTATAGCAGACTTTGAGTGTAGATTCAGCAGAAAATATGACCCGGGTGAAATCGCAGGTGTACTCACCAACATTGCTTACTATGTTTTTGAAACAGGCGATTTTATCAGAAGCAATACAACGATTCAGGGAGTCGGCAAAAATCCAATCTGGAAAACACAATACAAAGAATCTATGGCTGAGCCTAAGCGCTTAGTGGTGAATGTGATTCCTAATTAATCTTTGTGGGGCGAAGTTTTACTTCGCCAAAATCCGGCAGGATTTTATAAAGGCCTCAGTTTTGTGAAATCAAAAGCCCTTTCCATCATATAACAGATAGAAAGGGCTTTCATTATCTAAGAATCTCTTACTGATTCTTCTTCGCCAATTTATCTTTAAATACCTTTTCAAATTTTTCTACTTTAGGTCTTACTACCATCTGGCAATAAGGCTGCGAACCATTCAGGTTATAATAATCCTGGTGGTAGTTTTCAGCTTTGTAGAAAGTCTGAGCCGGCTCAATGGCTGTTACGATAGGGGAGTTGAAAATACCTGCAGTATTTAACTCAGCTTTGTATTTTTCTGCCAGAGCTTTTTGTTTATCGTCATGATAAAAAACTACCGAGCGATATTGTGTTCCTACATCATTCCCTTGACGGTTCAATGTGGTAGGGTCGTGAGTTTTCCAGAAAACTTCCAGTAATTCTTCAAATGATATTTTCTGAGGATTGTAAGTAATTTCTGTAACCTCTACGTGACCTGTTAAACCTGTACAAACTTCTTTGTAAGTTGGGTTTTTACTTGCGCCTCCCATATATCCCGACTCTACTTTGGTCACTCCATCTAATCTCTGGAATACGGCCTCTACACACCAGAAGCAACCGGCGCCGAAGGTGGCAACAGCTTTATCTTGTTCTGTTTCTTGATTCATTATCGTTTCTTTTTTGTTGAATTTGTATCCTGATAGGGCAATGACGCCAATGGCCGCCCCCAATAAAATGATTGATTGTATCTTCATTAGTTTAACAAAATTTCTTGGTTGAACGTTTGACTATATAAACGAATTATAAACGATTTGAGTTTGCCTGGCTAAAATTGGGATAAACAAAATATAGATCAATAAGCCATTTATTCTTATTACAAACATACTACTTATCAACCATATTCAAATTAAATATTGAGAACTCATTTGTTACTTACGTGTCATTTATACTTATAACAAAATCGAGTTCCCGAAAGTATCAGGGGTTTGCCAGTGCATCTTTTATTTTCATACCCGTCTTATGAAGTTCATTATAAATACCATAAAAGTATTTTCCCATCTCTTTATCAGGTAGGGCAGTATTAGTAAATAAAATAACTGCTACTTCTTTCGAAAGGTCAGACAGCATTTCAGTTTTCAGTCCGGGGTCAGAACCGCCATGACCAATTCTTGTAGTATTTAACTTTGTAGACCAGAAGATTCCCGCGTTCTTTTCATTCAATTCTACGTTTTCAGGCTTATTACCTGCGGTATAATGGAACTTCAGCATTTCATCTACTGAGGTTTTCTTTAAAATTCTAATTCCTTTATATTGTCCATCATTTAGCAATGAAATAAAAAACTTTGATAGGTCTGAAACCGAAGTACGAACACCTCCATCAGGATATGTAATTTCACCATACAATTCTATATTCTCAATACTACCATTTTGTTTTTCATAAAGTTTTGAATGATTCGCCCGATTAATCTCAGAGAAAAACCAGCCTGTATTATTCATTTTCAATGGCTTGAAAATGTGCTGCCCGGTATATACATTCAGCTTTTTTCCGGTCACTATTTCAACAATATATCCGGCAAGGGCCGCTCCGATATTTGAGTATTCTCTATAAGTACCTAGTTTATGATTTAAGAAATTCTCTTTCGAATAGAATTTACCAGTTGGTTCAAAATAGCTCTTTAAGAAATCACCAAGTTTCACCGGAGAATCTCCACCATAATGATAAACACTGTCATAAGTAGGGTAAGCATCAGCAATACCAGAGGTATGTATGGCCAAATGTCGCAAAGTGATATTTTCATTCGGAAAATTGGGGTTAACTACTTTGAATGGAAGATATTGATTGATATCTTCATCCAGCGAAAGTTTCTTTTCTTCAACAGCTCGCATGAGCGCAACTCCTGTAAAAGTTTTACTGATAGAGCCAATATTCATAATAGTATTGGGTGTAAAAGGTTTGCCTGCTTCTTTGTCAGCATAGCCATAGCCTTTAATCCAAACAACCTCTTTATTAACTATAATAGCGGCCCCAAGCCCAACCATGCCCGATTCTTTCAGTTTGTCTTCTATAAAACTATCTAAAGGTTTTGTGATTGTCTCTACAGAAGGATTTGTAGTCTGAGAATTTGCCTTTAGGGCATAGAGAATAACAGCGCATAGCGCAACAATTGTAATGAGCGTTTTCATTTTGTTTTAATTTAAAATAGCTTTTCATAAAATACTGATGCAAAATTATACCTTGCCAAGTATATTTTTTGACTAAAATACATTTGCTCAACGCACAAATTAATTACATTTAGGCTGATAAACGAGTAAATTATGCAAGAGCTTGATGAGTACGACAAAAAGATATTGAATCAGCTTCAACAAAATAACAGAATAACAGCCGAAGAATTAGGCCATATGATAAATCTTAGCACGAGCGCGGTACAAAGAAGATTGAAGAAGCTTCGTGACGAGAAAGTGATAGAGGCCGATATATCTATAGTTTCGCCGAATGCGGTCGGAGTTAGTATTACCTGCATTGTTGATGTCACACTCCATTTAGGCAGTTCAAAAGTAGTTGATACTTTTAAGTCTCTTATTGCAACTTGCCCAGACGTAACCCAATGCTATTATGTAACTGGGGCTTACGACTTTGTAATTATCGTCAACACTACAGACATGAGGCATTATGAAGATTTCACAAAAAAATATCTGATGGATAACCTTGACGTGAAACAGTTTTATACACATGTTGTAATGGACAAAGTAAAAGTAGGGTATAAGGTGAATTTTTAATGGATTGATGAAAACTATGCTTTGCAAAGATTGTTCTATATAATGTACCTGACATTGGCGCATATTTCGTCTAAGTAAAATAAAAAAACTAGCCTTAAAATTTTAACACCTATGAAAAAAATTGACACCAATGATTTTGTATTTGACGGAGACGGAAAATTTTCTATCAACGATACTAAAACGAAAATTAAAGATTTTTATGAAGATAAAGAGGATTATGAAACTTCGTTAGCCGATTTGAATAAACAGATGGATGAGCTGCAAAGCATGATGTATGCGCATAATCGCTACGGTCTCTTAGTTATATTTCAGGCAATGGATGCAGCAGGAAAAGACGGAACTTTGAAAGCCGTTTTTTCAGGAGTGAACCCGCAAGGGTTGAATGTTCACTCTTTTAAACGCCCGACTGATACAGAACTAGAGCATGATTTTCTATGGCGTACGGTGCTAGACTTACCGAGTAGGGGAAGCATTACAGTTTTCAATCGTTCGTATTATGAAGAAGTACTGGTGGTAAAAGTTCATCCCGAAATTGTTACACAAGGCCAACGACTACCTATTGAGCTGACTGATGATTTAGATAAACTCTGGAAAAACCGTTATGAAGATATTAGCAATCTGGAAACTTACCTGCATCGCAACGGTATCAGAGTTGTAAAGTTTTTTCTGAATGTTTCGAAAGAAGAGCAAGCGGTAAGATTGATAGAGCGCATACAAGACCCAACCAAAAACTGGAAGTTTGACGAGCAGGATGTGAAGGAGAGAGGCTTCTGGAACGATTATCAACAAGCCTATGAGGATTTAATTAATGCGACCTCAACACATAAATGTCCCTGGCATATTATTCCGGCAGATGATAAGAAAAATATGAGGCTGATTGTAGCCAAGACGATTGTGAGTGAACTGAAAAAACTAAATATGAGTTATCCGGAATCTGATGAAGAGCGACATAACGAGCTGAAAAGCCTGATTCGTATCATCGAATCGCAATAATCTAAATATTCGCTATAAAATCTAATATTTAACAAAATACGATATAAATTAATTAAATTTCTGATTTTGAGAGGCATTTAACAAAGTATTAATACCGACAAAAATCAGTTTTGAGTTTATTTTTTAAATTTGTAAGAATATTCAGGACGCAGGAAAACCTTTTGCGTCCCTTTCTTATTTATAAAACTCTGAAAGGTGGAAGTAAAAGACTTATTAAAAATTTATAGTGAAGACGCTTTTATCCGCACGGCTGTCGAAAGCGTAAAGGCTAATAATCTCATACAACTCAAAGGATTTGCCGGAAGTCTGGATGCTATTTTTGCCAGTGTCAACTATCAGATAAATCCTCAGCACAATCTTTTTATACTGAATGATAAGGAAGACGCGGCCTATTTTTATAATGACTTACAAAATTTGCTGGGAGAAGAGCATGTATTCCTTTTCCCGATGTCTTATAAGAAACCTTATCAATATGAGGAGATTGATAATGCAAACGTACTCCAAAGGGCTGAAATCCTCAATCAATTGAATAATGAGAAGGCTAATCTGATGATTGTGACTTATCCTGAGGCACTCTCAGAAAAGGTAATCAATAAGAAATCACTCATTGCCAATACCCTTCAGGTAAAGATCGGAGAAAACTTCGACATCAATTTTATTTCAGAACTACTCATTGGCTACGATTTCGAAAGAGCTGACTTTGTTTACGAGCCGGGACAGTTCTCTATTCGTGGGGGGATAGTCGATATTTTCTCTTATGCGTCTGAATATCCTTATCGTATCGAACTTTTTGGCGATGAGATTGACAGTATACGTCTGTTTAACCCCGAATCGCAATTATCTATGCAATCGGTTAACCAGATTAACATTATCCCCGATGTTCAGAACAAATTAATAACAGAAACAAGAGAGACTTTTTTTAATTTTATTCGTAATACGAGTAATATATGGATAAAAGACGCAAGTTACTCTTTTGAAGTAATTGACGATTGCTTCAAGGTTGTTGAGCAGCATTTCCAGGAGATAGTCGGTAGAAGCGGAGGGATACAAGTCATAGAAAATCCTGAGGCCTTGTTCGAAACCCGCAGAGGTTTCCAGAACGAATTGAAGAAATTCAAAATCATAGAATTTGGCACTAAGAGTTATTATAAAGACGCTGAAAAATTAACTTTTCAGAGTAAAGCTCAACCTTCATTCAACAAGGATTTTAAGCGCCTGATTGATAATATCAAGGAAAATCAGTCGAAGCATTTTACTACTATTATATCGGCAGAATCATTGAAACAATTGAGCAGATTGAATGCCATTTTTGAAGAGATTGATCCTTTCACAAAATTCAATTCTTTACAAATGTCTCTACGCGGTGGCTTCATCGACGAGCAAACCAAGGTAGCCTTTTATACCGACCACCAGATTTTCGACCGTTACCACCGATTCAAGGTGCGCGATAAATTCAGCAAGTCTAAAGCCCTAACGATGAAAGAACTTAGGGCTTTGCAGACGGGTGATTTTGTAACACATATTGATTATGGTATCGGCCGCTTCGCCGGTCTGGAAAAAATAGTGGTTGGAGATAAAGAGCAGGAAGCTGTAAGATTGATTTATCGTGACAATGACATTCTCTTGGTCAACATTCACTCCCTCCATAAGATAGCTAAATACTCAGGTAAGGAGGGTACTCCTCCGGTTATGAGTAAGCTAGGTTCTGCCGAATGGGAGAACAAAAAATCAAGAGTCAAGAGACAGGTAAAAGACATTGCCAAAGAGTTGATAGGGCTTTATGCCAAGCGCCGTATGGCTCCTGGTTTTGCTTTTGCGCGAGACGGTTTTATGCAGGCAGAATTGGAGTCCTCATTCTTTTATGAAGATACTCCGGACCAGGCCAAAGCTACAGCTGATGTAAAAGAGGATATGGAAAAAGCCTACCCAATGGATAGGTTGGTTTGTGGTGATGTTGGTTTCGGAAAAACAGAAGTAGCCATTCGCGCAGCTTTCAAAGCAGTAGCCGATAGCAAGCAGGTGGCTGTTCTGGTACCTACTACTATTCTGGCCATGCAACACCATAAAACCTTCGCCGAGCGCCTTTCAAAACTGCCAGTGAATGTAGATGAGATTAGCCGTTTCAGAACTACCAAAGAGATTAATGAAACCCTGAAAAAACTCAAAGAAGGAAAGATAGATATTCTGATTGGCACGCATCGTATATTAAATAAGGATATAGAGTTTAAGGATCTAGGCTTATTGATTATTGATGAAGAGCAGAAGTTTGGCGTAAAAGCCAAAGACCGATTAAAAGAAATGAAATTGAATGTTGATGTGTTGACGCTCACAGCTACACCTATCCCAAGAACTTTGCATTTCTCTTTAATGGGCGCTCGTGACTTATCAGTGATTTCTACGCCTCCGCCAAACCGCCAGCCTGTTACTACCGAGGTTCATATATTTAAAGAAGAGTTTATTCGTGACGCTATCAGCTATGAATTGAAGCGTGGCGGGCAGGTTTATTTTGTACATAACCGTGTGAATGATATTGAATCAATCGCTAATATTATCTTACGATTAGTGCCTGATGCCAAAATCGGTATTGCTCACGGGCAGATGGATGGTGACAGATTAGAGAAGGCCATGATGAAATTTATTGAGGGAGATTATGATGTATTAGTTTCCACGAACATCATTGAGTCTGGACTTGATATTCCAAATGCGAATACGATTATCATTAATCAGGCACAAAACTTTGGTATGTCTGATTTGCACCAGATGAGGGGTAGGGTAGGACGTTCAAACCGGAAAGCTTTCTGTTATTTACTCACTCCACCCACTTCTGTTCTTTCAAGCGACGGTCGTAAACGTTTACAAACTTTAGAAGAGTTCTCAGATTTAGGGGATGGCTTTAAAGTTTCTATGCGAGATTTGGATATCAGAGGGGCAGGAAATCTACTCGGTTCAGAGCAAAGTGGGTTTATTAATGACTTAGGTTATGAGACTTACCATAAAATATTAGATGAAGCTGTACAGGAACTAAAAGAAAATGAGTTCAAAGACTTATTCATGAAAGAAATGACGGGCTCTTCGGCTACTTTACACCTACCAGATTGCCAGATTGAAACTGATTTACAGATTATTATACCAGAGAATTATGTAAGTAATATCTCTGAAAGACTTTCGTTGTATAATCAACTGGATAATATTGAGAAAGAGGCTGAGCTACAGGAATTCCAGAAATCTATCGTTGACCGATTCGGCCCAATGCCGCAGGAAGTGGAAAATTTAGTTAAAATGGTGAGAATCAGATGGAAAGCCGAGCAGTTAGGATTTGAAAAATTAACTTTAAAAAACAATATCCTAAAATGCTATTTCGTTTCATCAGAGAAAACAGAATATTTTCAGGCAGATAAGTTTGGCAGAATTCTTGAGTATATTAAAAATAATCCAAAAAGATGTTCGCTAAAGGAAATTAAAACTAAGCTTCTTCTTACTGTTGAAAATACGCAAAGTATCGACGATTTAGATAAACTATTGTGTGGATTTGTCGGGAAAGAGTAATCTTCCTTAAATTATTGATTCTTAAGATATTAAGATATTTACATCAAATAACCTATTTTTGCAAAACGAATTCTATTAACAAAAATCATTCCGAAAATGAAAAGAATACTTTTTAGTTCGATTACGGGTGCGTTGGCTTTTGCGCTTATCCTGAGTGGCTGTTCGAGCAAAAAAAGAACGAGTATCGACCCGGGTCGTAGCAGTACTGCAACCGGGATTGCCTATTCTAAAGACAACAAAGGTAAAAAACCTAAAAAAGGACAAGCTGCACAAGCAGATGGTTTTCAGGTAAATGCTTTTAAAGGTCAGCCTGCAGGTCCAAACTTAGTATATATTGAGGGGGGACGTTTTACGATGGGAACTGTGGAAGAGGATGTTACCTACTCACGTGATAACCTGGAAAGAACTGTAACCGTTTCTTCATT
This sequence comes from Emticicia fontis, assembly GCF_054779675.1. NCBI lineage: Bacteria > Pseudomonadati > Bacteroidota > Cytophagia > Cytophagales > Leadbetterellaceae > Emticicia > Emticicia fontis. The sequence continues at coordinate 137,053 of NZ_BAAGXU010000004.1, forward strand.
CTATATGGATGAAACTGAAATTACTAATCTACACTGGCTTGAATATTTACATGCTATTCAAAAGGATTCTTCGCAGGAATTTTATGAAACAGCCTTACCAGATACAACTGTTTGGATGAACAAACTATCGTTCAATGACCAGTTCACTGAGCAATATCTTCGTTACCCAGGTTTCAGAATGTATCCGGTTGTAGGTGTTTCATGGGTACAAGCCTCTGATTATTGTAAATGGAGAACAGGCGCTGTGAATGGTGAAATGGCCGTTCGTTTTGGTCCTAAAGCAAAAACATCTAAAAAAGACAGAAGTGCACCAACTACCGATGCGCCACAAGCTAAAACTGGTGGTCGTTTAGCCATTGAAACAGGTAATGTATTGCCTGGATACCGTCTTCCAACAGAAGCAGAGTGGGAATATGCAGCAAAAGCCATGATTGGTACACAATATATGGACGAAAACCAATCTAGCCAACGTATTTATCCTTGGGATGGTTCTTCTATGCGTAAGCCTAAAGGTGGACAAAAAGGAACTATGTTAGCGAACTTCAAACGTGGTCGTGGTGACTTCGCTGGTATTGCCGGACACCAGAATGACGGTGGTATCATCACTATGGAAGTTTATGAATTCCCTGCAAATGACTTTGGTTTATATAATATGGGTGGAAACGTAAATGAGTGGGTATATGACGTGTATCGTCCGAACTCTTTCCAGGATATGAACGATTTGAACCCAATCCGTCGTAGCGATTATCTGGATGAAGAAAGCCTATATGACAAAAAAGGCTTCAACTCTTTGATTGACAACAAACTACGTGTGTATAAAGGTGGTTCTTGGAACGATGTAGCTTACTGGTTGTCTCCAGGTACTCGTCGTTACTTAGACCAGGATTCATCTACTGCCACTATCGGTTTCCGTTGCGCAATGATTGCAATTGGTCCTAAAGGCAAACGTAAATTGTAAGATCCGAATTACTGACCATAGAAAAGCCCTTTCTCACGAAAGGGTTTTTTGTTTTATAGAGCCTTCGCTTTTTTATCTGATTGAAAAGGTTTTGCGCATTAAATGATAACAAAATTAATCTGCAATAGCAATTGTTATCACCGAAACCTCTGCACAACCGCTCTCTAATAAAGTTTTAGCAAAAGATTCTATCGTGGAACCTGTGGTTAAAACGTCGTCTACAATAGCTACTCGCTTATTTACGAGCTTTTTTGTGTCTGTAATTTCAAAAGCATCTTTCACATTCATAAATCGTTCAAAGCGGTTTTTCTTAGTTTGTGTATCAGTATTCACTACTTTCTTTGCTATCGTTGTATCATAAGGCACTTCTAAAACCTTAGAAAGACCCTCGGCAATGCAATTGGCCTGATTATAGCCTCGTTGCTTTTCTTTCTGCACATGAAGTGGTACGCCAATTAATAAATCTATATTTTTATCAAAGTTAGCAGCTTTTAAATCCTGCCCATATAATTCTCCTAACATCACACCTAGCTCCGGCTTATTCTTATATTTTAGTTGATGCAGTAAGTGTTGAACCTTACTTTTCTTCGAAAATCTGAGATAAGCGATGGTATGTGAAATAGTAGTTTTTCCCCAGAAACGTCTTTCGATTAATTCGTCAGCTTGTAGATGTACGTTTGTTCTGGGTAAACTAACGAGACATTGGGTACAAATCAGTTTTTCTCCTCCTAAAAGCGGTTCTCCACAGGCATCGCACGTTTTTGGATAGATTATATCTATTAAATGAGTAAACCATTTCATACGCTTTCGTTAAGTTTGTATATAAAAAAATTGAGAATGGTAGAAGAAGACAAATTAAAAGAAAACTGGCAAACATTATTATTATTTCTGAAACAAAATCTCGGAAAGAAACCTGTCGATTTAAACGGTGTATTATTTGTAATAGGTGTACAAGAACTAGGGCAGGGGAAAAAGTTTTTCACAAAAGAAGAAAAACAAGACCTGATGCACATTGCTATCTGTAAAGTTTTAAGCTATGGCGGATATTACGAATTAGAAGGTAAAGACGAAGCAGGCTGGCCTCATTGGAAATTAATACAACCTTTACCGAGTTTTGATTTATTAGCTCAGGAGAAACTACTTAAACACTTTGTAATAGAGTATTTCAGAAAAGAAGTCGGACTACACATATGAAACTTATCAGCTACAACGTAAATGGCATTCGTGCCGCCATCAATAAGGGATTTTTGACCTGGCTTGAAACACATCAACCTGACGCTATCTGTCTTCAGGAGATCAAACTGGCAGAAACAGAGCTGGTTGCTCCGAAATTTGAAGCAATGGGATTTCATTGCTATTGGTATCCTGCACAAAAACGTGGATACAGTGGGGTGGCAATCCTCTCAAAAGTAAAACCTTTGCATGTAGAATACGGCATGGGAATACCAGAATTTGATTTTGAAGGCCGAATGATTCGTGCCGATTTTGAGAATTTCTCGTGGGTTTGTACTTATTTCCCCTCAGGAACCTCAGGTGACGAACGCCAGGGAATAAAAATGAAATTCCTGGAAGACTTTTTCGTTTATATTGAAAAACTCAGCAAGAGCCATCCAAACCTTGTCCTTAGCGGAGACGTAAACATCTGTCATCAGGAGATAGATATCCATAATCCTAAGGCAAATGCAAAATCGTCAGGCTTTTTGCCAGAAGAACGGGCATGGGTTGGCAGGTTTCTTGATGAAGGTTATATTGATACTTTCAGGCTTTTTAATCAGAGTCCTCATAATTATACCTGGTGGTCTGTAAGATTTGGGGCTCGTGCCAAAAATTTAGGCTGGCGTATCGATTACCATTTTGCTTCTAAATCGTTACAACTTAACTTAAAAAGTGCTGCCATTTATCCGGAAGTATATTTTTCTGATCATTGCCCGATTGAGCTTTGTTTAACGTTTGCTTAAGCCTGACATTAAAACCTGCTTATTTATTGTGGCTGACAGAATAAATGCCCATTTGTGAGAATAAATCGCGTTTCCGTATACTTTGTCTTCTTATGTTATTGTGTAATGACATAAGAAGACATTATAAATTGAAAATCCTTAATCTTTTATTATACAATCATGTCAACTTCAGTTAAAGCTCTTTTTGAGAAAATTGATGAATACAAACGTCAGTATTACAAAAACCTCTTGATTAAAGGTTCTTTGTTTACCTTGGCTTTGTTGTTATCTTCTTTTCTCTTACTCAATACCATTGAGTATTTCGGTCGTTTTAGCTCTGTTATCAGAGGTGCTTTACTTTTTGCATTTATAGGAGTAGCGCTTTACTCGCTTATTTTCTGGGTAATCAAGCCAATCCTGTATCTGTTACATTTCAATGAACCACTTACTTATGAAAAAGCAGCTAACGAAATTGGTAAGTTTTTCCCTGAGGTAGGGGATAGGCTTTTAAACACGCTTCAATTAGCACAGTTTTCAGAAAGAGAAAACGCCTTATTGCAAGCCAGTATTGACCAGAAATCGCAGGATTTAAAATTCGTCAGATTTGCTGATGCTGTTAAATTCAGCGAAAACAAGAAGTATCTGAAATACGCCATACCTCCACTGGTATTGGTATTGTTGATTGCGGCTGTTTCGCCCAAGTTTTTCAAGAATAGTACCGAAAGAATCGTGTACTTCCAGAAAGACTTTGCCGAAGAAGCGCCTTTCAAGTTTCAGATAACTAACGAAGAACTGAAAGCAGTAAAAAACGAAGATTATGTACTGAATCTTAAACTGATAGGCAATGCTGTGCCGGAAGCCGTTTATCTGGTAGCCAATGATAGAAAGTTTAAGATGAGCTCGGCTGATAGCAAGAATTATTCATTTACTTTCTCGAAAGTACAGAATCCGGTTGATTTCCATTTCTTAGCTTCCGGCTTTAAATCAAATGAGTTCGAATTGGAATTGATTAGTCGTCCAAACCTGCTTTCATTCGATGTAGCACTCAATTACCCATCATATCTCAATAAATCAAATGAGGCTTTTAGTAATGTAGGTAATCTGGTAGTACCAGAAGGAACTACTGTTCAGTGGAATTTTAAAGCAATTAATACTGATTCATTGTATTTAAGTTTTGACAACGAAGGTAAAGTAGGAGCGAAGGATGGTTTCGGAGATAATTTCTCTTACGTGAAACGCCTGAAAAACTCTTCTTCTTACCAGATACATCTGAAAAACGAATTCAGTAGTAATCGCGAAAATGTTGATTTCTATATCAATGTCATTCCAGACCGTTATCCACAGATTCAATTAGAGCAGTTAAAGGACTCTACACTCTTCAATTATATCGTATTAGGTGGAAATATTACCGATGATTATGGTTTATCTCAATTCAAGCTTTTCTATAAAGCTATAAGAGATAATAATCAGAATCAGCCATTTGCTTCTGCTGATGTAGCATTCAATAAATCACAGGTGTCTCAAAGCTTCTATTATCAGATGCCTTTAGCAGACCTGCAATTGAATCCAGGAGATAAAGTTGAGTATTACCTTCAACTATGGGATAACGACGGCGTAAACGGCTCAAAAAGCACCAAAACGCCTACCATGACACTCGCACTACCTTCTGCTAAAATGTATGATGCTGAAATAGAAAAAGCGACTGAGAAAACCGAGGATATGTTGGAGAAGCTAAACGAGAAATCGAAGAAACTGAAAACCGAATTGACTAATCTGGAGAATCGCTTGAAAAGCAAAAAGGATTTAGATTTCCAGGAGAAGAAACAATTGGAGGAATTAATTCGTAAACGCGACGATTTAAACAATGAGTTGAAAAACCTGCAACAGCAATTCGATGAAATGCAGGAAAAGGCTAATCGTTTTCAACAACAGAGTCCGCAATTGCAGGAGAAAATGCAACAGTTGAAAAAGCTGATGAATGAGTTGATGAACGACGAAACCAACAAGATGTATGAAGAGCTGAAAAAACTATTGGATAAGGATATGGACGAAAAGACCATTGAGCAATTGGAGAAGCTGAAAAATAAGGAACGTAATATGGATAAAGAGATTGACCGTACCTTGAAACTATTCAAACAATTACAATTGCAACAAAAGGTTGAGAAGACTGCAAAGGAATTGGAGAAATTAGCTGAGAAACAAGATAAACTTGGCGATGAAACCCAAAAGCAGGAGCAGTTGAATAAAGAAAAAGACGCTGCCAATAAGGATAAAGAACAAGGAAAAGATAAAGACAAGGAGCAGTCTAAAGATAAGTCTGACGAAAACAAAGATGGTAAAAAAGACGATTCTAAGGATGGAAAGAAAGATGATTCTAAAGATGGAAAGAAAGACGATTCTAAGGATAATAAAGACCAGAATCAGGATGGTAGCAAGGATAAAAGTGATGAATTGAAAAAAGAGCAGGAAAAGCTTTCGAAGGAGTTTGAGGATATGAAAGAAAAGATGAAAGATATTGAGCAATTAAGCAAAGATCTTAAGAAAGATTTAGACCCTCAGAAAGAAGATCAGGAAGAGATTTCGAAAGAACAGAAGAATGCAGAGAAACAACTCGACCAAAAGCAGAATAATTCGGCCTCAAAAAGCCAGAAGAAAGCGGCTAATAAAATGAAGCAGATGGCGCAACAAATGTCTGAATCTATGCAAAGTCAGGAAATGAAAGAGATGGATGAAGATATAGACGCACTGAGAGCCATTTTAGAGAACCTGGTGAAGCTTTCTTTCGATCAGGAGGGATTGATGAAGGATTTCAGAAATATGACGGTTTCAGACCCTAGATTCGTGAAACTCTCACAAGATCAATTAAAGTTGCAGGATGACGCTAAAATCATCGAAGATAGTCTTTATTCATTGGCGAAACGTGTGATGCAGATTCAGTCGTTTATTACAAGAGAGGTAACTACCATGCGTAACTCAATGGACGAAAGTGTGAAGTTTATTAAAGAAAGAAAATTGAACGTGGCATCAGCTAAACAACAGTTTGCGATGACATCCATCAATAATCTAGCTTTAATGCTCAGCGATACCTTTAATCAGATGCAGCAAATGATGGCTAATGCAATGCCGGGTAGTGGAAGTAAAGGCAAAAAGAGTAAGAATCCTTCACAAATGCCATTAGGCGAAATGCAACAAAAGCTGAATGAGGGTATGCAAAAAATGGGAGAGGGTAGCAAGTCAGGCAGACAGATGTCGGAACAGGCTGCCAAATTAGCGCAGGAACAAGCGAGACTCCGCAAGATGATTCAGCAATTGCAAGAAGACTTAAAAGGCACAGAAGCCGGTAAGAAGCTAGGCAATGAGCTGAAAGAGTTGGAAAAGAAAATGGATGAGAACGAAACTGATTTAGTGAACAAACGCGTGAACCCTGACTTAATAAAACGTTCGAAAGAATTACAGACCCGTTTGTTAGAAGCAGAGAAAGCTATTAAGCAACAGGAGGAAGATCCAACTCGACAGTCTCGTACAGCACAGCAGTTTAACCGTCAGGCACCGCCATCTATGGAGAAGTTCTTACAGGAGAAAGTGAAACAAGTGGAATTAATTAGAACAGTTCCGCCTAATTACACACCATTCTATAAGAAACAAACCGATAATTATTTCAGAAAAATTAAGTAATTATATTTATTCGTAAATTTGTAAGGACGCTCTAATGAGCGTCCTTTTTATTTTCATAGAGAACCTTCTTTCGGGGTCAAGCGTTTTATATCTTTCACCCCGAATAAGTTCGGAAGAATTTCATCCAAAAGTATATACCAAATTTTCTGTTCCACGTGGAACCCGCATTATTTCCACGGCCAAAAAGTTTCACGTGGAACCATAAACAATTTTAACAATGTTTCCAGAATATGATGTCATAGTAGTAGGGGCAGGCCACGCCGGATGCGAAGCCGCATCAGCCGCAGCCACTATGGGTTCGTCTACACTATTGATAACAATGAATATGCAGACCATTGCACAGATGTCTTGTAATCCGGCAATGGGTGGGGTAGCTAAAGGACAAATCGTTCGCGAAATAGACGCTTTAGGAGGTAGATCAGGAATCATTAGTGATAAGACTATGATTCAATTCAGAATGCTGAACAGATCGAAAGGGCCGGCTATGTGGAGTCCAAGATGCCAGAGTGACCGAATGCTTTTCGCTCAAGAGTGGAGAGATACGTTGGAAAGTATCCCAAATCTGGATATTTGGCAAGATATGGCAGTAGGCATCTTAGTAGAAGATAATCGGGCAGTAGGAGTAAAAACTTCTATGGGGGTCGAAATAAGAAGTAAGTCTGTGGTATTAACTAATGGAACATTCCTGAATGGAAAGATACATATAGGCGAGAAAACATTCGGAGGCGGTAGAACAGGGGAGAAGGCAGCTCATGGAATTACTGAACAATTGGTAGAATTAGGGTTCGAATCTGGGAGGATGAAAACCGGAACACCGCCAAGAGTAGATGGAAGATCGCTAGACTGGAATGAAATGGAAGAACAAAAAGGAGATGAAAATCCTGAAAAGTTTTCTTATACAGATACTCCAAGATTGGCTAAACAAAGAAGTTGTTATGTAACCTATACAAACGAACAGGTTCACCAAACGCTTAGAAAAGGCTTTGACCGATCTCCGATGTTTAGTGGAAGAATCAAAGGCTTAGGCCCCCGTTACTGTCCATCAGTAGAAGATAAGATTAATCGCTTTGCAGATAAAGACCGTCATCAGATATTTGTAGAGCCAGAAGGATGGAATACGGTAGAGATGTATATCAATGGTTTTTCGACTTCTTTGCCTGAAGATATACAGTATGAAGCATTACGTTTGATACCCGGCTTTAAGAATGCCAAGATGTTCAGACCTGGATATGCTATAGAATACGATTTTTTCCCACCGACTCAGCTCAAACTGACTCTGGAAACTCACCTGATTGAAAACCTTTTCTTTGCCGGACAAATCAACGGAACTACTGGATATGAAGAGGCTGCATGCCAGGGTTTGATAGCGGGTATCAACGCGCATAATAAAGTAAAAGAAAAAGAGGCTTTTGTCTTGAAACGTAATGAAGCATATATCGGAGTATTAATAGATGATCTGGTAAATAAAGGTACAGATGAGCCTTATCGCATGTTTACTTCACGAGCAGAGTTTCGTACCCTTTTAAGACAAGACAATGCCGATATCCGCCTAACACAAAAAGGTTATGATTTAGGCTTGGCTTCTCAAAACCGTCTGGAGAGAATGATTGAGAAAAGAGAAGAATCTGAGAAACTTATCAAGTCTTTAAGAGAAATGAAAGTTACGCCTGATCAGGCTAATGGTTTCCTGGAATCGATAGAATCAGCAGGTCTGAGAGAAAAGTCTTCTTATTATAGTATTTTGAAAAGACCAGAGATTGAGCTTGACCATATAAAAAATCTGAGCGATGAAATAAAAACGCATCTAAGCAGTTATGATGATGAGGTATTAGAGCAAGCAGTAATTCATGTGAAATACGAAAGTTATATCGAGAAGGAACTATTAATGGCAGAGAAGATGGCGAAGTTGGAAAATCTGACTATTGTGCCAAACATTGATTATGATAAACTCACCTCTATATCAATAGAGGCCAGACAAAAACTTAAGAAGATGAAACCTCAGACATTGGGACAGGCCTCACGAATAAGTGGCGTTTCACCAGCAGATATATCCGTCTTGATGGTTCACCTCGGAAGATAAGAACTATTAAATTTTCTTAATTACCCTCAAATATCATTTGGGGGTTTTATTTTTGAAGTTCAAATCAAAGAAGCATGTTAAAGAAGAATTTGTATAGAATAGCACCATTTTTAATTATCAGTAATTTCTTATTGAGCTGTGCTCAGTTTGTTCCACCAACTGGAGGGAAAAGAGATGAAATTCCTCCGAAACTAGTTAAAACTATTCCTGAGAACAAGCAGACAAATTTTAAAGGTAATCAGATAGAACTCTATTTTGATGAATTAATTGATGCTACCTCTTTACGCCAGGAGCTGGTGATTATTCCTGAACAGGAAGGATACTTTGATGTGAAACAAAAATCGAATGGTGTAATTCTGAAATTTGATAAGCCTTTCAAAGACAGTACTACCTATACCCTCAATTTTAAAAAAGGGATAAAAGACCTGAACGAAAGAAATGAAGCATTGAATTTAAAACTGGCATTCAGTACAGGTCCAAAGATTGACTCACTAGAATTATCAGGAAATGTAAAGAATCTATTCACGAACCAGCCGATTTTAGAGGCACAGGTTTCTCTATATCAAGTACAGGATTCTTTAAATCTGAAAAAGACAAAACCAAATTACTTCTTAAAGACTGACTCAAGCGGAAACTTTAAGTTTGAAAATCTGAAAAAGGGAAGATATAGATTGTATGCTTATACCGATAAGAATAGCAATCTAAGATTCGACAGTAAATCAGAATTGATTGCTTTTGTAAAGGATACCATTAAACTGGATTCAAATATATCAAATGTGGACTTAGCCTTATACATGGCCAATAATGATAAGCCTAAAAATCAGAAGACTTTACAAAGGGCGGAAGACTTTACAGTAATTTATGATAAAAACATCAAGACGTATAGCGTTGCTTTTGTAAACCCTGCAGATAGTCTCCCTTACTCTGCGCGTAGAAATGAAATAAAGTTTTATAATATTCCTTTAAAAACAGATACAGTCAAAGTAAATATTACAGTAAGAGATTCAGCAGATAATGAGCTGACACATCTACAGAAAATCAAATTCAGAGATGCACAGAGAAAAACGAAAACCAAGCAGGATAATTTTGCATTTCAGACCGACCCTAAATCAAGAGAACCAGTAGAAAAAAATCTCGTTTTAGACATATACTTTGATAACCCAATTGCGAAAACAGATTTCAGCAAAATCAAACTTTTAAGTGATACCATAAAGAATGAACCATTGGATGAAAAAGCGCTATCGTGGAATATCTATAAAACCCAGCTAAAAATCACAAAGGAGATTTCGGCCACAAGAGAAATAAAACTCGAATTCAAGACAGGAGCGTTTATGGATATTAAAGGAGATTCGAGTGAGGCAGTAACCCTGAGAAATCCGATTTTAAAACCCGAAGATTATGGCATTGTTGAGGGAAGTATAGAAGGAAATAAAGATAATAAAATCGTACAATTGGTTGACGAGAATTATAAAGTAGAGGCCGAGCAAAAAACAAAAGATAATAAATTCAATTTCTTGAACGTGAAACCCGGAGCGTATCTCATAAGAATCATAGTTGATAGTAATGGAAACGGTCAATGGGATTACGGAAATGTAGAGAAAGATATAGAACCTGAAAAGGTCTACTTTTCAGAAGAAGTTATCCGAGTCAAGGCCAATTTTGAATTAAGAGGCATTAAACAAACAATTCCAGAGAAGTAGGTTTTTCCTACTTCTTTTTTTATGTCTTATAAATTGAAGACAGAGCTCCATGAGATTATACTATGTTACGATTTTTCAAATCGTTCTTTGGGTTAAAGAAATAACCTTTTATCTGCTTTATAAGAACTTTCTTCTTTATTTCAATTAATTCATATTCATTTTGATTAAGCTTCTCATAATAACTACTATCGGGAAATCTATTTTCTAGGTAAAAAATACGAACGCGCTTGGGGCTTCTACTTCGCTCACCGGGCTAGGCGCGTTAAATTAATACATATTGGTATTACGAGTTTATTAGATACATTGATATAAAAGTAGAAATTATTTTAAGTACAAGGGTATCTCAAATCGATGGCTGAGCGGAGCGGCCGCCGCTGAGGTCAAAGCCCAGATTAGGTACAAATCTTAAAACTATAATTTCTTCAATACAATCAAGAATAGTAATATAGAATTCAATCTCATCAATTCTAAATTCATTAATCCTTCCACATCTTATACTATATAAATTAACTATTACTTCATATATATAATACGCCCACAATATATATTGAAATACCCATTTCCCTAATCCACCAACCTAATCAACCAATCCACAATCACACCCCTCAAAAACCAAAATCCCCCCTCTTTTCCACCAAAAAGTAAAAGGTCAATTCAAAATAAAAAATATCCAAAAAAATCTGTGGACAAATATGTGGATAGCAATGGGATATTGTGAACTACACGGTGGAGGGGGCTGTGGAGAATTGAATAGAGATAGTGGAAAGAATAGTTAGGCTGTGGATTAAGCCCCAAACTATGCCTTTTTCCTCAATTCACACCAAGTGGATTAACGTGGAAACACTATGTGGATAGAGCAATGATCTATCCACACAAATTATTTTCAGGCGAATGTAAATAAGTGGTATTAGAATTGATTATCAATAAAATAAGTGTGGATGAGCATAATAAAACTGTGGAAAAACAGATTATTTATGTGAATACTTGGAAAGCCATTATCCACAGATTATATTTATTCACATTTCCACAGGGCTAATAATTTAAAACAACAATAAAATATTAATTAATTTTTATTTTTTTTATAAAAGCATGAAGAGGTATCTGTTACTTGTTTTGATGATGATCATCGGAGTAAGTCTTAAGGCTCAAGACCTTGAATTGGCCAACGAATATTTCAAACAGGGAGAATATGAAAAAGCCAAAGAGATTTATGTAAAGTTGTCGAAGGATAAAAATACGGTCAGGCTTGTCCACACAAATTATCTACAAACGCTTTATAAATTAAAAAACTGGGACGAGGCCGAAAAATTTCTCAAACGCGAGATTAAGGCAAATGACAATGTCATTACCTACAAGGCAGACTATGCGCTTTTGCTTGAAATGACAGGCAAGATTGACGAATCTCAGAAAGAATTCAACAATGTGATTGAGCTGGCGGCAAAGTCGGACGGAACGCTGTATGAAATGCAGGACTTCCTGTATCGTAACAGCAAAACCGAGCAGGTAATTCAATTGTTGAAAAAAGGCAGAGAGAACGCCAAAGACGATAATAAGTACGCTATTTTCTTTGCCAGAGCCTATCTGTACAACGGTCAAAAAGAGCCGATGATAGATGAAATGTTGAAATATGGTCTGACAGAAGGCAACACAGATTACGTAAAAGCGACTTTCCAGGACAATCTGAAAACAGATGCCGAAATAGATATGCTCGAAAAGGTGCTTTACAGCAAGGTACAGAAGTTTCCGAATGAGCAATACTATGCTGATATGCTTATCTGGCATTTGATTCAACAGAAAGAGTTTTACAAGGCTTTTGTGCAAACCCGTGCGTTAGACAGAAGATATAAACTGGAAGGACAAAGAGTTTTTGAACTGGCACAAACGGCTTTGGTGAATAAAGATTACAAGAACGCTATTCAGATGTACGAATACGTAATGAAAGAGTACCCTGCAGGCCAATATTATCCTTATGCCAGACGCAATGCCATCTTCTGCAAGGAAGAAGTCATTAAGACCACTTATCCGGTCGATTTGGCTTCGATAAGAACGTTGATTAAGGATTATCAGAATCTCTTCATAGATCTGGGGCAGAATCAGAAAACAATGGAAGCTATGCGAAATACAGCACAGCTCTATGCCTTTTATCTGAACGAAAGAGATACAGCCATTACTGTACTTGAAAAAGCCATCAGTATTGCCGGAGGAGATATTAATTTCAGAGATAAATGTAAACTGGACTTAGGCGATATTTATATTTTGAGAAACGAGCCTTGGGAGGCGACCTTGCTTTATTCGCAAGTGGAGAAATCTCAAAAAGAAGATATGCTGGGCCAGGAAGCAAAATTGAAAAATGCGAAATTGCATTACTACAATGGCGAATTCGACTTATCAAAAGAGATTCTTGATATCCTGAAAAAAGCCACAACCCGAGAGATAGCCAATGATGCCATGCAATTGAGTTTATTAATTCAGGATAATATCGGGCTTGATACAACAGAAGCAGCCATGCGTGAATATGCAGCGATCGACTTATTGCTCTTCCAGAACAAAAATCAGGAAGCATTGACTGCTCTGGATAACGCTTTTCAGAAGTATAAAAGTCACAGCTTAGCGGATGAAATTCTCTGGTTACGCGCCAATACCTACATGAAGATTAATCAGCCTAATAAAGCATTAGACGATTTAGAGTTATTGCGCAAAAACTATAATTACGATATATTGGCTGATGATGCCCTGTTTCTTGAAGCAAGAATCTATCAGGAGAAATTAGGTCAGAAAGACAAGGCGATGGATTTATATCGTCAAATCCTTCAGAACTTCCCTGGAAGTATCTATAGTGCTGAAGCCAGAAAAAGATTCAGAAATCTGAGAGGTGACACAATAAACTAGGGGTTTTCCACATTAATATTGTTAATAAGTCTCATAACCTTCTGGCTTGTGAGACTTATTTGTTAAAGTATTGTTAAGCCAACCTCAACGCACCTATTGAAAAGAACTTTCCTCGTTATTCTTCCATATTAAGCTAAACAAAAATTACATCATGAGAAGTAGGTTATTCACATTGTCCACAATGTTATGCACATTTACTTACGTGGCTAATGCACAATCAGAACAGACAAGAACTTTAGGCTATAATTATTATGGTCAGAAAATAAATGAAAAGGCTATCTGTAATATGGTAAGCTTTCGTTCAAAAGAAGTAGCAGAAAAAGCAGTAGATGAAATAGTGCGCAGAAGTGGATTAAAAAGGAATTTTTATGTGATGGAATGCCCGAATACAGATAATTGTTTTGCCGCCGTAAACGGACAAACGCGTCTGATTGTATACGATGGTGCCTTCATGCAAAAAGCCAATAGTATCTCTAAAACCGACTGGGGTGCATTAAGCATATTAGCCCACGAAATAGGACACCATCTGCAAGGACATACGATTATAGAAGGTGGTAGCGACCCACAAAAAGAGATTGAAGCAGATGAGTTCTCAGGCTTTGTGATGTATCAGATGGGCGCTTCATTGAAAGAAGCACAAGCAGCTATCAGTAAATTAACTTCCGACTATGATGGCGGAACACACCCACCAAGAACCCGACGTTTAGCAGCTATTGAAAAAGGATATAATAATGCACAGGAATTGTATCCGAATGTAAAGAAAAACGATGGAAGTATGATTACAAACCTTCCTGCTAAAAAAATGCCGGAAGTTCAATATCCAACACAGCCGCAAACTCAACCACAACAAAGACCTGAAACCAGACCAGTGATTGTGGATAATGTGGATAAACCTGTGAATAACCCGATTGACCCAATCAGAAGAACCGATGGAAATCTAAATGGCGCACCTGAAGTTGCCAGAATAGACCCAAATGCTGTGGATAACTCAAGTTCAAGTGTGCGTAACCCGGCTTGTATAGAAGGTGATTGCGATAATGGCTTTGGCAAAATGATTAATACCCGCTCGCAGGAACGATATGAAGGTGAGTGGAAAAACGGTATACGTGAAGGCAGAGGTGTTGAGTATTATTCAGACGGAGAAAAAAAATATGTAGGCAATTTCTTAGGAGGTAAATATAGTGGCAATGGAACTTATTTCTACAAAAATGGGGATAAGTATGTGGGCAAGTATAAGAATGGAATGATGAACGACGAACGCGGTTACTTTATATATAATAATAATGTACGTGTGGTAGTGAAAGTAGAAAATAATAAGAAAACAGGGAGGGCCTTGCGATTGTACCCCGATGGACGAAAAGAAGAAACGTATTTTGATAATGATGTAGAAAGAAAAACTTATAGAGATGCCAGTGGGCGGATTATCAATACGTTTTAAAAACAAAACTGAAAGCGGAGACAAATCAATCTCCGCTTTTTTTATCTGATTACCGATGAATTTATAAAAAAAAGCGAAAAAACTTTTAAATCAGACAGTAACGTATTTACCTTTGACCCCTCAAAATGATTTTTTTCTGATATGTCTTGGTTTAAGCGTACTGTCAAAGGAATTCAGACACCAACCGAAATGAAGCGCGAAGCGCCTGACGGTTTATGGTATCAATGTCCGAACTGCAAAAAAGTAATGCATACACGTGAGCATAAAAATAATGCCTATACCTGTATTCATTGTAACTACCACGAAAAAATCGGCTCAGAGGCCTATTTCAGCCTCCTATTCGACGACGGAAAATATACTGAATTAGACGCTAATCTGCGTTCAGGAGATCCGCTCAACTTCACAGACACAAAACCGTATCCGGATAGAATCCGCGCCACTGAAAAAAAATCAGGTTTAAAAGACGCCGCTCGTACCGCCTACGGAAAAATGTCAGACCTTGATATTGTAGTTACCTGTATGGATTTCGCTTTTATTGGTGGTTCAATGGGTTCTGTAGTTGGTGAAAAAATCGCACGGGGAATTGAGTATGCTTTAAAGAATAAAATCCCGTTCCTCATGATTTCGCGCTCAGGCGGTGCCCGTATGATGGAAGCAGGATTCTCATTGATGCAGATGGCAAAAACTTCTGCCCGATTAGCACAATTAGCCGAAGCAGGTATTCCTTATATATCGCTTTTAACTGACCCAACAACCGGAGGTGTAACCGCTTCTTATGCCATGCTAGGAGATTTTAATATCTCTGAACCACAAGCCTTAATCGGATTTGCAGGGCCGCGTGTCATTAAAGAAACGATTGGAAAAGAACTTCCTAAAGGCTTTCAGACAGCAGAATTCGTCTTAGATCATGGCTTCCTTGATTTCATTGTAGATAGAAAAGATTTAAAAGATAAGCTGGCAAGTTTGTTAAAAATGCTCGCTTAGTTTCAGTCTATAATTTAGGGTAAATCATACTTAACCATCACCAACAAAGCAAGTATGAGACTTATCAAGCACCCCGTATTATGCAATTACTACGTTACGTATCGCTGTAATGCTACGTGTAGTTTTTGTGATATATGGGAGAAACCTTCGCCCTATATTACGCTTCAGAATTTTAAAGAGAATCTTCGCGACCTAAAGAAACTAGGCGTAAAAGTTATTGACTTTACTGGAGGTGAACCTCTTCTGCATCGCGAATTAGATGTATTGCTCGATGAAGCAAAGAAAGCAGGCATGATTACCACAGTTACGACTAATTGCCTGCTCTACCCCAAATATGCTGAGCGCCTGAAAGGGAAAATAGATATGCTTCATTTCTCCCTGGATTCGCCAGATGAAGAAGAACATAATGTTTCACGTGGCGTCAAATGCTTTGATAAGGTGATGGAATCAATCGCTATTGCCAAAGCAAATGGAGAAAGACCAGATATCTTATTCACAGTTTTTGAACAAAATGTGGATAAGATAGAACGCGTGTGGAAAGAAATCACACAACCGAATGACCTGGTTTTGATACTTAATCCGGTATTCGATTACAATAGTGTACAAACAGGCGGGAGTCTTTCTGAACAGTCGCTTAAGCAGTTGCTTTGGTGGGGCAAACAAAAGAATGTTTATCTCAATGAAGCCTTCATTAGCCTAAGACAAAACGGTGGAAACCATGTGGATAATCCCGTTTGCAAAGCTGCCTCTACTACTTTAGTCATTTCTCCTGAGAATAAATTAGTCCTCCCCTGCTATCATTTAGGCACAAAAAGCTATTCTATCAACAATAATCTTTACGACTTATACCAATCAACTGAAGTACAAGAAATTGTAGCTTTAGAAGGAAAATTGAAGGAGTGCGAAGGCTGTGTAATCAACTGCTATATGCAACCATCTTTTGCAGTAGAAATCAATAAATACTTCTGGAAAGCGCTACCTAGTACGCTTAAGTATAATTATATTAAGAATACCTGGAAGCAGTTGATATAAAATCTGGTATACAGATTTTCTTCAGTTACCTAAGGATACATAATCTTAAAAGCGCCTAATTTGGTGTAGACAGGGCATTGCCTGGTCTCTACAGGTCTATATCTTAGAGAATTATAATGTGAATCTTTTTACACTTTTGAAAGAAAAAACAATTCCGCAGGCTCTGCTAATAAATCTTCTGCTTTTGCTGAAAAAGCCGCTACGTGTTCATTCGCCAGATGGTTTTCCAGCGTTTCTCTATCTGTCCAGTTTTCATAAAAGAAAAATAACTGTGGGTCGTCGTTGCTTTGGTGCAATACATAATCAATACAACCTTCTTCTTCTAAGGTAGGTGCGATTAATGCCAATAGACTACTTTTGGCTTCTTCTATCTTATCGGCCTTAACCAGGATTTTAGCAATAACTGTTAGCATAGTGTAGGTAAGTGATGAATGATAATAATTCAAAAATAAGATTTTATTCTTTTTAATGCAGTCTTTTCCCGGATAAATTAAAAAATATCTCCCCCACTCCTGTATATTTTGACAATAACATCAAATAAACTAATTTTAACGGCTTGTTATATTTCAACCAATTCAACCATTAAATTAATGAAAAAAACTCTTAAGTCACTTACCCTTATTTTACTCTCAGTATTGATGTTTTCGCTAACACAAGACAAACCAACTAAAGTAATCTTATTCGGTGATTCTATTACCCAAGCCGGCGTTGGTCCGACAGGATATATTACCAAAATGAAAGAAACCCTTGAAAAACAAGGCATCAAAGATAAATACCAGTTGATTGGTGCAGGCATCGGCGGAAACAAAGTGTATGACTTATTTCTACGCATGGAAGATGATGTATTGAATCAAAATCCGGATGTTGTTGTAATCTACATTGGTGTAAACGACGTATGGCATAAGTCGAGCATGGGTACAGGTACTGATGCAGATAAATTTGTAGGTTTCTATACCGCCATCATTAAAAAGCTACAATCAAAAGGCATTAAGGTCATTTGCTGTACACCTGCAGCTATCGGCGAACGCAATGATAATAGTAATCCACAAGACGGAGATATGAACCACTACTCAAACTTAATCAGAGGCATCGCTTCAAAATTTGATTGTCCATTGGTTGATTTAAGAAAAGAGTTTACAGCTTATAACGTAAAGAATAATCCTCAGAACAAAGAGTCTGGTATCTTGACAACTGACCGTGTGCACCTGAATGACACCGGAAATCAGATGGTAGCAGACCTGATATTGAAAGCCATTGTAAAATAAACCAATTCATGAGCCTCTGGGATACAGAGGCTTTTCTTTTATTATGAAAAACCTAAAAATCATTACCTTAAATTTCGTTTTTTTCTTGGTATTAAATGCGAATGCGCAAAATCAAATAGCCATCACTATTGACGACCTACCCTTTGTTTCAGAGTTGGATTTAAAACATGCAGAGGAGTCCACAGATAAATTGCTGGGTAAAATCAAAAAGAATGGTATCAAAGCAGTAGGATTTGTCAACGAAAAATTTGTGGTAAGACTCGGGGAAATGGATAATCGCACAGCTATGTTGGAAAGATGGCTATTCAATGGCAATCAGTTAGGCAACCACACTTTCTCCCATGCTTCTTTCAATACCACAAGTCTGGACGATTTTAAAACAGAGTTACTCAAAGGTGAAGTAATCACTTCAGAGCTCAATAAAAAGTACAGAGAAACCAAAAAGTACTTCCGTTACCCGTTTCTGCAAACCGGAAATGATAGCCTGAAAAAGTATGGCTTCGAAAAAGTATTGGTTGAGCAGGGATACATCAATGCTCCTGTAACGATTGAAGCAGACGACTGGTATTTCAATAAGGTATATATGGATGCTATGAAAGTTGGCAATAAAGAATTAATGAAAACTGTGGCAGAGAAGTATCTTAAGCACAATAGTGAGTATTTTGATTATTATTTAAAATTTACAAAGGAAGTAATTGGCCGCCCTATCAAGCATATTTTCCTTTGCCATGCCAATGCGCTGAATGCAGATTATTTTGACGAATTATGTCAGGTAATGAAAGACAAAGGTTTTTCGTTTATTACATTAGATGAGGCCTTGACCGATGAAGTTTACAAGCATAAAGATGCTACCATTTCTACCGGAGGTTTCTCCTGGTTACATAGATGGAGAATAACAGACAAAAAGAAATCGACTTTAAAGGAAGTAGAAATTCCGGCAGATATTAAGGCGCTATATGAGAAAAAATAAAAGCGTTATTCATGAATACACTTTTTTAGAATAGATTAAAACTATATACGTTTATGCAAATTTTCAGCGTTTTGAGTACCAATGTTTTCAAAAATAGCTAATTTGCGTAAAAATTCATTATCAGGCTTCATTGACAGTTATAATAATATTTTTTCTTTTTAAAATTCAAAATACTTACCATGAGTCAATCTTTGATTAAGCCGGGCGTAGTTACAGGTGAAGCACTTGCTGCTCTGTTGCGCCACGCTAACGAAAATGATTATGCCCTACCCGCTGTTAATGTTGTAGGAACTAATTCAGTAAATGGTGTGATGGAAGCTGCTAAAGCTGTTAACTCACCAGTTATTATTCAATTCTCAAACGGTGGTGCTTCTTTTTATGCTGGTAAATCTTTACCAAACAAAAATCAGGAAGCAGCAATCGCAGGAGCAGTTTCAGGCGCTATACACGTACATCAGATTGCCGAAATGTATGGCATTCCGGTAGTTTTACATACTGACCACTGTGCAAAAAAATTATTACCCTGGATCGATGGTTTACTAGATGCAGGTGAAAAATATTTCGCACAACATGGCAAACCACTATTTAGTTCTCACATGATTGACCTTTCAGAAGAGCCAATCGAAGAGAACATTGAGATATGTGTTAAATATTTTGAGAGAATGGCCAAAATGGGTATGACTCTTGAAATTGAACTAGGTGTAACAGGTGGTGAAGAAGATGGTGTTGATAACTCAGACGTTGATAGCTCAAAATTATATACGCAACCATCAGAAGTAGCTTTTGCTTATGAAGAGCTATTGAAAGTTTCTCCTAACTTCACAATTGCAGCTGCTTTCGGTAACGTACACGGTGTTTACAAACCAGGTAACGTGAAATTGCAACCAATCATTCTGAAAAATTCTCAGGATTATATCCAGGAAAAATTCGGAACAGGTGAATTACCAGTGAATTTCGTATTCCACGGTGGTTCAGGTTCTACACGTGAAGAAATCAGAGAGGCTATTAAATACGGTGCAGTAAAAATGAATATTGATACTGACGTACAATGGGCAACCTGGGAAGGTATTCTTAAATACTACAAAGACAAAGAAGGTTATCTTCAAGCACAATTAGGAAACCCTGAAGGTGCTGATTCACCAAACAAAAAATATTACGATCCACGCGTATGGTTGCGTAAAGGTGAAGAAAGCATGATTAGCCGTTTAAAAGTTGCTTTCGAAGATTTAGATTGTATCAACCGTTGCGAAGGTCTTTATTAAGCAATAGTAAAATCTTGAATATATACGCGTAGAGACAGGGCACTGCCCTGTCTCTACCTTTTTTCAGGCATGCCATTGTTGAATGCTCTCACTCATAATCTCATATATCTCAAATAAGTCGCTCCTGTCTTTCAGATAAATCAGATGGTTATTCATCGTAGACCTATCCCCTCTTACAGCTGGACCTGTCTGTACATCTGCCGGATGCTCGGCAACCAAAGCTTTTTGAAAAGTTTCTTTGATTAAAGGTTTCAGTAAATCAAATTCTAAATCTTCATCATTGGTGATTTCTTTGGCTAATGCCAATAAGTGGTTAGTAAAGTTACAGGCAAATACAGCTGCTACATGAAGTACTTTTCTTTCTTTTGAACTAACCAGATAAACAGTCTTACTTAAGTCTTGCGCTAGCTTTACTAATTGATTCTCAGCCACTTCTTCATCTGCCTCAATACAAAAAGGTACTTCGTTTATCTGAATTTTCTTTTGTTTACTGAAAGTCATTAGTGGATAAAATACCGCACATCTAATAGGTAAATCATGATGAGTCAACATTAATTGTTGTAAATCTTCCAGACTTCTGGTGCCGGAAGTATGTGCTAAGATAGCATTCTCAGGTAAGACCAGCATCGAACAGACTTCTGCGATAGCATCATCTGATACGGCCAGTATAAACAATTCAGCCTCACTATCTGAAAAATCAAGTTGGTCGGTTGCATTCGCCTGATAGAGCATAGAGGTAAGCGCCTTGGCTTTTGCTAACTGCCGACTATATACTTCACATACCTGATGGTGATGATTTTCGAAAGAAATACTCAAATGCCAGGCTACATTTCCTGCCCCAATCATTGAAATTTTCATAATGACAACTCCTGTTTATCCGTTAATAAAGGTGATTACAAAAATCAGGAAAAAAATGGCTTAATATTTGTAATTGATTAAAAATATCAATTTTCGGGTCTTTTACGTGTTTTATGGCCCCATTTATTAACAGAAACTCATAAAAATAATGAAACTAAAAGTGCTAGGCTTGTTAGGAATAGCGCTAATAACATTAGCTTCCTACAAAAATGAAAAAAAAGTTGAGCTGAGTGAAGTAAGATTTTACGACGGCTCCTACGACGAACTTCTCCGAGAATCAAGAAAGCAAAAGAAACCGATCATTCTCGAATTTTGGGCTAACTGGTGTATTCCATGCCGAAAAATGGAAAATGAGACTTTTTCTAACCCTGAATTTGCTACATATATTAACAAAAATTTTTTGGTATATAAGGTAAATATTGATACCTTTGATGGTATGGATATTGCAGATAAATATAATATTGATGCTTATCCGACCTTGGTTCAGTTAGATACAAAGAATAAATACGTTAACCGATATAAAGGCTTTTTTCCGGCCTACTTTCTGAAGAAAGAATTGGAAAAGAATAAATCCCGCACAGGAAAGGATTTTTCAACGTCAGATGCTGTAAACAATTAGAATCGTAAACACCCAGTAAAATTAACGGTTTTAGTAATGGCCATGAGCTTGCTCATGGCTTTTTTTATGTCTGATTAATACCTGATTGAGGATTTATTCAATTAAAAATGAAGTTTTTAGACTAGCATTAATTAAATAAACTTATGATTGGTTTTGGTATTTATGTGGCAGATGATAAATCTGTTCACTTCTCATCTTGGGCTGTTGACCCTAAGTTCGATCTTCTAACTTATACTTTTGGAAGTGTTTTAACAGGGAAAAATCTGGAAAATTGGTATAATGATTTTTTAAAGATTTATGAAGGTAAAACTATAATGGATGAATCCTGGGGAGTTCGTAGCTGGGCTCCGTCAGGAAATATTTGGATTACTAAAAAGCTTGTAACCTATGAATTGGAAGAAGACGGGAAGAGACTATATTTAGAAATACCTGCTTATAAGTATAAAAAGTTATTAGAAGATTGGATAAAATTTGTAGAGATAAATTCAAAAGAGTTTTCTCGCTCATGATATATTCTGAATAAATATTATACTGTTAAAATAGTCAGGAACAACAGTAATTACAGTTTCGTCCTTATCTTTGCGGCATGAAATTACAGAACGATTTGCTTTTACGTGCGGCAAAGGGTGAGCATGTAGAACGTGTACCAGTCTGGATGATGCGTCAGGCAGGTAGAATATTACCCGAATACCGCGAGGTAAGAGCACAAGCAGGAAGTTTTATTGCCTTAGCTACTACGCCAGCGTTAGCAGCCGAAGTAACTATTCAGCCGGTTGATATTCTGAAAACAGATGCAGCCATTATCTTCTCTGATATTCTGGTTGTACCAGAGGCAATGGGTCTACCCTACGAAATGATAGAAGCCAAAGGCCCTATTTTCCCTAAAGTAATTCAATCAAAAAAAGATATTGATTTATTAAAGGTAAGTGACCCTGAAACAGATTTGGGTTACGTACTAGAAGCCATAGATATAGTAAAGAAAGAACTGAATGGCAGAGTACCACTTATAGGTTTTGCTGGAGCTCCATTTACTATCTTTTGCTATATGGTTGAAGGCAGAGGTTCGAAGACTTTTTCAACGGCTAAGAAGATGTTGTACTCTCAGCCCCAATTAGCCCATCTGCTGCTTCAAAAGATAACTGATAGCACAATTACCTATCTGAAAGCCCAAGCGCGCCATGGAGCCGATTTATTGCAGATTTTCGATTCATGGGCAGGTATCCTATCGCCTGAACAATACAGAAAGTTCTCGTTGCCGTATATTGCGCAGATTTGTAATGCCATTAATGAAGTTCCAACAACAGTATTTGCTAAAGGGGCTTTCTTCGCCCGTAAAGACATGGCTAAGCTAAACTGTAATGTGGTAGGCTTAGACTGGAATATGGATATTAAAGAATCAAGAAAGATGATTCCGAATAAGACTTTACAAGGAAATCTAGACCCTTGTGTTTTATATGGCTCATTTAAAGATATTGAGAAAGAAACCAAAAAGATGCTTAAAGCATTTGGCACACAAAAATATATTGCTAATCTGGGACATGGTGTTTACCCGGACACTGACCCTGAAAAAGTGAAGTGTTTCTTCGAGACAGTTAAAACTTATTCAGCATAAAGAAAGTGGACAACCAGGTTAATCAACTGATATCTTCTTTATCAACAGGAAAAATAAGTAAAGAGGATTTTCTTAAAGAATACTTTAAAGATATTTCTCAGAGAGAGGAATATCTTTCTAATCTTATACAAAAGGGAATAGAAAATAGAGATGCTATAGAGATTGATGAAGCTATTAAGCTAGTTTATATAGGTTCTTTTTCTCCGGGTTACTTTTTAGAAAAATTATGTGAGTTATTACAATTGACATGGCACTTTAATCATGAAGATATTGCCAGACTACTTAAAGAAATTGCTAATCCGACCACAGTAGATTGTTTATATAAGGCTTCTGAATTAAAGTTCGATTATTTAAATTATGATGATACATACCAATTTGCAAGGAAATGTATCAAAGCACTTTCAGCAATTTCTGATGAAAATGCTATTGAGAAACTAAGGTTACTTACTAATAGTAGAATATCTGGAATAGCAGAATATGCAAAAAAGGAACTTCGTTATAAAGAATTGTTATAAAACTGAACACCTTTCAGAATTTCTGAAAGGCGTTCAGTTTTATAAATCTACTAAACAAATTCTATTTAAGTATCGGCTCTAAAGCCTCTCTATTTTCAGCCAGCCACTCATGAATTTCAGATACAATTTGTTCAACACCTATTTCAGGTTTCCAACCCGTTAAGGCAGTTACTTTAGAATTATCAGTCACATATAAGCGAATATCTGCCGGACGATTCTCCGCTACTGTATTGATAGGAATAGTTTTACCAGTTACTTTTTGGCAGATTTTAGTCAATTCCTGTAAAGAAACACTTACATCGACCCCACCACCCGCATTCAGAATCTCGCCATTTACTTGGTCGATATTGTGTAATTGCCAGTCAATCAAACGGTATAGGTCTGCTACGTGCAATATATCACGGGTTTGTTTACCCGTTCCACCGTAACCAATGTATGCTAATTGTTGCTCAAAGAAGTGTTTGGCAATCCAGAGTACCATTACGCCCTGATCAACTTTTCCCATCTGCCATGGACCAGTTAATACCCCGCAACGGTTAATAACAGTTTTCAGGTTATAGAACTCATTATACTCCTGAATAATTAATTCAGATGCCAATTTGGTAGTCCCATACAAAGACCTTGCACTATCCAACGGGAAATCTTCTGCTATACCTTTCGCCGATACCCCTTTTACTTTCTGATTATCAGTTAATTCAAAACGAGTTTCAGACTCAATAAAATCTAAAGTTTCGATTGTCTTTATCGGATAAATACGGCTCGTAGAAAGAAAGATAAAATTGGCTTTACATTTCACCGCATAGTTCAGACAGTTCACTGTACCGAACAGGTTCGTGTTTATCAAATAATCTGGTGACCCATTTAAACCTGCTAATACCGACGGTTCAGCAGAGGCTTCAATAACAGAATCTACGATTGGCAAAGCATCAAAATCTTCTTTACTGCGGATATCGCCATGAATAAAATTGATACCTTGTTTGCCCAGACGAGCTACGTTGAGTTCTGACCCTTTTCTTTTTAGATTATCTAAACAGAAGATTTCGTAAGAAGGATAATTTTGTTTTAACGCAATAGCTAAAGAAGAGCCTACAAAGCCGGCTCCTCCTGTGATTAAAATACGCATATGTGAGGTTTTATGTATGTATTAACCGTTGTTTTGCCAAGGAACGCGTTTTAGATTTACGTTTTCTACCTGACGGATAACTAAAGGTACTTTTTCTACTTTTACTGCACTACTATCCAAACCAAACCATTTGTCTTCTGAAGGGGTAAAGCCCTTGATAAAGAAATAGGCCTTCATTATCAGGTTTTCACCAAAAGGCAGCTGATTATCATAAGAAAGGAACTTCTCTAATACAACAAAGCGGAAATCGCCGATTACGTTGTGTTTATTCAAAGACTCATAACGGCTTCTAATGTCCACCTCTCCACATTTTACCATATCTTCCAATACCTTTTTGAAATAAAGGTTTACTTTATGCGGTACACGGAAACCTAAGCGGAAATTGACTTTGTACACATCGTCAGTGGCGATAGTTTTTACTTTATATTCCATTGTATAAGGGTCATCCAGCGTATCTACATGCACAAACCAATATACATCAGCACGTTTAGGGCGTTTCTGGAAAATAGAATAAATAATCTTGTTTTCGATTTCAGAAGCGCGTGAGGCATTGCTCAAAAATACAAGATGGGTAGCGTATTTAGGAACAGTAATGTCTTTGCTTAGTTCTTGCAGAGATTCTACATATTTATCCAGTTTTTCATATTCTGTTAAACGCATTTTGATATTAAACGCCATTATCCAGATATACATCACTAATGCCAGTATACCTCCGATAATCAGAGAAACATAACCACCATGAGGGAATTTTTCTAAATTAGCAATCAGGAATGAACCTTCGATAAAGAAATAAACCAACATGAACAGGATTACTCCCCACAAATTGTATTTTTTTGCATAGAGATAATAAGACATCAGCATGGTAGTCATTAACATGGTCAGTGTAATAGCCAGACCATAAGCTGCTTCCATTGCTGATGAAGTATCGGTTGGAATACCTGCTAATGTCCTTTCTTTAGCTACATTAAAGAAATATAGTTCAACCCCGAGACATCCTATCCAAAGTAAAATATTAATACTTGGTACATAAAGCTGACCTTTCTGATCAGATGGATAATTTACTTTTATTTTTGGCCAGAAGTTTAAGCGAATTGCCTCTGAAACTAATGTAAATGAACCACTTATCAAGGCCTGGCTGGCAATAATCGCCGCAGAAGTGGCAATCACGATACCAAAAGGTAAAAACCATTCAGGCATCAAACCATAGAATGGATTAAAGTTAGGAATATCAGCTGCTTTTTGACCATCAAATTGCATTACATATACACCTTGCCCCAGATAATTCAGAATCAGACAAAGTTTAACAAAAATCCAGCTCACTCTTATATTTCCACGTCCACAGTGTCCTAAATCCGAATATAATGCTTCTGCACCTGTGGTACAAAGGAAAACTGCCCCTAATAACCAGAATCCGCCTGGATGGTGTACTAATAATTCATAAGCATAATATGGATTTAAGGCTTTCAAAACACTAGCATCACGAATAATCCAAGAAATACCTAAAACTGCCAACATACTAAACCATAGAAACATTAAAGGGCCAAACAGGAAGCCTACTTTTTTTGTACCTAATATCTGAACCAAAAACAAGCCTGATAAGATTAACAAAACAATTTTAACAATGGTATCCTGCGTTATTTCAGGAAATGTAATACGAAGACCTTCAATAGCTGAGGTTACAGAAATAGGAGGTGTAATAATCCCATCAGCCAGCAATGCACTTGCTCCGATAATTGCCGGAACAGTTAGCCATTTGGCATGTCTACGTACCAAAGCGAATAAAGCTAGAATTCCTCCTTCTCCTTTATTATCTGCTCTGAGTGTCAAAATCACATATTTGACTGTTGTCTGCATCGTAAGTGTCCAAAAGATACAAGACAGGGCACCATAAATAACCTCCTGATTAATTGGCTCACTTCCGGCAATTGCTTTTAATACGTATAGTGGAGAGGTACCAATGTCACCGTAGATAATGCCGAATGCGATGAGGAGTCCTGCAGCAGAAACTTTGTCGAGATTGTGGTTATGGTGATGGCCATTCCCATTCCCGTTTAACGGTTGATTCACTTCCATTTTGGAGAATTATTAAAAAAAGTTCGCAAATATATTGCTTCAATGTGAATTCCTATAAATATTCAATAAAAATGTTTTGTAAAGTCACATTAGTTGGCAATTTTGTGTATGTATTGCCTGAGTAATATAACAATTTTTAGGTAGAATAAATTTTATTCATTAATAAAAACTTGACTATCAATTATGTACGATAATATCATCTATGAGGTTTCGGAGGGTGCTGCAAAGATAACTCTTAACAGACCTCAAGTGTTTAATGCGCTAAGTACTGAATTAATAAAAGAAATAACAAACGCAGTAGAAACTGCCAGTAATGACGAAAGTATCAGGGTAATTGTCATTACAGGAACAGGAGATAAAGCCTTTTGCTCAGGGGCAGATTTAAAAGCCGGTTTAGATAGGGGGCTTACTTCATTAGGTGATTCTCTGAAAGAAAATTATAATCCCATGATCATGGCTATCAGGAAGGCTGAAAAACCTGTTATCTGTCGTCTGAATGGAATAGCCGCGGGAGCTGGTATGTCTCTGGCTTTAGCTTGCGATATAATTATAGCGAATCAGGATGCTTACATGAGTGAGCTATTTGTAGGTATTGGCCTGATGCCTGATGCCGGTTCTATGTTTTTCCTGCCACGTATCATAGGCGTTCAAAAGGCTTTTGAATTATGTAGTACAGGGCGTAAAGTATATATGGAAGAAGCCTTAAATTTAGGATTAGTAACTAAAGCAGTTGCCTATGAACAACTTGACACAACTGTTGATGAATTGGTTTCGGTTTATAAAACCTCAGCTACCAGATCAATAGGCCTAATGAAACAGGTGTTGAATCAATCGCTAAATAGTAATCTTGAGGAAGTATTGGAGCAAGAGGCAATCAATCAGGACTTATTGGGTAAAACCCACGATTTTGCTGAGGGAGTAATGGCTTTTTTACAGAAACGAAAAGCGACTTTCAAAGGAAAATAAAAGATAAATAGCTGATAGTCAGATTTTTTGACTTGCTAAAGGAAAATTGTACTGATGATTTTTTTTTGTAATTTTGTCAGAATTTTAACAAACACTAAATATTGTCTTATGAAAAAAATTTTACTGTCTGTGATTATAGCTGCTTTATCAACATTCATATTACTATCCTGTGGCAAAGAAGATATAATGCTGGCTAACCCTGATGGCTCTACCAATCCTTCAGGCTCAAATGGAAATCCCAGTAATCCTAACAATCCGAATAACCCTAACAATAATACACCTAAGTGTTATGTGAGCGAAATTAAAAATACAGAAGACGGTGTGTCTTATAATACAAAATTTACTTATAATGCTAAAAACTTACTTGAACTGAAAGATGAAGATGGTTTTACAACCAAGTATGAATACGATGCTAACAGTCGTATCACTAAAATGATAATGACTGATGATTTTGCTGAGACTGTTGAAACATTTAGTTATGAATATGACAGCAAAGGCAATATGTCGAAAGTAAAATATGATGCAGAAGGTGGGATGGTTGAATTGTTATTGACTGAATATGTGTATACCACAAATGCGAAAGGCCAGGTAGAAAAAATTCAGGCGATGTCACCGGATGGCCCGATTGACTTTGTATTTGAGTATGACGCAAAAAGTAATATTAAAAAGATTTCTGCTGCTGCAGGGCCCCAGAAATTAACACTCATTGAGAACTTTAAATTTGATGATAAATCAAATGTGTATGTCAATACAAATCTGTCGAAAGCCTATCTTCCTCACATTCTTGTATCAACTATTTTTGGCTTTAATATGACCTACTTATTCAATCCCAATAATATATTGAGCGATTCTGCTATTTCTATGTTTACGGGTGAGACAGAAACTGCTACGTATGATTATGGATACACAGCAGAAGGTTTTCCTTCGAAAATGACAGCAGTAAGAAAGTATGCTGGCGATACCACGAAAGAAGAAGAAACTTATACATATTCATGTAAATAGAAAGAAAGCCCTGACACTCGTCAGGGCTTCTTTTTTACTCTTAATTATCGCGAGCCAGATCTTTATTAGATAGCAATTGCGCCATCTTCACCAATTTAATAAACTCAGCTCTGTACCCATCTTCATCATTCCCTTTGGCCGATCTGGCAGTTGAAATAATGTGTTCATAATTAGCATTTCCTTTAAAATTTGAGTGTCGTAAGAGTAAACCAAACTCTGCAATTGAAGCTGCTAATCTGAAATCATCAGAGGTATTATCAAAAGCCATATGCTTATCATACACTACTTCTTCAATGAGTTTACTTGTATTTTCATCAGGCAATTTATACCGAAGCTTAATTGTCAATACTTCATTTGAATTACCTACATGAGTCAGGTTTTTATTCTCCTGATATTTCAATGGGTCAACCTTACCTAAATATGAGCTTTCAATACCCGCCGGAATAATTTCATAAATGGCAGTTATAGTATGCCCTGAACCCATCTCTCCAGCATCTTTTTTATCATCATTAAAGTCTTCATTATTCAATCGACGATTCTCATACCCAATCAAACGATAAGCCTTTACATATTTAGGATTGAACTCCAGTTGGAGTTTAACGTCTTTAGCTACAGTGAAAAGCGTTCCACCAAACTCTGTCACAAATTCCTTTTGAGCTTCTTGCAGGTCGTCAATATAGGCATAGTTTCCGTTGCCTTTATCTGCCAGGGTCTCCATTTTATTATCTTTATAATTACCCATACCAAAACCCAAAACGCTCAGATATACACCTGATTCTCGTTTATGCTCAATCAGGGTTTTTAAATCGGCTTCACTTGAAGTACCAATATTAAAGTCTCCATCAGTAGCCAAAATCACGCGGTTATTACCGCCTTTAATAAAGTTTTCCTGAGCAATCTTATAAGCTAATTTAATTCCCTCTCCCCCGGCAGTTGAACCCCCTGCTTCTAGGTTTTCTAAGGCTTCCTTTATTTTACTTTTCTCTTTACCAGAGGTAGATGGTAAAACCATTCCGGCAGCGCCGGCATATACTACAATCGCTACATGGTCTTTCGGGCGTAATTGATCCACTAATAGTTTAAAACCCTGTTTCAATAAAGGCAACTTATTATATTCACCCATCGAACCAGAAACATCAATCAAGAAAACCAGATTAGAAGCAGGCAGATTATCAGTTGGGATTTTCTTGGCTTGTAAACCAATATGTAACAATTTCAAACCCTTGTTCCAGGGAGAATCAGAAATTTCAGTCTGGAAACTTACCGGATCTTTGCCTGTTGGTTGCGCATAATTATAGTCGAAATAATTAATCATTTCCTCAATCCGAATGGCATCTTTAGGAGGTAACTGTCCGTTATTAATCATTCTACGCATATTGCTATAAGCGGCTCTATCTACATCAATCGAGAAAGTGGTGAGTGCATCTTTCTTGGTTTCATGAAAAACATTTTCTTCGAAAGTGCTGTATTCTTCTGTATTATGATCTGCAATCTGGTTATTCATCATCGGCGAAGGTGCATATAAACCAATACCGGGCATTACTTTAGCTTTGCTCATAGACTTGACTGATTTATCATATCGTTGTTCAGTAGCATACCCTGTTACAACCACTTCTTCCAAAGCGGCATCATCTGATTTTAGTTTTACATTCCATTCTGATTTTTTATCCGTTACTTTTACTTCTTTGGAAACATAACCAACATAACTAAAAACCAAAGTGCTATTCAAAGTAGAAAGCTTAATGCTGTATTTACCATTGGCATCGGTTGTCGTTCCTTTATTAGTCCCTTTTATAAGTACTGTCACACCCGGCATTGGAGAATTATCATCAGCAGAAGTAACAGTACCAGTAATTGTACGCTCTTGTGCAAAAATGAACCCTAGGTAAAGGGTCAAAGTCAGAAGCAATAATTTAATTCCCATAATTTTAGTGTCCCCAATCAATAGTATATGAGAAGTTTTCATGGCATTGGGGTAATTTTAAAAACATGAAATCTTCCTGATTTTTCCTTATAGATGAAGACTTCATAAAAATTCCATAAAAATTTTAGAAAAAAATTAAATTTGTTTCTGAATGCTCGAAAACAATTAACGCATGCAATTTTTCAAACGTAAATCTAAACCCCAGACTGATGCTGAATACATAGCAGCTTATCAGGCGAGTGGCGATTTGAACGTATTGGGGGAATTGTATGAGCGCAATATGGAAATGGTTTTTGCAGTTTGTTACAAGTATCTGCGAGACGAAGAAGAGAGCAAAGATGCCACGATGGAGATTTTTGAACAGTTGATAGGTGATTTGAAAAAACATCAGGTGAGCAATTTTAAGAGCTGGTTGCATAGCGTGGCCCGTAATTATTGTCTGATGCAATTGCGATCAAAAAAGATAGAAGTAGGAGGTTTAGAAATTTCGGACGAAGATTTTGTGGAAAATGAACCCTTTGCGCATCTATCTAATGAATCAGATGAAGAGATAGATTTGGAAGGAGATTTGCAGAAGCTGGAAAATTGTATCAATAAATTGGAACGTGAGCAGAAATCATGTGTAGAATTGTTTTACTTACAAGAGAAGTGCTATAAAGATATTGCTGACCAGACAGGATTTGATTTGAATAAAGTGAAAAGCTATATTCAGAATGGGAAACGAAATCTGAAAATTTGTATGGAAAAAAATTAATAATGGCAAAGAAAAAGGACATATCAATTGCTGAAAAGAATGTTCTCACAGCCGAAGACCTGAAAAGGTATGAAGCAGGGGAAATGACTTTTCAGGAAATGCATCGGGTAGAAAAAATTCTACTCGAACAACCTTTCTATGCCGATGCCACCGAGGGTTTCTCTGAAATTAAAAAAGATCGGATTTCTACTGATAAAAACCTGAACGACCTGAAAGCCAGATTAGGAAACAGAATTAATCAGGATACCAACAAACCAGCACCTGTATTTACTATTAGCAAGATATGGAAACCAGTGAGTATGGCCGCGGCGTTAATATTGGTTTTTACAGGACTCTATTATCTAATAGTTGACAATCAAAAAGAGACCGATACGGCTCTGATGGAAGTAGGCAAAGTTTCTACTGATAATTTATCAGAACCCGAGGCTGCAAGTGCCCCTATTGTCAAAGAAGATAAAACAGATTTTAAAAATGCAGAAAAAGTGCCTCAATTAGCTGAAAAACAAAAGCAATCATATCAGAATAGTAATCAGGCACATGCAATAGTAAAAGAATTACCACCACCTGCTCAGGAAGAATTTGAGAATAGCGTCATTCCTAAAAATGATGAAGCAGATAAAATTGTAACAGAAATCGCACCTTCTCCTGCTGTTGCTGCATCAGGACCTACGGCTCTAAAAAAGAAAACAATAGAGGATAGAGAAGTAGCGCCTGTTGAAAGTAGGCCATCAGGTAGTGCAGGTCGTTTGGCTGGGGCTGCCATAACCGGCACAGTAGTAAATGGAGACAATGAGCCGATGAAAGATGTAACGATTAATATCAGTGGCAGATCCGATGGAGTCAGAACGGATGAAGAAGGGAAGTTTAGTTTAAAAGATGCTCGAAGAGGCGACATAATCGTGTTCAATAGTGCTATTATGCCGCAAATGGGAATACCTTTAACCAATCTACCAAGCAAGATTATCTACAGCGAGCAGAATATCAATCTACCTAATAAGCCTAAGGTTTCAGTAAGTAGTCCGAATGAAGTGATGTTTGGGAATGTTTCTACCAAGCCTAAACCAGAATTTGGCTGGGAAGCTTTTGATGTCTACCTGAAAGAAAATACTAAGCTACCACCTAAAGCGCAGCAAGCAAATATTGAAGGCAGGGTAATAGTTAATTTTAATATTAATGAAAAAGGTGAACTATCTGGCTTTACTATTATCAGAAGTTTAGGCTACGGGTGTGATGAAGAAGCGATCAGGATTATCAAAAATGGCCCTAAATGGTTTCCTGCTACCAAAGATGATAAACCTGTGTCAAGCTCAGAACAAGTACTGATAAAGTTTAAAAAATAAATTTGAGTATTATTTTACAAGGGTAAGCGTGCCTTGTATGATTGCTTCTTTATTGCTTCTATTTTTGTACGTCAAAACATATTCATATAAACCTACAGAATGATTGTCTCCGCTCCATGCCTCATACGGATAGTTTATCAACTTAATCACATACCCCCGACGGTTAAAGATTTTCATACTAACAAACTTCTCTAAATCGCCATAAAGCAATAGCTTATCGTTAATTCCATCATCATTTGGGCTAAAAGCAGTAGGTACATGAATCGGAATTTCACCTGTTTCACATGGAACCATGCTATTTTTAACGCAAAGTTTTTCACTGAGAAAACTACTCCCATTACTTGTAAAACGTATCTGATAACAATTCTCTTCATTGCATGAAACCTCTTTATCTATATAGGGAGCATCATTAGAGGTAATTTGTGATTTGCCGTTTTTAGTAAGAATAAAATCTTTAATTGGGTCAGGCATCGGTTTTATCCAACTCAAAACATTGCCATCGGCTGTTGATTTTAGCTGAAAATCAATATCACAAACTTCCTTTGAGCTTGTATTAGTAAAACAAGCATTTTGTAACTGGATACTGTAACAGGCATTACGATTAGGATTATCAAATGAAACCTGCGTTTGACCCAATCTTCCTTTTTGAGCGAGTAATACCTGCCCATTGGTTAAAATGGTATAATCATCACCCGTTTCGTTATTAAATCTGATGGCAAACTTATTTTCGCCCGTTTTACTCAATTCCTGAATTTTAGGCTCAGCAATAGTCGGAAACTTGAGATTGATGCTATTGCTTCCACCACAATCATTAACAATATATCCACCCTTTACGCCTATTTTCTTATCTGTTTTATTTGAGTAAGCATGTGAAATAGTATTAGCTGGTAAATTTACCTTTTCAAGCGTTGAGCCATCCCCCCAATTGATATAGCAATAATCGTACGGGATTGTTCCGTTTTTTCTTACATCACTCAGGCTTAGGCTAATAGTATTATTACAGATTTTCGGATTGATTTCAATTTTCGAAGTGTCTAATACAGTTATAGTAGCGCATACTCTTTGTTCCTGTCCGTTATCTATCCTATAAGAAATCTGCATGAGTTTATAGGCACCCGGTTTGGTATAGGTAAATGTTTTGGAAGTAACCGTATTAGTGGGTACTCCACCAGCATACATAAAAATATATTGATTATCCCGGGAATTGGGATCTGTTTTTTCTATTTCGACGGTAAAGGGTACACAGCCCACAGTTGCTTTGGTGTATAAAGAGCCTGTACCTACATTTGGGCCAATACATTGGTCGTTCCCCTGGCTGAGTGCCGACAAGGGAATCATGCAGAATAATAGAATGGTATGTAAAATACCTTTCAAGGTTGACAGGTTAAAGTAAATTGTCCGAAACAAAAAAAGGCTTTCTAAGCATTTCGAACTTAGAAAGCCTTTTCATGATATAAAGCTAATTACTTTTTCAGACTAGACAAAAATTCTACCACATCTCTGACTTCTCTTTTTGTCATTAATGTTCCCATAGGAGGCATTGCAGAAGGGAAATTTTCTCTTTTAGCAATACGCGCTATTGGAATTACCAATGGTTCGGCATCAGAAGTAGTGATAGTTAATTCACTTTCTGTTTCTTTCGCCAATGTTCCGGTTACTTCCTGTCCATCTTTTAGCTTAACTGTAACCCCACCAAAGCCTGGAGAAATTCTCGCACTTGGCTCGATTAAGGCCTGTAAAATTTGGTCTCTCGTCAATACATCACCAATATGTGTCAGATTAGGACCAACGGTTCCACCTGTACCTCCGATTGAATGACATCTGACACACTCTCCGGTTGAACTGGTCATGAAATACTGGCGTCCTGCAAAGCGGTTTCCGCCAAATAAGGATTCTCTGAATTCGTCCATTGGTGAATTATGTGCACTATTGGCAGCTAATTTAGCTTTCAGACTTTCTGAACCTGTGGCATCAACGGCTTCTTTTAGCTCCAATGAGATATTCGGAGATAGTTTCTTGTCAATTAATTGCGTAACAAGATTATCGAGAATTACCTGCGTTTTATCAGCTTCCATCTTCGATAATACTACCAACATCTGTTGTTGCTCTTTGATGCTTCCTTTGCTGAAAATAGAGTTAACAATTACTGGCAAAGACTCTTTCGTTACATTCAAATTATTCAATAAACCTAAAGCGGCTGTTCTTACGTTTTCGTCTTTGTCATCCATCCCTTTTTTCATTAAGGCATCTATTCCAGAGTATTTCAGACTGTTTAATGAAGCTAGAATGGCTGTTTTTACTTTGGCTTCTGTAGTGGCATCATAAATAGCTACTAATTGAGTATTGGCATCGGTGATATTCAAATCGGCAAGTAAACCCGCAATAGCAACCTGTGTATCAGGATTTTTTTCTTTCAAAAACTCTGCAATATGTGGTTGCACTTTACTTTTTGCCATTGCAATGTCTCTTTGTAGTTTGCCACGGTAACGACCATCTACACGGTCTAATACCGATGGGTTCGCCCATGAACCTAAAGTAGCTAAAGCTTCTGCTTTGATTTCATCTTTGATATCAGTTCTTTTGGCAAAGGCAATCAGTAAATCTAATTCTTTCTCACCACCTACCCTCAAAGCTGCATTGATTGCTCTTCGTAAAACTACTTCTGATTTCAAACGGGTATCTTTCAAAGTTGCTGCCAAAGCTGGTAAAGCCGCTTCGATAGAAGTATCATCATTGATACCTCTGGCTGCTTCCGCTACAATATATTCATCAGCATCGTTTAAGAAAACAGAGATATTAGGGTCTTTCATTCTTCTTAAAACCAATACAGCGGCTGTTCTCAAGGCTTTGCTTGAATTGTTTGAAAGTGCAATAATTGGCTCAGCTTTACCGATTCTTGATAAGGCTAAAACTGCTGCATGTCTGATGTATACATCTTCGTCGTTATTGGCTTTCAATAAGTCAATCAATGGTTGTACGGCATCTTGGTTAGCTGTTCTACCTAATGCTTCTGCCGCAAAGAATCTTACACGTGCATTTGAGCTTTTCAATAATGGGATTAGTTGACCACTTAAAGATTTCACGCGTGCATCACCAATGATTTTGGCGGCTTGTGCGATAATCTCCTCATCTTTATCAGCCAATAAACCACCTAATGCTGATGAATAAGAAGCATTCATACGCGTTAACTGACCAATACCCCAGATACCATGCACACGTGCCAACTGGTTTTCTCTTTGAGCAATAGCTTTACTGAATACGGCAAACCCCCTTTTATCTCTTTTCGCCAGCTCCATCTGCGCTTTCTGACGGATGCGCATATCTACGTTCATTAACAAACTATAAAGCACATCATCTGTTTGTGCAGGGTATTTCATTTGCATCAAACGTTTGGTTTCTTCGCGTTGCGCGTTCAAATCGTTTTTATCGTTTGCTACATCAATTTTCCATACTCTACCGTAATTTTTGGTTCCCCAACCATTAATCCAGTCAGCTACATACAATGCGCCATCAGGACCGAAACGGATACCTGTTGGTAGAATACCACTTACTACGTCTTTTTCGCTATCAAAATCAAATGAAGCACCTTTTGGTTTCAATCCAAATGACCAGATATGTGAGCGGTTAGGAGCTCCTACGAACTCAACAAGGAAGAATTTATTTTTCCATTCTTTCCCTAATGCTGTTCCCGGATTGTAAACCATACCAGTCGGGCCATTGTGGTAGTTTCTGATTGGTGGAATGATATAAGCGGCTTGGCCATCCCAACGAGGTTTAGATAAACCCTCGTCCATCCATACTTTGTATTTGTTGTTTTTAGGATCGGTATATTTACCGTACTGCCAGTTTGAACGCCAGCCGGCATCAGAACCCTCAACCACGTGCACTAATCTTTCGCTTTCACCCGGATGGTCACCATCATTATCTGATGAAATCAGGTTACCATATTCGTCAAAAACAAATTCGTGTGTATTTCTCAAACCTGCTGCAAAGATTTCAAAATCACTTCCATCAGGGTTTGAACGAGCAATGATACCTGAGTTTGGATGCTCATATTTCTTGCCGTCTTTCGTAGTGATATTGGCACCAATATCTCCGATATTCCAGTAGATTCTTCCATCTGGGCCTTCAATCAACCCTGACATACCGTGTCCACTAAAGCCGATATGCACACCATATCCATGACTGATAGAAGTTTTCTGGTCAATGATACCGTCCCCATTAGTATCTCTCAATCGCCATACATCAGGCGCAATACCAACAAACATATCATTTTCACGGGCAAGGATACCACCAGCTACGTCAGTGATTTCTTCGTTGAAATCGCTCAGGATACGGGTTGATACATCAGCAATGCCATCACCGTTTTTATCTTCTATACGCCAGATTTCATCCTGCTCAACGGCTAAGTCTTTCCAGTCGTGCGAGCCATCTTCGTTCAGGTCTTTTACCCATTCGTTTTCTTTGCTTTTTTCAGGAGCAAAAGTGGCTCTTAAAAAGGCACGACGGTCTTCAACAGTTTGTAAGCCAATCGAAGGTGTCATCCAGTCACGGTGCCCACGAATATCAAACTCTGAGTTTTTTTGTCTGTTTGTTCTGGTCAGGTACACGCGCCCCTGGTCGTCAATGGTCATGGCAACAGGGTCTGGTGCAAGGGAGTCAGATGCCCAAAGGGTCATTTGTAATCCATCAGCTAACTTGGCTGCTGTTTTTTCACGGATTTCTTTGGCTTTGCTAACTGCTTTGGCAGGGTCTTCTGTAATGACTAGCGGCTTGTTTTTGGTTGTAGATGTACGCATACACGAAACAACCAAACCAACTGCTACAAGCAAAAGCGAAACCTTGCTTTTGAAGAGGTTTTTAAAGGTCATGAGGTATTATAATGATTAGAAATTGAAATAGAACCGAAAATTAGCGAATTCCAATCAAATTCTGACCATTGCTAAAGCGTTTTTAGCAAAATTCTATCAATTAATTACTACTTCTCTCCAGATTATCAAAATTGAAAGGATTATTTCGTTCTTCTTTCTTTCTGAAACCAAAATTATAACGAAGATTCAAACCTACCCGACGAGTGTCGGCCTGACGGAAACCAAAGGCAGAAATACTACCCTGATTAATCGTGAAGTTATTCTTATTGGTATAGAACACATCGTTCACACTAAGGGTAGCCGTCAGCTTTTTATTGAAGAACTGGCGGTTGATATTCAGGTTGAGATTACCGAAATTGCTTAACTCATAAAACTGCTGTTGCCCTTTGAAACGAATGAAGCCATTCAGACTGATATTGGTGAGTTTATCTAATTTGAACTGGTGAAAAGTAAAGAATGTCCAGCTACCTCGTTGGAATTTTAATGGAGCATTTTCGTACAAACCATTATAATCATTATAATTAAACTGTGCTCCGGCTACAAAGAAGTAACGATTGATTGGCGGTACAGCGCCCAGGAGACGAAAATAAGTTTCCTGATTTTTTCCCAGATTATCATAGGTGCGGTAAGCAATACTCGAATTATCAGGATTCTGGTAAATCACATTTGTAAAAATATCCTGTGTATAGTTACGGCCAACAGCAAAAATAGGTCGGTCTTCTATACTGATATTCACTTCAAAGTTTCTGGTGAATTGTGGTCTTAGCGAAGGGTTCCCTGCTTCATACAAATATTGATCAATGAAACGAGGGGAAGGATTCAGATATTCATAAACCGGACGTGTAATAGACCTGCGGTGTACTAAATAAGCACGAAGCTCGTAACCTGCAATTTTGGTAACTTTACGGCTCAGATAAATATAAGGAAACAAATCTGTTCTTTTAACCTTGAAAGAGGTATCAGAAGGTATTAACTGATGCCCGTTCATATTGGTGTTTTCCAGACGTGTACCTGCTTTCAGGATAAACTCACCCCAAGTTTTAGATAGTTGCACATAGGCAGCATAAATACTTTCATTATAATTGAACTGATTCGTTCTTGATACATCAATGTTTTGTTGCTCTCCAATTTTGGTATAATAGGTAGTAGTACTTCTGAAAAGCTGATAGGTAGCTTTCAAACCAGCTTCTAAAGTAAGCTTACGGGGAAGCTTGTATTTAATATCCGATTGTGCGGAAACGAAGTTTCGGTTATTACCTAAGTCTCCTGTACCAGCCATGTTCGAAACACTTGGGAGAACATAAGCCGTATTAAAAGCCTGATCAGTGTGGTTATTGAAATAATTATAAGAAATATCGGTTATCCATTCAGAGCCTAGTGTATCAAGTTTATACTTTGCATTAATTCCCTGATTGATACCATAGTTATTTCCTTTGCTATTGGTAGTATTAATATTATTGGTTAAAACTTCTAAAGAAGTAATCTGGCGAATAGTGCTTTCGTTATTGGCAGAAGAATTATTCTGATTATAACTCAAACGGGCATCATAATTTAATTCCCATTTTTTGCTAGCCTCGTAACCTAAGCCAAAACCCACATAAGCCTGATTGCCCGGATAAGTAGTATAAGCGTTCTGGAATATTTCTTTATCTGCCGAAAATTTACGAGTGGTTTGTATCTGCTCAAAGCTATTCCGGTGCGAATAATTGGCATTCAGAAAAGAGGTCAATTTACCACTACTATTATTCAGACTCACGCCGATAAACTGATTACCATAATGCCCTTGGTTCATTCCGGCATTCAAGCTTCCAGTAAAACCAATCTTAACCCCTTTTTTCAGAATGACATTTACTACTCCGCCGCTACCACTGGCATCATATTTAGCTGAGGGTGTGCGCAGGATTTCTACTTTCTCAATACTATTGGGTGGAAGACTCTTGAGAATAGCCGCAATATCAGCCGTACTCATTTTTTGTTCACGACCATTAATATAGATAGTAGCAGGTGTAGAATTGCTTAAGTATATATTACCATCCTGATCAACAAACAGTCCGGGAATCTTCTCCATGATTTCGTAGGCGCTTGTACTGGTATTGGCAATGGGTTCTGGGTCGACAATGGTTTTATCGTCTTCCTGTTGCATCAAAGGTTTTCGGGCTGTCACTACGGCCTCTCCTAGCAATTGGTTATCTGTTTCCATCACAAACTTAAAGACTGCTTGCTTGCCTGTGGCATTGATTCCTTTTACCAGATTTTTATAGCCAACAGAAGTGGCAGTCAGCGTGTATTGCTGATTCACTGGCAGATTAAATCTGGCTATGCCGAGGGTATCTGTAGTGCTGTTGAAAACCTTGATAGTATCTGCCCGATTCACAATTCTGATCGTAGCACCAATAATAGGAGATTGGTTGTTTTCGGTCAATTGAATGCTTATAGGGGTGGTTTGGGCAAAAGAAAGACAAGAAAATAAAAGGAAAAGGTGTAATAGTAAAATAGACTTTTTCATAGAAGCAGTAATGATAATAATTTTTTAACAAAGCTAAGTAAAACCAATCAGGCAGGCGA
This sequence comes from Emticicia fontis, assembly GCF_054779675.1. Taxonomy (NCBI): domain Bacteria; kingdom Pseudomonadati; phylum Bacteroidota; class Cytophagia; order Cytophagales; family Leadbetterellaceae; genus Emticicia; species Emticicia fontis. Next base: position 177,465 of record NZ_BAAGXU010000004.1, read on the forward strand.
TTAAAAAAACCTAAAAGTCTAAAGCGAAGAATCTTATTGTAATAATTAAATAAAAATTTGTAATAAAAAAAGATATTAAAAAATAGGCTTAGAACGCTCTTTTATAGGGGAAACGAGTGAAAATCAGTCAAAACACTAACGAAAATAAAAATAAAAAATTTTAATAATTATATTGGAATTCATAAAAAATCCATATATTTGACTTGTCATTTCAGAAAACAAGCAATAAACCTAAACTAAATCATAATTTTTGACGAAGAAAACCTCTGCCTTAAAGCAGGGGTTTCTTTATATGGTTTTCAAAATGAGTACACTTTCTTAAGCAATTATACCTAAACACTATACATATTTAATAAAAAGAAAACCTCTACCGTCAGGCAGAGGTTTCTTTTTGATTTTGATTCTTAGAAAAGTTAAAGATTAACCTTTCACCACTTGGATGTTCATTACCAGTTTCACTTCATCACTTACCACAACGCCACCTGCTTCTGTTACTGCACTCCACGCTAAGCCAAAATCCTGGCGATTAATTTTACCTTGTAAATCAAATCCGGCTTTTGTTTGTCCGTAAAAATCCGTCATAATTCCGCCAAACTCAGCTTTCAATGTTACAGGTTTGCTTACACCTCTGATCGTCAAATCGCCTTTTACGGTATAAGTATCATCACCTGATTTCTCAAAAGAAGTAGAAGTAAAAGTTAATTTTGGAAAATTAGCTGCGTCAAAGAAATCACCAGATTTCAAGTGACCGTCTCTTTGCTCTTGTCCGGTAGAGATACTGTCGATGTCAGCCGAGAAATTAACGGTTGCACCTTCAAAATCGTTATCATTAGTTGTTTCTACAGTTCCTTCGTAAGTACCGAAAGTTCCGGTTACTGTTGAAATCATTAGGTGTTTCACCTTAAAGTGTACTTCTGAGTGAGAAGCATCGATAGTCCATTTTGCCATTGTTCTGAATATTTTATAATAATAGTGAATTAATACTGTCTTAACATTGTATGTATATACATATAAAACAAAAGTATATAAGAATAGTTTCAGAAATTGAAAAAAAATTATTCAGACTTGTAAATAAATGATACCTCTTCATTTACCTATCTATTATACTTAAAAATTACCACCTTCAGATTCATCACATTTATAGCCAGATTTATCCCATTTTTTCATAATGCTTATAGTAGTCTGATATTTTTGAATAAGATTAATTACCTTTTTATAAACAGAATTATGATAGGAAGCTATATCAAAACAGCCAAGCGCAATTTATGGCGTAACAAAATGTTTTCATTCATCAATGTGGTTGGATTAGCCATCAGTATGTCTGTTGGTTTATTATTGATTGCATTTGTCCTTGACCTTTGGTCGTACGACAAGTTTAATAAGAACGGTGAAAGAATTTATCGTATTACTAATATAGCAAAATTCAATGGGGATCGTGGCGGGAAGTTTGCCACCACGTCTATAAAAACCGGAAAGCTTATCCGGCAGAAAGTGGCAGGTATAGAAGAGGTAGCCATCATGCGAACTGATTTTTCAGGGGATGCGAAAATTGGTGAGAATACGATTCCTGTCAAGGGCTTTTGGGCAGATCCATCTGTATTCAGAATTTTTACCTATCCGATGTTAGAAGGTAATCCGGAAACTGCACTGAAAGATCCATATTCAATCGTTCTTACCGAAACAACGGCTGAAAAACTCTTTGGTAGCAAAAATGTGCTTGGTAAAGTAATCAGGTTTGATAACTCAGACTATCAAGTAACTGGCTTAATGAAAGACGTTCCTTTCTTTTCGCATATTAATTTTGAAGCGTTGGTTTCGCTTTCAACGGCCGAACAGTTGAATAAAGGCAATAAGAACTTCGACCAATGGACAAGTATGTCTTCCAATTTCGTGTATCTACTATTGCCTGAAAATGCCAACAAAATATTAATCCAATCGCAACTGGATGCAATTGCCAGAGAAGAGAATCTTGCTGATAAAAATACCACAATCCAATTAGAACTGCTTCCTTTATATAATATAGTAGTTGGAGAGAACTTTCATGCCTCGGAGGGAGGGCCGGGCTCTACAGGGCCACACATGCCACCCATCATGCTTTGGATATTGGGCGGCCTTGCATTAGTGGTTATATTGTCAGCTTGTTTTAATTATACCAATCTTTCGATAGCACGTGCTATGCGACGATTCAAGGAAATAGGTATTCGAAAGGCCATCGGTGCGCAAAAGACTCAGGTATGGCAGCAATTTCTGGTAGAATCTATCATGATTTCATTGGCAGCCCTTCTTTTATCGTTCTTCCTCTTTCTTATTCTACGACCACAGTTGATAAACCTCGCTCCGGAAATGCAGCATACTGTAAAACTGGAACTGACATTTCCTATGATTATCACTTTCGTTATTTTTTCAGTCACTATTGGGGTTGTTGCTGGTTTCATGCCCGCACTGTTCTTCTCGAAAGTTAATGCCATTAATGCACTCAGAGATGTATCTACAGTAAAAGGATTCAAACACTTATCACTCAGACGTGCGCTGGTGGTAGTTCAATATACATTCACACTTATTTTTATTACAACAACTGCCATTGGCTATGTGCAGTATAAAAACATTCTGGCTTTCGACCTCGGATTTAATACAGAAAATGTTCTGAACATCGATATGCAGGGGAATACACCCGATGCGTTTGTAAAAGAATTGAAAGAGATGCCAGAAGTAACAGGAGTATCCAAATCGCTGATTATCACCAGTGTTGGAAATGCCTGGGGTGGATTTATGAAATACAAAGATTCGCGTGACTCAGCATTGGTCATGACTAACAATGTAGATGAAAACTACCTAACTCTCCATAAATACAAATTGATTGCCGGAGAAAATTTTAAAACAAGACCTACCACAAAAGATGCCGTTAGAGAAATAATAGTTAATGAACAGGTTTTAAAGAGGTTTAATATAGCTAATAGAGACCCTCAGAAAGCAATCGGGCAAGAAATTACGTTTAGTAGTTTTGGAATACCCAACCGTAAAATGACGATTGTGGGTGTCATGAAAGATTTCCACTATGGCAAGGTTGAGAATCTGATTGAACCGGTAGCCTTTATGTCGTGGACACCCGGAGACAGAGCTGTAATTAATGCCAAAATACAAAGCAATGATATATTGGCCACTATGGCTAAGATTGAGTCGACATGGAAAAAGATTGACCGAGTGCATCCATTTGAAGCTAAATTTTATGGAGATGAAATTGAAGCTGCTTATAGTGAGTTTTCTACGATGATTAAGATTATTGGCTTCCTTTCAATTCTGGCTATTTCTATTTCATCAATGGGATTATTCGGCATGGTAGCATTTACTACTGAAACAAGACTGAAAGAAATCAGTATCCGTAAAGTGATGGGTGCCAATGAAGGTAGCCTTATTTATTTATTAAGTCGCGGTTTTCTTGTCATGCTTTCATTATCGGCATTGATTGCTTTGCCAATTACTTATCTTTTCTTTGAGAAATTTGTGCTTAAAAATTTCCCCTATCATACCCCTGTACAGATTACCGAATTATTCATTGGTTTGCTGGCAGTATTGGTGATAGCCTTTTTAATGATTGGTTCTCAGACCATGAAAGCAGCGAGGAGTAATCCTGTAAAAGTATTGAAGAGTGAATAGAGATTTATAAGGTTTGATACAAAAACAGCTCTGGTCTCCAGAGCTGTTTTTGTATCGACAATATTCAACAATTAAAATTTCTCTTTCAAAATCCCTTCACAAATATCTTTCACAATTCCGGGGCCTTCGTAGACAAAACCTGAATATACCTGCACAAGAGATGCTCCGGCTTTCAGTTTCTCAATCGCATCTTCTGCTGAATGTATACCACCAACCCCAATAATCGGGAATGCTTTCTTAGATTTTTCAGACAAATATCGGATTACTTCTGTAGAGCGTTTTGCTAAAGGTTTACCACTCAATCCACCAGCGCCAATTTCTTCTACTTCAGCTTTATCTGTTACCAAATCTTCACGGCTGATAGTTGTATTGGAAGCAATCACACCCGAAATACGGGTTTCTTTCACAATCTCTATAATATCGTCTAATTGCTCGTCTGTCAAATCGGGTGCTATTTTTAATAGAATAGGTTTCGGTTTTGATTTACGGCCGTTATCTCTTTCTAATGTTTTCAGCAAATACTTCAAAGGTTCTTTCTCCTGCAAGGCACGTAAACCGGGCGTATTTGGTGAGCTTACGTTGATAACAAAGTAATCTACGTAAGGATAAAGGTCATTGAACGATTTCAGATAATCATAAACGGCATCGTCGTTTTTGGTCAATTTGTTTTTACCAATATTACCTCCAATGATGATTTTTGACTTTCTTTTACGTATTTCATTCGCTGCCGCTCCTGAACCCTCATTATTAAAACCCATCCGATTAATAAGCGCCTCATCCTGTTTCAATCTAAACAGGCGAGGTTTATCATTTCCCATCTGTGCTCTTGGCGTAACGGTACCGATTTCAATAAAGCCGAAACCCAGATTTGATAATTCATCTGTCCATAAGCCATTCTTGTCAAAGCCGGCAGCTAAACCTACCGGATTCTTGAAACGTAAACCAAAAACCTTCCGCTCCAGACGTTTATCGTTTTTTTCGTAGATTAATCTTAAGATAGCCGGGATGAATGGAACCTTACACGCAAATTTCAGCACATCCATTACTACATAGTGAATCTTCTCGGCATCGTGGCGAGTGAGATAAGGGAAGATAAATTTTTTATAAAAACTCATTAAAATCAGGTGCCTTAAGCAGGCATTGTTGTACGTAAATTAATTGCTAAATATCTATAAGGTGGGAGGGATAAGTCTCGTGTACAAAATTACAATTTAGTGCTCAAATTCCTTAAAATTTCAACGAATAGATTTGGTTTAAAAATGTCATATCAAAAAAGTGCAATTTTTTATTGATATGTAAATATTAAATATGAAGAACTTTCTATTGCGAAACGGCTTTACGACCTTATAAACTAATCTCATCCCCAAATTTTTACAGTTCATCATAATTCCTTAGGGATTTATCTGCACCCTCTTCAATTTTGTCCCACCAAAGAGGTTCTTAAAAAAATTATAAAAACTTTGAACCTTTTAAAAGTTTCCATAGTTTCTGTCTCTAGATAACCTTACTATAATGATAGCATAAAGACTTAAACAATGTAAATGGAAATCAAAGACAGAATTTTACAGACCGCTGAAACACTCTTCCGGAAGTTTGGAATCAGGAGTGTGACAATGGACGACATAGCGTCCGAATTAGGGATTTCAAAAAAGACAATTTACCAGAATTTTGAAGATAAAGATTCAATCGTTCACGAGATAGCCCGCCATAATATGATGTGCGATATGGAAGAATCAGAACGTATACACAAAGAATCGGTTAACCCTATTGAACAGGTCTTTAAAGAAGCGTCGTTGCTCCGCAAACAAGCGTCAACAATTAATCCTGCTGTATTTTACGATTTAAAAAAGTATCATCCCAAAACCTGGCAATTTTTTTTGGATTACAACAAAGTTAATTTCCTGGAAATTGTAAAGAAAAATCTGAGAGAAGGGATTGAACAGGGGCTTTACAGAGCAGAAATCGACGTAGAGATATTAGCCCGCCTCAGGCTGGAAGAAGTAGAGTTTGCCTTTAACCGTGATGTTTTTCCACCAGAGAGATTTAATCAGACGGACGTTCACACCACATTTATAGACCATTATTTAAGAGGAATCATGAGCCCGAAGGGCCTTGAGTTTTATGAAAAATGTAAACAGGACGCAGAGCCTGAACACATCAAATTTTAATTAAACAATCAACTATATGAAAGTAAAGTACCTGATTTTTTTCCTAATCTGTGGAATATCCGCACAAGCCCAGCAGGCATTTACCTTGCAGGAGGCTGTACAGTACGGAACTAAAAACCACCTATCCGTAAAAAATGCCGAGTTAGATATTGTGGGAGCCGAGCTGACAATCAAACAAATCAAAGCTTCTGGATTGCCTCAGATAAACGGTAATTTCTCCTATACCTACAACGCAATTATTCCCACACAGCTGATTGATGCCAAAAACTTTGACCCATCTGCACCAGATGGTGCGGTAACCAAATTTAAGTTTGGTGTGCCTTGGGCAGGACAGGCAGGTGTTGGTGTAAACCAATTGATTTTTGATGCTACCTGGCTGGTAGGTCTGAAAGCCGCTCCGGTGTATCGCGAGTTAGCAAGAAAAGGTGTAACTAACTCTAAAATTGTTGTAGCTGAAAACGTAGCTAAAGCTTACTACTCAGTTTTAGTAGCTGAAGAAAGAAGTAAAATTCTGGATTTAAACATTGCGCGCATTGATTCATTAATCAAAGAAATGAAAGTAATGAATCAGCAAGGGTTTATTGAAAAAATAGACCTTGATCGTCTGGAGGTTCAACGCAACAATCTAGTTACTGAAACACAAAAAGTAAAGAACCTTATCCTATTAAGCCAGGCTCTTCTGAAATTCCAGATGGGTATGAAACTGGAGGAGCCGATTGTGTTGAAAGATAAATTGTCAGACGTTGACATCAAACCTTTTGCGATGCTGGAATATCCATCAGTTGATTATGCTGGTCGTATCGAATACGCTACTTTGATGGTACAAAGACAACTATCTGTTTTAGATATGGAGCGCACCCAAAAAGGAGTATTGCCAAAATTCTCTTTTAATGGTTCGTTAGGCGCAGGCCATAGTAATACCCGCTTCAATCCATTTGAGCGTTGGTTTGGATCTTCGGCTTTAACCTTAGGTATTCAGATACCAATTTATGATAGCGGTTTAAGAAAAATTCAATTACAGCAACAGAACCTTGCCTTAACCAAGCTAGACCAAAGTGCCCTGTTATTGAAAGAATCGTTCGATTTACAAGCTAAAACTGCGAGTATCAATATTAAAAATGGTTTAGAAAGCCTGAATATACAACAACGAAACCTGGATCTGGCTACAGAAGTAGTAAGAGTTACCAAAATCAAATACCAGGCAGGTCAGGGTTCTAATATTGAAGTAGTGAATGCAGAGTCGGCATTGAAAGAAGCACAAACCAACTATTTTGCTGCATTATATGATGTATTAATTGCCAAAGTAGATTTAGACAAGGCAATGGGTAAATTATTAGTTGAGTAAGAATCTTATAATATCACAACAGTTAACGAATATAAGCATTAAATAAAACACATTCGTATGAAAAATATATCTCTTATTTATTACAGAGCGAAAACAACATTTTCAAGTATAGCTTTTGCCTTAACATTTATCGTTCTGGTTGCTTCTTGCTCAAAAGGTGGTGGTAGCAATACTGTAGAAGGAAAGAAAGCGGAGTTAGCAAAATTGCAGACAGAAGAAAAAGCTATATCGGAGAAAATTGAGAAACTACAAAAAGAACTCAATATCCTTGACCCAAGCAAGGAAGAAGAAAAAGTGATTAGTGTAACTACTATGCCTGTTGCGGCACAGAATTTCAAACACTTTGTTGAGTTTCAAGGTCGACTGGATGCTAAAAACAATATCCTTGTTTCTCCACAAGTGGGTGGTGCTATCACGAGTTTGAATGTAAAAGAAGGTGATTACGTGAAACAAGGTCAGCTAATAGCGACTATTGATAACTCTGTTATGAAACAATCTCAACAGGAGATTGAAGTTCAACTAGAGACAGCCAAAGTTTTCTATCAGAAACAAAAGAACCTTTGGGATCAGAAAATCGGTACAGAAGTACAATATATTCAGGCGAAAAGTAATGTAGAATCCTTAGAAAAGCGTCTGGCTACTCTACAAACGCAATTGGGCATGACTAAAGTAACAGCTCCGATGAATGGGTTTATAGATGAGATCCGTCAACGTGCAGGTGAGTTAGCGGCTCCGGGTTTGGGTATCGTAAGACTAGTGAATTCAGATAACCTGAAAGTAGTAGCGCAAGCGGCCGATACTTACGCCGGAACTGTGAAACAAGGTGACTTGGTAACAATCAAATTCCCTGATTTAAGCAAAGAAACAACAGCCAGATTAACATTTGTGAGCCAAACGGTAAATCAGGCTTCTCGTACCTTTACGATTGAGGCATCGATTCCAAAAATTGACCCTCAGTTAAAACCAAATATGACGGCTGTGATGAATGTAAACGACCAGTCGAAAAGCGATGCGATCATCATCAACAGAAACCTGATTCAACAAGATGAGTCTGGCAATATTGTATATGTAGCTGTAACAGAGGGTGGCAAGAAAGTAGCACGTAGCCGTAAGATTACTACTGGTCTGACTTATGGTGGCGATATTGAAATTGTATCAGGATTACAAACGGGAGATTTGTTGATTACTCAAGGCTATCAGGATTTAGTAGATGGTCAGGCGGTAAGTTTCTAAATTAGAGAAGAAAAGATATGGTATTGAATCCACCATACTTTTTCTGTGTCTTCATATCAAAATATTTAAACAATCATAAAAGCCTTCATTGGTTTTAGATTATGGAAAAAGACAAATTTCAAGAATTACAAGAACAAGATCTTCCGCATGGTAGTGGGATGATCTACAATATGGTTCGTTGGTTAGGCAACAATCAGACCACGGTCTATATTTTTACGACCATGATATTTCTGGCTGGTTTGGGCATCTACTTCAATCTACCGAAAGAACAATTCCCAGATATTAAGGTACCACAGATCTATGTACAGACCATTTACTTCGGTACAACTCCATCAGATATTGAGAACGTAATCAATAAACCCATTGAGAAGCAATTAAAGACTATCACGGGTGTAAAACGTATCAAATCAAATGCCCTACAGGACGTATCGGTTATTCTGGTTGAATTTAACCCGGATGTCCAGATTGAGGCGGCCTTACAACGTGTACGTGATGCCATAGACAAAGCTCGCAGAGATTTACCGACAAAAGTTGATAGTGGCCCAACGGCACAAGACGTAAACTTCTCGGAGTTTCCTATCATGAACATCAACTTAGCAGGTAATTTCCCATTAGAAAAACTGAAAGATTATGCAGAAGAACTACAAGATGATATAGAGTCGTACCCAGAAATTACAAAAGTTGATATTGTTGGTACCTTGAAAAGAGAAATCCAGATAAATCTTGATTTAACCAAGATGCAATCAACCGGATTAACTTTCTACGATATTCAATCGGCTATTCAAGGCGAAAACATCAATATCTCTGGTGGTGATTTGAATGTGGATAATGTACGTCGTACCATCCGTGTAAAAGGAGAGTTCAAAGATGTCTATCAGATTCAGGATGTACAAATCCGTAGCTCAACAGGTGCAACTGTTAGACTAGGAGATGTAGCAGAAGTAGTAGATAGCAGTGAAGAGCAACAGGATTTTGCCCGTTTGGATAACAAACGCGTAGTAACGCTGAATATTATTAAAAGAGCAGGAGCCAGTGTAATTGATGTATCAGAGCGCATTGAAGTATTGTTGGAAAAATACCGTGAAGAACGTTTCCCTAAAGGATTAGAAGCGAGAGTCACAGCCGATACATCTGAACGTGTAAAAAGTGAAATTGCCGATTTGATTAATACGGTTGTACTAGGGTTCATTTTCGTTGTAATTGTATTAATGTTCTTTATGGGTGTGAGAGATGCAATTTTCGTAGGTCTTTCAGTACCTCTATCGGCATTGATTGCCTTTATTCCACTCTGGTTTTCTGGCTTTACCTTAAATACTATCGTTCTCTTTGCCTTTCTATTAGGGCTAGGTATTGTGGTGGATGATGCGATTGTGGTAATTGAGAATGCTCACCGACTATTCAATAGATTTAAGAATCTGAGCATTAAAGAGGCGGTAAGTCTGGCTGCATCAGAGGTATTCTTGCCTGTATTATCAGGTACTTTGACTACCATTGCACCTTTCTTCCCACTATTGTTCTGGCCGGGTATCGTAGGTGAGTTCATGAAGTTCTTACCAATTACCTTGATTTATACATTATTCGCTTCATTAATTGTAGCATATGTAATCAACCCTGTATTTGCGATTTCATTCATGAGACGCCACGAAGATGAGCAACACGAAGATACGAGCTTTAAAGGTATCCGTCGTCCGTTGATTATCATGGCTATCATTGCTTTACCAGCATATTTAATAAATGTAGGTATTGGTAACTTAATCGTATTAGGCGCAATCTTGTTTGTGTTTAACCACTTTATATTAACACCGAAAGTGATTTTACCATTCCAGGATAAAGCCTTACCGCGTTTCAAGGATGCTTATAGAGGTCTTATCTCATGGATTATTACAGGATATCGTCCGGTATTTGCGGTAATCAGTATGTTCGTTTTATTGATTTTTACTTTTGTAATGTTAGGTATCGTACAACCTAAAGTGATTTTCTTCCCAAGTGGTGACCCTGATTATATCTATGTATATAACGTAATGCCAGTGGGTACTGACGCCAGAGTAACGGACTCAGTAACAAAGGTGATAGAAAAGAAAGTATTCGCAGTTATTAAGAAAAATAAGGCTGAAGGCTCTATTAACTCTGTTATCTCTAACGTAGGTAAAAATGCCGGTGACCCATTCAATCCTGACCGCTCGGCTACGCCTCATAAATCGAAAGTAACGGTTGCCTTCGTGAAAAAAGAAGAGCGTGGAGATATATCTTCACAAAAGCTTCTGGATGAAATGAGAGATGTGATTAAGGGTATTCCAGGAACTGAGATTTCGGTACAACGCGAAAACAACGGCCCTCCGACTGGTAAACCAATTTCAATTGAGATTGTAGGGGATGATTTCAATACCCTGATTAAACTTGAAAAAGAAGTTCGTAAAGAAATTCAAAAACAGAATATCAAAGGTATTGAAGAGTTAAAATCTGACTTGATTACCAACAAGCCCGAAATCATTGTTGATGTAGATAAGGTGAAAGCACAACGCGAGGGTATCAGTACTTCGCAGGTAGCAATGGCCATTCGGACCGCCTTATTTGGTGCCGAGGTATCTAAATTCAGAGATGATAAAGATGAGTATCCGATTCAGTTACGCTTAAAAGCGGATGACCGTAATAAAGTTGAAAAACTATTGAGCATGAATATCACCTATCGTGATATGAATATGGGAGGAGTGTTACGCCAAGTTCCTTTGAACTCAATTGCCAATATCTCTTACTCAACTACATTCAGCCAGATTAACCGTAAAGATCAATCCAGAATCATTACTTTAGGTTCGGAAGTATTGAATGGATACAATGCCAACGAAATTGTGGCAGAAATCCAAAGCAAGGTTATTGACACAATGGAAGTGCCAAGCGGATACTCAGTGAAAATGGGAGGGGAGCAGGAAGAGCAAATGGAATCAATGATATTCTTAATGGGTGCCTTGGGTGCAGCAGTATTGTTAATCTACCTGATTCTGGCTACTCAGTTTAACTCTGTTGTGAAACCGATTATCATCTTTGTAACTATCTTACTATCATTTATCGGAGTATTCTTAGGCTTCATGGTATTTGGTATGACTTTCTCGATTATCATGTCAGGTGTAGGTATTATTGCATTAGCTGGTATTGTGGTGAAAAACGGTATCTTGCTGATAGAGTTTACCGATGAGTTAAGAGAAAGAGGCTATCCGCTTAAACAAGCGATTGTTGAAGCAGGTGGTGTTCGTTTAACTCCGGTATTGTTGACAGCCTCAGCGGCGGTATTAGGTCTCGTACCTTTGGCCTTAGGTTTAAGTATGGACTTCGTTACTTTGTTTACTGAATTCAATCCTCACATTTTCATCGGTGGTGATAGTGCAGTATTCTGGGGTATCCTTGCCTGGACTATTATCTTTGGTTTATCATTCTCTACCGTACTAACCCTGGTTATCGTGCCATGTATGTACTATATCAATGAGAGAGTAAGAGATAAATATTTCCGCAAAAACAAGAAAGCAGCATCGGCTAAAACCAAAGAAGCAATCGCTTAAAATAACCGGTTTTCAGACAATAAAACCCCATAGGATATACGTGTCTTATGGGGTTTATTTTTTTTTAATTGGACTTTTTCTAAAAAAATAGAAGTTTTTTTTGAGAAATCTTACTAAATATTAATTGTTTGATTGTCAGTTATTTAGAAATTTTTTCATCAAAAACGGTAATTTTTTCAATGAAATGTTTGTTCGGTAATGAAAAATTATATTCCTTTAATTATTGTCTCACATTCTTTTGGCACGAAAAATGTGGAGAGGGTCTGTAAAAGGCCCAATTATAAATGAAAAAACTCTACGTCTCACATGCAGAAATTAAGTCTCAATCAATCCCTTCAACAGCGGCTGTCTCCCCAACAGATTCAGTTTATCAAGCTGTTGCAAATACCTACTGCTGAACTTGAACAAAGAATAGAAGAGGAACTTGAAATTAATCCTGCCCTTGAAGAAGGAATGGACATGGACGATCGTGTGAAAGACGACTATGAGGAGGATGATTATGGAAATGATGACTACGACGAATATGGCGAGTATGAACGCTACGAGGGACTTGACGTAAAACAGTATTTGGATCAGGACGATTACGCAGGCTATAAAATGTACGGCGACGGCTGGGGCGATGATGACAGAGACGTGATGCCTGTAGTTGCGACCAGTACATTAGCCGAATCATTGGTGCAACAATTGGGTTATTTACGTCTGGATGCCAGACAGGAGTCCATCGGTTTGCAATTGATTGGTAGTATTGAAGAAGACGGCTATATCCGTCGCCCGCTTCGTTCTATCTGCAATGATTTAGCTTTTACGCAAAATATTTATACAAACGAAGAGGAACTTGGTACCATTCTAAGAAAGGTACAGACTTTTGAACCTGCGGGCATTGGGGCCAGAGATTTAAGAGAATGTCTTTTACTGCAATTAGAAAGGAAAGATATCGAAGATATTGAGGTAGAAGTAGCTGTAAGAATTATCACTGATTTCTTCGACGAGTTTACCAAGAAGCATTACGAGAAAATCCAAAGACGCCTCGATGTAGATGATAATACCATGAAAGAGGCTATCAGAGTCATTACGCGCCTGAATCCTAAACCGGGTAATACGGGCAATGGTGATAGCACAGCGGCTTATCTGATGGCAGATTTTATTGTAACCAATAGTAACGGTAAGCTAGATGTTATTCTGAATTCTAAAAATGCACCGGAGCTTCGTGTAAGCCGTTCATTTGCAGAAATGCTTGATACCTATGATAAAACCGATAAAAATGGTTCGGCACAGCATAAGAGCATTAAAGAGACGGTAACTTTTGTGAAACAAAAGCTGGATGCGGCTAAATGGTTTATTGATGCAATCAAACAACGCCAACAAACGCTTTTAAAAACCATGAAAGCAATTGTTGAATACCAAAGAGACTTCTTCCTGGATGGCGATGAATCGAAGTTAAGGCCGATGATTCTGAAAGATATTGCCAATCGTATCGAAATGGACATCTCAACTGTTTCACGTGTAGCAAATAGCAAAGCTGTTCAAACCGATTTCGGTATCTATCCATTAAAATATTTCTTCTCTGAAGGTATCGCAACTGATTCAGGTGAAGATGCGTCAAGCCGTGAAGTAAAAAATATTCTGAAAGAACTGATTGAAAACGAGCCTAAAAACTCACCACTTTCTGACGATAAATTAGAAAAAATGTTGAACAAACGTGGGTATAATATCGCCCGCCGTACGGTTGCTAAATACCGTGAACAATTGAATATTCCGGTAGCACGTCTACGTAAACAATTATAATTTTTCTTGCCAAATCTCTATAAAGACCTTAAAAAGAAAGTCAGCACTTGAAGAAGTAGCTGACTTTTTTTATAGATTTCTGAAATATGTTGTCTTTCTTACAGCTTTTATAATTAGGCGTCATTAATTGCATAATCATGCAGGCGTTTTGTTACTTCTTCAAAATCAGGATTATTATTTATGTTAGCTTTCCAAGCTTCTATAAAATCCTTAACTAAAAATACCTCAATCAGATAATGATATTTTCTTCCAGCTTCTTCTTTTATAACCCCATCATTTTCGTCAATAGGTGAAAGTATAATATCAGAATCTCGATTGTCTAAATCTTCTTGAAAGATGATGAAATTTTCATCTACACTATCAATATCTTTAATCAAGTCGATTAGTTTCATGCCTTTAGTTAATTGTTCCTTATTTACTATTGCCTATTTTAACCTTACACAATCAACTTAAACCCTTCCCCATGCATATTCATAATCTGTAAAGATGGGTCGTCTCTCAGATGTTTTCGGAGTTTGGTGATATATACATCCATACTCCGGGCATTGAAATAGCTATCATCTCCCCAGATCAGTTTTAAAGCAAAGCTCCTGCTGACAGATTGGTTTTTATTCTGGCAAAGCAATTTCAGCAATTCCGATTCTTTCGTTGTCAACTTATTCTGGCTACCATTATGCGCTAATGTATTGGTCTGGGCATCGAAAGAGTATTCGCCAATCTGGAAAGTATTTGAGGGCACATCAGATTCCTGTTTATTGATACGACGGAAAATAGCTTTCATCCGCATCAATAGTTCTTCCATACTGAAAGGCTTGGTAATATAATCGTCGGCACCTACCTTGAAACCCTGGATGGTATCCTCTTTCATCGATTTCGCCGTCAGGAAGATAATAGGCACTTCTTTGTCTTTCATGCGTATTTCTTTTGCCAACGAGAAACCATCTTTTTTAGGCATCATTACATCGCAGATACACATCTCATAATTACCTTTTTCAATAAACATCTTGATGCCCTCTTCGCCATTTTTCGCTAAGTCGGTGTCAAATCCTTTGGCATTCAGGTATTCTTGCAAGAGCATACCTAAATTTGGGTCATCTTCTGTTAATAAAACTTTCATATCGTTGCCCTTGTGGGTGTTTAAAGTACAAACAACTACACTCGTCTATTCAAAGGCAGATACACCTCAAATGTACTGCCCTCGCCCAATTTACTTTCAACATTTATCATCCCCTGATGAGACTCTACCATCTTCTTCACATAGCTCAATCCCAAGCCAAAACCTTTTACATCATGCAGGTTTCCAGTTGGTACGCGATAAAAACGTTCGAATATCTTGTTTAACTGTTCTTTGCTCATTCCGATACCTTTATCAGCAATCTTGATTTTCAGAAAGCCGTCTTCATTGGCTGTCTTAATCGTAATCTCCGGTTTTTCTGGCGAATACTTGTTGGCATTGTCGAGCAAGTTATAAATAATATTAGTTACGTGCACATCGTCTGCCTCAATTTCAGGATCATCTGCGTCCAGTTCGAGATTCACGGTTCCGTTCTTTTGTTCAATCTGCACACTCAGGTTGGTTAATACCTGCTCAATGGTTTCGTGGATATTTACTCTTTCCAGTTTTAACTTCACGTCTCCTTTGTCCAGTAATGCCATTTGTAATACCTTTTCTACCTGTGTGCCCAATCGGCGGTTTTCGTCCTGAATAATATTCAGATAACGATTCATCTTGCTACTGTCTTTCTTCACTTCGTTGTCTTTCATTACTTCTACTGCCAAAGAGATAGTAGAAATAGGCGTTTTAAACTCGTGAGTCATATTATTGATGAAATCGTTCTTGATAGTAGCCAGTTTTTTCTGTTTCAACATCGTATTAACTGAAGTATAGAAAATACCACCAATCATCAATATCAGCAAAACAGAACTGGCGAAAACCGTCCACATATTACGCAGGATAAATCCTTGTGTATTCGGAAAGTGGACATATAGGTAATGATTCTGCGGCTGTAAATCACTTGGGAAAAGCTGGGCCTTATAGGCATTCTGGATAAAGTTCGGAATGCTGTTTTCGACAAAAGAGGCAAAAATCATATTCGAAGGATTCTTCACTATATATTGATAAGGAAGCGTAATCCCCCTGCTTTTTAATTCCTTCTTCAATAAAGTATCCAAAGAAATGCGATCAAGACGTTCATGAATATCACGGGAGCCATGAATCACATCAGTCAATACATCTTTCATCAGCTCAGCCTTGTTTTTTGTGCGCTCCATATTTTCCTGCTCAGCTGTTACTAAAGGCTCAGTTTGAGAGGGCGCAACTACTTTCCGTTTTTTAGGCTTTGCATAGACTACGTGTGAACTATCGATGATTGGTGTGGTAAAAGAATAACCGAAACTGAATTCATGACTTTGGTCGTCAATACCACCAATACTGATGATATGCTGATTGTCATTGATATTTTTATTCAATACCGCTATCTGACGGTTAAACTCTTTTACTAGGTCCTCAGCAGTTTTCTGGCGCATCAGATTGTTTCTCATGGGTTGATTTAAATCTTCAACAATCATGTTCTGCTCATCCAGCATTTCTTTAATTAAATCCATCTGACGACCAGGAATTTCTAGTAAACGAGTAGCTCCGAATACATCAGTAACTGCTACTGTATTATTTCCTCTGCCATTTCTTTGTCTTACTTTTGCCAGAGGTTCTGTACCCTGCGGAGCATAATAAGCATTATATCCTGTATATGCTTGTGGAGAAACAGGATTTTGCGGAGCCTCAGGCGTAAAGATTGCACCAAAATCTTCAGGATGCTCAACTCTTACTGGTTTTATTGCGTGTTTTTTCTCCTGTTGTTTTTGCGTAATAGCCAGTAGCTTTTTCTGCTCCTCTATTTTCATTTTCTGATTAGCCAGAAAAATAATTTCCTGCTTCTCAATTTTCTTAACCGTTTCCTGCAAAGCATCGTTTACATTACGGTCAAATTGTTCTTGTCTGACAGAAATAGCATTTTCAATCCAATACCATTGAAAGGTGATGAGACCTATCATGGCAAGGAGCATAAATATGATAATATTCCTGAAGTTCATCTTTTGAATCATTTACCTACAACTAACACTTTCTAAATAAAACAAAGTTCTTCCACGAAATTAACGCCAACTAAACAAAAAGTTGTCTTATTTAACACTTTTTAACATCAAATGTTATCTTTGAGTTTATATTTTTAACCATTACTACTACCATATATGCTTTGGCTTATACTGATAGGCTTTCTGATAGCGCTAATAATTATTTTTAATTGGCTATGGCAAAAAATTACCAGTAGTAAACCAGAAAGCTACCCCACACAAAAAAACAGGCAGCAGATAGATAAATCAAAGAAGATATTGGTCTGTTTTGGTGATAGTAATACGCATGGCAATGTAAGTTATAACTGGGTAAGTGATTTGGGAAGAATGTTTCAGGATTTACAGGTATTGAATGCCGGCGTTAATTCAGATCTTACTTATTCATTGCTTCAGCGGATTGATGATGTGATAGCCTGTCAGCCCGATTTCATCACGATTCTGGTTGGTACTAATGATGTCAGCTCAACTATGACGCGAGAATTGGAAAGTAGTTTTAAACAAATAGGAAGGATTCCTAAGGATATGGTGCCTGATTTTGATTCATTCATCAAAAATTATCAGGAGGTTATTTGTCGGTTACAACAAGAGACAAAAGCTAAAATAGCTTTAATATCATTACCAGTCCTGAGTGAAGACCTGACACATGAGGTAAATAAAAGAGCCGATAAATATAGTGATTACATAAAAGAACTGGCTAAGGCGGAGCAATTGATTTATTTGCCTTTGAGAGAGAAAGAGAAAGAATATTTACTGGCGAATCCACATCCATTAAAGCATACATTTGATGAAACCTTTAAACTGCTGATTGTCTCCATAATCAACTATTATCTCTTAGGCAAAGATTGGGATTATACCAGCAAGAAACACGGATATCAGTTAACACCGGATAATATTCACCTGAATTCAGTTTCAGGCGGAATGGTTCGGGATTTAGTAAAAGATTTTATTATAACCCAAAAGTAATATAAGAACCCTATAACCTATAATTTATGAAGCAGGTCTGTATAATTGGTGCAGGTTCTTCAGGAATTGCTGCGGCCAAAGTAATGAAAGAAAATGAGATCAGTTTCGACTGTTTCGAGAAAGGGTCTGATATTGGCGGAAACTGGCGTTTTAATAATGATAATGGCGTTTCTTCATCTTATCGCTCTTTACATATCAATACCAATCGAAAGGCAATGGCTTATGCCGATTTCCCGATGCCTGATGATTACCCCATGTATCCGCACCATAGTCATATTATAGAATATTTCGAGAATTATGTAAAATACTTTGACATTCGAAAACATATAACTTTTAATACCACAGTAACAGATGTAAGCCAACGACCTGATGGTTCTTATATAGTTACGCTGAATAATGGAAAAACAGAAAACTATCAATACGTGATTGTAGCTAACGGGCATCATTGGAAACCCCGCATGCCTAACCCGGCATTTAAAGGTACTTTTACAGGAGAATCTTTTCACTCTCATTATTATAAAGAATCAGCACAGGTAAAAGATAAAGATGTATTAGTGGTAGGCATTGGAAACTCCGCAGTTGATATTGCCTGTGAAGCGGCAAGACTACACACAGGCAAAGTAGTAATCTCAACCCGAAGTGGGGCTCATATTACACCCAACTGGATCTGGAGTATGCCTTTTGATGATTTAGCTAATGCTTTTACGTCAAAATTGCCGTTAGCTGTCCAACGATTAACCTTAAGTATTGTATTATGGCTGGCACGAGGTAAACAGGAAGATTTTGGTGTACCCAAACCTAAGCGACCTTTATTGAGTGAGCATCCGACCTTATCACAGGATTTATTGCATCTGGCAGGCCGAGGAGCAATCAAATTTAAACCTAATATCAAAGAATTTCAGCAGAAAACCGTTGTTTTTGAAGATGACACCAGTCAGAATTTTGACGTAATTATTTATGCCACAGGTTATAAGGTATCATTTCCTTTCCTGAAACACTATATCGAGTTTGACGTAGAAGAGAAAAACAATCTTAGGCTTTATAAGCGAGTTATTCATCCAAACTTCCAGAATCTTTTCTTTATCGGTCTTTTGCAACCCTTAGGAGCAATTATGCCTTTGGCTGAATTACAAGCAAAATGGATAGCCAAGATTGTAAAAAGTGAATGTAAATTGCCATCAAAACAAGAAATGTTGGGTTCGATAGAAAACGATGCCCGGATACTACATAAACGTTTTGATGAATCGCCGAGACATACGCTGGAAGTAGATTTCTTTGAGTATAAGAGTAGTTTAGAAAAGGAAATGAAAAGGATAGCCGCAAATTAGAATTGAAATTAACAGCGTATATGCACAACGATTTTATTATTCATCAACAACCATCAAAGAAAATAAGGTTAGGAGAGAAGGACTATCACTTTTTTAGTGGCACCTCTTATCTGGGAATGAATCAGGATGCAGACTTTAAACAATTATTGATAGAAGGGCTACAGCAATATGGCATGTCATTCGGCAGTTCTCGGAATGGAAATCTGCAATTGGCTATCTATGAAATGGCCGAAAATAAAATGGCTGCATGGGTAGGCGCACAGAAAGCCCTCACCGTGTCTTCAGGTATGCTGGCAGGGCAATTGGTGGCTCAATACCTGAAGACGCAACAAGTAGCCTATTTTTACGCCCCACAGAGCCACTCTGCTAATTTTCATGAGCCGATTATCCAATTGCCTGCCATGGGCTTTCAAGAATGGACAAAACAGATAGCAGAGCAAATAAAAGAAACCAATGCTTCACATTCGGTTGTCGTTTGTAATTCAACGGATGGCTTGCGGGCTACCGCCTATGATTTTGACTGGATAAATGATTTGCCCGAAAATCAGGCTATTACCTTAATTATAGATGATTCGCATGGATTAGGAATTACAGGTCAAAACGGCGCAGGGATTTTTCAGACTATCAAGGTAAAGCCTAATATAAGGTTTATAGTAGTTTCTTCTTTGCACAAAGCAATGGGTATTCCGGGGGGAGTGGTTTTTTGTGATGAAGCAACAATTGAGACATTAAGACATACCGCCTTTTTTGCTTCTTGCTCACCAATTGCTCCGGCATATTTATATGCTTATGTAAATGCTGACGAAATCTATCAAAGGAATTTCGAACGACTATTGACAAACATTGAGCGTTTCTCTTCGAAATCGCAAGAGGCAAAATCTCTATTTAGCTTTCAACCTGCTTATCCTGTATTTTATACCTCACAAGATGCGCTATATAATTATCTGTTCAGAAAAGATATTTTCATTTATAGTTTCGCCTATCCTATCAAAACAGGAAAACCCAATACCAGAATTGTGATTAGTGCCTGGCACGATACCGGGCAGATAGATTTATTGGCAGAGAAATGCAATGAATTTGCAGAGAAAATGAAAGAAGGGCAGGGCGCATAGGTCTTGTTTTGGAACAAGAAAAACGGAGAATGGAAAAAGTAAGAATTGACTTCCTTTCTCATTCTTCTTTTTCCAAACAAAATATCAATCAACCAACCAGATTTTGTCTTCTTCGTTGCCTTGTTCTTTCCATTCTACCAATACGCGTTGGGTATCAAGCGTATTTACTTTCATACCGGTGTAATCTGGCTGAATAGGCAGGTCTCTCACATAACGGCGATTAATAAGGCAAAGCAACTCTATTTTTTCAGGTCGTCCGAATGCCTGCATGGCATCTATAGCAGCACGTACCATCCGTCCGGTAGCTAATACATCATCTATTAATATCACCTTTTTGTTTTCAATCACAAAAGGAACTTTGGTTTCATTGGGTTTTAGTGGCGTATCTCTCCGGCGGAAATCATCACGGTAGAAAGTAGCATCCAAATAGCCAAGCTTTATAGAAATACCCGTTTCCTGTTTCAATTTCTGCGTAATGCGTTCGGCTAAAAAAATTCCTCGTGGTTGTAAACCCAGGATAACAGAATTTGAAAAATCTTTATGGTTTTCAATCAGCTGCTGGCATAAGCGGTTCAGGGTAATGTCAAGAAGCGGATTGGCTAAAATAAGTCGTTTCATACAAAAATGATAAATGATACTTGTGTGATTGCTATGGTAGCTACAAGATTCTCGCTAAATTTTCGGAACTTTGCCAACAAATTTATCGACTCATTCTCTTATTCACTAATTCACTCGTTAAAAAAAATGAAATATCTCATTGCCGGGCTCGGAAACATTGGTCCTGAATATGCTTTTACTCGTCACAATGTGGGTTTTATGGTACTCGATCGCCTGGCGGCGCAAAACGATTTCTCTTTTAAAATGGAAAGGCTCGCCTACACAGCCGAGTTTAAACATAAAGGCAAGCAGATACACTGCATTAAGCCTACTACTTACATGAACCTGAGTGGCAATGCAGTCAACTACTGGTTACAGGCATTGAAGATACCTGTGGAAAACCTTTTGGTGATTTGTGACGACCTGGCTTTACCATTTGGCAAACTACGCTTGAAAACCAAAGGTTCGCATGGAGGGCAGAACGGTTTACGAAATATTGAAGAAAAACTGGGCACACAAAATTATAATCGGTTACGCTTCGGAATTGGCAATAATTTTCATGCCGGAAGGCAGGTAAATTACGTTTTAGAGGCTTTCACCGAAGACGAAATGAGCCAATTGGTCGCAAGATTAGACCGGGCAGACGACATAATTACCAGCTTTTGTAGCATTGGGGTAGAGCGAACAATGAATTTTTTCAACGAATGATTGTACTTTTTAAAGAATTTTTGTGTTTGTTAATTTTGGAATAATATATAAGTTGTATTTTTCTAAGACAAATAATATTCTGATTTATGAGTATAAAAACCTATAAAATTCTCATTTTTGTTTCGTATAACAAATAAAATTAGAACAATATTCGGCGAATGGGTTTGATGCGTATTTGGATTATATTAATTTTCGTTGTAGTTTTGCATCATCATCCACAAAGGAAAAATAGAACAAAACAATGAAGAATTCATTTAAATCCGTTATATTTGCAGTTACACTTGGGTCATTCTTGATTTCTGCAAATATTGTAAAAGCAAATGACCGTGATTCAGCTAAGAGCGAGGTAATATTGGTAAAAGGAGCTGAAGTAAATTTCGCAAACTTCATGTCGAAAAAGGCGAAAAAATTTGTAAAGACCGAAGATTGGGTTATATTTGTAAATGTTGTGAAACTATACAACAACTCACCAGCCAAATTTATGGCATTGAGTTCGGCACAAAAGGCAACATTTAACGAAGCAGCAAGTAATATAGAAGCGAAAGTTTCTGATTTGCGTGGCACAGAGGCGAAAGTTTGGAGAAGTAAAGTAGTAGCTACGACAAAAATTATTAATGTGCTTTGGAATTACCAATCAAATGTTGGGCCATCTGACCAGGAAAACGCAGTAAGTCCGGTTGTGACTGAAATGTTAGGTCGCTAAGCTCAACACTTAGTAAAGAAAAAAATATTAAGTTTTTCATAGTTTAATAGGTTAGGGTTGAATAGATGGACGCTTACCCCACTGCTTCTGGCGGTGGGGTTAAGTTTTTTTATAGGGGTTCTGTATTGATTCAGGAACAACCACACCTAGAAATTACGTTACACACTTAGACTCAAAACCTATCTTTCTTAATCAGATGCGCAAAGTTCTCATTCTGTCTCTTTTTTTAGCTTCCTGTACCCAAAGCGAAAACAAAATCCAATCGAAATCTTATTATGACCTTGCCGGATTAATCAATCAGCAAATCGGCGATTTATCAGTTAAAAAACCTTTGGTCGAAAAAACAGTAGCATTGGCGGATAAACAGGAGCGTATTGAGACCAAGGACATTGACTGGAGTAAAGAATTAGAGCTATTCTTACAAGCCGACCTGAACAAGCAATCTTATCAATCAGGGTATACTATTGATGTAAAAGACAAAAGGACTAGCTATCAGCTAAAAGAAGGGGAAAAACTGCCTGTTACGCAATTGATAATAGAATTTGATGAAAAGGATTTTCCTAAACATATAGAAGCCACCATGCGCACCAGTAATTATCTCTATGAATCAGACAAAAAACTAAGCGCAGATTTGGTGAATAACCAATTGAAAGAGTATAAGATAGAGGGTTATCAGGAGTTGTTTATTGGGAGTAAGAAGAATTTTAGTATTGAGGGGAAAATAAAATGAGGATAGAGTTAGTTTAAAACATAATTAAATAATCAATCTATTATTCGTCAAATAGGTAATCCCGTAGGGATGGTATATCGGTAGAAAGGCATATAGAAGCGAAGTAAGAAGTCCCGTATGGACGATATATTTTTTAATATACCGTCCATACGGGACTTCTAATTTATTTGTTATTAATCTTTTCTATCGATATACCATCCTTACGGGATAAAATTCAAGCCTTTTACTTAAATTTAAGGAGTTACCCTTAATAGTCTCCTCCAGCACCACCGCCACCAAAATCTCCTCCGCCGAAGTCGAAGCCTCCACCGCCTCCTCCTCCGCCACCAGACCAGCCGCCTGTTGAGCTTCCCCAGCCTGTATAAGTAGTATATGGAATCCAGCCACCTCCACGGTTTCTGTTATTACCCCCGCCCTTATTGTTTTTACCGATAATGTAGAAAACAATAATCAGAATGATAATAAAGATAAGAATACCAATAAAGGCACCTCCGCCATCATCTTCATCATCAGGGTCTGCCTTAAATTCTCCTTTGGCATAACGAATGATTTTATCAACAGCCGCGTCAAGTCCTTCATAATACTTCAATTCCTTAAAATTCGGCTTTATATCCTGCTCAATGATGCGTTTGCTATAGGCGTCAGTAATAGAACCCTCCATGCCATATCCTGTGGCAATAAATACCTTTCTATCGCCCGGAGCCCAGAGGATGATAATCCCGTTGTTTTTGCCTTTTTCACCTACTCCCCAGGCACGGCCTAGTTTAAAGGCATATTCGCTGATATCATAAGGCTGAACAGTCTTAACAATCACAATCGCAATCTGAGTCGAGGTAGAGTCATAATAAGCCTTTAATTTTGATTCTAACTGGCTTGTTTCGCTTTGGCTTAACAGCCCCCCTACAAAATCATTCACAAATCTGGCAGGATTTGGTTTTTCGGGTATATCCTGTGCAAAGGCTATGCTTTGCAACAAGCATATCAATATGACGAGTTTCTTAAACATTTTATAGGCTAAGGTATAGGTTCTGTTGAAATATCATCAGAAAGCTCATTGATGTCGTCCTGACGATACGGAAAAAATTTCTTTAACTGATTGCCGGCTTCACGAATACCCATCTGTAAGCCTCCAGCAAAGTCTTCCTGCAAAAAATACTGTCTCATACTATCTCTGATACCCTCCCAGAAGTTGATAGGTACAACCTTATCGATGCCCTCATCGCCTAAAATAGCAAACTTCTGGCTTACATGTGCCAGATAGAATAATACGCCGTTTCTTTGAGCGGTTCTATCAATACACAAGTACTGAAATACCTGCTTGGCACGATCCATAGGGTCTTCTGTCGGGCAAGTTTCTTCTACATGAACCTTTATTTCTCCCGAAGTATTCAGTTCTGCATCTTTGATTGCCTTCACAATCCTTTCTTTATTGGTCTCTGTAAGAAACATGGCTTTAAGAGATAAGATTTTCTGAAAAAATAAATAGCACTTACAGGATTATAAGGCCCTGTAAGTGCATACTGTATGCTTGCGGGATTAGAACTTAACCGTAGGAGCCGACTGAGCAGCATCTGAGGCCTGGAAGAATCCTTTCTTGTCGAACCCGAATATCTTAGCGAAAATAACCGTCGGGAAACTCAATGCCGAAGAGTTATAGGCCTGAACAGAAGTGTTAAAATCATTGCGGGCAACACCAATGCGGTTTTCAGTACCTTCTAGCTGAGACTGCAATTCCAGAAAGTTCTGATTGGCTTTTAAATCAGGATATTTCTCTACTGATACCAATAAACGGCTTAAAGCGCCGCTAAGTTGATCCTGTGCAGCCTGAAATTTCTGAATGTTTTCAGGAGTCAGATTATCAGGACTGATTTTCATCGACGTAGCCTTTGCACGGGCTTCAATTACTTGTGTCAAGGTACTTTTTTCAAAGTCAGCGGCACCTTTTACTGTATTTACTAAGTTAGGAATCAAGTCTGAACGACGTTGATATTGTGTTTGTACATTTGCCCATTTGCCATTTACTTCCTGGTCTTTATTTACCAGTCCGTTATAAGACGAACAACCATATACACAGAAAACCAATACAACGCCAATTATAATTAAGGTGCTTCTTTTCATTACTTTAACAGAGTTTTGTGTTTAAACTAATAATTTTGCTCAAATGTAATAATTTGAAAATAATATCCAAGAAATAGATAAGTATAAGTGGGTTAAAACCTCTATGAATGGATATTTTCGCCTAGCCACAATTTTACGTATTCCTGCTCAGGGTCATAAAAATCAGCTTGTTGTTCTGCATCAAACTTTCTGCCATCCTGTGGATCATTGCCTACACCTGCCACATAATTCCAATTGCCCCAGTTGATACAAACATCATAGTCAATCAACATGCTTTCAAAATAAGCCGCTCCCCATGTCCAGTCAATGCCTAAGTCTTTAGCTAAATAACTGGCCACATTCTGTCTGCCACGGTTAGACATATAGCCGGTCAGTTGAATCTCACGCATATTGGCATCAATGAAAGGAACACCTGTTTCTCCTTTTACCCATGTTTGAAAAGTCGCTTTATTCCGGCTCCATTGTTTCATCAGATCGTTTTTAATACCGCTGGCCTTAAACATACGAGTCCCGTGTTTCAGCGCTGTGAAATAGAAATAATCACGCCACAACAACTCAAAAATCAACCAGTAGGTTGAGTCATTAGCTATTACCTCAACTTCATACTTTTTCACCTCTTCATATATTTTGCGGGGAGACACACATCCCAGACTTAACCAAGGGGATATTTTAGAAGAATAATCCTCTCCGATTAATCCGTTGCGGGTCTCTTTGTAATTTTTAAGTAAGTCTTTCTCCCAGATATACTCGTTCAGGCGCTTTAAACCTTCAGTTTCGCCGCCTTTAAAGTTAAATGCTGAGCGCTCATCTATTATAGGTTCTGCCTCAAAGCCTAATTCCAGATAAGTAGGAATGTTGCCGGGCTCAATACCCTCAACTTTTGGTAATTGTGCAGGCTCATCGAACGTTTTACGAACCTTGGTAGCTGTTTCTATCTTTTTTCTGAAATCAGTAAAAACTTTAGGCAGGAAATTAATCTGGAAAGGTAAATCGCGTGCGTGGAAAAGAGTAGCCGACCAGATAAGGTCAATATCTATATTAAGCGGTTTTAGTGTTTTAGAGAGCTGTGCCTCAATAGTTGTTTCATCCTGCGTTACCTCCTTACTGGCAAATACAGCAGCCGCTTGTAAATCTTCGGCTATTTTTGCAATGATTTCTTCGGCATGGCCGACTCTTATAATTAGATCTGAACCTTTTTCTTGTAGGTTTTTTCTTAAATCTTCAACGGTTTCTAATAAAAACTTTGTTCTGAAAATGCCCGTTCTTTTAAAACCCAGAAAGTTTTTTTCAAAATAACGTGTATCAAAAACATAAACCGGAATCACGTTACCAGCTTTTGAAGCCTCCAAAAAAGCCTCATTATCGTGTAATCTCAAATCGTTTCTAAACCAGAAAATTATATTTTGCATGAGTGTAATTAAGATAAATGATTATGTCTATTGCTTCAAACCTGATATTGAGGCATAGCAATAAGCCTAACAAATATTTATGTTGCAAATATCTGTCGGTACTGACACTTTTCAAACCTTAATTACATAAATAAAAAAAACGGACGCCGTGCGGATGGCTTATGGAGGAGCTGAATTCAGTCTTATAAGCAAACAAACTCAAAGGCGATTTTTCTTGATGTTTTTACATTATTGGCATCAATCAATGTTTGGTCGGCATTGGTTACAATACCACTTTTATCATATTGATAGTTCGTTTGAGTAGTCTCGTTTAGCTTCCCGTTATCATCATAAATCTTTACCATAG
Source organism: Emticicia fontis (assembly GCF_054779675.1). Classification (NCBI taxonomy): domain Bacteria; kingdom Pseudomonadati; phylum Bacteroidota; class Cytophagia; order Cytophagales; family Leadbetterellaceae; genus Emticicia; species Emticicia fontis. Next base: position 204,344 of record NZ_BAAGXU010000004.1, read on the forward strand.
TTGGATTATTTTTACCCAATGATGCGAAGAAATTATTGGCCAGACCTATAAACCCTAAGGCCATTGTACGGTAGCCACTTGGCAGATATTGTGGTTTATTATCATAGCTTACTCCTTCAAAGGTAAGTAATTCTGGATAACCGTCTATTTGAGTGTATACTTTAGAAACATTCTCTCCCAGGTACTCTACTCTGGTAGTGCCTTTTGCTGTACTTCCAAAAATATCAAATTGCGTTTTAACTCCTACAATATTCTCCCCCTCATAAGTAAACTCATTCGTCATGAACTGATAGTCTCTGATAGAAGTCTTTGATTTGATGATTTTTCCGGCAGCGTCATATTCAAAAACAACTGAGTACTGGTCTGACGAAGCATCAGACTCAATTACCATCTTATCTACTTTGTTTTTGATATTATAAGTAAAAACAGTAGAGACTTCGCCGTTTTCGCGGGTAACAATTCTTTTGATACGACCAAGGGTGTATTCAAATGAAAATACTGGTGCTCCTGCTCCGGAAGTAACGCTTTTGAGCGGGCATTTCGCTAATTTCGATAAAGCATCGGGGTCAATGTCGCCGTCTCCAACGCGCGTACAAGAGACTATAAATCCCAAAAGGGATATAGCCAGAATGATGGCAAAACGTTTCATGTAATGTTTATAGTAAAGATTCTTTCAATAGCAATTGAAAATAAAGCAAAAAACGTGCCTGTTTTGCCGGAGGGAGGGACTTTTAATAGCACAAAAAAGCCCTCTGAAAAGAGGGCTAAATGACTTATAATTTGGTCTTTAAGAAGGCTGTTAAGATGCCCAGACCTTTTTCGAAGTGAGTATTGTTGTTTATGATGATATCGGCATCATATTTGGTAGGCTCGATAAATTTTTCGTAAGTAGGCGCTACGTGGTTTTCCCATCTGTATAAAACATCGGTCAGGTCATATCCGCGCTCATTTCCGTCTCTGATAATCCGACGCTTGATTTTTACGTGCTCGCGGGCATCAATAAATACCTTTAAATCAAGCTGGCGGGATAATTCAGGCGAATGGAAAACAAAAATACCTTCGACTACAATAATTGGTGCAGGGTTAAACGTAAGCATATTTGGCACAACCGCCGGATTATTGAAAGTATACTCTTTCTGCTGAACCACCTTTCCGTTTTTCAGATCCTCAACGTGTTGGGCATATAACTCAAAGTCAAAAGCCTCCGGTAAATCGTAATTCTCCACATTATTCACATCTTTAGGCACCATAGCCTTCTGACGGTAATAATTATCCTGAGAAATCAGGCAAGTTTCCTCAGGAGAAAAAGAACTTAAGAGTTGATGCAAAAAATAGGTTTTTCCTGACGCACTTCCACCCGTAATACCAACAATAAATGGTTTTTTCATACTCAAGCTAAAACTTGTATAACTTGTTCCAGAATAAATCGTCCGTCAATATTGCCCAAAGCTTCGTCAGAGGCACGCTCAGGGTGAGGCATCATACCAAATACATTTTTTCCGGCATTAGTTACACCTGCAATATTCTGGATACTTCCATTATGATTAGCTTCCGGTACGATATTGCCCAATTCATCACAATAGCGGAATAATACCTGATCGTTGTCGTTGATTTGCTTTAAAGTATCTTCATCGGCAAAATAACGGCCATCGCCATGCGCGATTGGTATTTTATAAGCTCTGTCTTCTAATCCTGCTGTTAGCAATGCTGAACTGCTTTGCGGTTTCAGATAGATATTACTACAGATATATTTACGCTCAATATTTCTCAATAAAGCTCCCGGTACCAATCCAGCCTCAGCTAAAATCTGAAATCCGTTACAGATACCCATCACATATCCTCCTTTATTGGCATGTTCAATCACTTCATTCATGATAGGAGAGAAACGTGCAATGGCACCCGAACGCAGGTAGTCTCCATAAGAGAATCCACCCGGTAATATGATAAAGTCACACCCTTGCAGGTCGTGGTCTTTGTGCCAAAGTTTAACGATTTCTTGTCCGAGGTTGTGTCGGAGTGTAAAAACGGTATCGTCTTCACAGTTAGAACCAGGAAATACTACTACGCCGAATTTCATAAGCTACAAATCCCGAAGATGTTTCTATAGGATTGATTTGAATTTGAATGAAAAGAATTTTTACACAAAATTACGAAAAAACTATAGGATATAGCCTAATAATTTTCAGAAATTGCTATCAAATATTATCGTATATCAACCTTTACTTACATTATCCTGATGAAAACTGCTAAAAAAGTATCGTTTTATCTGGCAACAACGCTTTTTCTGCTAATAATTATCTATTTGGCATGGGCAAATATCGGGCTTGGATCAAATGCCCCGCAAACCCTGAGATTAGATGCAACAGAAGCATTTGGTGACTCAAGCAATAAGGGTAATCTACTAGGCGTACAAGCTTTTATGGAGCCGATTGATTATGCTTCAAAGGAAAACTTCAGCAAGAAAGTACGCTTTTATCTGGCAGAAGCAAAAAAGAAAGGCTGGTTGATTCCGAAAAAAACAATTGTGGTTTTTCCTGAATACTTCGGCACGTGGCTGGTAACGTTAGATGAAAAAGAAAGCATTTATCAAACGCCAAAAATTGAAGAGGGTTTACAAACAATGGTAATGCGGAATATCGGTAAGTTCGCTAAAACCTATATAAGCAGCCCTGATTCGGTAAAAGACAAGGTAAAATACAGTGTTTTTGCCATGAAAGCACCGACAATTGCCAGAGTTTATCAGGAGGTCTTTTCGGCATTAGCCAAAGAATATCAGGTAACAATTGTAGGAGGTTCTATTTTATTACCCGAACCAAGCGTAGAATATGGGATGCTAAAAACAGGAAGCGGACTATTATATAATACCTCAGCAGTTTTTGAATTTGACGGACAAATCAATTCAAGATTAATCAAGAAAGCATTCCCAACAGCAGATGAATTAGGATTTATTTGTCCAGTAAACCCAAAATCAATTCCGGTCTTTCAAACGCCGATTGGTCGTATGGGTGTATTAATCTGTGCCGATGCATGGTTTTCTGATGCTTACAAAGTGTTAAAAACCAAACAAGTTGATTTTGTGATAACTCCGTCTTATTCTAATGGAGTTGGTTATTGGAACAAACCCTGGAATGGCTATTCAGGTGCAGAAACACCTGAAGAAGCAAAAACAGATGTAGGTAAAATCTCTCTGGGTGAGGCATGGGTAAAATATGCCATGGGCACACGCGCCAAAACCGAAGCCGGCGTTAGAAAAGGTATCAACGTTTTTCTACAAGGCAACTTATGGGATTTAGGTGCCGATGGCTCAACGATTGTGCTGAGCGATTCGGCACGGGCTACGCCTTATGTTGGTAAGTCGGCTTTGATTAATCTTTGGTTGTAATTAAGAAAATTATTTATGGCCAACTTTACCCGGCTCATACTTATTAAAAGCCTGTAACCAGATAGAACGGGATAAACGATACAGAAAAGGAAACAAAAGAAAAGTAAGCGCCAGATACGCCAGAATATACCAGAGCCAGTATACACGTTCTTCAAAGAATAAGTAATAGGCTACTGTTGCGATTACAAATAAGGCGATATTAAACATATAGCTTACATACATAGCGCCATAGAAAAAGCCTATTTCTTTTTCGTACTTTAAGCCACATTTCGGGCAATGCTTATACATGGCCGTCATTTTGCTCAGGTTGTAAGGGTTTTTGGTTTCAAAAACCTCTCCCTCATGGCACCGAGGGCATTTCATTCGGATAGCAGCTTCTACTTTATTCATCTGGTTTTACTTTAATAGCGTTTCTTTAATAATAATCCAACAGCCCATTACTAGGATAAACCAACCGAAAGCCGGTTTTAGTTTCTCTCCGTCTACTCTTTTTGATAAATAACTACCCACCAATACACCACTAATGGTGCATCCCACAAATTTCAGAAGAAATCCCCAATCTAATACGACACCGGCTGAGAAATCGCCTATTGCTCCGAACAAAGAATTAATGGTAATAATTAATAATGAGGTTCCTACGGCCTCTTTCATCGGTAACTGGGCAAAAATAACCAAAGCCGGAATAATCATGAAACCGCCACCTGCACCAACAAACCCGGTTAATATCCCTACGATTATACCCTCCAGAAATATAATCCAATAGCTTACGTTCGGTTTTATCAATTCTTTGGCTTCCTTACGGGTTTTGATAACGGAATAAGAGGCTCCAATCATCAGCAAACCAAAAAGCAACATCACCATCAGGTTTTTGGTAAAAGTGAAGCTTTCAAACTGATAGATTACCTCTGGAATGCGGTGCATTATAAATTTCCGCATAATAAATACCATAATAAAGGCAGGAAAAGAGAAATATAATCCCTTACGAACATCAATTAACCCTTTTCTTAAATAATCAATAGAGCCTACTAGTGAACTAACACCTACAATAAAAAGCGAGTAAGTAGTAGCCGTAGTTGGACTGATACCCATGATGTATACCAATACAGTTACGGTAAGAATAGAGCCTCCGGCACCAATCAATCCCAGGGTAATTCCAATCAAAAAAGCCAAGCCAAAGCCTATTATTTCCATAGATTTGAATGAGAGAACCTTTGTCTTTTTCGAAGATTCATATGGTGGAAAAATGGTGCAATTTAAGGAAATGGAATGAAATTGCCGAAATAAGATTGTATTTTTCGAATATAGCCACTTTCAAATTGATTATTTTTTAGATTCCAATAGAATTATACCAAAACCTGATTATTTTTGTTAAAAACCTGAACTAACTATGCATAAAAAAATTACATTTCTCCTCAGCTTCATTACAACTACTTTAGTCGCCCAGATTGAAAAAGCTCCACCAAGAGCCGAGGGCGAATATGCCAATCGTTTAATTATCAGAGGCGTTATATTAATCAATAGTACTGGTGCGCCACCAGTTGGTCCGGTTGATATTGTAGTAGAAAAAAACAAAATTGCTCAGATTCGTCAGGTAGGTTATCCGGGTGTGCCTATTGAAGAAGGCCGACGCCCGAAACTGAATGCAGGCGATAAGGAATTAGATTGTACAGGCATGTATCTGATGCCGGGCTTTGTAGATATGCACGGCCATATAGGAGGGAAATCACAAGGTACTCCGGCAGAATATGTTTTTAAGCTATGGTTAGCGCATGGTATTACCACTATACGTGACCCTTCGGCAGGAAATGGTTTAGATTGGACACTCGACCAGAAAAAGAAAAGCGAAAAGAATGAAATAACGGCTCCACGTATCAAAGCTTATACTGCCTTTGGCATGGGGTCAGACAAACCAATTAATACACCCGAAGAAGCTCGCCAATGGGTAAGAGACAATGCAGCGAAAGGAGCTGACGGTATCAAGTTCTTTGGCGCATCGCCTGATGTATTCAGAGCAGCTTTGGAAGAGAATAAGAAAATAGGTTTACGATCAGCGTGCCATCATGCTCAATTAGAAGTAGGGCGTATGAATGTATTGGCTACTGCTAAAGCAGGCTTAACAACCATGGAACACTGGTATGGTTTACCGGAAGCTCTATTTGACGAAAGGACTTTACAGAACTATCCGCCGGATTATAATTATAATAACGAGCAAAACCGTTTTGAAGAAGCCGGAAAGCTATGGAAACAAGCAGCAGAACCGGGGTCGGCCAAATGGTATCAGGTAATGGATGAGTTGTTGAAACTGGATTTTACGCTTGATCCAACCTTTAACATCTATGAGGCAAACCGTGAATTGATGCTGGCTCGCAGGGCAGAATGGCATGATGAATATACTTTGCCTTCGGTTTGGCGTTTTTATGGCCCAAGTCGCCTTTCTCATGGGTCTTATTGGCTTAACTGGGGAACAGAGCAGGAAGTAGCCTGGAAAGAAAATTACCGTATCTGGATGCGTTTTGTGAATGAATATAAAAACCGAGGCGGACGTGTAACCACAGGTTCAGATTCAGGATTTATTTATCAACTATATGGCTTTGCTTATATCAGAGAATTAGAATTATTACGCGAAGCAGGATTCCACCCGTTAGAAGTAATCAGGGCCGCTACTTTGAAAGGAGCAGAAGCTTTGGGCATGGCCGACCAGATTGGTACTGTAGAAGTAGGTAAATTTGCTGATTTCGTGATAACTGAAGAAAACCCATTGGCCAATTTGAAAACTCTTTACGGTACAGGCGCAATCAGAGTAAATGAGAAGAACGAGGTAGTGAGAGTTGGTGGCGTAAAATATACTGTAAAAGATGGAGTAGTATATGATGCCAAAAAACTTTTAGCTGATGTACGCAAAATTGTAGCAGATGCCAAAGCTAAAGAAAACTTTGAAATTACACAGCCGGGTCTTCCGCAGAAAGGCGCTTCTAAAATACAGGGTTCTGAAAAGAATCAATAATCATAAAAAAGGCTCTTAGTTTTCGCTAAGAGCCTTTCTTTTTATTTCTTCATATAATCTCCACGAGAGAAGTGTTTCTCAATCCAGCAATACATCAGGATAAAGAAATACCTGCTACCCATTTCTTTAATCTTCAATTTCGATTCACCGTATTTGCGGTTTGTCCAGCTATTAGGCACCACGGCATAGGTATAACCTCTTACAATAGCTTTGAGTGGCAGCTCAACCGTTAAATTGAAGTGAGGAGATAAAAAGGGCTTGATGCCCTCAATGGTTTCTCTTTTATAGAGTTTAAAAGCATTCGTGGTATCGTTATACTTGATACCCATCATGTTTTTAATAATGAAATTGGCGATACGGTTAATAAACTTCTTTAAAGGCGGATAATCGATCACTTTTCCTCCTTTTACCCAACGGCTACCATATACTGCGTCTACATTCTCACTAAGCATGGTTTTGTAGTATTGTACTAAATCTTCCGGGTCGTCAGACATATCGGCCATAAAAACGGCTACGCAATCACCTGAAAAGCGTTCTAATCCATAGCGAACGGCATACCCGAATCCATTAGGCCCTTTATTGGTTTCAAAAACTAAGGTTGGAATCTCTCTCGAAAGTTCATGTAATACATTCAACGTCTGGTCTTTCGAATTATCATTCGTTACCCAGATTTCGTGCGGAATATCGTATTTTTTGAGCGTAGCGTATAAAGCGCGAAGTGTTTCAGGAATACTTTCTTGTTCGTTATAAGCAGGAATAACAACGCTTAGTTTCATTATTTTTTCTTCGGATATAAAATGGTACAAGGTCTCTAACAGGTAAAAGCCTTGAAGTATGGTTCAATGATTGAAACGCAAAGGTCTGAAAACTAAGGGTAAAATCAAAATGGGGTTAAGAAATGGAACCCAGAGAATAGCAATAAACTTATTTAAGGGTGAATTTATTAATTATGTATCATAGGAACCATCCCAAGGAGAAAAAAAGGCAATTGTACTACTTGGCATCAATTCAATAGATTCATCTTCTTCATTTGGAATTAAACCGAAAATTTCACCATCAATTTCTACTTCGAAGGGTTTTACAATAATATCGCAAAACTCATACTGCCCTACACTTTCAATCATGAGTTCTAAAGCTGCATTAGTGTCTTTATTCTCAGATGTTGTGCCGGCATACCAGTACTTAAAATCAATGAAATTACCTTTGTAGTCAAAAATATATAAAACTACATACTCTTTCCTGTATTTTTGCCAATCTTCATTAGGTGGGAGAGGTGGCTTAAATAAAAAAGTCTCATAACCAAAAAACTGATTACCGTTGTTGTACTTTCCAATATAATGCGTATGATAATCTTCTTCTCTGTTTATAAGAAATTTCTTCGGAATCGCCATCGTAGTATTTTTAGGGTAAATATATTAAGTAAGGTTAATGAATAGCTTTCCTTTTTTTTTCATAAAGAACCCAATCTGAGTAAAAGCTAAAACTACTCTGATCTCTCACAGCTTCAATGTATTTACAATAATGTGCACTAATAAAAATTTGAAACATAGCAAACAATCATCGGCTAGCTGTAAGCCAACTATCTATAATAATCCTGATCTGGCGGTTAATTACCTTTTCATCAACAGGTTCAACCTCAGCGGTTCGTTTCCTGTAGAAAGCAATATTCTTATTTCTTGTATCTAATACGCAACAAACAATGGTAGAGTTAGATTTGATGGGTATAGGCCTTACTAAACCCAGCGTAAGAAGCCCGATACCAAGACCTTTGGCTACTTGTGTGCCGTAATTACTTGCTGTGCGGGTGAATCCTGCCTGAAAAGTGAGAATAAGATATTTCGTGTTTTTGCTCTCTAAATAATTGACCAGGTAACTACTTAGTTTGATTCCTTTAATTTTTTTTTCCCTTTCAACCATGTTTATTATATCAAAAAAACTTTTAATCATCTCTTGTTCTTCTTCTGGATTCTTAAATTCGAAAGATACAGGTGTCATATACTTAGGAAGATGTTGATTAAAATCACGACTTCTGATGTTTAATGAAGAGTCTGAGTAAATTTCGTTAAATTCCTGACGATTAGCCTTTGCTATGGATGTAATCATACTCGGTAAATGATAAACAGAGGCAGTATCAACTTCATACGATTTTCGGTTTGATAATAAGGGCACAGTTGTACCACAGCTAAATTGAAAAAGAGAAATAGTTACAACAGCAATTGAGAATAAAATTCTTTTCATTAAAGGATTATGTTTGAAATATATAAGGTAAATGCGAAATTTAATGCGAATACTCTTTGAACAAATGTTCGAAAATGATGAATAATAATGGAGATATTCCCTAGAAATTATTTTTTCTTCTTAGGCTTGCAGGTTTTACAGAAATCGGGTAACTCTTCTATCTCTTTTAATATCAGCTGATGTGCCTCTTCTATACTGGTTTCAGATTGTCCCAAGTTTGTTAATTTTCCTATCTCAGCAATTTTTGCATTATATTCTATTTCTATTGGTTTATATGCCTCCTGAAAAAAGTTTACTTCCGATAAAAATCCTTTGCTTTCGTATAAGTTTTTTCTGAATTTTCTGGCGTACAGTTCAGTTAAATCAAAACTCAATTGCGCATATTTTACAAGTTTTAGGGAAAAAATACTATCTGGAGCAATAAGCACAGAGGCGCTTTTTGTAAAGATTGTTGCAACTTTTGAATTGAAATTCTTAGTAAACATAAATTCATACGAACTCATATAAAAAGAAAAGTCCATACGGGCAGCAAGCAAAACACTGTAATGATTTACATCGCCAATCTGAGTTGATTTAGATTTAAAATCAGCAATTGTTACTTTATAATCAGGAGACCATTCTATAATATCTTGAGCAAACGTAGAAAAGGCAAAAAATAACTGAAGAAATAGACAAAAAAGGAACAGCTTCATGTTAATGAAATAAAATAGGAACAAATAGAGTCACAGTTAATTGCAAAATTCACAAATATCGCTTAGCTAGACAAGAGTTCTGTCTTATTAATTATTTTTTGGTATTTTTTCTTAGGTTAATTTATAAACTCCATAATCTCCAAATTGACTCGCAAAATCATACATATCGATATGGATGCTTTCTACGCTTCGGTAGAGCAAAGAGATTTTGCCGATTTGCGAGGCAAACCGATTGCCGTAGGTGGAAGCAGTGAACGTGGCGTGGTAGCCGCTGCCAGTTATGAAGCCCGGAAATTTGGCGTTCGGTCGGCTATGTCTTCCCGGATTGCCAAGCAAAAATGTCCGCAATTGATTTTTGTGAGGCCACGATTTGAAGTCTATAAGCAGGTATCCAACGAAATCAGAGAAATTTTTCTGGAATATACACCTTTGGTTGAGCCACTCTCTTTAGATGAAGCTTATCTGGATGTAACCGAGAACCTGAAAGGTATGGATACGGCTACAGAGATAGCACAGGAAATAAAAGTACGTATCAAAGAAAAAACAGGTTTAACGGCATCAGCTGGCGTTTCGGTCAATAAGTTTTTAGCCAAGATAGCCTCAGACTATAAGAAACCGGATGGCTTATTCGTGATAAAACCAGCCCAAGCTGAAAAGTTTGTAGAAGAACTGGAAATCAACAAGTTTCACGGCATTGGGAGAGTAACAGCAGAGAAAATGCACAAAATGGGCATTTTTACAGGCAAAGACCTGAAAGCTAAAAGCATAGATTTCCTGACCAATCATTTCGGTAAAGTAGGTAGGTATTATTTCGAAATAGCGCAAGGGCTGGATAACCGACAGGTAAGTCCCGACCGCATCAGAAAGTCTATCGGTGTAGAGAATACGTTTGATAGAGATTTTACTGAGCCTGACGACTTGTACAGAGAAATAGACGATATTCTAGAGCAAATCTGGCGACGCATGACGAGAATAAAAGCCTATGGCAAAACTATCACCTTAAAGATAAAATTCGCCGATTTTGAAAGCATCACCCGTAGCCGTACTTCTCAATTGCCTATTCTGGAAGAGAAATTGCTCGCAAAAATCTCATACGAAATGCTTCATGCCTTACTTCCTATGCCCAAAGGTGTGCGTTTGCTAGGAATTTACTTATCTAACCTAGAATTTGAAGATGAGATGCTGGGCCGGCAATTAACCTTAAGCTTCTAAGCTAAGGGCAATAAAAAAGCCCATCTGTTAAGATGAGCCCTTCTATGTATTTGATTCAGATTAGTATTATTCTACTTTGCTAAGCTTTATCGTATTCGTACGATTGTTTTCCTGTAAAGGCATGCTTAGGGTATTGATAAACAAATCACCGGTTTCTAACTCTCCTTTTTCTACCAGAAAATCGCGGATATTAGCTACCACTTCTTCTACAGTTTTATCTTGTAGGTGATTGTATTTAAACGCATTGATACCTGAGTAAAGGCTCAATTGAGTCAAAAGTTTTTCGTTACCTGTGAAAATAAATGTATTAGCTTTCGGTCTGTGATGAGACAAACGAACCGCTGTATAACCCGAAGTAGTAATGCCGATAATAGCTTTTACTCTTAGGTCACGGGCTAATCTGGATGCAGTCATTACTACATTATCATTTTCTTTTTCATCCGATACATAATCAGCCTCAGTAACACGTGTATGATGGCGATAATACAATTTCTTAGCATCTGCGTCTTCATCGTGCTCTACTTTCAGAATAGTATTAACCATTGTTTGTACGGCCAATATCGGGTATTTACCCGAGGCACTTTCTGCACTTAACATCACAGCATCAGCACCATCTAATACGGCATTGGCTACGTCACCTACCTCGGCACGTGTCGGGCGAGGGCTGTCAATCATGCTTTCAAGCATTTGTGTAGCAACAATTACTGGTTTAGCTGCCAGATTTGATTTTTCGACCATACGTTTCTGAATCATAGGCACATCTTCCGATGGAATCTCAACACCCAAATCACCACGAGCGACCATGATACCATCAGTAGCGGCAATGATAGAATCCATATTCGTAACTGCTTCTGGTTTTTCCATTTTAGCAATTACTTTTGCTTCGCTGCCTTGTTCCCGAATATACTTCTGGATATCTATAATTTCTTCCGCTGTTCTCACAAACGATAGCGCAATCCAGTCTACATCATTTTTCAAACCAAATTTCAGATCTTCCCAGTCTTTGTCAGTAACTGATGGTTGCGAAATATTGGTATTCGGAAGGTTTACACCTTTCTTTTGTTTCAATAGACCACCGTAAACTACTTCGGTAATTACGTCCATCCCATCAACGCCTACTACCTTTACTTCTAGTTTACCATCGTCCATCAAAATTCTTTCACCCAATTGTACGTCTCTGTACATACCTTTATATGGTGTACTTACACGTTGGCCATTTCCTACTATATCTTCGTTGGTAAAAACTAATTTATCACCTGCAAAAATCTCAACTCCCTCATTTCCTTTCTCCATTAAACCAATTCTGATTTTCGGCCCTTGTAAATCCTGTAAGATGGCACATTTGAAACCATGCTCGGCATTTACTTTGCGAATTCGGTCAATACGTGCCTGATGATCTTCGTGTGTTCCATGTGAGAAGTTTAAACGGAAAACATTTACGCCAGCTTTGGCTAAGGCCAGTATCATTTCTTCACTTTCTGAAGCAGGCCCTACGGTAGCTACAATTTTGGTTTTTCTGTGCATATTTAAAATAAAATATTTCTTTGCCTTGAGAATCTCGCAAAAGTAATAACTATTTATGAGAATTACCGAATAAAGTAATTTGAAATCTATAATTCAATTCTAAAAAACTGAAAAAAGCAATAGGCTAAACAATTTATAGTCAATCATTTATTGCTTTATTAAATTATAATAAACAAAGTATGGCAGATATATTAAATTAGACAAATAGTCCTTATCATCAGGTTATTCGTATTATAGAAGAAAAAGAACGATATAATTTTTCTAAGATTGGGCCTGAAATTTTAATGTGAGTTTTTGGATTGAAAAAAATGTTTGGAAGTCTTTGCCAGAAAAAAATATTCTACTAAATTTGTGTCCTTGGAAAATTCAAAACCCATTGAAACAAACAGCAATCGCAATTTCACTTCTCCTTCTACTCAGCTATACAGTGTGAGAAACGGAGACTTTGTATAAATCAAAAGCCCTTTCTTACACTCAGTGAGAAAGGGCTTTTTTGCGAGTAAAAAGAAGTAGTAAAAATAACTAAACACCTCATTCAGCGATGAGCCAAAAGATTTATGTTTTCGACACCACCTTACGAGATGGAGAACAAGTTCCCGGTTGTCAGTTAACAACCGATGAAAAGGTAATGATTGCTAAACAACTCGAAAAACTGGGTGTCGATATTATTGAAGCAGGTTTCCCTATTTCAAGTCCCGGTGATTTCAAGTCGGTTGTGGAAGTATCAAAAGCTGTAACCGAGCCAACCGTTTGTGCCCTGTCAAGAGCGATTAAAGGCGATATTGAGGCCGCTGCAGAAGCACTTCAATTTGCTAAACGCCCACGTATCCATACCGGAATCGGGGCATCTGATATCCATATTAAACATAAATTTAATAGTACCCGCGAACAGATTATCGAGCAAGCTATTGCGGCGGTAAAGCATGCTAAAAAGTTTGTAGAAGATGTAGAGTTTTACGCAGAAGATTCTGGTCGTGCTGATCTGGAATTTTTGGCAAAACTAACTGACGAAGTAATTAAAGCAGGTGCAACAGTAGTAAACTTACCGGATACTACCGGATATGTACTGCCTCATGAAATGTTTGAGCGCATTTCATACATCATGAATAATGTGCCTAATATCGATAAAGCAATCATTTCGATGCATAATCATAACGATTTAGGTTTGGCTACGGCTAATACAATTGCAGGTATCCAGGCTGGTGCAAGACAAGTAGAGGTAACGATAAACGGTATAGGTGAGCGTGCAGGAAATACTTCGTTAGAAGAAGTAGCGATGATTCTGAAAGTACATAAATCTTTAGGATTACATACTAATATTGAAAGTACATTGCTTTCTCCTTTGAGTAACCTGGTTTCTCAAACCATGAGAATGCCTGTACAAGCCAATAAAGCGATTGTTGGACGCAATGCTTTTGCACACTCGTCTGGAATCCATCAGGATGGTTTCTTAAAGCATACCGAAAACTACGAGATTATCAATCCGCAAGAAGTAGGGGTTGATAAATCTTCTATCGTATTGACAGCCAGAAGTGGCCGCCATGCTTTGAAACATCGTCTTGAAATTTTAGGATATAAATTGGAGAAACCTGAGATTGATGATGCTTATAGCCGTTTCCTTGATTTGGCTGACAGAATTAAAGAAGTAAATGATAAAGATCTGGTTATCTTGATGAAAGAAACCATTACTGTAGAGTAATAGTATAACAAAATTTGGGAAAGGGCCTGGTGAATCGTTCATCAAGCCCTTTTTTTGTTTACTTTGCATTGATAAATCTTTTAAGAAATCCTACTTCATTATAATCAATGACTAATCGTCGCCATTTTCTTAACTCTACTTTATTAGCAAGTCTGGGCTTGGCTAATATGAATTTTTCTTTCTCAGATACTAAAGTAAAAACCTTAAAACCTGCTGCCTTGAAAAAAGGCGATACGATAGGCTTGGTGTGTCCTGCGTACTCTGCTTTTGTTAAAGAAGATGTTCAGATAACCATTGAGAGTTTAGAAGTATTAGGCTTTAAAGTAAAAAAAGGCGATCACATATTTGATAGATACGGCTATCTGGCGGGTAGCGACGAAGACCGGGCAGCAGATATTAACAAAATGTTTGCGGATAAGAGTATCAACGGAATTATGGCGATGCATGGGGGCTGGGGTTGCGCCAGAATACTGCCACTACTAGATTATAAAACCATTCAACAGAATCCAAAGGTTTTTATTGGTTATAGTGATATTACAGCCTTGTTACTGGGTATTTATGCCAAAACAGGTCTTATTACCTTTCATGGCCCTGTGGGTTCTTCTACATGGAATAAGTTCTCAGTCGACAACTTCAAAAATATGCTTATTGAAGGTAATGTAGTGCAAATGGATAATCCAACAAGCAAAGGAGATAATCTGGTACAAGTTGACGATAGAATTTATACAATTAATGGAGGGAAAGCCACAGGAAGATTAATTGGTGGAAACCTTACCGTATTAAGCCATATTGTAGGCTCTCCTTATTTGCCGGATTTTAAAGGCAGTATCTTGTTTTTAGAAGATGTAGGTGAAGACCTTTACCGCATTGACCGGATGATTACCCAATTAAAACTGGCAGGTATACTCAATCAGCTTTCAGGCTTTGTGTTTGGAAAATGTACAGATTGTCCACCTTCGAAAGGCGGCTATGGCTCATTAACGATGGAAGATATTTTTGAAGACCATATCAAGCCTTTAAAGATTCCTTCTTTTTCAGGAGCAATGATAGGGCATATTAAAGATAAATTTACCGTTCCGGTTGGCTTAGAAGCTACTATTGATGCCGGAAGTGGAAGTATTACATTAAGTGAAGCGGCGGTTAATAAATAGCCGCTTCACTTATTTTTAAATATGATTCAGAACCCGCTATTACTTAGCAGGCGGAGGAGTTCTTCTTTTAAGTACCAAGCTATCAGCAGGATAATGTGCTTTTAAGGTATCCATTTGTGCCTTAGCCCAATCGATTATGACCTTTCTTTCTTCATCACTCAGATTAGCTTCTTTATGGAAACCCAGAGCAGTATAAGATTCTAAAGGCATTCCTTTTTCATCAACTTCATCTATAATCTCTTCAAATTTATGATTTTGCACAGCAATAGGACGTGAAGTAAAAGTAGAAAAATTAAGCTCGCCTTTGCCTTCTTCTATATGATGATTCATCCACCACGCTACAGGTTGAATTTGTGAATACCAAGGATAAGTAGTTTTGTTGCTATGGCAATCGTTACAAGCTACGGCTAATAAATGATTCACATTGGTCGGAACTGCATATTTGGTAGAAATATCGTGTGTTTTCTCATTAGATTCATTTTTTTCAGGACGGATAAACTGAATGAGTATCAGAATGACACCAAGCCCTAGGAGAATTTTCTTGATCATTTGTGTAATAGATTAGTGTTTAAATTAGTTTGATAGGGGTATTTATTGATAAATATAAAATATGTGTGTGATAATTATAGCCTGCTAGTAAATTTTGTTTCTAAATATTGATGTTATTAAAAGCAAAAGCTCTTTCAAGAGAACTTGAAAGAGCTTTCAGAATAGCTAATTATCAATTATTCCTCTCCAACAAATCTTCCGCCACCAATAATATGACCAAAGAAAAGGCTGTTAAGGAATAGTTTATTAGTTCCATACCAGAATGCTCTGAAATTCGGGTTTTCAGACATTAATATGATTTTCCCTGCACCCAAAGTCTGTGTAATCACTGCCGGAGAATTTTTGATTAAGGCTTCATTTTTAGGATGTACATATCCGGCTATCAAGGGGTTATTCGTAAAAATAAGTGGCGTATTATACGGGTTTTTAGTGTCTTCAAAGAAGATATTATTATCCTTAAACAAAGCTAGTTTATCTTGTGCATAACCAAAGCAGATCGGGTGAGTCGGGTCTATTTTCGCTTCAAATATAGTCCCTGCTGTTTCCATAGCACCACTATATTTTTCTTGCAGATAGTAAGGGCGTTTTTCTGCCCCATCATTTGTTGGGCGTGCTTTTACGGTGATGGAAGCTATTTTCTTGTTAGCTGCCCATTCTGCCGCTTCTGTCATGGCTACCAATACACCACCACCTTGCACAAAGCGTTTAATTTTCTCGTCTGACAGATTGTTATAACCACCTCCGGCCATCACTATATGGGTATATTTATCCAGATTTACACGGTTGGCTGTTTCAATATCTGAGAATGTAAGCGGGATATTGATTCTTGTATCTAACAAATGCCATATTTCACCTGCATCATTAGCATTTACACCCGGTCCGGCCAACATTAATACTTTGGGTTGTTTCAAACGACGGAATTTCTCACTGCCTAAGTCAATACCATTAGGTGTTAAGCCTGTTGCCGTAGCATAAAAGTCAACACCATCTCTTTCAGCGAGCGTTTTCAATATGTCGCTAGGGTCGCTTCCATTGCAAACAATCTGAATAGTGCCATAATCAAACTTCTGTTCTTTTCCATTGACAATGGCTGTTAATGGCTCAACCGCTACCTTTAAAGTATAGCCTTTTTTGAGTAATTCATAGGCTGTTCTTGGGGCATAATAGCTATTCCATTCAAAGAAATAAGCATAAGTGCTGCTACCCACTACCTTTCCTTTCGGAAACTCATTCACACTTACTTTTTCACCTAAAGAAACAGAGCCTTTGGCTTCTGCTGTTGGGGTGTTCATACAATATTGGAGCGACCATGCCGAAATATCATAAAATAGGCTATCCTCAAACTTGGTGCGTTTCTCAAACAATGATTTAATCAATCTATGTTGTGGCTGATTCATAGGCACGGCATAGGAAGCATTTTTATCGAATGAAGTACCATCTATCGTTTCGTCTTTACCCAGTTTATAAACATCAATCTGGTTTCTTTTCAACATATTTATCATTTCCCAGGTTTTTACGGCATCCTTGCTTCCACCAAAAACATAGGCTTTCACGGCATCGGTAGAGCTTTCTTTATAGAAATTACGCATATGCTCTAATAACTCTACACGCATGGCTCTGGCTGCCTTTAGGGTTGACATAGTGGCCGATACCTGATTACGAATCGTAAAAGGAAAACTCAACAAACCATTTGATGTTTCCTGTAAATGCCCGCGAGAAGAAGCCTGCTCAAACAAAATGCCGATTGAACCATTCACATCGGGTAGAGTAGAACCTTTACCATAATAGAAATCGTCGTAATTTTCCTGCGTATAATAAGCCGAATTAATCTTGTCTAAGCCGGCGGCATGGAATTTGCCTATTTTGGCTGTCAATTCAATATTGCTTTTGGGAGTAAGTGGGTGCGTGCGGGCAGGAATACCTGGTTGGAAAAAGAAAGAAGAAGCGCTTCCCATTTCGTGGTGGTCGGTTAAAATATTCGGTCTCCACTCATAAAACTTTACTAAACGACCTTTACTTTCAGGCATTTGTTGATAGAGCCAGTCACGATTCAGGTCAAACCAGTAGTGGTTGGTACGTCCACCCGGCCATGTTTCGCTGAACTCCCGGCTGTTTATATCGCTTACAAGCGTGTTGCTTCTGTTTATATTTACCCAGGTCGCAAATCTGTTACCACCATCAGCATTAATACAAGGGTCGATTAAGATAATGGCTTCATTCAACAAGGAGTCTACACTTGCTCCCTGTGCTGCGGCTAAGTAATAGGCCGACATCAGGTTTGAGTTCGTACCACTAGGCTCATTGCCATGTACCGAATAGCCCATCCAGACCACAATCGGCATTTTTTTGGTATCTACACTACCTGATTGAGAAGGATTAACCAATTTCTGATGCTCTGCTTTTATTTGTTCTAACTGTGAATGGTTTTTAGGCGAAGTAACAGTCAACAATAAAAGCTCACGGTTTTCAAAGGTTTTGCCGTATACCTCAACTTTAAACCTGTCTGACAAACGAGCCAATTCTCTCATATAGGCATATTGCTCGTAGGGTGTTACGTGCTGTTCGCCTACCTGATAGCCCAGGAATTGTTTCGGTGTTGGAATTTTAGGGTCATACTTTACGTCCTGCGGCAAGTAATAACTATCGGCTACTTGTCCGTAAGTGTATGAGTTTACAATGATGAAGAGTAAGAGTAGTACTTTTTTCATGAAGAATGGGGGTAGTTTATTTAGCAATTAAGGTAATTTCCAGCTAAAAATACAAAAAGCCTCTGACACAGAGGCTTTTTGTATAGACAAAGAATCTACAAACCTTAAAAATTCCGTTCAAAGAGTGTGGTTGACACCTTTTCTCTATTATTTTAAGGCATTTATTTAATAAGGTGGTCGAAAAAGATTAGTTCGACGCTTTTAATTTAGCTTCAATAGTTTGCTGCGTGTGCGGCACTGCTCTCAAGCGCTCTTTTGGTATCAATTTACCGGTATCTTTGCAAATACCGTAAGTACCATTTTTAATCCGGATTAATGCAGCTTCCAATTGCTGAGCAAACTTTTGTAAACGTCCAGCCGATTGACTCAATTGTTCTTTTTCACTTACATCAGCACCATCTTCCAATAGTTTTGTGCTGCTTGATGTGTAATCAGTACCGTTGTCATTTTTACGACTTAGCGTTTCTTTAATAAAGTTCAACTCATTTCTTGTTGCTTCCAATTTGTTGGTAATGATTACCTCAAACTCCCTCAGTTCTTCTTCTGAATAACGGGTTTTTTCTTCAACTACGGCCATAATCGTAATGCAGTAAATTGTTAAAATTGGGTACATACTCTAAAAAAACGCCACAAAGATAGCGTTTTTTGCCCGTTTAAGCAACCGCCCAATTAAAATATTGACAAACCCTCAAAAAAATTTATTTAAAGGTAATTATTCAAAAACAGTAAATTATTTGGCGAACGATAAAATTGTCAGTTCAGGACTAAAGTATAAGTCTAAAAATTAAGAGAAAGTTAAGTTTTTGTAAAATTTAACAATTTTAAGAAATACTTTCTTTTTTCTAAGTTTGCACCCTAAAAAAATCATCAACAATAGAAAATTCTATTATGAATTACATAGAACCGGCTCCGATTAAGGATACAGAAAATCCTTTGGAGTCAATGATGTCAAGGTTTGATGCAGCAGTAAAGATTTTAGGAATCAGCGAAGAGATGTATTATATCCTGAAAGTTCCTGCGCGTCAAGTAACAGTTGGATTGCCTGTGACGATGGATAACGGGCAAATAAAGGTCTTTGAAGGATACCGGGTGATTCACTCAACGATTTTAGGGCCAAGTAAAGGGGGGATTCGTTTTGATCCGGCAGTAAATATTGATGAAGTGCGTGCTTTAGCGGCCTGGATGACCTGGAAGTGTGCGGTGGTGGATATACCTTATGGGGGAGCTAAAGGCGGAATTGCCTGCAACCCAAGAGAAATGTCTTCTGGTGAAATGGAACGTTTGATGCGAGCTTATACCTTATCAATGCTTGATATATTTGGTCCTGATAAGGATATTCCAGCACCGGATATGGGAACAGGTCCACGTGAAATGGCCTGGTTGATGGATGAGTACTCAAAAGCCAAAGGCATGACGGTAAATGCGGTTGTAACCGGAAAACCACTGGTATTGGGTGGTTCATTAGGCCGTACAGAAGCCACCGGACGTGGGGTAATGGTTTCAGCGCTTTCGGGCATGGAGAAATTACGTTTGAATCCTTATAGAACTACTGCGGCTGTACAAGGCTTTGGTAATGTGGGTTCGCATGCAGCACAGTTGCTACAAGAAAAGGGTGTAACTATTTGTGGTATCAGTGATATATCTGGTGCATATTACAATGCCAAAGGTATTGATATAGAGAAAGCGATTGCCTACCGTAATGCGAATAGAGGTAGTCTGGAAGGCTTTAAAGAAGCAGAATTGATAAGTAATGAAGATTTATTGGCGCTGAATGTAGATGTATTGGTTCCGGCGGCAAAAGAAGACGTAATAACACATGAAAATGCGGCGCATATACAAGCTAAATTGATTGTAGAAGGAGCTAACGGCCCTACTTCTGCCAGTGCTGATGATATTATCAATGAAAAAGGAATTATGGTTGTGCCGGATATTTTAGCGAATGCAGGTGGTGTAACGGTTTCTTATTTTGAATGGGTACAGAATCGTATTGGTTATAAATGGGCATTAGACAGAATAAACCGCCGTTGCGACCGCATGATGAAAGATGCTTTTGATAAAGTATTTGAAACATCACAGAAGCATAAAGTTTCGATGCGACTGGCGGCTTATATCGTAGCTATTGATAAAGTTGCGAGCACCTATAAGTTCCGCGGAGGGTATGGGTGATACCAACACTCTTTAATGACATATTAAAGGCCCATTTGTTGAATAAAAGACAAATGGGTTTTTATTAATTCAAAGTCTTAAATTTTTACATAATCTTAATAAAACGTATACAGTTAAGTTAAATTCAGTACTTTTACGAAAATTCAAAAAACTAAAGATATGGCAAGTAACAGAACTTTCACAATGATTAAACCTCACGCAGTGGCTGATAATCATATTGGTGGAATCATAGCTATGATTGAGGCAGCTGGCTTCAGAATCGTAGCTATGAAAAAGACTCAATTGACCCCTGCTTTAGCGGGTAAATTTTACGAAGTACATAAAGAAAGAGGTTTTTATGGTGAATTGTGCGAAATGATGTCTTCGGGACCAATCGTTCCAATGATTTTAGAAAAAGACAATGCGGTAACTGATTTTCGTACTTTAATCGGAGCAACAAATCCGGCAAATGCAGCAGAAGGTACTATCCGTAAAAAATATGCAAAATCTATGGGAGAAAACGCTATTCACGGTTCAGATTCAGATGAAAACGCAGCTATAGAAGGTTCATTCTTCTTCGGTGTAACAGATCAATATTAAGAGTTTAGTCTATAAAAAAATAAGCCTTGGTGAATCTCGCCAAGGCTTATTTTTTCTGTATATTTATTAAAAACTTTACCTGAGAATAACTCAATCGTCAATCCCGTCATATTTAATACCTGCTTTCAGGCGGATTTCATCCAACAGGCTCATCAACTTCACACTCATCGAAAGCGGCATTTTTACACTTTCCTTTTTGTTGTTTCTAAGGCAATTGTTTACTTCTTCAATTTCAAAGTTATATCCCCGGCTTTCTCTCTCAAAAGTAAAGGTTATAGGGTCTTTATCAGTTTCATAAAGTACCACCGTTCTACTTTCATGAAAACGTTCAGGTAAATGAATATACCCTTTTTCTCCATATATTAATGCTTCTGTACGTGTGCGAGATGCAAAGGTTGCATTCATTAATGCTGTTGCCTGTGGATACTTGAAAACAAAGCTGGTGGTTTCATCAACTCCTGTTTGTCCGAATGTACTTACGGCATGAATAGCTGTTGGGTAATCTAACAGTAAAAGACTTAAATAAGCAGGATAGATACCAATATCTAATAAAGCGCCACCACCCAATGCCGGATTTAAGGTTCTGCGTTCAGGTGTAAAAGGTGCTACGAAACCAAAATCAGCATGAATGGTCTTTATTTTTCCTATTCTATCTTCGGCAATGAGCTCCTGTGTTTTCTGAATAACCGGGATAAACCTCGTCCACATTGCTTCCATCAGAAAAGTATCATTCTCGCGGGCAGTGTCAACCATCTTCTGCACCTCTTTCAGATTCATGGCAAATGGTTTTTCACAAAGCACAGGCATTTTGTTTTTCAGGCAGAGAATTGCGTTTTCTGCATGCAAACTATGGGGTGTGGCAATATAAATCACATCCAGATCAGGCGTTTTGAAAATCTCCTGATACGAATCATAATGATAGGGTACATGAAACTTCTGGGCAAAATCCTGCGCCCGTTCTATTGAGGTAGATGCAACAGCATGTAATTGTGTATAAGGCACTTTCACTAAGTCATTGGCAAATTTCTCTGCAATTTTTCCTAGCCCTATAATACCCCATCTGATTGGTTTGGTCATCTTCGTGTTTATATATAATTCAGATAACGACTATAGTCTCTGATTGATGTTTGAAACAGCTTGAAATATTGATTTAAATGATAAATGTAGGCAAAAAAATGCTTTATGGAACAATCAATTTTTTAACCACTTTATGCCCCTTAGTATCTAATATAAGAAAATAGATTCCGGCATTCAGATTTTGTTTGAATGAAATCCGACTTTGAGAAGCATCTAGTGCATCTGTTTCTATGGCAATGGGTATGCCTTTGGCATCAAGGAAGATAACATCGGTTAATTCTTTAGTTGATTTTAGCTCAAAAGAAGAACCTATGACAGGATTAGGATAAACCGTGATTGTAGGATTGGTTTCAGTTTCATTGGCTAATAGCGCCACAATAGCCGATACGGTTTTATAGATAAATTCCTTGTTGGCCTCATCATAGAATTTTAAACGATAATAGTTTTTACCAATAATGGGTTTTGTATCAGTAAATGAATAAGATTTTGAGCTACTACTTGTTCCGGTAGCATTTACCTGACCGATAACAGTAAATCGGATCAGGTCAAAACTGCGTTCAATGACAAAGTTTTTAGCTTTGGTTTCGTTTAGCGACGTCCACGAAAGTTTTACATATTGTTCGTTAGTTAACGCAGCTGAAAAAATGCCTAAAGTAGCTGGTAAAGGTAAACCTGTTTTTATAAGCCAGAAATCTGTATTTCCTTTGTTTTGTGTCAAGTCTCCATCAACAGAATTGGCACTGGCGGCCACAATAAAACCACCATCAGAAGTAGGATAAGCTCCACGAGCGATTTCAATATCGGCTCCGCCGAGTAATGTACTTTCTTTCAGAACCCCAATATTTTCTTCTATCTGAGTAATCCAGACATCACCAAAAGAACTCTTTGGTTTAACACCTCCCATCGTTGAATTACTTTGTCCGAAAGCAAAGGCTTTGCCTGTGTTAGATTGTCTGATAGCATACAGTCCATCTGAATAAGTTCCTCCTACTTGTTTTTTCCATTGCAGAGAACCACTATTAGCTAGTTTTAAAATAAAACCATCCTTTTCGCCTAGATTCTCAGCTAAATCTCCATTAGTAGAATTACTCTCTCCCACTATAAAAAAAGAACCGTCAGCTAACTGCAAGCCAGAAAACGCTTCGTCCAGATTTGAGCCACCAAAGCCTTTTTGCCATTGTAAAGTGCCAGCAGCATCTATTTTTAAGATATAAATATCAATATAGCCTTTGCCTGCTCCGGGTATTTCGCTATTACTGCCTTCTGTTCCTCCTACCATTAAATAGCCACCATCCGTGCAAACGATTACTTCATTCACCCAATCATTCTGATTGCTGCCATAAGTTTTTGACCATAGTGTCTGGCCATTTTCAGTAATTTTGGCTAACCATATATCTGTCTTAATTAATGGGAGTATATTAGCTCCTATAATATAATTACCGTCGGCAGTAGCTTTGATAGTTGGTTTTGAGTAAGCATCGGCTTTGGTGAAAGCTAAGTCACCAACATTAAATCCTCCGGCGAAAACCTTCCGCCATATCATGCTCCCGTCGGTTTTGAGTTTTAATAAAATTAAGCCTCCGCGAGTACCATTACCCAAGGCGTCGCCATCAGTTGAGGTTGTTGTAGCTAAAATCAGGATATTTTTATCCTTGGTTTCTATTATATCAGTTGCAATATCATCTTTTGTGCCTCCAAAAGTTTTAGACCAGAGTATTTCTCCCCAGTTATTTACTTTAACCACCCAGATGTCGGTACCACCAGCGCCATTAAATGCCTTGGAGGCAGGAACATCTCCATCATTATTGCTTGTGGTTGAACCAACGATAATATAGCCACCATCGGTTGTAGGAGTAGAGGCATAGGCATATTCGTTATTTTTGCCTCCCATGCTTTTCTGCCATTGAATGGCATTTTGTGCAATGGTTTGTAAGGAGCATATGAGGCTGCAAAAGTATAATAAGCCTATTAAACGCGGTTTCATCTGATAATCCTGATAGGTAATTATAAAATTTCAGCAAACATCATACCATAGAGGTACCCAAAACAAAACGCCCTGACTACAAGAGCCAAGGCGTATAAAAGAGGCACCGTAAGTAGAAAAATCTTACTTACCTAATTTGATTTTCAAGTTTTGGTCTAATGCTTCCAAAAACTCTTCAGTATATAGGTAATGTTCGCCATGGTTTACTTTGTTACCATGAATACAAACTGCTAAATCTTTGGTCATTTTGCCAGACTCAACCGTTTCAACACAAACTTGCTCTAAAGCCTGGCAGAAATCGATCAACTCCTGGTTGCCATCTTTTTTACCACGGAATTCCAATCCACGAGTCCAGGCAAAGATAGAAGCAATCGGGTTAGTTGATGTTGGTTTTCCGGCTTGGTGGTCACGGTAGTGACGTGTTACAGTTCCGTGAGCTGCTTCTGCTTCCATTGTTTCACCGTCTGGCGTAACTAATACAGAAGTCATCAAACCTAATGAACCGAAACCTTGAGCTACTGAATCAGACTGTACGTCGCCATCGTAGTTTTTACAAGCCCATACGAATGAACCATTCCATTTCAAGGCAGAAGCTACCATATCGTCAATCAAACGGTGTTCGTAAACGATACCCGCTTCTGCAAACTTAGCTTTATAATCTGCCTGATAGATTTCTTCAAAAATATCTTTGAAACGACCATCGTATTTTTTCAGAATGGTGTTTTTGGTAGATAAATACAAAGGCCATTTTTTGTTCAGGGCAACATTGAAACATGAGTGTGCAAAACCACGGATAGATTCATCTGTGTTATACATACCCATTGCTACTCCGCCTCCTTTGAAATTATATACGTCAAATTCTTTTACAGTACCATCAGCACCTTCAAACTTCATAGTTAATTTGCCCGGGCCATCTACTACGAAATCTGTCGCGCGGTATTGATCACCAAAAGCGTGACGACCTACGATGATAGGAGAGGTCCAGTTAGAAACCAAACGAGGTACGTTCTGACAAACGATTGGCTCACGGAAAACAGTACCGTCCAGGATATTACGGATTGTACCATTTGGTGATTTCCACATTTGTTTCAGATTAAACTCTGTTACACGTGCTTCGTCAGGAGTAATAGTAGCACATTTGATACCCACGCCATATTCTTTAATAGCATTTGCTGCATCGACGGTTACCTGGTCGTTGGTTTCATCACGATATTCAACACCAAGGTCATAATATTTAATATCTACATCAACATATGGTAGAATCAATTTGTCTTTAATAAAACGCCAGATGATTCGAGTCATCTCGTCTCCGTCTAATTCAACAACGGGATTAGCTACTTTAATCTTATCCATGATTATTTGTTTAATTAATAAATGCGGTTGTAAAGTTATGCACAGAATATGAAAAAATGTATAATTAAATCGAATTTTCTATCGGAAACCATAAAAAAAGAGCCTCCAATCGGAAGCTCTTTTTAACTTAAACCAAAGAAAATTATGAAAATTAATAAAATCTTATTTATTCAGAAGCTCATCAAATGATAGAGCTACATAATACATCGAACCTACTAATGCACTACCATAAGCCTGTATATATGGTTTACCACCAATGTTTGTTCCTCCAAGCTTGATAATCGATTTCATCGCCGGAAGTTTCATACTCACCTGTGCATCGATATTATTGATGGCAGGTACTGTAGTATTGGTAAATAGAGTTAAACCAGTAGTGGTTGGTTGGTTAAAGCTAGCTTCCCACAAAAATGCATTCTGATGTTTGAAATTGATGTTGAAACCAAATTTATCACCACTTCCGATTCTCTTACCAAAGCCTAAGTTATAACGATATTCAGGTGTGTTGAAGCCCGCGTATTGTTGTTCAGGGCTTGGTACAAATCTTTTCAATTCATTATTAGCGATATTGGCATTAATAAAGAAGCCTTTGTCTAAAGAATAATTCAAGCCGATTGCCCAGCCATTTACTTTGATTTTCTCAGAAGTATTGGCAGGTCTTGAATAACCCTGACGAGTAGTAGCACTAGATACACCAGATTCGATAGGTAAACCAGCAGCAGCAGGTTGAGTTGGAACTACTACAGAAACACCACCAATGAAGTTTCTGTAAGTACTGGTGTAGTAATAAGCATCAACAAATAATCTTTTAGCAATTAAGCCTTTATAGCCAATTTCGATAGATTGAATACGCTCTGGTTGAAGCGTTTTTGCCTGATATTTGGGCAAAGTAGCTAAAGCAAATGCAGGAGCAACCTGTTGGGTAACCCCCGGAACATTAGCAACTAATACCTTTTGTAACTCTGCATTAAAAGCGGGCTGAAAGTTGGCTGCCAATGCACCCGGTAGAGCCGCAGCAACACCCGGTTGTAGGTTTTGCGCTAAAGCACCTGGTAATGCACCAGCAACGCCGGCCTGAATAGCCGCAGGTGCATTAGCTGCAGGAATTTGCCCCGCCTGCACTGCCGCATTTACCTGTGCTGTAACAGCTGCAGTAACTTGTTGCGTAATAGCAGCCGTAACAGCTGCTTCAACTTGTTTAGTAATAGCGGCGTTAACCCCTGCAGTAATTGCTGGTGTTGCCTGAGCTGTTACTGCCTGAGTTGCATAAGCCTGTGCTTTGGCTATTACATCAGCCGTAATGTATTTCAAAGGATTCGCCTGAAAATCATTTAAAACGGCTAAAGAAATACCATTGCTTAAATTATATCTTGAATTGAATTCAGGTAGGCCACCAATTAATGTACCTGCAGGAGTTTTCAGGTCAATATATTGATTTTGGGTGGTCGGGATTCTAAAACCTGATTGGTAAGATAAGCGAACGTTGTGGTCACCAAATGAAGCTACACCAGAAACACGTGGTGTAAATTGGCCATCAAAGTTTTGGTTTTTATCGTATCTGATTGAAGCAGTCAGTTTGAAGTGGTCTGCAAACATACTTTTTGAAGCTTGTAAGAAAGCGCCATATTCATTGATATTAATAGTACCGTTTCTGCCATCTTTCTGATCAGCAAACAGAGTTCCTTCCGAACGTAACTGATAAACTCTATAATTAGCACCCCCTAAAAGGTCGATAAATTTAATCTGATTTTTGAAGTTATAAACCCCTTCAGCATGATACAGGTTTGTTTTGTCTAGGAATGCACCGCCTCCATCAACAATCGCTTTTTCTCTGTATTTATCTAATAATGCTTCATAAGCGGCAGTTCCTGGTTGCGGCATACCTTGATCGGCTGCAGCACGAGCTGCCAGGTGTGCATCTGTCTCAGCCATTCCACCACTTCTTGCTTGTACAAAAGCGCCTACATATTGGCCAAACCAGGTAGCGTGAGGCTTAATTTCATTGAGCATATTCACAGCCGTTAAGCCAGAGAAATACGATTGTCCTGAACGTTCTTGAGTAGTATAGGCTCTCAGTGTAAAATTATCTCCTTTCAATTCAAGCTTAGCTTGCGTAAGGTTGAAGTTTCTTAAAGAGTAACGACCTGTTCCGGTATAAACAGTAGTACCATAGCCATAGTTGACCTGTGCAATGGCTTCTACTTTTTCGTTCAATCTATAATGAAGTGCAACATTTGTTTTAAAACTCTTCGTATTATAGTCAACCATATCTTTCTCTAAATAACCTGTACGGCTGATATTTGTATTAGCAGGAATCAGTGCAGTAGCAGCAGATGGCAATAAACCGGCAGCAACTAAACCATTGGCAACGGTTGTCATATTAGCCTGAATCTCATCACCATAAATATTCATACCATCATAGTCGTTTTTTACACCTGCGCCACGCGTACCATTTTGTAAACCGCCCAGATTCAGGTTAGTATAATTAGTGGCTTCCCAGTCTTTTGCGGCTATGTAAGACAAGTTTACTTTAAAGGCAAATTTATCGTTGAATGCTTTCGCATAGCGTAGAGACATATCATAGAAAGGAGTAGTAGCTGTAGAGCGATTAGAGGCGTTCATTACACCACCTTTAGCAGTAGCACTTAAGCCTTGATATAAGAATGGACTTTTGCTGTTCATCAATATTAAACCATTGATGGCATTAGGGCCATATAAGGCAGAAGCTGCACCTGGTAGTAATTCTACGCTTTCAACGTCTAATTCTGGCATGCCTACAATATTATCAACAGGGAAGTTTAAGCCGGGAGCCTGGTTGTCCATCCCATCAATCATCTGCACAGTACGGACGTTACCGGTTGCACCGAATCCACGCATGTTGATAGATTTAAAAAGCAATCCTTGAGTGGTCATGTCAACACCCTTCATATTGGCAAGTGCATCATAGAATGAAGGAGAGGTTGATTCGCGAATAGCACGGATGTCCATTTTTTCAACGGCAACCGGTGATTTCATCACGGTTTCTTCCACACGTGAAGCAGCTACAACTACTTCCTGGCCCAAGATGGCCTGTTCTTTCAAGGAAATGTTGATAGCAGCATTGTTGCCTGAAACGCTTACTTCCTGACTTTCATAACCCACCGAGGTAATTACTAATGAGAAAGGAGGTGGTGTTGAAGTGCTGAAAGAGAAATTGCCTTTAGTATCGGTAATGGTTCCGATTACTTTTCCTTTCACTTGTACACTTACTCCAATTAGAGGTTCTTTTGTAACAGCGTCTGTTATTGTTCCTGAAACTTTGGTCTGAGCTAAGACCGCTTGTGTAATAAAAAAGCAACAGATTCCGAACAACAATTTTTTTACGGAAAGTTTCTGCATGAAGGTATTGGTTAGTGGGTTAACAAAACGTAATTTTGTTTCAAACATAGAAAAGAAAACAATAATATGCAAGCATACTATTGTTAGATTTTATAAAAATTTTACAATTTTAACAAAAAATAATCATATAAGATGAGAAAAGGTTTTTTTTCATATTTATTTTTGTTTTTCTACTTATTTGAAGCCCATTTGTACGCTCAGAAGTACGTAATTCTGCCCTCAGGGTTCGATTCTGCCAACATTCCTCCAGCACCGGATTATGGCTTAAATGACACTTGGGCAGCACTTCCGGATAAAGAAGATGCCGCCGATAGACTACCCTTGAAGTCGAACCTGAAAGATGGACAGAAAGACGCGAAAGTGGATGTTTTCTTCCTTCATCCTACTATTTACACCTATACTCCCAAGAACCAATATCTCTGGAATGCCGACGTAAATGATGCAGAGTTAAATTCAATGGTCGACAACTCAACTATCCTGAATCAGGCCACTGCTTTTAATGGTTCGGGTAGGGTATATGCCCCTCGTTACCGGCAGGCGCACTACTATAGTTTTCTGACAAAAAATGCAGATGATAAAAAACAGGCATTAGATTTAGCTTATTCTGATGTAAAATCGGCATTTGAGTATTATCTTAGCCATTGGAATAAAGGGCGCCCCATTATTATTGCTTCTCATAGCCAGGGAACAGTTCTTGCCAAACGCCTGTTGAAAGAGTTTTTTGACGGAAAACCATTGCAAAAACAGTTCGTAGAAGCTTATCTGATTGGCATTGCCACAGCAGCCGATACCTTTGACAATATCAAACCCAGCCAATCGGCAGATGAAGTCGGTGGGTTCGTTTCGTGGAATACTTTTGCGCGGGATTTTGTTCCACCCTATTATAAAGACGGCTTAGATAAAGCAGTTTGCACGAATCCGCTATCCTGGAAACTGAATGAAGATTTTGTTTCAAAAAAAGAGAATAAAGGAGGCGTAGGCTTAAAATTTACTTTTGTGAAAGAAGCTGCCGACGCACAGGTGCATGAAGGTATTTTGTGGATTAATAAGCCTTATGTACGAGGAAGGATGTTATTACATACTAAAATATGGCATCGGGCTGATATAAACTTATTTTGGATGAATATCAGAGAAAACGTAGCTTTACGAACAGAAAAATACTTTCATCAACCATAAAAACTTATTTAAACACTTCAAAAACAATACAATTGATAGTTAAATCAACCCTGAAAACTATCCGGCAATACATTAGTTTTAATCGTTGGATTAAAATTTGCTAATAGATTTCTGATAATTAAACCAGATAAAACATTCATTTACTCCATAGTACGAAAACTAAAAATATCAGGTGTTTCAGATTAAGTATCTCACCTTTAAATTTTATGAAACGTACATTTAACATTTGAAGTATTATTAATGAAAGATAATTATGTGATTATAATGGCCGGAGGCGTAGGGTCAAGATTCTGGCCTTTTAGCCGTACCAACAACCCAAAACAATTTCATGATGTGCTAGGTGTAGGTAAAACCATGATTCAACAAACTGTTGAGCGTTTTGAAGGTATCTGCCCGCAAGAAAATATCTATATCGTTACGAGCGAAGAATACTACGATTTATGTAAACAGCAGATGCCGTATCTCTCAGACGATCAGATATTGCTGGAGCCAAGCCGCAGAAATACAGCGCCTTGTATCGGATACGCCTGCTATAAAATTGCCTCTAAGAATCCGGATGCCAATATTGTAGTGGCTCCAGCCGACCATATTATTCTAAAAGAAGAAGAGTTTCGGACAAGAATTAAAATTGCACTTCATTTCTCAGCTAAGAATGATGTATTGGTAACACTGGGCATCAAGCCTACCCGCCCCGATACAGGTTATGGCTATATCCAGTTTACAGAATCGGAAGGTGATATTAAACGCGTGCGTACTTTCACAGAAAAACCAAATCTGGAGTGGGCTGTCAAATTTATTGAAAGTGGAGAATTTGTCTGGAACGCTGGTATTTTCATCTGGAATGTACAGACAATAAAGAAGACCTTTGAAATGTTTCTGCCAGAAATGGCCGAAGCCTTTGAAGAAATCAAGAAAGATTTTTATACTGACAAAGAGGCTGATGCACTGAAGAAAGCGTATCCTCAATGCAAAAATATCTCGATTGATAATGGCGTGATGGAAAGAGCCGAGAATGTATTTGTCGTACTATCGGATATTGGCTGGTCAGATTTAGGAACCTGGAAGTCGCTTTATGACGTATCGCCTAAAGATGAGAACCATAATGTAATAGACGGCGAGACATTGTTGTATGATACTAAAAACTCTATTATTAAAACACCTCAGGATAGATTAGTCGTAATCAATGGCTTGGATGGCTATATCGTAGCTGAATACGATAATGTATTGATGATTTGCAAGAAAGAAGACGAGCAAAAGGTAAAAGAGTTTGTAGCAGCTGCCGGAAATAAAGGAAAAGAATTTGTATAAACTGGTGATTTTTGCCACAATGTACATTAAATGCACAATGTTACACAATTGATTCTGATAGTGAAACATAGTGACTTCTTGTGTACATTGTGGCAATTTCATTTTTACATAGTATATAAAGATTAAAACATGAAAAAGAAAAGTATCTGGATAATAGGTTTATGTCTGACGCAATTCGGTTGTTCGAATGTAGAGCGTCTAGACACGACCGAAGTAAAGCAGGAAATGGAAGACTATAAAATCAAGCGTGTTTCACCTGCACAGATTATGGAACAGGTCGAAATCCTGGGTAGTGAGATTGCCGTTACGCTAACGAATGATTTTGAGAAACAGATGAAAGATGTATCGCAAGCCAGAACAGAGGAAATATGCGCTTTGAAAAATATGCGTGTAATAGATTCGCTTGAAAAAAAATATAATCTCAAAATCCGTTTATTAGGTCAGCCGGATATTGGCAGTAATAATAGTTTATATCCTAAAGAAAAAGAAGTATTGGAAGCTTATGCTGATAATGCTATGCGGAAACAAGCTTTAGGTAATAATATTCAGGAGATAGACGAGGCAATATTTGTTTATACAGCCCCTATTGGCGCAGATAAAGGTGTAGGGAAATTATGTTTCAGTGATGACTCAGGTTTTGCTATCTGGAGTATCGTTCTGAATAAATCGGAGGTAATTAAAAGTATTAAACCTAAAAAATAGAAAGAGAGCTACCTAATAGGTAGCTCCTTTAAAAACAAAACTATAAAAAACCTAATTTTGAAAATCCTTAGTTGTTATTATCTCCTCCCGATTTCACATCATCATTCTTCACTGATTTCGTTTTCTTTTGCTCAACCATTCTCATATTACCAATTTTATAGCTGAAAGTAAGTTTCACATTCTGGTTATAGATATTGTTGATATTCACCTGATTAAATTGAGCCGTATTTAAGGTCGATTTCATCACCATTCCACCAAAGAAGTTTTCTGTGGCTAAACCAAGACTTCCTTTCTTGTTTTTGAAATCTTTTCTGAAACCAAGTGAGTACATATAGAAACTACCTTGTGTACCTTGTAATTGCACTTGTTTGCCTCTGTAGAAACTGAATGCCTGAATACCCCAGCCACCTTTCAATTGTATCTGTGTTTGTAATCGGCCACCTACTACTACCCCGGTATTACTCATCAGGAATGATTTACCATCTACACCCTGTACTTGTCCTTCCAGATAGTTATAGTATACATCAATACCACCGTTTACAGACCATTTTGGTGTGATATTGAAATTACCGAATAGATTAGAACCAAAAACTTGTTGTGTACCGATGTTCTGGAATGTCGTAACAATCGCACCAATCAAAGTATCTGAAGGCGCACTCAAACGAAGGATTGAGTTATTTGTTGAACGACCAAACACCGAAGCATTCAAATATACTTTCTTGATATTCGCACTGGCGCTTAACTCGAAGTTATCGGTGATTTCTGGGCGTAAACTTGGGTTACCAATTGTGATATTCTGAGGGTTAGCCAAATTGAAATTTGGGTTCAATTGTTGTAAACCCGGACGTTGAATACGTTTATTATAAGCAGCTTTCAAGGTTGTATTACCAAAAGTCTTCGAAATGTTTACACTTGGTACCAGGTTTCCGTAAGCCGGAATATTAATGTCTTTATTCTGGTCATTCGCATTAATAGTGGTATATTCGTAACGAGCACCGGCTTTGATGGTATATTTATTCTTGGTTGAATAAGTATAAGACAAATACCCAGAAGCAATATTCTGTGAATAATCTAATAAACCAGCAGGGTTTCTTACATCAGAAGCAAAATCTCCGGTTGCACCAGCCACCAAATAGCTAAAATTACTATTTACCTGACGGAAAATTCCTTTCAAACCCACTTCTAACATCTGATTGGTTTTGATTGGAGTCTGAAAATCCGTTTGCACGGTTACCTCTTGGTTTGTGTTACCATTTATGTTTTTCTGACGGCTGGCAAGTGTACCTGATTCGTTTAATAAATCAGCTAAGAAATTATTCGTCAGATTACTTTTACTATATTGTGTTGAAACTGACCATTCTTGCGAAGGCTTGAAAGTGCGGATATAATCCAGGTTAACATCAACATTGTTTGACAAGTCTTTGCTATCTACATTTCTGAATGCAGTTGAGTTCAAGACATTGTTTAAATATAAATTTGTAGTATAATCCTGAGTTCTGATGAAATTACGTGTACCGAAGTTAACACCTGCTGTTAATGACTGGTTTTTAGATATATCGTAATCAAAACCTAAGTTATAGCGACCAAACAAGCCATTATCAAAAGCATCAGCTGATTGTTTGGTTAATACTGTGTTGCCATTTACTAATGTGCTTTGGTCTAAAGATGTAGCTGCTTTATTGTAGAAAGCACGGCCACCACCACCTAAGGTTACACCTAATTTACCTTTACGGAAACTACCATTTAAACCCAGGTTAGAACCACGGATACCCACACCTGCATCAATACCCAGTGTTAGACCTTGAATCGAACTTTTCTTGGTAATGATATTAATAATACCACCTGAGCCTTCTGCATCATATTTAGCCGATGGTGAAGTAATCACCTCTACTGTTTTAATCAGGTCAGAAGGAATCATTTTTAAGGCATCAGCTACACTGCTGGCAATAATAGTAGAAGGCTTATTGTTAATTAAAACCTTAATATTAGAAGTACCACGTAGGGATAGGTTACCATCCAGATCAACGGTTAATAAAGGTACTTTGCGTAATACGTCGGCAGCATCGCCACCTTTTGAAGTAATATCTTTTTCTGCATTATAAACCAAACGGTCAACTTTCTCTTCAATCATCGCCTTTTCTGCTGTTACCGTTACCTCATCTAGTTGTTTCGCACTGGTTGCTAATTTAATTACGCCTAAATCAATGTCTTTCCCTTTTTCAACTTTGATATTATCAATCGTTTTATCGGCGTAACCTATAAACGTCACTACTAATTTATATTCACCAACGGCTACTCTTGATAAAGTGAATTTACCTTTTTCGTCAGCCATTGCTCCGTCTACGGCTTTGTTATCTGCTTTATTATAAAGCGCCACATTGGCAAACTCAACTGCCGTTGTCACGGCTTCGTCAATGATAAAACCTGTAATTTTTGAATTTCCTTTTGGGGCGTTACCTTCAAGGTTTACGGTTGGTCTTTGTTGTTGTTGATTTCCAAATCTTCCATTGCCATCGCCACCTCTCTGGCCGCCTCCTGGGCCACCGCCAGGGAACTGTGCCATTGCAGAAGTACCAACGAAGGTGGTTAAACTTAGAATAGTGATAAACTTTTTCATTCTCTTTATTTTTTATATTTTGTTTTTTCTGGTGCTAATGATTTAACGATACAAAATAAACGTGCGTTTTTTGTACAATTTTAGTGAATAGATGAAATACGCAAGATTGAAGATGAAAGTGAAAACAGTGCTTATGTAGATAGAAAAACACCTCAAAACAGACTAAAATGGGGTTTTGATTGCGCTTTACGGATTTTTGTCGTCGGACTCAGCGTTTTTGTCGGCTTCCTGATAATTGAATTATTTTAATAGTATAGATTTGTTTGTGGTTTGTACTTTCCCCTTCCTCTAAACTTACTGAACTGTAAACTTGGTAAAGTACAAGAATTTATAAAAACAATTTAACAATTAATGACTATACTTAATAGAAAAATATCTGTTGAATACCTCTTTCGATTGCTGTTTCATGTGTTATTCTGGGGCGTTTGGGTAGTATGGCCGATTATTAATGCCTACCTAAATGACACCGAAAGAGACAGATGGTATCTAGAGCATATTGCGCCCTTATCAATCACTCATGTCCCTCAGTTTTTTATTAATACATTGGTTCTGATGCCTTTTTTCCTTAGAAAAAGGGGGGTGGGGTCTTATGTGTTCTCCGTAATTGTATTAAGTTTTGTGTTCTTAATTATTCAATATCTTCTAAAACTCTGGTTGTGGGAAAATCCTGTTGATATGAATGGGCATGAAATCAAACTTTTTGAGATGAAGACCATGTTTCCGATTCTTTTTGTCAGTGCCATAAGTACTGTCTATGGGCTCATTCTGTTCATGGCTGATCAGGAGAAAACAAAACGGGAAGAGAAACAAGAGAAATTACAAGCCGAATTATCTTTTCTTCGTTCACAAATCAGCCCTCATTTTATTTTCAATGTCTTAAATAGTATTGTTTACCTGATTCGGACGAAATCAAGTGCGGCAGAACCTGTAACCATTCAGTTATCGGAATTGATGCGCTATATGTTATATGAGGCAGATGATGTGCAGGTATCTTTAGATAAAGAAATCAATTATCTGAACAACTATATTGAATTACAAAGGGTAAGATTTGAGGAGGATGTAGAAATTAACATGAAAGTAGAAGGTAATATAGGCTCCCAGATTATAGAACCTATGCTTCTGATACCTTTTGTAGAAAATGCCTTTAAGCATGGGGTAGGGATGATAGACACACCAATAATTGATGTATTAGTGCAATGCGAAGGTAATGGACTGTACTATGAAGTAAGAAACAAAATAGCTCCCGAATTACCCGAAGACAAAGACAGTAGCTCAGGCATTGGTTTGAAGAACGTAAAACGTAGATTAGAACTTTTGTATGCAGAAAAGCATATGTTAGACATTAAAAAAGAGGATAACTGGTTTATTATTTCTCTATTTTTACAATTAAAAACGATTGGCTCATGATACTCAGATGCATTGCCGTTGATGACGAAAGTATGGGACGCAAACTCCTGGAAGAGAATATCAAACAGATACCTTTCCTGGAGTTGGTTCGTACCTGTAAAAATCCTTTTGAAGCCATGCAGGCTTTGCAAGAAGAGAAAATTGACCTGATGTTTCTGGATATTCAGATGCCCGGAATGTTGGGTACCAAGTTTCTACAGAGTTTAAGAGAAAAACCACTCGTTATTTTCGTAACAG
Organism: Emticicia fontis; assembly: GCF_054779675.1. Taxonomy (NCBI): domain Bacteria; kingdom Pseudomonadati; phylum Bacteroidota; class Cytophagia; order Cytophagales; family Leadbetterellaceae; genus Emticicia; species Emticicia fontis. Next base: position 240,484 of record NZ_BAAGXU010000004.1, read on the forward strand.
CTTATGCCAACTATGCCGTAGAAAGCTATGACTTGGATGTGGTTGATTATCTGATGAAGCCTGTTAGCTTAGAGCGTTTTACCAAGGCTACCTACAAAGCCTTAGAGATATATACAAAAAATCACATGGTTGCCACAGCGCCGGCTACTTTATCGGCTGAAACTGTCGTAAAAGCCGACGAATTTCCTGAGTTTTTCTTTATCAATGTAGAATACTCTTTAGTAAAGATTGTCATTAAAGATATTACTCATATTGAGGGCTTGAAAGACTATATCAAAATTTTCCTGACAACCCAGACCAAACCCATTCTTACTAAATCTACCATGAAGGCAATTGAAGAAAAATTGCCTTCTAAGCAATTTATGCGTATTCATAAGTCTTTCATTGTGAATACCGATAAAATAGAATCAATCAGAGGGCAACGAATTAAGATAGGTACACATGATATTCCGGTAAGTGAATCAAGTATTGACGACTTGCTGAAACTATTAAATTACTCAAAGTAGTGCAGTTGTTTCAAAAGGAACTTGTCGAATAACCCCACCCTAGCCCTCTCCAACAATGGGAGGGGACTAAAAGCCACTCTCCCCATTGTTGGAGAGCGGATGCCACGCGGAGAGGTTGGAGAGTGGGCGGACGCCGCGCGGGTTAAGTTTTATCTCTAATATTTATTTTTACTTATACAAAACCCGTTTACCAGTTCAAACTATGATGAACAAAAAATTTACAAAACTCTTTGTAGGGGGGATTTTTATTGTCCTCCAAAGCCTTGCCCAGGCGCCCGAAGAAAATCGTTTTACCAAGGTTGTACTTGGTGAAAAACTAGACGAACCGATGGAAATGGCTCTGCTGAAAGACGGTCGTGTACTATTCGTAGAGCGTAAAGGGGCGTTGAAACAATATAGTCCTGTTACTAAAGAAATCAAAACATTGGCTACTATTCCGGTTAATACTAAGTATACCAACCGCGAAGGAGTAAAACGAGAGGCAGAAGAAGGATTGATGGGTTTAGTACAAGACCCAAATTTTGACAAAAATCACTGGATTTATATGTATTATGCTGATCCTGAGGTAGCTAAACACGTGTTAGCTCGTTGGGAGTTGAAAGGCGAAGAGCTGGTAGAGGCTTCAAAGAAAGTAATTCTGGAGGTACCAACGCAAAGACATGAATGTTGCCATACTGGTGGCGGGATGGTTTTTGATAAAGCAGGCAACTTATACCTGACCGTTGGAAATAATACAAGTAATAGTAATTCAGACGGCTATGCAACGATTGATGAACGCCCGAATCAGGAAGATTGGGACGACCAACGCGGAGCATCTAATACCAACGATTTACGTGGGAAAATCCTGAGAATTAAACCGGAAGCAAACGGAACATATTCTATTCCAAAAGGCAATCTTTTCCCTGAAGGTACTGCTAAAACCCGCCCTGAAATTTATACCATGGGTCACCGTAATCCGTGGAGACCAAGCATTGATAGTAAAACAGGTTACCTGTACTGGGGAGAAGTAGGCCCAGATGCCTCTAAAGATTCAGAACGTGGTCCGCGTGGGTACGATGAGTTTAATCAGGCCAAAGGCCCGGGTTATTTTGGCTGGCCGTATTTCATTGGTGATAGCAAACCCTATACCGACTGGGATTTTGTAACCAATAAACCAAAACCAGATTCTAAGTTTGACCCAGCAAAACCTATCAACGATTCTCCAAATAACACAGGTTTAAGAGAATTGCCTCCTGCACAAAAAGCATTTATCTGGTATCCTTATGCTATTTCAGAAGAATTCCCATTGGTAGGGAGTTCTGGTCGAAGTGCCACGGGTGGCCCAGTCTATCACCGTTCAGATTTCCCGATTGCTAAACGTCCTTTCCCTGACTATTATGAAGGTAAATGGCTGATAGTCGAGTTTATGCGTGGCTGGATTATGAGTGTAACGATGGACGAAAAAGGCGACTATAAATCAATGGAACGTTTTATGCCTAATACCGATTTCGGTAGTGCCATTGACATTGATTTTGCACCTGATGGAGATTTATATGTATTAGAATATGGTACAGCGTGGTTTAAAGGGAATGACAATGCACGTTTAGTAAAAGTAGAATACAATGCAGGTAACCGTAAACCAGAAGTGCAGATTGCTTCGGATAAAACAGGTGGAGCTATTCCATTAAAAGTAAACTTCTCATCAGCCGGAACAAAAGATGCGGATGGTGATGCCTTGACCTACGAATGGAAAATAAGCAATAAAACTGCCGGAACAAGAGTATTCAAAACCCCAGATCCAACCGTAAGTTTCGACAAAGCAGGTGTTTATAAAGTTACTTTGACAGTAACAGATGCCAAAGGTGCTAAAAACAGCCAGTCATTAGATATTAAAGTGGGTAACGAACCTCCGATGGTAGCTTTTGATATTTTGAAAGGGAATAAAACTTTCTACTTCCCGAATAAACCGATCGAATATGATGTAAAAGTAGAGGATAAAGAAGACGGTAGCCTGAGCAATGGTAAAATCAAACCAGAGCAAGTAGCAGTAAATATCGACTATATGCCTATCGGTTATGATAAAATTGAAGTTTCTCAGAATCACAGAGGCGCAGATGCCGTAGCTTTTGCATCAACCGGACAACGTTTAATGGAAGCCAGCGACTGTAAGGCTTGTCACGTAATCGACAAAAAGTCAGTTGGTCCAAGCTATACCGATATTGCTAACAAATACAGAGGCAATGCACCAATGGTTGAAACATTGGCTAAAAAAGTAATCAGTGGTGGTATGGGTGTTTGGGGAGAACATGCCATGAGTGCTCATCCAACCTTGTCACAAAGCGATGCTACTTCGATGGTTGAATACATTTTGAGCATTGGTGAGAAAAAAGATGTAAAAACTTTCCCAACGAAAGGTAGCTATACAACTGCCATTCCGGCCGGACAAAAGGAAAACGGTTCTTTTGTATTGAGAGCATCTTATAAAGATAGAGGTACTAAACTGATGCCTGCGTTGGCTTCTGAGCAGACAATTGTATTGAGACACCCATTCTTAGACCCGGAATTAGCTAATAAAGCTAAAGGCACACAAAAAGTAATGACTCCTTCTAAATCATTCTTTGTAGTAGGTGATAATGCGTATATCGGGTATGATAAAATTGACTTTACGAACATAGATCAGATTGACTTTTTGGTAATGGCTACTACACGTGTAGGTGCCGCCGGAGGTGTGATAGAAGTGCACTTAGATTCTCCGAATGGTCCGCTAGTAGGTAAAACAGAAATGGTAGAGGTGAAAGAACCAGCACCTTTCCGTCCGCCAACAACTACACCAGCTGCTCCGGCACAAGGTAATGCAGCGCCTCAGCAACAACAAAGACCAGCTACTGCCCCGGCTATGCCTGATATGAATGCCATGATGAGAAGAGGAGCAACCAAAGCGACGGTTAATGTTTCAGCTAAAGGAGCGCACGATGTGTATTTCGTATTCAAAAACGAAAAAGCATTACCAACACAAATATTAATGCAGGTTTTGGGAGCAGAATTTAAAAGTAGCTCTAACTTGTAATTCTTTTCAACTCAATTACTATTTAACCTCATTAAGTATGATGAAAATCGCACATTATAGAACAATCCTACTGGGGATTGTTCTACTCTCATTTCAACTGATTTCTTTTGGGCAAAAATTAGCTTCTGGCCCACAAGTACTCACCTTTCATTCTGATGTTGATGATACTGAACAACCTTATGGTCTGTACCTGCCGAAGAATTATAACCCAAAGAAAAAGTATCCGTTTGTGGTGATGCTTCATGGTGCCGGCTCTAATCACCGTCTGGCTTTGCGTCGGGTTTTTGGTAAAAGCAATGCCGAAGGAGAATCAGATGTAGAAGCAAGTCGTTATTTTCCAGAATGGAAAGAAGTTGATTATATCGTGGTAAGTTCTTTTGCCCGTGGTACAATGGGTTATCAGGGTGTAGCAGAAAAAGATGTAATGGACATGATAGCTGATGCTAAAAAGCGTTTCTCTATCGATGAAAACCGAATGTATCTCACTGGTTTATCAATGGGCGGTGGCGGAACTATGTGGATTGGCCTGAGCTATCCTGATATGTGGGCTGCTATTGCGCCTGTTTGTCCGGCTCCTCCCGGCGGAACGCTTGAAATAGTGCCTAATGCCGCTAGTTATCCTGTGTATTTCTTTCAGGGAGATGCTGACCCGGCTGTAAAAGTAGATTCTACCCGCAAATGGGTACAACGCTTTAAAGATGCAGGTGCTCAGGTAGAATATACCGAATATCCGGGTGTAAAACACGATAGCTGGGTAAATGCTTACAAAGATGAGTTTATCTTCGATTGGTTTGCCAAATTTAAACGCAATCCTCATCCTGAACGTGTACGTTTTGCTACCAGCCAGTATAAGCATAATAAATCGTATTGGGTAACTCTAGATGAATTTACGCCGGGAACTACTGCCTGGATTGATGCCAATTTCACAGCTAAAAATCATGTAGAAATTAGCACCAAAGGCTTGAAAGCCTTTACCTTGAATCTGACAGACCATCCAAGCTTCAAATCTAAATCTCCTTTAGAGTTAGTAATTAATGGTCAAACCATTCGTGCAGAAGCAGGTTCTACACTGACATTAACACAGAGTGGCAACTCATGGGCAGTAAATATGCTGAATACTTTAGCGTCAGCCAAAAAAGCAGGTGCAGAAGGCCCAATGACAGAGGCGATTGCCGACCGCCATATCTATGTATATGGTACAGGTGGTAGCCCATCAGCCGATGAACTGGCCAGAAGACGTGCCGAAGCTCAAAAAGCGATGGAGTGGTCGTTATATAGAGGCGATTTCATTGGTAGAGTAATGGTGTTCCCTCGTTTACTAAGCGATAAAGAAGTGCGCCCGAGTGATATCGAAAGTTCAAATCTGATACTATTTGGTACAAAAGAAACCAATACATTGATTGAGAAATATAGTGATAAATTACCTGTAACACTAAAATCATCGGCCGAAGGCTATGGTCTGGCTTATGTATTTCCGGTAGGTAATCGTTATGTATTGGTCAATTCAGGGTTACCTTGGTGGACACTATCTGATAACCCGAATGCACCTACGCGTCAGAATACTCCTGCGCCTATGAATGTTCTAGGAAGATTTCAGGATTTTGTACTCTTCAAAGGAACGATTAACAATGTAGTTTCAGGTGGAAGATTCAATAACGACTGGACATTGCCCAATGCAGAAGTAGATAAAATGAAGGCTTCCGGTGTAGTGGTTTTTAAATAATACAATATACGTGCTTTGTTCCGGATATAATTTTCCGGAACAAAGCACGTTTTAGTTTAAATCATGGAATTTTTGGTATTAGATTTGACTTATTTGGAGAAATTCTTGTAGCTTTGCAACCCTAAATGAGAAAAAACTCTTACATATCACGTTCTCTCGGACTTTTGATGTTCATCACGGTGGTAGTGACAAGTGTTTTCGGTAAACAGATTTACCATAAACATTCAAACCAAGCCCCTGTTGCAGCACAGAAAGTAAAGCCTAAAAAAGCCGAGAAAGGAGAGCAGTCTAAAGAACAGACTGTTGTGAGTGAAGTTTCTCTTGAGGTAGTTGTACCGAGCCATGCCTTCGATTTCGGACATTATGCTATCATTTTACCTCTTCCGCAAATCATTTATGTAATCGTTGAGACCTCTGTTAAAACGTTTACAAAACCGCTTTATAGGTTATCATATTTCGACAAATTGTACGAGCACCATATTGCTCCCAATGCCCCATAAATCTTTGACCCTGCAAAGGGTTTCTCCTTCTTTTTATTCATGAGTTCTTCATGAAATTATATCTCATTAAATTTTATTTTTTTAAACATTCCCTATAATGAACAACAGAGGTGGAATCATAGCACTTTTAGTGGCGTTCCTGTCACTTAGTGTTTACTTTTTATTACGTACCTGGAAAGCAAACGACATTAGAAATAGTGCAGAGGCATTTGCTACTGATAAATCAGGTAAAATAGATTATGCTAAAAAACAAAGATACCTTGATTCCTTGTGGAAACAACCAGTGTTTTTAGGCACAACTACCGAAGACCTTACCAAACAAGAGCTAGGCTTAGGTCTTGACTTGCAAGGAGGTATGAGTGTGATTCTTGAAGTTTCTCCTGCTGAAATCGTTCGTTCTTTGGCCGGAAGCTCGAGAGATCCAAGAGTAGCAACTGCGATTGCCAATGCACAAAAAAGAGCAGTAGCAAGCACAACAAACTTTGTTGATTTGTTTGCCGAAGAATTCAAAAAAGTAGCACCTGATACCAAATTAGCTAATGTTTTCTCAAACAGCTCTAACCGTGGTACATTGAACCTGGAGTCGTCAGATAGCCAGGTGACAAGCTATATCAAAAAAGAAGTAGATGGGGCTTTTGACCGTGCGTTCAGAATCATCCAGACACGTGTGGATAAGTTTGGGGTTGCCAACCCTAATTTACAAAGATTATCAGGTACTAACCGTATTCAGGTAGAGTTACCAGGTGTTGATAATCCTGACCGTGTACGTAAATTATTATCAGGCTCTGCTAAATTAGAGTTCTGTGAAGTATATACCATGCAGGAAATTGCTCCATCATTTGATGGTTTAGCAGGTATCTTGCTACAAATGGATATTGATTCAAAAGGTAAAACAACAACTGGTGCGAAAAAAGATACAACTGCTACAGCAACTAAAACGGCCGCAGATACTACTAAAAATAGCTTAAGTTCTCAGTTAGCAGGTGGTGGTGCGAAAGGTGATTCTACGAAGAAAGATTCAGCTTCATTGGCGCAACGTCAGAACAATGCTTTCAGTAACTTGTTCATTCCAACGGGTTATGGTGTGGCTGTTCGTACGAAAGACGTAGCACGTGTGAAAGAAGTAATGGATCGTTCAGATGTTCGTGCTTTATTCCCGGCTAATGCTAGCTATGTATTTGATATTAAACCACGTGCGAATGGTACAAATGTGAACGAGGAAATCGTGGATATGTATTTTGTGAAAGATTTAGGCAAAGCACCTTTGGAAGGTGATGTGGTTACAAACGCAAGTCAGGATTACGATGAGCGTGGAAAACCAGCCGTAGAAATGCAAATGAACGCAGAAGGTGCAAGAAAATGGAAAGCCTTGACGGGTGCAAATATCGGTCGTCCGATTGCCATCATTCTTGATAATTATGTATATTCTGCACCAAACGTAAATGGTGAAATTGCAGGTGGTCGCTCAAGTATCGCAGGTAACTTCACAGTTGAAGAGGCGCAAGACTTAGCCAACGTATTAAAAGCCGGTAAATTACCAGCTCCGACAAATATTATCTCTGAAGATATCGTAGGTGCCAGTGTAGGTTCTGAAGCTGCTCAGGCGGGTATTATTTCATCTTTAATAGGTTTATTAGTAGTATTAGGCTTTGTATTGATTTATTATAACAAAGCAGGTATAATTGCAGATATTGCCCTTATCGTCAACTTGTTCTTGTTGTTAGGGGTTATGGCATCATTTGGTGCTACGCTTACACTTCCGGGTATTGCAGGTATGGTATTATCAGTAGGGGTATCTGTCGATGCTAACGTACTGATCTATGAGCGTATCAAAGAAGAGCTGGCACTAGGTAAAACCTTTAAGGATGCTGTAAGAGACGGTTTCAAAAATGCGATGTCATCAATCATTGACTCAAACGTAACAACGTTGATCACAGGTATTGTACTATTTGCTTTCGGTACAGGTTTGATTCTTGGTTTTGCAACAACCCTTTTGATTGGTATCTTCACGTCTTTATTCTCTGCGATTTTCGTTTCAAGATTGTTGTTTGAATATTATATTGGTAAAGGAAAAACCATTTCATTCTCGACGAAATGGTCTGATAAACTATTCAAAGATTCACAGTTCGACTTCGTTTCTAAACGTAAGTTATACTATACTATCTCAAGTGCTATTATTATTGCGGGTGTTATCTCTATTGCAGTAAAAGGATTTGGTCTAGGGGTTGATTTCAAAGGTGGTCGTACTTATGTTGTTAAATTTGCAAAAACAATTAATTCTACTGACGAAATCAAAGACGCTTTGAAAGAAACGTTCCAGGGAGAAAATACTGAAGTTAAAACATTCGGTGGTTTTGATCAGGTGAAAATTACAACCTCTTACAAAATTGAGAATACCAATACAGATGTTGAAAAACAAATTCAGGCAGATGTAAATAAAGCCCTGACTAATGTAAATGGTAACTCTGGTAAAGTAATGAGTTCATCTAAAGTAGGGCCAACCATTGCTAACGATGCTATCTGGGGTGCGGTAAAAGCCGTATTGCTATCAATCGTATTAGTGTTTGCTTATATCTATATCCGATTCCGCAAACTGGCTTTCGCTTATGGATCATTAGTGGCTCTGTCTCACGACGTCTTGATTATCCTTGGCGTATTCTCTATTCTACGTGGTTTCTTGCCATTCTCTTTAGATGTGGATCAGGCTTTTGTAGGTGCGGTATTGACGATTATGGGTTATTCAATGAATGACACTGTCGTGGTATTTGACCGTGTACGTGAGTACTTATCTGAAAAACGTGGAGTAAAAGAAGATATTCCAACTGTTATCAACAATGCCTTGAACAGTACTTTGAGTAGAACGGCTGTAACTGGTTTTTCAACCTTGTTGGTACTTTTAGTATTGTTGATTTTCGGTGGTGAAACCATCCGTGGTTTCGTATTCGCGATGTTTATCGGGGTAATCGTGGGTACTTACTCATCATTATTCGTAGCAACACCAATCGTTGTAGACGGTATGCAACGTGATATTAAGAAAGAAGAAGAAAAACTGGCAGCTGCTCCGGTAGTAGTTGAAACCAAAAAGACTAAGAAATCTTAATAAGTAATGTTTGAAAATAGAAACGCCCTGACTTGCAAAGGTCAGGGCGTTTGTTTTATATAGTCTTTAAAAATAGAAATTATCCCTTTTGCCCAGCAATCTCAACCAACTGATTAATATGAGTAATAATCTTTGTATCTGGTCTGGTTTCTATTCCTTGTCCGATTACCTGATAGCCTGTCAATAGAATCTTTATGTCAGGGAATCTTTTTTCTAGTTTAATGACCAATTTCTGCGTTTCATCCTGAGCAGGGCAGGAGGTAATAGCAGTAAATATATAATCTGGTTTTTGAGCTTCACATACGTACACCAACTCTTCGAAAGGCAGGGTTTGCCCCAGATAAATCACTTTATTATTTCTGGCTTTTAATACATAGTTGGCAAAGAGTAAAGAAAGTTCGTGCAATTCACCTTCCGGAAGAAATAATACATACTTTTTAGCGTGAGGATTGGGTCTCATTACTTGTCCGTCAATGGCTACAATCAGTTTCTGACGAATCAGGTTAGAGATAAAATGCTCTTGTGCGGGGCCGATGGAACCTGTTACCCATAATACACCTATTCTGCTCAAGAATGGATAAATGATATTAATCATCATCTCTTCAAAACCGAATCTAAGGGCATTTGTCGCCATGATTTTCTCAAACCTCTCTTCGTCAAGGTCAATCATGGCAATGGTAAGCGCATGAATCTGATCAGGATAACTTTGTTTTTTTTCAGTAATACCAATTACCTCTTTTGACAGCTTTTCAGCCGACAATTTGGCAATTTCAGAAATCTTGTATTCATGTTCTTTGAGCAACGCAATATTTAGCACTAGTTTTAAATCCTGGTCATCATATATACGTATGTTCGTATCTGTCCGTTTGGGTGTAATAATATTATATCGTTGCTCCCAGATTCTGAGAGTATGAGCCTTTATGCCCGATAGTTGCTCTAAATCACGTATGGAGTAATTACTCATTATTCTTTGCAGGTTTTCCCTTAAAAAGGTGGTGTATGACTAGGTGGTATTTCAGAATAAACTTAACACAGCGTTTGTTTATAGTATACATATAACATAAACCAATAAAATTTGTTTAAAATATTAATCTATTGGTTTTTATATGAAAGTGATACGAAAGATAATGAATAAAATTGAGTAATTTTGCACCCTGATTTTGAAACGGCGATTTAGCTGATTCAAGTATAATTATTTTTAAAACGCATAATATGACTACCGAACAATTGAAGGAGTTAAAAGCCAGAGTAGCGGCTTTAAGGGGGTATCTTTGACTACGATAGTAAGAAAGAACAACTAGATGACCTCGAAAACCAGACTGCTCAGCCGGAGTTCTGGACGAATGCCGAAAAGGCTGAAAACGTAATGAAACAGGTGCGTGCCCTGAAAGGCTGGACCGTAGGCTACGAAAAGGCAGAAAGTGCCATAGGAGACCTCGAAACCTTGTTTGAGTTTTATACAATGGGCGAAGCTACCGAAGAAGAGGTAGACGAAGAAGGAAAGAAATTTGACGAGATACTGGCAGAACTGGAATTGAAAAAAATGCTTTCGAATGAGGAAGACCAGTTTAGTGCAGTATTAGAAATAAATGCAGGCGCAGGTGGAACAGAAAGTCAGGACTGGACGAGTATGCTGATGCGTATGTATATGATGTGGGCCAATAAAAAAGGCTATAAAGTATCAGAACTGGATTATCAGGATGGTGATACTGCCGGGGTGAAATCAGTTTCATTGCAGATTGAAGGCCCGATGGCGTATGGCTTCCTGAAATCAGAAAATGGGGTACATCGTTTGGTAAGGGTCTCTCCTTTCGATTCTAATGCCCGTCGTCATACTTCATTTGCCTCTGTTTATGCTTATCCTTTAGTAGATGATACGATTGAGATTGAAGTAAAAGATGCCGATATTGAAATTCAGACTTCACGCTCAGGTGGGGCAGGTGGGCAGAACGTAAACAAGGTAGAAACCAAAGTTCAGTTGACGCACAAACCAACTGGTATTATGATTACCTGCCAGATAGAACGAAGCCAGCATGCCAACCGCGAACACGCAATGCAGATGTTGAAATCTAAACTCTATCAGCTGGAGGTTGAAAAACGCAATGCGGCAAAAGCTGAAACCGAAGCAGGTAAGATGAAAATTGAGTGGGGGTCGCAGATTCGTAGTTATGTATTAGACGACCGTCGGGTGAAAGACCATCGTACCAATATTCAGACATCAAATACCGAAGCAGTGTTAAATGGTGAAATTGATGAGTTTATCAAAGGTTTCTTAATGGAGAACTAAGAGTAAAAATTATAAATAAAAAATCCTTGTAGGGGTTCTGCATCCAGAACCCCTACAAGGATTTTTTATTTAGATTTGTTTATTTTCTCCGTTTCAAACTTATGAGTTGAATAATACTCAGCATCTTTTTTGCCTTTGGTAAAGGCATAATACAATATACCAATACCTAATAAAACAGCGGGAATACTTAATATCTGCCCCATGTTTAAAGTCATACTGTCTTCAAAAGCTTCCTGATTTTCTTTCAAAAACTCGTAAAAGAAGCGCAAGGTAAATACCCAGATAAGAGATATGCCTAATAACAGGCCGTGAGGCATTTTTTCTTTCATCCGATTCCACAAGTAAAATAACAGTCCCCATAGAATCAGGCACGAAAGTGCTTCATATAATTGTGCAGGGTGTCGGGTAAATGCTTCTGGAGTCATTTTCAAAGAACCATCAGTGCCCATACTGAATGTATTGAAGCGAAAAGCCCAGGGTACATTGCTCGGTTTACCTAAAATCTCATGGTTCATCAGGTTTCCTAAACGAATAAATGCCCCACCTAAAGCTGCAGTTATCACAATCCTGTCTGTAACCCATAAAAAAGGTTGGTCTTTATGCTTTCTGCCATATAGGAATAAAGCTAAAAGGGCACCAATAAGAAACCCATGACTGGCAAGGCCACTATAAGGCGGCATAATCATATCTACCAGAAATTTACCGGGATTTTGCTTGAAACTATCAAATTCATAAAAGAAGTAATGACCAAAACGAGCACCGATAACCGTAGCGATTATCATCGTAAATAGAAGAGAATCAAGGTCTTTTAAGGGTTTATGTTCTTTCTTGAAAATATGAGTCATAATCTGGAATCCAATCAGGAAGCCCGACGCAAAGAGTAATCCATACCAACGCAGTTCGAATCCACCAAGTTTTGCGATAATGGGATTGACATTCCAAGGAATTTCTAAAAATATCATATTATAGTGGTTTGATTTTTTCGCAAAATTATAAGTTTTATCTGATACTTATATGACAGGCACTTTTACTTTAATATAATGTCCGGATTATTTTATAATAATAGCAAATAGTTACCTTATATAATAACAAGCATCGATCAATGCTCAAGAATGATGAATCATTGTATGAATTTGATTATGATGTTTAGCATTTACCAATAGATTGATATTGAAGCAGATCAGGTTTTAACAAAAGTACTTAGGTGTCTGAAAAGTTCTCTCAACAAATGATATTTGTGCATTGATTTTTCAAACACCTGAATTTTATTTCGGCTTGGCGGGTTTATCCGTTTCGAATGTATGAGTAGAGTAATACTCTGCATCTTTTTTACCTCTGGTAAAGGCATAGTAGAGGACGCCAATCCCTAATAAAATAGCCGGAATGCTTAGTATCTGTCCCATATTTAAAAACATGCTATCTTCAAATGCTTCCTGGTTTTCTTTCAAATACTCATAGAAGAAACGTAGTGTAAATACCCAGATTAGGAATATGCCTAATAGTAATCCGTGAGGCGTTTTTTCTTTCGTGCGATTCCATAGATAAAACAATAATGCACAAAGAATAAAGCATGACAAAGATTCATATAGCTGAGCAGGGTGCCTTGTAAAGGCTTCCGGGATCATTTTCATAGAGCCATCAGGATTTGTACCAAATGTATTAAAACGAAAAGCCCATGGTACGTTACTTGGTTTGCCAAGAATCTCATGGTTCATGAGGTTTCCTAAACGAATAAATGCCCCACCCATAGCTACTGTAATTACCACCCTGTCTGTAATCCATAAAAAAGGCTGGTCTTTGTGTCTACGGCCATAAAGAAATAAGGCTGTAAGAATACCAATAGTAGCCCCATGACTGGCCAGTCCATTATAAGGCGGCACAATCATATCTATCAGGAATTTACCGGGATTTTGCTTAAAACTATCGAATTCATAGAAGAAATAATGACCAAAACGAGCCCCGATAACCGTAGCGATAATCATTACGAACAACAAAGCATCCAGATCCTTTTCAGGTTTATGTTCTTTTTTGAAAATATGAGACATAATCTGGAAACCAATCAGAAAGCCCGAAGCAAATAATAACCCATACCAACGCAGTTCAAATCCACCAAGTTTTGCAATAATGGGGTTGACATTCCAGGGAATTTCTAAAAATATCATGTTGTAGGTGTTTGATTTTTTTCAAAATTATAAGTTTTATCCGATAGATGGTTGTAAAATTCGTAAATTGCACCAGAAACTTCTGCAAACTATCTGTTGTTATACTTCATACCCTGTTAATAGGGTTATATATCTTTGCACTAACAATATTTAACAAATACATTAAATTCGCAATCAGCTATTGATCAAACGATTGGTATTGCTTTAAATTTTTACTTGTTTATGAAAATAAATATCGGAATCATCGGAGGAGCAGGTTATACAGGTGGAGAATTACTAAGAATCTTATTAAATCACCCGAATACAAATATCGCTTTTGTTAATTCTAAAAGCCAGGCGGGTAAACCTGTATATGCTACGCACGGCGATTTATTTGGTGAAACAGACATTCGATTTGCCGATGAGGAGGATTTCAGCAAAGCAGATGTATTGTTCCTTTGTTCTGGTCATAACGAATCGAAGAAATTCTTAGCAGAAAACGCTATTCCCGAAAACATAAAAATTGTTGACCTGAGCACCGATTTCCGTGACGAAAGTAATGGCTTTACCTATGGTTTGCCGGAATTGCAGAGAGATAAGATAAAAACGGCAGCTAAAATCGCTAATCCCGGTTGTTTTGCTACGAGTATAGAGTTAGCTGTATTACCTTTAGCTAATGCAGGCGTTTTGAAAGAAGATGTGCATGTGAGTGCCATTACGGGTAGCACAGGGGCTGGGCAATCATTATCAGCCACTACACATTTCAGTTGGAGAAATAACAATATTTCTATTTATAAGGCATTTACGCATCAGCATTTAAAAGAAATCACGCAAAGCATTAAATCTTTGCAGGCTGATTTCGGAAAAGCCATCAATTTCATTCCTTATCGTGGAAACTTTACGAGAGGAATTATGGCAAATATTTATACCAAATTTGATGGAACGATAGCAGAAGCGCAGGACCTATACCAGCAATACTATGCCGCTCACCCATTTACTTATATAAGCGACGAGGCAGAAATAGATTTAAAACAAGTAGTAAATACCAATAAATGTATTCTACATCTTGAAAAGCATGGTGATAATCTGTTAATCAGCAGTATCATTGATAACCTTACCAAAGGGGCATCAGGACAGGCCGTTCAGAATATGAACCTTATTTTTGGGCTCGATGAAACAGCTGGCTTGAAATTGAAACCGGTTGGCTTTTAACATAGCATCCTTACTTGATAATTTTATATACTTTCTGACTACTCTTGGCTTGAATAAAATAGATACCTTCAGGCCAAGCAGACGTATCAATAGCGTATTGGCTTTGTTTCTGTGCTGTATTTAACATACACTTTCCTGCTATATTATAGATACTTATATTATCGGGAGCTGGTAGTTGGATATTAATTTGGTTCAGAAATGGATTTGGGAAAACCTTAATATTTTCAGTTAAGTTTTCGGTAGATGTAATAGAAACCTCCACACTATTTGATATTATTTCATTGAATCCCTGTTGGCGTACCCGATAATAAGTGATTTTGCTTAAAGGTACATGGCTGATAAAGCGATATTGATAAGTATAACTTCCTGTGGCTGCTGTCTGGCTTAATTCAGTCCAGGTTTTTTCTTTGTCAGAACTGAATTCGATAATAAATCTATCTTCTAAATCGTCATAATTGGTTCGCCATTCAAAAGCAATACTATCCTTTTCTAACGCATAGCTAAGCGATATTTGTGAACACTCATAAAGCAGCTTTCGTTGGTCTAAATTGTCTAAAGCAGCATTAATAGAGTCTTTACTTCGTTTACTCCAGTTAGTAGCACTGTAGCTGTAATTTGGTTGCATTAATGATCCGCCTCCTTCATCGTGCTGAGCACCAAAAACGTGCCCCATTTCATGGGAAGCTACCCATGTTGATTGAGATGAATCAAGAAAACCCTTTATGATAAATGTTCCCATTCCGAGTTCATTTTGCATAGATTTAGCATAACCTATATAAATGCCCGAAAAATTTATGCCGGTTATTCCTATTACAATAAGAGATTTATGCTTTTTCCATACTTCAGGTTTTTGCCAGTTTAAATATAAATCGGCAAGAGGTTCACTCAAGATTTTATTAGCATTGATTGTCCAGGGTGTAGAGTCTTCATCGGTATAAATCATATGCCCGATTGCTTTAAAAACAATATCAGTCTTAAATGTAAAAGGAGAGAAAATAATTTGTATAATAGCAAGCCTCTTAAGGTTTTCTGCTTCTAATTTAGCAATATTAGCACCAGATGATATGTATTGCTTGTAATCACATACAAAGCCTACCGGAAATTCAACACATATTGCCATTGCCGGAGATTTTACTCGGGCTTTGGATGTACTGAGAGATTGTTGTGGAAGATCATAAGCACATATACCTTCCAAATCTCCGGTTTTGCTTATTTTTTGATAAGTATAAAAAGAATCATTTTGCATCTCTATACTCCAATATTCCTCATTTTCTGAGAAAAAAAGCCCATAAAACTGCTTGTTAATGCTTGTAAGGTAATATTTATGATTGCCATTAATGGCTTCATACAGTTCTGCCTGGCTGGGATGTTCACCATCTGATGTATAGATTTTATCGTATTGCTTAATCTCACTTGGTCTGAATTGCAGATTAAGCTTTCGGTCAGGTAATTCAAGTTGTACTTCATTGCTGAAATCATTACCTATTTGCTTTATTTGCCCACTAACTAAAGTTTGAGAACTGCTACTTTTTAATGATTTATCAGGCACAAATCTGATTATGGTCTGAGATTTTGCCAGAGTTGAGAAGCTTAAAATAAGGTAGGTTAATAAAACATTTTTCATAGCAAAAGGGTAGTTAAACAATATGCGCAGGGAATAATACTCAAGTTAAACAAATATAGAAAATCTTTATGGAAACTGTTCCTTTTAATAAAGTTCTTTTGTATGATAAAGTAAAAATAAAAAAGCCCATCTTCTCACAAAAGGAAGATGGGCTTTGGGATTATAAAGACAAATCTTTTACCTCTTTAAAATATTTTCATCCATTTCCCTTGTTCCTTCATTACCATCTCTATAATCTCTCTTACTGCTCCTTTGCCTCCATCTTTTGTTGATTTGTATAAGGCAACTTCCTGAATTTCGTCTACGGCATCAGCAGGACATACAGAAAGTACATTTCTATGCTTCATAATTTCCCAATCAGGCAAATCGTCTCCCATATAAATGGTTTGGTCAGCTGTTAAATTGTTATCTATTAAATACTGGTCGAAAACTGATAGTTTCTGATCGGTTCTTACGCCTAAGAAAATATCTTTTATACCCAATGGTGAAAGACGTTCTCTGACACTTTCCTCTTTCCCGCCTGAAATAATAGCAATATGGTATCCTGAACGTACCGCTTTTCCCATCGCATAACCGTCTTTTACGTTAAAGGTACGGGCTAATTCACCGCCTCTCAGGGCGAGTACAGTAGAATCAGTTAAGACACCGTCTATATCAAAAATAAAGGTAGTGATTTTACGAAGTTTAGATTTTAATTTTAGGTTCATGAAAAATTATAGTGATTTGGAATCACAATATTCGTGTAAATTCGTTTAATTCATGGCAAATTCTAAAAAATAAATTCGTGTTTAAGTCTCTGTCTCAAAAACTTTTCCGCTTCTTATTCAAAAGCATTTATGGGAAAACTATTATGGTGTTACTGGGATTGATGATAGTATTGAACCTGATTTTCCCGTTAAGAATAAACACGAAATATTCCACCTTAATTACTTCTTCTGATGGCACGCTATTACATGCCTTTCTAAGTCCCGATGATAAATGGAGAATGTATGTAGAGTTGAAAGAAATTACGCCAACGCTCCGCAAAGCTATTATTACCAAAGAAGACAAATATTTCTATTATCACTTTGGGGTTAATCCCATAGCTATTATCAGGGCATTCTACAATAACGTCACGAAAGGAAGGCGCACTTCTGGGGCGAGTACGATTACAATGCAGGTTGTGCGAATGCTTTATCCCAACGAAAGAACCTATTGGAATAAGATTTCTGAAATTGGCAAAGCTATACAATTGGAGGTGTTTTACTCAAAAGATGAGATTCTACAAATGTATTTGAATCTTGTGCCTTATGGGTCTAATATTGAGGGGATAAAATCCGCGTCTTATTTATATTTCCAGAAATCACCTGATAGATTGAGTCTTGCAGAAGTAACTACTTTGGCGATTATCCCTAATAGACCCACAAGCTTGCAATTGGGTACTAAAAACCCTCTGATTGTGCAAGAAAGAAATAAATGGCTGGAGCGATTCAGGAAAGAAAAGGCTTTTGAAAATCAGGCGATTAATGACGCAATTAAAGAACCACTTTATGTAAGCCGACACGAAGCTCCTAAAATGGTGCCGCATCTTGCTTTAAGGTTAAAAAAGCAATATCCTGATGAGCCAACTATCCAAACATATATTAAACAACCAATACAGGCGAAAGTAGAGCAGATTGTTGGGAATTATGCCAATCGGATTCGGGCGATGAATATCCATAATGCAGCAATTCTGATTATCAATAATGAGACTATGCAGGTAGAAAGCTATGTAGGTTCGGCGGATTTTTATAATAAAACTGATGGCGGACAAGTAGATGGTATACAGGCTATTCGTTCACCCGGAAGCGCGCTAAAGCCTATTTTATATGCTACGGCTTTCGATAAAGGAATTATTACTCCCAAAAATATCATTAATGATGTACCCACGAATTTCAGCGGTTTTGAGCCTGAAAACTTTGATAAGAAGTTTAATGGAAAAGTAACCTTAGAATTTGCATTGGCTAACTCATTGAATATTCCTGCGGTAAAGATTGTAAGAGATTTAGGAAAGAAAGAATTAATAGAAGTACTAAAGAAAGCTAATTTTCAGACAGTAAAGAAACAAGAAAAGGATTTAGGTCTCTCGATAGTGCTTGGTGGATGCGGGGTGACTTTGGAAGAAATGACTCAATTGTATGCTGTTTTTGCAAATCAGGGAAAATGGGAGAAAGCAAGATTGAAAAAACAAGAGAAAGATAGTAGGAGTGCCTCTCCACTGATTTCACCTGAATCCTGTTTCCTGACTACGCAGATTTTATCTCAAATCAAACGACCTGATTTGCCGAACAATTTTGGTTATACCTATCGCTTACCCAAAATCGCGTGGAAAACAGGTACCTCTTTTGGTAAACGAGATGCCTGGAGTATTGGGTATAATAAGAAATATACGATTGGGGTTTGGGTAGGTAACTTTTCAGGAGAGGGTGTTCCTGAACTGAGCGGTGCTGAAATTGCTACGCCTTTATTATTTCAGGTATTCAATAGCATTGACTATAATTCAAACAACGAATGGTTTCAACAGCCCAGGAATGTAGTCTCTCGACAGGTCTGTGCCGAATCAGGAGATTTGCCGAATGAATATTGCCTCAATAAAATTCTGGATTATTCAATCAAGAATGTCTCGCATACACGTAAGTGTAGCCATATCAAGAAATTTTTCGTCAATTATTCAGAATCTATCAGTTATTGTACTCAATGTTTGCCAGTTGATGGAAATTATAAAGAGAAAAACTACATGAATTATGCACCGGAGCTGATTAGCTTCTACGAGTTAAAGCATATTCTATATGAGCGGATTCCACCACACAATCCGGCTTGTACAAGAGTATTCGGGGCTACCAATAACCAGCCCGTTATTACAAACCCTAATGAGGGAAGCGAATATTACATCAATGCCAAAGACCCTCAGCAAATGCAACTGGCTTGTCAGGCGGCTAATGACGTGAAAGAAGTATATTGGTATCTGAATGATAAGTTACTAAAAAAAGCCAAAGCTAATCAACCTGTCTTTTTTGTGCCAACCGCAGGTAAATTACGGATTTCATGTACTGACGATAAAGGCAGAAGTAGTACGATTTCGGTGACCATTAAGCCAGAATAAAACAAAAGAGAGGAATTCTTGCGAATCCCTCTCTTGCTGTGAATATATCTAAGATATTAATAACGATACATTTCTGCTTTATATGGTCCTTCAACTGCTACACCGATGTAAGCAGCTTGGTCAACATTTAAAGTATCTAATTTAGCACCTACGTGAGCTAAGTGGAAGGCAGCTACTTTCTCGTCTAATTGCTTAGGCAATACGTATACTTTCTTCTCATATTTATCACTGTTAGTCCATAATTCGATTTGTGCCAATGTCTGGTTTGAGAACGAACATGACATTACGAAAGATGGGTGACCCATTGCACAACCTAAGTTTACTAAACGACCTTCTGCCAAGATAATGATTTCTTTGCCATCGATTTCGTACATATCAACCTGTGGTTTGATAGTCGTTTTAGTGCTTCCGTAGTTGTTGTTCAACCAAGCCATATCGATTTCGTTATCGAAGTGACCGATATTACAAACCACGGCTTTATCACGCATAGCTTTGAAGTGACGGTCGCGGATAATATCGATGTTTCCGGTAGCTGTTACGAAGATATTTGCACGTGTAGCTGCTTCGTCCATCGTAACTACTTCGTAACCATCCATAGCTGCCTGAAGCGCACAGATTGGGTCGATTTCAGTTACTAATACTCTACAACCTGCTCCACGAAGTGAATCTGCCGAACCTTTACCTACATCACCATAACCTGCTACAACTGCTACTTTACCAGCCAACATCAAGTCAGTTGCACGACGAATCGCATCAACTAATGACTCACGACAACCGTATTTGTTATCAAATTTAGATTTTGTTACAGAGTCGTTAACATTGATAGCCGGTAGGTGTAAAGTGCCGTTTCTTTGACGCTCGTATAGACGGTGAACACCAGTAGTTGTTTCTTCTGATAAACCTTTGATATCGCCAATTAACTCAGGATATTTGTCAAAAACCATATTTGTTAAATCACCACCATCGTCAAGAATCATGTTTAATGGTTGTTGTCCTTCACCAAAAAACAAAGTTTGCTCAATACACCAGTCAAACTCTTCTGCAGTTTGTCCTTTCCATGCATACACCTGGATACCCGCAGCAGCAATAGCAGCAGCAGCGTGATCTTGTGTTGAGAAGATATTACATGACGACCAAGTAACTTCAGCACCTAATTCTACCAATGTTTCAATCAAAACCGCAGTCTGGATAGTCATGTGTAAACAACCTGCTACACGTGCACCTGCTAATGGTTTCGACGGACCGTACTCTTTACGAATAGACATCAAGCCCGGCATCTCTGCTTCAGCTAATTTGATTTCTTTACGACCCCAATCGGCAAGGGCTATGTCTTTTACTTTGTAAGGAATGTAATTTTTTGTTGACATTATCTTTTAAGTTAATTTATCCTTATTAAATTGTTAATTTAGTTGGTTTTTCTAAATTACTGACAAAATTAGGATAAATTATTGTGAATATAAATTTTATTTGGATAATTTTATTTAGGGGTAAAAAATAACCCCTGTTCCACGTGGATAAAACAGGTGTAAAGGTATGATGTCAAAAAATGATAGATGATTTATAGTTCTTTTATCCATTCCTGGGCTATTTCTCTAAAAGCCATGGTAGCAGGTTTGCCGATTCTATAGCATTGTTTCCAGATTCTTGATTTTTCTTTGTAGGCGTCACTTTCGAAATCTTCTCTACCGCTTGATTGTTTCACTACTTTGGCTCCGAAGTCTACCTCTGCCGATTCATCCAGAAATTGTTGTAATTGAGATTTAATATTGGATTTGTAATCTTTCTTTTCCGCGGCTTCTGCCATTATTCGTGCATTGTCTTCTCTTTTACTATCCAATTCTGACTGTACTGATTGCTCAGCCATGATTTTGGCGTATTGCTTACTAAATTCAGCAGGATTTGATTTTACCATAGGTTTTAATTTCAGAATAGCATCTGCATTATCAGCACTTCTTTTAAATAAGGTTTGCATACTCTTTACCTGCTTTACATCTTCTGCCGATGCACTACTTAAATCTTTAGCGTTCAAGTCAGCTAATGTTTTTTTACTGGTTTCTGACATATTTTGTTGCATATCAAAAAGCTGATCAGTAAAATTCGGAATCTTCAACATGGATTCGATTGACTGCATTTGGCTATTATATTCAGACTCATACCGCTCTTTCATTTCCGGCGAGTTTCTATCAACAGTTTGCAGGTTTTGCACCAGATTTTTCTCATAATCCGCTTTGAAACCGGTACTCATAATCAATGATTTTACCATTTTGCCCAATGCTTTGGCGGCACTGGCCTGTTCAGCAGCTGGAATACTCATACAAGCCTTTTTTATAGCGGGCGAATAGTAAAACTTAAAGCCCGGAAACTCCTTTAAGGTAGCTAGGGTTGTTAACTGACTTTTAAATTCTTCCTGATTCGTTCCGTAGCGACTCAAATCGTCAAAAGTAAAATGGAGTGAAAGTACTCCAATCAACAAGGCAGATAATAAGGTTATTTTTTTCATGTTTCTTTATTTAATAATTTTAAAGCCTTTGCCAATGCCTTCACGGCATCAGTATTGGGCTGATTGGCTCCATTACATCTACTATCAGGTGGGTTTTGTTCTTTTGTTTAGATACACATAACTATTAATATGCAAGTAAGAATAACCCCCATCATATCTGTTAGTTGATACAATATAATACACTTCAGAACTTTTTAGCCATAGCAATAAAAGAGAAGAAAAGCGATACATTTCCCCCAAGCCTTAAATATCTTTTATTGAAATTTGATTAGTTGTTCTTCAAACGCATCTTCCCGTCTGTCAAGACAATCTCGTCTTTTTTGTCTTGTTTCTTGTAGCCGTTTCCTTCTGGGTCAATGTTTGAGTCGAAACCAGTAGCTTGGGTAATGACTTTGCTTTCCATTTTGTCTTTCAAACGACCTAAGCCGCCTAATACAGTTGCAGATGTTTTCTCTTTCCAGTAAGTGCCTGTCAGTTTGCTACTAAAAGTAATATCTATGAAACCATCTCCATTATTTTTCACTTCCAGTGTTTCATCATTATTCTGTGATTCACCCATGTGGTATTCCATGCGGGGTTCTTTGATTTCTTCTACATATCTTATAGCCGCAATACCTTTATATTTACCTAAATCCTGTGCCTTTTTTATATTTTCTTTCGTATCAGGGTGATCTGCATTCACAATCAGATAAGTGCCTGATTCTACTGCCGAACGACCATAGAAATCACCTAACCAGATTCTAACCATTTTATCTGGTTTGTTAGAGTTACCAGTAAAATAGCCGTAATTGCCGATTTTAATCTGGCGAGGCTGTGTTTTATATTCAGTGCCATTAATCATGACACTCATGGTATTATCGTTGGACACCTGGGCAAAACTACTTGCTGTTACAAAAAGGAGAATAATAAATGCATAAGAGGTTTTCATGTCTTTACTGATTAAATTTATTAGATAATGATGGGAAAAAATTCCCGAAAGATTATGCTAATAACGCCATTCTTGATTGTGCCAATGAGTTTTTAATGATTATTGGTCGATAAAATTTACTGAAAGGTCGAAAGTATTTATGTTCGGTCGTCTAGAATTTAATAGACGCTCTATTTGGTTTAACCAAGTGTATAATTGAATCAATAATTGGATTGATACCGAATTAAAAATTAGACTATCTGATTGAATAGCAAGGATTTGTCTTTTGATTTTTGCTATATTTGATTATTCTATTTCAACTATTCTAAACCTTAACTATGAAAAAATTACTCTTCACCCTGCTTGCCTGTTGGCAAGTGACTGCTTTTGCTCAAACTCCCGAAGAAAAATATACGGAAGACCCTGCCTCTGTTGAACAAGCGGGCGTACCTAAAGGAGAAGTATTAAAATTTGAATTTGCTGACTCCAAGATTTTTCCGGGTACCTGGCGGGAATACTGGGTATATATTCCGGCACAGTATACGCCTGATAAACCTGCCTGTGTATATGTCAATCAGGATGGGATTCAGTGGAAAGCCCCGACGGTATTTGATAATCTGATTCATAAAAAAGAAATGCCTGTAACCATTGGCGTTTTTGTGATGCATGGAAGAGTAAAAGCAGCCAATGGAGAAACGGCTCTCGATCGTTTTAATCGAAGTTATGAATATGATGGTTTGGGAGATAATTATGCAAGATTTATACTGGATGAAATTCTGCCCGAAGTAGAAAAGAAGAAAACGAGCGATGGTCGTGCCATTCGTTTATCCAAAAACGGTAATGATAGAGCCATTGGTGGCTCGAGCAGTGGAGCAGTTTGTGCTTTTACTGCTGCATGGGAGCGTCCAGATGCCTTTTCGAGAGTATTTAGTGCTATTGGTACCTATGTAGGTTTAAGAGGTGCTAATGAATATCCTACGCTTATCCGTAAATATGAGCCAAAGCCTCTACGTGTTTATTTGCAAGATGGTACAAATGATTTGAATATTTATGCAGGCGATTGGTGGAAGTCTAATGAATTAATGGAAAGGGCCTTGATTTTCGCAGGCTATGAAGTGAATCATGTCTGGGGTGAAGGAGGACATAATGGTAAACATGGAACAGCGATTTTTCCGGATGCTATGCGCTGGCTTTGGAAAGATTATCCGAAACCTATCGCAGCAGGAAAAACAAAGAACCCTTTTTTGAGCGATATTCTGATTGATAATGAAGGCTGGGAGTTGGTAGGTGAGGGCTATACTTTTACAGAAGGTACAGCAGCCAATGCAGCAGGAGAGGTATTTTATCAGGATATTCCTAATTCAAAAACTTATAAAGTGGGTTTAGATGGTAAGTTAACAACTTTAGACATTGATGCTAAGAAATCAAGCGGTACTGCGTTTAGTCCAGATGGCAAGCGCTATGTAGTGGCAGGTGGAACGAAACAAATAATCAGCTATGATGCCACAGGAAAAGAAACGATAGTGGCCGATAACCAGACAGGCAATGATATTGCAGTGGCTAAAAACGGTAATGTCTATATCACTGCCCCGAACGGTGTAAGTAATCCAAGTAAATTATATCTGATAAGACCCAATGGAGAAAAGGTAGAAGTTGATGAAGGATTGAAATTTGCCAATGGTTTAACACTCTCGCCTGATCAGACACAATTATATGTAACCGAATCAGCCTCTCATTGGGTTTGGGTGTATCAGATTCAACCTGATGGCAGACTTTCGCATAAACAAAAATATGGCTGGCTACATGTACGCGATACGGATGAAAATGCGTGGTCGGATGGATTAAAATGCGATAGAGACGGAAGAGTATATGTTACTACGCTCTCAGGTATTCAGGTACTTGACCAAACCGGACGGGTAAATGCTATTCTACCAGTGCCTAAAACCAAAGGGCAAGTATCAAACCTATGTTTTGGAGGACCAAATTTTGATATAATGTATATTACTTGTGTAGATAAAGTATATCGCCGGAAGGTAAAGGTAAAAGGAGCCAATACTTTTGATACACCTAATAAACCGGCTGCGCCAAAACTCTAAGGTCCGCGTGTCACGCCTTTAGTGTTCCGGTCAAATAAATGAAGTCCGTCATTATTCATCACCCATAGTCTGTTCTTTGAATCTTTGAAGATGTTACAATCCCAGTTGTCTGATAAGCTTTTGGGGTTTTTCGGGTCGTGTACAAAGTTTTCAAATACTTCAGAAAAAGGATTAAAATGGCTGATTCCGCCCTGTGTGCCAATCCACAATGTGCCGTCTGTATCTTCTACTATTGAGTTCAGGCGGTTATCGGGTAAAGAATTCCCTTTCTCTGATCTCCGGTAGATTTTTATATTAATCCCATCATAGCGATTCAGACCATCTTTGGTACCAATCCAGATAAGCCCTCGATGATCCTGATGTACAAACGTAATGTCTTTAGACGAAAGGCCATCTTTTAGCGTAAGATTATCGAAACGAAGATTTTGGTAAGGAAAAACGCTCTCTACTTTATCGGGTTGTGCGATAAGTGTGAATGAATAAAAGAATAAAAATAGAGAGAAAAGTTTTGTCAAATAGCTGGTTTTTGATTTATCAAAGATGATAAATCAGGGAGCTACTTGCAAGTTGCTTTAATAAATGGGCAGAATTATTTTATTTTTGGTGGTTAGAGGAAATAAAAAAGCTGTGTTTCAGAAAACACAGCAAATAATTTGTGGCGCGAATGTCTCGTTCGCGGTGGATATCAGAAAAACTTGTTGCAGATTAAGTAGGAAAATAACTACAAAGTAATACTTATTTTGTTGCTTTATTCACCTCAAAAAAGCTTCTGTTTCTCAATATTCACTGCGAACGAGACGTTCGCGCCACAAATTTTACAATTTATGCCAATGTAATCCTCTTACCAGTTTGCGCTGCTTCATAGATAGCAGTCAGATACTTCATGTCTCTTAGTCCTTCTTCTCCTGAAATATGGCTCGGGAACATTTTAGTTTCCTGAAACTCCCGGGCAATGGCTTCTAACATATTGGCTTGATGATGTACAATAGGCATATTCAATTCTCCTTTACTTGTACGACCCTTAATTGGTCCGTAGCTATAAGCAGGGCTCAATTGTATAAAGCCTTTCTCATAGGTTATCAATAATTGCTCAATATTGGTTTTATAAGAAGTAAATCCATTGACAGTAACCGCATCAGGAAAATCGAATTGCCATGAAAGCGATTCTTCAACATCTTTAAAACGCGTTGGGTCAGTTATCGGGCCGAACTGGGCTGTTACAGCTAATGGCTCTTTACCCGTCACATAACGCGCCCCTTGGATACAATAAACGCCTACATCCATTAACGGGCCACCGCCTGCCATTGCTTTTTTCAAGCGCCATTGGGTCGGGTCACCGATGGTAAAGCCAAAGTTTGTATTAATAAATTTAACCTCTCCAAAAACTTTCTCACGGCTCATCCGGATGATTTCCTTCGTAAAAGGCTCAAAGTGCATCCGATAACCTATGCCTAGCTGTACTCCGGCATCTTTGCAGGCTTTTATCATCTCTTCACATTCCTTTACCGAATTGGCCATTGGTTTTTCACACATCACGTGCTTGCCTGCTTTAGCCGCCCGAATTACGTATTCGTGGTGCATGGAGTTAGGAAGCACGACATATACTACATCAATATCTTTATTATCCGCTATCTGGTCGAAGGTCTGATAGTTATAGACATTCTTTTGGGGGATATTATACTTTTTCATCCATTCTTCTGCTTTGGATGGCGTACCTGTTACGATACCTGCCAGATAGCAATTGGGTGTTTGCTCCAGACCAACAGCTAGCTGATTTTTGGCATAACTCCCTAAACCCACTAAGGCAATACCTAATTTCTTGCCTTCAAATTTAGGTTTTGGTTCGGGAACGCTCACGAGAGAAGGCACAGCAAATGCTGCTGCTGTGGTGCCGAGCCCGACACCCAAGTTTTGTAAAAACGAACGACGAGATTGATCTTCTGCCATTAGTATAGGGTTTTAAATAGTTTATTTATCGACATGGTAAGTTACAAAAGCCAGTTGCTTACTATCCGGCGACCAACTCGGTACATTGATAGTGCCTTGTCCACCAAAGAATACTTCGGTCAAGTCTTTTATCTTTTTGGTTTTCAAATCCATCAGGCGGAGTTTGACGTCTTTACCAAAAGGATGAGAGGCTTTCTGATCTTCTATATACGTAATAAAAACAATTTGCTTACCATCGGGTGAAGGGTGTGCAAACCAATTGCTATACTCATCGTTGGTCAATTGTTCCTGCTCACTTCCATCAGGTTTCATGCGGTAAATATGCATTTTCCCGCTGCGATGAGAATTGAAATAGATGTATTTACCATCCGGTGAATATTCTGGGCCATCATCCAGACTTTGGGCATCTGTTAATCTTTTTTCTTCACCACCATTTACAGGAATGCTATATATATCAAATTCTCCGTTTCTTGAAGCGCAATATACTAAGGTTTGTCCATCAGGCGAAATACCATGCCAGTAGGAAGGAGATTTTTCTGTAATGAGTTTCGGCGTACCTCCCTCAATAGGTAAAGTAAAGATTCGGGAAGTACCTCCTTGTGTACCTTTCATCCGGTCATCGTTATGACTGATGACTATCATTTTGCCATCAAAGCTGATGCCGTGGTCGTTATTGCATTTATTGGCGAAATCAGTATTGATATTGCCTAGTTTTTCACCGGTGGTAGAGATTTTTTCTAATAATCCTTTGGCATTGATGATAAAGTATTTACCGTCTCTCGACCAATTGGGTGCTTCAAAATGGCGCTTTTCTTTGAGGATAACTGTTCGTTTGCCAGATTTAACGTTTATGGTTTCCAGCGTGCTTTCCACGTTCTGGGGTGTCTGGGCAAACACAGCTATGGGGAAGATAAAGAGTAAGATTTTCATAGAATTGAATACATTAGGCTTATAGTTGAATAGAAACCAAATGTATTCAATTTTTATGCAATTTGCTATAATTATAAAACGGAATTCTCGGGCTTACCACCTAATTTATAGGGATAGTCAGTCGTGTAATGTAGACCGCGACTTTCTTTGCGTTTCATAGCGCAGCGAATCACTAATTCGGCGCATTGTACCAGATTGCGCAATTCGCAAAGCTTTACCGAAAGCTTGGTTTTTTTATAGAATTCTTCTGTTTCGTCTTTAACCAGTTTCAGACGGCGTAAGGCACGTTCTAAACGGAAATCAGAGCGAACAATACCTACGTAGTCAGACATCATGCGTTGTACCTCACGCAGGTTGTGTGTAACCAGGATTTCTTCGTTCGATTGCTCAGTTCCAAATTCATCCCAATCAGGTACGTTTTCCTGAAATCTGATTTTATCTACATCTTCAATCGCCTGGTGTGCAATCCGATGTCCAAAAACAGCTGCTTCTAATAATGAATTGGAAGCCAGACGATTCGCCCCATGTAAGCCTGTAGAAGAACACTCACCACAGGCAAACAAGCGATGAATAGTTGAATGCCCATATTCATCTACTAAAATACCTCCACATAGATAATGCGCTGCCGGAACAACCGGAATCATATCTTTGGTAATATCCAACCCTATGCTCAAGCACTTTTCATAGATATTCGGAAAGTGCTGCAATATCAATTCTTTAGGTTTGAATGAAATATCCAGATATACATGGTCTTCTCCAGATTTCTTCATTTCGGCATCGATCGAACGGGCCACTATATCACGAGGAGCCAACGAGCCACGAGGGTCGTAGCTTTGCATAAATTCCTCGCCTTTTTTGTTTTTCAAAACCCCACCTTCACCACGTACAGCCTCAGTAATCAGGAAACTTGGGTACTCACCCGGATTATAAAGTGAGGTTGGGTGAAACTGTATCATTTCCATGTCCCGTACTCTACCTTTAGCTCTGTAAATCATGGCAATGCCGTCTCCGGTAGCAATTACAGGGTTAGTTGTGGCAGAATAAATGTTTCCTGCGCCACCCGTAGCCATCAAAGTAACTTTCGAGAGAATCGTTTCTACCTGATGCGTATGTACATTTAAGGCATATACCCCAAAACAGGTAATATCATTTGTCTCACGGGTAACTTCAATACCTAAATGGTGTTGGGTAATGATTTCAACGGCATAATAATGCGTCAGAATCTCAATATTCGGGTTTTTGCTTACCTGTTCAAGTAAAGCGCGCTCAATCTCTTTGCCCGTAATATCTTTATAATGTAGGATTCTCTTTTCTGAGTGTCCACCCTCACGAGTCAGATCATATTCCGAGCCGTGTTTATCGAAGTTCGTTCCATAATCAATTAATTCCTGAATACGGTCGGGGCCTTCGGTTACCACTATCTCTACAATTTTGCGGTCGCAAAGTCCGTCGCCGGCAATTAATGTATCGCTGATATGTTTTTCAAAAGAATCGGTTTCAGGGTCAAAAACAGCAGCAATTCCACCTTGGGCGTATTTGGTATTGGTTTCGTCGGCGTTTACTTTCGTCAGAATCAATACCTTTCCTTTGGCTGCCGCTTTGAGTGCAAAACTCAAGCCCGCAATACCGGAACCTATCACTAAAAAATCTACTTTCTGCATCGAGATAAAATTTGAATACTTTTCAATCAAATGTATTGAAAGCGGTCTTTAAATTATTCAAATAAAACTATTAATTATTGAGCTTCACAAAGCCTCCGTCAATCAGGTAATCACAACCCGTAATAAAACCTGCTTCATCAGAACAGAGATAAACTGCCAATGAGCCGATTTCTTCAGGTTTTGCCATACGGCCAATCGGTTGCGTTTTAGAAAGTTTGTCAAACATTTCTTTCTCTTTACCCGGATAAGTCTTTTTCAGGAATCCATCCACAAACGGCGTATGCACACGAGCAGGAGAAATACTATTACAACGGATATTATGTTTCAGATAGTCTTTAGCTATCTGCAAAGTCATGGTATAAATAGCGCCTTTGCTCATCGAATAAGCAAATCTATCAGGAATACCCACAGTTGCCGCAATAGAAGCGATATTCAGAATTACGCCACCGCCTTTAGCTCTGAAATGTGGGATAACGGCTTGTAAGCAATTATAAGTCCCTTTTACATTGACATTGAATACCTTATCAAAATCTTCTTCTGTTGTGCTTTCAACTGTGCCAATGTGAGCGATGCCCGCATTATTTACGATAATATCAATGGTATTTTCTTTCGCTATTTTATCAATCGCTTTTTTTACCTCTTTCTGTTTCGAAACATCTACTTTATGAAAGTAGGCTTCACCACCATTGGCATTAATCAGGTCGGCCTCGCGCTCTGCCTGGTCGATATTTAATTCAAATATATGTACTGCTGCTCCTTGTTTAGCAAAAAGTCTGGAAATCGAAAGGCCTATGCCGCTTGCACCTCCGGTTACGATGGCTACTTTATTATCAAGACGAAACATTTTACGGAAAATTAATGGATTAAATTTGCTGACTAATACTTTAAATTTTCGTCAAAATTAGCAGTCAATTCGGTAAGTAAAAATATTTCTAAATACATTTGTTAAAATGATACTCGTATCAACCTTTTATATATTGCCTAAAAGATTTTATTTCTCATAAAATATTATTTGAAAAGGACTTATGAAAATTCAATTCTACGGAGCGGCGCAACGGGTTACCGGAAGCAAACACCTGATTACCACCCAAAAAGGAACAAAGATTTTATTGGATTGTGGACTGTTTCAAGGTATCAATACCTCGGAGCTAAATCTGCAATTTGGCTTTGACCCTAAAGAGATAGATATTCTGATACTGAGCCATGCACATATAGACCATACAGGCCTGGTGCCAAGGTTGGTAAGAAAAGGTTTCAAAGGGCAAATATATGCCACTCACGCCACCAAAGATTTATGTGACATTATGTTGTTTGACTCTGCCTATATTCAGGAAAAAGATCTGGAGAGAGTGAACGAAAGAAGAAATAAGAGAGGAGAACCCCTTTTGGAAATACTTTATGGCGAAGAAGATGTAAGAGCGGCTCTATCGCTATTTAAAACCATAGATTATCATACACCATTTTATCTGGAAGAAGGTGTAAAAGCAGAATATTATGATGCAGGGCATCTTTTGGGTAGTGCAGGCATCTACCTGACATTTGAGGAAACAGAAGGTACTAAAACATTATTCTTCACAGGTGATGTTGGACGGCCAAATGATAAAATATTACGTAGTCCGGAAGCATTTCCGCAGGCTGACTATATTATTTGCGAGTCAACCTACGGCGATAGATTGCATGAGCCGGAGATTGATATGAAGGCCCATCTCTTGCAGATTGTGCATGATACCTGCGTGGTTCGCCGAGGTAAACTGATTATCCCGGCCTTTGCCGTAGACCGTACACAAGAGTTAGTGTATGCCTTAGACCAATTAGAAAGCGAAGGCCGATTGCCGAAAATACAGGTTTATGTAGATAGCCCATTAGCTGTAAAAGCGACAATGGCTATGAAAGAAAACGAAGAATGTTTCAACCCTGAAATTCTGGATTATATCAAGCACGATGGTGATGCCTTTGACTTTGATAATTTGCATTATATCAGTGAAGTGAATCAGTCTAAAGCCTTAAATTCATATAAGGAGCCTTGTATTATTATCTCGGCATCGGGCATGGCAGAAGCCGGACGAATCAAGCATCATATTGCCAATAATGTTGAAGACCCTCATAATACTATATTATTAGTAGGATATTGCTCACCTGAAAGTTTAGGGGCAGTTCTAAAAGCCAGACCTGAAAATGTAAAAATATTTGGTGAGTTACATAAATTAAACGCCAAAGTAGAAGTAATGGATTCATTCTCTGCCCATGCAGATTATTCTGAACTGATAACATATCTGGGTTGTCAGGATGCTTCGAAGGTAAAGTCTCTGTTCCTGGTACACGGCGAGCTCCCAACGCAATTGGCATTTAAAAATCGCTTATTACTGGCTGGGTTTAAGAATATCCTGATACCTGCCCAGGGCGAAGGTTTTGATTTATAGAAAAGAATACATACAGAAAAGAAAAAACTATATATCCGCTTATTCTATCGGGAAATGTACATGCTGAGCCATGAATTTTTCCCGAATAGAGAAATTAATCATAGCTTTGTATAAAATTTCAGGTGTTATACATGATTAACACTTTCACATTTCATTTGCTATGGTTAATAGCGCTAACAAACTTTCCAAATGAAAATCGCCATTCACGGCCGAAAATTCAATGTGGAGTCTGTACAGTATGTACAGCAGGTTTTTGATGAATTACAAAAATATAAAGTTGAAATTCAGCTTTCAGAAACTTTCAAACGTGTTTTGCTGCAATCGGGCATTCAGTTGCACTGCAAGAATGTCTACACTACTTCTCAGGAGATATTTAATGCTGATCTTGCCTTCAGCCTTGGCGGAGACGGTACATTTCTTGAAACGCTCTCGCACGTAGGAAAAAGAGAGATTCCAATTCTTGGGTTCAATTTCGGACGTCTGGGTTTCTTGGCAGCAGTTTCATCTGAGCAAATTGAGACAACAATCGCGCAATTAGCAAATAAGCAATACGATATTGATGAAAGGACCATGCTTTCTGCCTCTTCTGAAACAGAATTGTTTGAAGAGGGCATGAATTTTGCATTGAATGAAGTAGCTATTTCAAAAACAGATACTTCTTCAATGATTGTGGTGCACGCCTATATTAACGGAGAATTTCTGAATACGTATTGGGCAGATGGATTGATGGTTGCCACAGCTACCGGATCAACCGGTTATTCATTGAGCTGTGGCGGGCCGCTGGTAATGCCTCATTCGGCCAATTTTATTATTACTCCTATTTGCCCGCATAATCTGTTTGTAAGGCCTATGATTGTTTCTGACGACAGTGTCATTTCTTTAAAAGTAGAAAGCCGAAGCAACAACTATCTGGTTTCGATGGATTCCCGAGCCAAAATTATTGCTTCTGAAGAAGAGGCCACGATCACTGTGAGAAAAGAGAATTTCAAGGCAAGAATGATCACGATGGAGGGTAATAATTTTCTAAATACTTTAAGGAATAAACTAAAGTGGGGTGTAGATGCCCGCAATTGATAATAAAACTTTTAATCTTACGTTAATACTCAGACTAACATTGCTATTCCATTATGAAATTTTTAGACTTCAAAGGAGCATTATTAAAGACTATATTTTGTTTTTCGCTGATACTGTTGGTTGCTGGTGAGAACTTCGCTCAGTTCAGTAAGAGAAACAAAATGAATCAGTATTCTACAATTGGCATTGGTGGAGGGTCTTCTCACTATTTCGGTGATCTGTCTCCTTATAGTACTTTCTATTATGGTTTATATACCAACGTGCAATGGAATGCAACGATTAACTATACCCGTCAGTTTACTCCTCAATTTGCAGCCAGAGTAAGTTTTACCTGGGCTCGTATCATGGGAGACGATTTTACGTATTCTCAAAGAAATCTGGAGAAGTTTCATAGCTATTATTTAAGAAATCTGCATTTCAGAAACGATATTAAAGAATTTTCTCTTACAGGGATAATCAATCTTTTGCCGCAAACAGGTAAAGGTCAACAGGGTAGAAGAGGTTTCATGCCTTACGCCTTGCTTGGATTAGGCTTTTACGGTCATGCCCCTAAAGCAAGAGAAGTGGCTACAATTGATGCCAATGGAAATGTGACTTTAGGTGGTTGGTTGAATTTGAAAGAATTGCAAACTTCAGGTCAGGGGATTATTCCAGATCAACCTAAAACCTATTCTCTTTTGCAGCCTGTATTTCCAGTCGGTCTTGGTGTAAAATTGAAACTTACCGAAAAACTGGATCTGAATTTAGAAGGTGGTTTAAGAATAACGCCATTTGATTACCTGGACGACGTAGGCAGCACAAAGTATCCTAATCCAACTACCTTAGCCTCTACCTCACCACTAGGTGCATTGCTGTCTAACCGTGCTGGTGAAGATATTTCGGCAAGAACGGGTAAAAGCAGAGAAGAAATATTTGCTCAGATTATTACCAATGCTCCTTACAATGCAGCAACCGTGAACCCTAAACCAAGTACATTGGGGCAACAATATGTAGGGTATACAGCCAATACGCAAAGAGGTAGCTCAAGATGGGATAGTTATTTTGTAACACAGATTACTATTAGCTATATCATCGGTAACAACAATATTAAATGTCCACCAATAAAATAATAGAACCCATAATTATTTCATAGCTTATTTGATTTTTTGTGAAAAAAAGCCTTTTTCTGATTTTACTTATTGGAGCATTACCTGAACTGCAAGCCCAGATGTGGGAGATTGGCGGAGGTGTTGGTGGTATGAATTATAAAGGTGATGTATTGCCTAAATATAAGCCTTTGGTGGTTGGCCCAGGAGCCAACATATTTGCCCGGATGAACTGGAGCCGTTCGCTTTCGTTAAAAGTGAATGGTCTGATTGGTAAGATACATGGAAGTGATGATGACATGAATGATCCATTTCATCGAATGAGGGGTTTTAGCTTTAATGCAAGTATTATAGAAGCAGGCGGGCAGATAGAGTATAATTTCATGAATTTCAGAACAAGTGCTTCTCGTATAGTAAATAACTGGTCGCCGTATGTATTTGGTGGAGGTGGTATTACTATGAGAAGCACTAACTATACCATAAGCAATTTAATAGATACAGGTAATGGGTTTACATTTAATGGTACTACTTCTGGTAGTAGTAATACCCGTATCAACTCATGGATTTTAGGAATTGGCTTTAAAAAAGAGCTGAGCCCCCGTTGGAACTGGGGAATGGAATTTGGAACCAGATGGATTAACGACGATTTTCTGGATGGTTTGGGGTACTATAAAAACGGTACTTATGATAATGACCCATTGCCACCAATTATTACAGATTTTGTTTTACTGAACCGCAAACGGAGCGTGCCCGGCACCAGAGCGAAAGATATGTACTATTATACGAATATCTCAATCAGCTATTTATTCTATAAAGTACATTGCCCGCCAAGAAGATAATCAATCTACTTTACGCTTAGATGCGAAAGATTCTGCTGTTTTTTGTTAAAAAATCATAACAAAAGTCTACAAATCAATAAAAACTTATCAAACAAAGTTCTTTTTTCCTAACTTTGCAATCCTTTTTATTAATTAGCACCATTGTTGGTTAATATTTCACCAATTGATAATTGTTTTTTACGTGAAAGAAAACATTAATTTAAGCAATTTACCCAAACACATAGCCGTTATAATGGATGGTAATGGACGCTGGGCGAAGAAACAAGGTGCTATGCGCATATTCGGTCATCACCATGGTATAAAATCCGTAAGAGATACCGTAGAGGGTTGTGTAGAACTAGGTGTAAAATACCTGACACTTTATACGTTTTCAACCGAAAACTGGAATCGCCCTAAGCTCGAAGTAGATGGCATTATGCAGTTGCTTATTAAAACAATTGGAGAAGAAGTACCCGACCTGAATAAAAACAACGTTCGTCTGAAAGCTATTGGCGACTTAGAATCACTACCCAAGTCTGCACGAAAAACATTACAGGATTCTATCGACCTGACAAAAAATAATACTGGTCTTACATTGACCTTAGCCCTGAGCTATAGTGGTAAATGGGAGATTGTAGAAGTAACCAAAAAAATTGCTCAACAGGTAAAATCAGGAGCATTAGCCATTGAAAATATAACAGAGGAGGTATTTTCTTCACTTTTAGCGACAGAAAATGCCCCAGACGTAGATTTGATGATTCGCACAGGTGGCGACCACCGGATAAGTAATTATCTGCTCTGGCAACTGGCTTATGCAGAATTATATTTTATGGACGATTTGTATTGGCCTGAGTTTCGTAGACAACACTTATTCGAGGCTATTTATGAGTACCAACAGCGTGAAAGGCGCTTCGGAAAAACGAGTGAGCAATTACCTTCTGTACAGGTATAATATATATGATAATGATTTTTACAAACAAGTATCAGTTTAACCAGGCCCTTTTCGGCATAAACACTACTACAATTAAAAAAGGTATCCTTTTTATTGCCCTCTTATTTTCTTCAACAGGAATATTTGCTCAGTTAAGAATCGGTGTTGGTGCCCGGGGTAGCCAGGCTAAAGACAATACTGTATCTTACGAAAGACCGCAGGAATATACCATTTCGAAAATCACCGTAACCGGTATTAAGTTTCTTGACCCTAATACGCTTATCTCTGTTTCGGGCTTGAACGTAAATGACAAAATCTCGATTCCGGGGGAAAGAATCAGTGCAGCTATCCGCCGCCTGATGGAACAGGGGATTATTGAAGATGTAGCCATTAATATTACCAAAATAGAAGGAGATAAAGTTGAACTGGAACTGAATCTTCGTGAGCGCCCTCGTTTAAATAAATTTACTTTTAAAGGCCTACGCAAAGGAGAGATTGAAACAGTAAGTGATAAGGTAAAAGCCAATAAAGGAAAGGTAATCACCGATGCCTTGATTAAAAACATTCAGCTGACTATCAAAAAGATATATGTTGATAAAGGATTTTTGAATACAAGTGTACAGATCAAACAGGTAGTTGATACCATCCGTGCCAATAACGCGGCATTGATTGTTTATGTAGATAAGAAAAAGAAAGTGAAAATTGACGACATTCAATTGAATGGCGTAGAAGAGCTACCAGACTGGAAAGTTTTAACCAAACTTAAAAGCACCAAAATTAAAGCACCTTTAAGAATCTTTACCCCTTCCAAATTTATTCCAAAGAAATTTGAAGAGGATAAAGAAAAACTGGTAGAATATTATAACAAGAAGGGGTATCGTGATGCCCAGATTACTTCTGACTCTACCTTTACCAGTGGTGGCAATAATCTAAAGATTATTCTGAATATTAATGAGGGACAGCGTTTTTATTACCGCAATATCACCTGGACAGGTAATTACCTGCGTAAAACAGAAGTTTTGCAAAGAATATTAGCCATCGAAAAAGGAGATGTTTATAATCCTGAAGAGTTGAATAAAAGAATCAACGGTATTCCGCAAGGAGACGTGAGTTCGGCTTATATGGATGATGGCTATCTGTTCTTTAGTTGTACACCTGTTGAGGTAGCTGTTGAAGGAGATTCTATTGATATTGAAATGCGTATTAATGAAGGTAAACAAGCTACCATTAATCGTATTATATTAAATGGAAATACCAAAACCAGTGACCACGTAGTGATGCGTGAGCTTTTGACTCGTCCGGGACAGAAATTCAGTAAAACTGACTTGATTGAATCTCAACAAATTCTGGCTAGAATGAACTATTTTGACCCTCAGAAAATTGAGCCGAAACCAATTCCACAAGCAGATGGTACTGTTGATATTGAATATAATGTAGAAGAGAAACCAAGTGATAATATTGAGCTTTCAGGTGGTTGGGGAGGTTTACAAGGTTTTGTAGGTACTTTTGGGGTTGTGTTTAATAACTTCTCAGCCAAAAATATTGCTAATTTTGATAAATGGCGCCCACTTCCGGCAGGTGATGGACAGAAACTGGCTCTACGTTTACAAGCCAGTGGTCGATTCTACCAAACTTATTCCATTTCATTTACGGAGCCTTGGCTAGGTGGTAAAAAACCTAATTCATTTACTGTAAGTATTTTCCATACTTCTTCTGATAATAGAGCGTATCAAAGAGCTTTAGAAAGACAATATGGCAATAACCCAACTCTTTTGGCCTTATATGGTGGTTCAAGCAGTATCTATAATGGGTATTTTAAAAATACGGGAGCATCGGTTACTTATGGTAAACGTCTGAACTGGCCTGATAGAAACTTTAGCTTTAATGCATCCCTGTCTTATCAAAGATATAATGTAGATAATAGCTACTTTATCCCGGGTTTCCAGAAAGGGGTGGCGAATGACCTTTCATTCATTGCTTCATTCTCAAGATATGCCTTAGACAATCCGCAATTTACCCGTTCAGGTTCACAGTTTAACTTAACGGCTACTTTTAACCCTCCTTATTCTATACTAAGAGGCGGGCCTGCTACTGATAGGTTCAAATGGATTGAAGGACATAAATGGATGTTTGACGGAGACTGGTATACGCCAATTGTTGGTAAATTTGTATTACACGCCAAAGCCAATTTAGGTTTCTTGGGTAAATATAGCGCCAGCTCAGAATATAGCCCATTTGGTCGATTTATCCTGGGTGGTGCCGGTTTAGGTATGCAGAACGCGATGAACGTAGGTGCCGATCTAATCGGATTGCGTGGGTATGATGAAGGGGTAGTACATGAATTATCAATGGACGAAGCTGAAAGACTAAGAAAAGGTGAAATTACTTTGAGCCGTTTGGGTGGTTTGGCATATAGCAAGTATACTGCCGAAATTCGCTATCCGGTATCCTTAAATCCACAGGCTACTATTTTCCTTCAGTTGTTTGCTGAGGCAGGTAATAGCTGGGGTAGCTACAAAGATATTAATCCGTTCAAGTTACGTCGTACAGCTGGTATTGGTGCGAGAATTTTCATGCCTGCCTTTGGTTTGTTAGGTCTTGACTTCGGACAAGGCTTTGACCCGATTCCTGGAATCAGCAACCGTGGTTTGAAATCATTTACCTTTAGTATCGGTCAACAAATCAGATAAGATTGTTTTTGTTAAATTCTGTTAATAAGATATTAGCTTGTCTTTACCAACGTTAATAAGGCAATTAAGGACCTGAAAAGACGTTAGTATATGACCAAACAATAAATTATTAATTAATATTATCCATTCGTAATTATTTTTGAATGAAAAAGACAATATTTTTGCTATTTTTGACACTCTTTTCTGTACAGTCTTTTGCACAAAAGTTTGGATATATTGATTCGGAGTTTATTACGAGTAAAATGCCGGATTATAAAAAGGCCCAGGAGGATATGGAAAAATATTCGGAAAAATGGGTTCAGGATATTCAGGCAAGGTATACAGAATTAGAAAAAATGCGTCTGCAATATCAACAGGAAGAGATTTTATTGACGGCTGATATGAAGCGCGAGCGTCTGAAAGCATTAGAAGATAAAGAGAAAGAGGTAAAGGAACTGAATAACAAGGTCTTTGGCATGAACGGTTTATTGTTTGCCAAGAAAAAGGAAATAATGAAACCTATTATGGATGATATTTTCAAAGCCTGTGCAAAAGTTGCCCGCCAGAAGCAGTTAATGTTTATTTTTGATAAAGCATCAGACATAAGCATGATTTATACAGACCCCCGCCACGATTATACCGATTATGTGATGGAGTCTCTGGGAATTTCGTTAAAGGAAGATAAAACTCAAAATAACCAAGTATCAAAACCAAAAAATTAGTATCAAAATGAAAACAAAGTTTTTTGCCTCTCTAATTGCGGCTATAATGTTTGTCGGTATTACTGCGAATGCTCAACAAAAAATTGGCTATACCAATGTTGATTTCATTCTCAATAATCTACCAGACGCTAAAGATATAGAGACTAAATTGAAAACTGAAAAAGCACAATACGACAAATTGTTGCAAGACAAAGTGGGTGATTTTCAGAAAAAATATGAAGATTATCAAAAAAATGCGGCTACTATGTCACCAGTGATCAAAGCTGACCGTGAGAAAGAATTACAAAATCAAAACAATGCGATTCAGGAATTCCAACAAAATTCTGAAGGTGCATTACAACAAAAACAACAACAATTGTTGGCTCCGGTATTAGATAAAATTGACAAAACTATCAAAGATGTAGCTAAAGAAAACGGTTATACTTATGTTTTCAATACTGATGCTGGCCCTGGTACTACACCAATCTTGTTAGTTGCTCCAGATGCTGACAATATCTCTGATTTAGTATTCAAAAAATTAGGTGTAACTCCTCCTGCTAAAACAGCCGCAGCAACAACTGCTCCTGCTACGCCAGCAGCAACTCCTAAGAAACCATAATTAGTATATAATTAGTTTTTATATAAAGAAAAGCCGTAGAATTTCGATTCTGCGGCTTTTCTGGTTTTTTAGCTTATCTGAATTAGTTCAACTGTGTTCCTAATCGATTAATACTATTGCCAAGGTTTTCTACTACTTTTTTACTATTGGCATCTGTTGCTTTAGCTTTTGCACTGGCGAGGCTTGTTTTAGCCAAAGTCAATTCCTGTTTTGCTTTAGCGGCATCGCTAGCTTTTTTATACAAACGTGCCGACTCATATCTGGCATTTGCTATATCAAGTGGAGTTTTTAATTGAGGTAATGCTGTATTCATCCAATTACGTACCTGTGATGCTAACTTACCATCAGGGAAATTGACATTGTAGAAAGTTACATAATAAACCAGCATTTGAGGTTGCGAAGTCTGGCTCACCATATTCTGAATAAAAGACATGGCTTTATCTTGTCCTTGTTCACGAATCAGCGCTTGAGCTTCTATTTGCCAGGTATTGCTGGTGACATATTGCCCGGCACCTATCAGATTCATGTATTGTTTCAGCTTATTTACTTTAGCCAATGAATATTTACTTGCCTTAGGGCTATAAATAGCCATTTGTACCAACATACCCATCGCATTCATTTCAGTGCCTTCATGGCCTTTTGCTGCTTCATACTTTTTGGCGGTATCCAGGTTTCTCAACCAGAATTCGGCAAAACCATTATCCACATCCATCAGGCATTTTTTAGCTATTTCCCAGCTTTCCTGAGAGCTCAATTTGTCTTTCGGATAAACGCCATATAAATCATTTGCTACATTAATGTTGCGCGTGGTATCTTGTGTAATACGAAGCAAATAAGCCAGACTAGCCATCATGCTTACGTCACGACTTCCGGCCTGGTACCGCTTCCATGCCTTGCCTGATTGGGTGTTAGGGTCTAAAGCTGCTTTGGCATGATTGACAAAGTCTTTAGGTGTATTAACAGGATCTGTATGATGTAGAATATTCTGATTTTTATCGAAGTATAAAAACAAAGGGAAACCTGGTAAATAGATTTTCTTATCACTCAGAAATTTTACCTGTTTGGCATCGCTCAGGTTAAGTTTATAATTAATAAAATTCTGATTGTAGAATTTACCCACCTCGGCATTTTTCAATGTAGGCTCAAGGCTCATACAAATAGGGCAATTAGGGTGAAAACACTCTACGAAAACAGGTTTATTCTGTGCCTTTGCTTTGGCAAATGCGCCCTGTATGGTAGGCTCCCACGAAATACCCTGAGAAAAAGCAAGACAGGAAGTGAGAAAAAAGGCAATAGATAAAAGTATTTTTTTCATCGAAAACAGGCTGGTGTTTGGTATGAATAATGGTGATTGAATAGCAATAAACGTTCCATATTCCAAGCAATTGCCTGATAGGGACGCCTTTACTCTGTAACAGTAAAGATAGCTGAATCATTTCAGAATATTGCTTAAAAAATACAGCCATCACCTTTTGGAAGATGATGGCTGTGAAATCATAAACAGGTTGACAATTATGCTAATTCTTTCTGTACTTTTTCCAATAGTTTTTTTGTAGCCATAACGCCTTCAGCATTTGATAAATAACTGGTGTCGCCGCCCATATCTCTCATTAATCCTCCTTCGTATTCTATACCCACATATCCGCCAGTCCAGCCCGATGCTTTAATGATTTTGAACATTTTGATAAAGTCAGTATCTATATCATTACCATTCGCATCGAATCTATGAGTTTTTGCACTGATACCTCTCGCATAAGGCATCATTTTTTTCGTTCCTTCATATTTATCATGTTCTTTCACACATTTGGTAGCCATCAAATCTTTTAAAGAAGAAGAAGCAGGTTTGCTTCTTTCAGCACAAAAATTGCCGAAATCGGGCAAGAAACCTTTGTTTTTAGATTTCACATTTTTCATTACACCTACCAACCAATCAGGGTCTGTTGAGTAACCGAAGTGGTTTTCTACAATCACATTTATACCTGCTTTGGCTGCGTATTCACATACTTTTTCGTAGCCGTCAGTTGCTGCTTTGCCTACTTCTTCCATCGTGCCTTCTTCGCCCTTGCCCGACATGGCAGCCATTGCATCACCTAAATTGACACGAATAGTTGTACAACCCAGATACTTGGCCGCATCAACCCAAGGATAATGAGCCTCTACCGCTTTCTGGCGTGTATCTGCATTCAATGCTGCAATATTGGCACCATCCACCATAATCAAATGGTTTTTCATGCCTAAATCATCACAGCGTTGTTTCAGCTCTTTCAGATAAGTCTGGTCGGTATGTTTGTTATTGAAAAAACCTGATACGTATTCTAAAACCGAAACACCGAATTCATTTTTTGCTCTGGCCGGAAAATCCATGTTTTTCATTTTGCCTGTAAATAATTCAGAGGCAAAAGAGAATTCGGCAAGCGATATTTCAAAAGTGAATTTTTTGACAGTTTCTGCCGCAAAAAGAGATTCGGGTAATAAGGAAGATAAGCCAAGTCCTGCAGTAGCAAGACCTAATTGGCTAAGAAATTCACGACGGTTGTTCATAAATTTAATATTATAGAATGAAAGATTATGGTTCAAAAGTTACTGAAAATGGTACAAATAAAGCGCCTTTGGCTTTGTCATTTTTGAAAACAAAATATAAATCCTGAAATCCATTGGTAGCCGGAATATTTACTTTATAAGGCTTGGGTGGTTTAGCACCAGAGAAAGCATTAGGGTCGTCGTTTGGCTCAACGAAATCTGTTTTTCCAAGTAGCGGACCTTCTGCCGAACCGATATGCACCTCTACTATTCCACCTTGCGAATTGAGTTGTTGTTTAGGTGCTGCCACTACGAAACTTAGCGTTTTTACGCCTGTCAGGTCGATGTTTTTTACACCTGCATAAGTGTTTGCTCCCATCACAATCAATAGGTTTGTTTCGCCCATTTTAAACTTCATGATATTTTTTGAAGTTTCTTCGGCATTACCTAATAGTAGGGTAGGGTTTTTCAGAATTATCAATTGTTCGGCTGTTTGGGCTGGTAAACCATTGGCGCCTTTATCAGTATAAGTAGCCAGAAGTTTATAAACTCCCTTGTTAGGGTCTCCGCCATCTGGTATCTTAGCCGTTACATTGCCTTTAGGAGGTAATAAGGTTGGCGGGATTTTCTTGTCCGCCAGACTAAGAATGTATTGTATCATCTGATTCGCCTCAGGCAAACCAATATTAGGGTGTGCCGACATCGCTACATCGCCCCAGACACCTGCACCACCTTTAATGATTTTATCTGATAAAATGGCTACTGCATTACTATTCGATTTATACTTTTTGGCAACTTCTATAAAAGCAGGGCCAACCGATTTTTTATCAGGGAAATGGCAGGCTTTACAATCGCTCTTGTCAATCAGGTTTTTTCCGGCAGTGAATGTAACTGGAGCAGCCTGATGCCCTTGTGCTTGCGGCGCATCTTCTGCATCCTGATAAGTAGCTGTGATTTTAACCTTTGAAGCAGGAATACGTTTATCTGCCAAACTACCATCTTCTTTATCAGATACTTTTACCTCATAGCCAATGTCTTTATTCGGAAAGAAGAAAGTTTTATTACCTTCTGTCTGCTCTAAAGAAACTTGTGGAGGCTCGTTTCCAGCCTTTATAATTAACTCTTTGGAGTCTTTTAAGCCTTGGGCATCCGTGACAGTCAGAACGGCCTTATAAGTGCCTAATTTCTTGAATGTATAGCTTGGGTTAGCTTCAGCTAATACAATCGGAGCACCACCAGCCTGAGGCGTTATTTTCCATTCATATTTTAATTCGTCTTTATCAAAATCCTTTGTACCCTCTGATGAAAGTTGTACTGTTAAAGGCAATGCTCCGGCTAGTTTATCTGCTTTGGCTACTACTAATGGCTTACGGTTACCTCCATTGTATTCAATCCGTACGATTTTCGATTCAGGGTTTGCTAAGAACCAGCCTTGTCCGTATTCAATCATATATAAATCGCCATTGGGGCCAAAAGCCATATCAATCGGGTGCTCTAATTTAAGATTGGGTAAGAAACGCTCCATTTTTACGTAATCACCTTGCTCATTCATCGTTACGGCAATAATCCAGTCACGCATCCATTCGTAGATAAATAGCTTATTATTGTAGTAATCGGGGTAGGCTCTTTTAGCATTCTGGAAAAACTCCTTGTGATATACCGGGCCAGCCATTGCACTACGTCCACCTGCGCCTAATAGTGGGAATTTTTTAGAATCAGCAGCTGGGTACCAGATAAAGGCTTTTTGGGCAGGAGGTAATTCTTGTAAACCTGTATTATTTGGCGAGTTATTGATTGGTTTTTCAGCGTTGAATTTCTCTCCCGATTTCATGGTAGCAAAATCAAAATCCCAATAGGCTTTGTTATCGCCAACAAAGTAGGGCCAACCAAAATTACCTGCTTTGCGCGCCTGTCCGAATTCGTCTTCCGCCGCAGGCCCTAAACCTGTTGAGTCTTTACCTGCATCCGGGCCCACATCACCCCAATATAAGAAGCCATTCTTTTTGTCAATTGAAATACGATAAGGGTTTCTATGACCCATTGTATAGATTTCAGGACGGGTTTTGGGCCTACCTTTCGGAAATAGGTTTCCTTCCGGAATGGTATATGTACCATCCGCTTCGGGGTGAATACGGATAATTTTACCCCTTAAATCATTCGTATTAGAGGATGATTTCTGTGCATCATAAGGACTTCTGCCTGGACGTTCATCAATAGGTGCATAACCGTCTGATGCTCTTGGGCTTGTATTGTCTCCGGTAGATAGAAATAAATTACCTGCGCCATCCCAATCAATCGAACCACCTGTATGGCAACATTGGTCTCTTTGTGTAGGAATCTCCAGAATAACTTTTTTAGTGTTTAAATCTAAAGTATTGCCTTTCATTTCGAAGCGGGCTAAGATATTCTTAGGATCACTTCCGGCAGGAGAATAATAAAGATATACCCAATGATTTTTAGCAAAATCAGGATCGATGTTTAATCCTAATAAACCGTCTTCGGCTTCGGGTTGTCCGCCGTCGGCTACATTGTATTTAGTACTTACCGGAATTGAAGCAATAACTGTTGTTTTCTTGGTGACAGGGCTGAACATTTTTAC
This sequence comes from Emticicia fontis, assembly GCF_054779675.1. Taxonomy (NCBI): domain Bacteria; kingdom Pseudomonadati; phylum Bacteroidota; class Cytophagia; order Cytophagales; family Leadbetterellaceae; genus Emticicia; species Emticicia fontis. Next base: position 285,221 of record NZ_BAAGXU010000004.1, read on the forward strand.
TAAACCATGTCGCTCAATGAAAATTACTCTTTCATCGGGCAAGACGGCCAGTTCCAATGGTTCATTCAGATTTTCTGTCAGAACAACTTTCTGAAAGCGATTTTCTTCGGGTACTTGCGCCAACAGAGAGAGCGGTAGCAGACCCATCAGAAAACTCTTGAATAATGTTTTCATAAGTATGTAAAATAGATTGTAATTAATTAAGGGGTTTTAGTTTTGTCAAAGCAGTTTAGGAAATAAATAATAGGATTTTTTTTATGTTAAAAGTAGTTATACCAATGTGTAAAAACTACACAATATTAGAAAACTTTTTTCATTGTGTATAAAAAACACAAAGATTTTTTTTACTTTTGATTCTCTAACGCAACCAATGATGGATCAAAGACTAACAGAATACCTTGAACGCACCCTGAAAGAAGTGTCTATCGACTGTGTGATTTTTGGGTTTCATGAGGAAGAGTTGAAGGTTTTATTGCTAAAATGGAAAGGCATAGAAGGGTGGAGTTTACCCGGCGGGAGAATTTATTTAGACGAATCTGTGAATGATGCTGCCGTGCGTATTCTGCAAGAGAGAACGGGTTTGAAGGAAATCTTTTTGCAACAGTTCTATACCTTCGGAGGCAACGACAGATATAAAAATATGGATGTTGAAGCCTTGATCAGTAAACTGGAATGGGCATTTGGAGCAGATTTCTATGATGAAAAATACATGAAACGTAATGTGTCGCTCGGATACATGGCTTTAGTAGAATTTGAGCAAGTAGTGGCTACACCTGACTGGTACACGGATGAATGTATGTGGTGTGAAATATCAAATGTGCCCGAATTACTGTTTGACCACAACGAAATGATAGAGATAGCTTTAAAAGCCTTAAGGAGACAGGTAAGTTATCAGCCCATTGGTTATAATCTATTGCCTGAGAAGTTTACTATGCCAGAATTACAACGATTATATGAGACGATTCTTGGTAAACAACTAGACCGCCGGAATTTCCAGAAATTGGTCTTAAGCTATGATATTTTGGAGAAATTGCCCGAAAAGCGTATTGGAGGTGCTTTTAAAGCTCCTTTTCTTTATAGATTTGATAAAGAGAAATATGATAGGGCTATGCAAGACGAGATTTTGTTTGCGATATAAAAGCGAAAGGCCCGATTCAATGTCGAGCCTCTTACTTTATCAGATAGTTTCATACTTACTTTTCCCAATCAAAAGAACGCTTCACGGCTTTTTTCCACCCTTTATAAAGTGTATTGCGCTGTGTCGCCTTCATTTTTGGTTTCCAGGTTTTATCAATTCCCCAGTTTTGTTGCAGATCATCAAAGTTTTGCCAATAACCAACGGCTAAACCTGCTGCATAGGCAGCACCTAAAGCAGTAGTTTCGATCATGGTAGGCCTGATAACGGGTACTTTCAGCATATCTGACTGAAACTGCATCAATAATTCATTCACAACCATCCCACCATCAACCCGTAAAGAACTGATTTCAATGCCTGAATCGCTTTCCATTGCTTCTAATACATCCTTGGTTTGATAAGCAGTTGCTTCCAACACGGCACGAGCAATATGTCCTTTATTGACATACCGTGTGAGACCCGCAATGACTCCTCTCGCTGATGATTTCCAGTAAGGAGCATACAAACCTGAGAAAGCAGGTACCACATAAGCGCCACCATTGTCTTCTACACTTTTGGCTAATTTCTCAATATCTGTACTTTTCTGAATAATGCCTAAGTTATCTCTTAACCATTGTACCAAAGCTCCTGCAATAGCCACTGAGCCTTCTAAAGCATAGTGTACAGGTTGACCGTCAAACTGATAGGCTACCGTTGTCAATAATCCATGTTTCGATGGTACTAATTCAGTGCCTGTATTCATCAACATAAAACAACCTGTTCCATAGGTATTTTTGGCTTCTCCCGGTTGGTAGCAAGTTTGTCCTACTAAGGCAGCTTGTTGGTCGCCTAAGTCTCCGGCTAATGGAATGCCTTGCAAAACTTCGGAGGTAATACTGCCATATACTTTGCTACTTGGCTCTATTTGTGGCAACATCTGCAAAGGGATATTCATGATTTCAGCCAATTCTGCATCCCAGGCCATTGTTTTGAGATTCATTAACTGGGTACGGCTGGCATTGGTTACATCGGTGATATGTAAGCCACCGTTAATGCCCCCAGTCAACTGCCAGATGAGGAAGGTGTCCATATTACCAAAAATGGCTTGTCCTTTTTCTGCATCTTCTCTTACACCCGGCACATTATCTAAAATCCATTTGATTTTCAATCCGCTAAAATAGGTAGCTAATGGTAAACCTGTGCGGTCTTGGAAGAATTGTGAGCCATGGCTTTTCGTAAGTGCTTTTACTGTATCATCTACACGGGTATCCTGCCACACGATGGCATTATAATAGGCTTTGCCTGTGCGTTTATTCCATACAACCGTAGTTTCTCTTTGGTTGGTAATACCACAAGCGGCAATATCATCGGTTTTAATGCTTTTCTCTATACGGGCTTTGGCGATTACTTCTAATGTGTTTTTCCATATTTCTTCCGAATTATGCTCAACCCAACCCGGTTTCGGATAGATCTGTTCATGCTCTTTCTGTCCGACAGAAACGATATTTCCTTTGCGGTCGAAGATAATACAACGGGTACTGGTAGTGCCCTGGTCGATGGATGCAATGTATTTCATAGGATTGAATAGAATGATTTGACACAACAAAGGCAAGATTTTCTCTTGCCTTTGTTTAAATATAAATAGGTTTTATTTGCTGACTTTTGAGCCTAAGAAGCCATACCAGGCGATATATGCAAACATGGCTACTGGTAAAAGCATCGAAGTTGCCATTGAAGTACTATCGGCAATAGCTCCCATAATTGGCGGGAAGGCTGCTCCTCCTACAATACCCATAATGATAAATGAAGAACCTAGTTTGGTATATTTTCCTAAGTCTTTTACACCTAAAGAGAAAATAGTAGGGAAGGTAATACTTTGGAAAAAGAAAAATGCCATAAGCGCATATACAGCAGGTTGTCCTTTTACTTGTGAGGCAACCAATAATGCTAATACGATACCAGTTGAATAAAGGCCCAACAATACATTAGGTTTAACGAATCGCATCAAGAAAGTACCTACAAAGCGACCAATCATAAATACTAACATACCGACAGAAAGTAAACTGGCCGCATCTAATTTAGAAACGCTGATAGCTTCCATTACAAAGTTGATGAATAAACCCCATACGCAGCCTTGTACACCTACATTTAAGAATTGAGCAAATGCGCCAAAGGCAAAATGCTTATGTTTAAATAATGCACTTATGGACTGGCCAAAAGAGGCATTGTCTGTGCCTCTATCTTCTGCATGAGAACTTGCTTCCTGAATTTCAGGCATAGGTGTTCTCAGAAAGAATAAAGCAATAACTAATATGATACCTCCTACAATCAGATAAGGTAATTGCACTGATTTAAAACCTTCTTCTACCGATTGTTTATGCTCACTGAAAACCAGCATTCTACCCACTAATGGTCCGATAATTACACCCAGACCATTGAAAGACTGAGCCAGGTTCAGGCGTCTGTCAGAAGATTCCTGTGGACCTAGAACGGTGGCATAAGGGTTAGCTGCTGTTTCAAGAAATGCAAGTCCACAGGCTAATATGAACAAAGAAACTAAAAAGAATGTCCACGATTGTGCTTCTGTAGCCGGATATACCAGAAATGCTCCGCAAGAATACAATAATAAACCTGCCAGAATCCCTTTTTTATATCCCCATTTTCTCATGAAAATACCTGCCGGAAGTGCTATTAAAAAATAAGCTCCATAAGTAACCACCTGTACCCAGGTAGATTGTGAAATGGTAAGGCTAAGGGTTTCCTGAAAGTGTTTATTGAGGACATCGAGCATACTGATAGCAAAGCCCCATAGAAAGAAAAGACTGGTAACCAGAATAAACGGAACGAGGTAGTTGTTTTGGGTAGCGGTTGTCTTGAAGTTTGGTTTGTCTCCGGAAATAGAAGCCATAGTAGTTTTTTAGGGTTAAAATTGAAATGTATTGGGTAATGAACAGATTTTGTTCAAAAATGATAATTTTTTAAGAAATAATAAGATAATTTTTAAATAAATCTCAGCCTATACCATAATTGAGTGTATTTCAGAATAGAACAATAAAATAGCGAGGCTTAACACCTCGCTATGAATATTTGCATAATAATGATTTGACTTACCCAAGGAACTGTTTTACATAATTACGGGCGGTAAGAATAGCCGTAGTAACATCGTCTATACTGCCTTCATAAGCTTTGTCTTCTACTTCAATCACAACAGGGCCTCTGTAACGTACATCCGTCAGTGCCGCGAAGAAGCCTCGCCAGTTTACATCGCCTAAGCCCGGAAGTTTTGGTGAGTGATATTCTAAAGGATTGGCCAGAATACCAACTCTATCCAGTTTATCGCGATATACTTTTACATCTTTGATATGGATATGATGTAAGCGATTTTTATATTGGTAAATAGGTTTTATTTCATCCATCATCTGAAAGATCATATGTGATGGGTCATAGTTCAATCCGAATAACGGTGTTGGGAAGGTTTCAAACATTACATCCCATACGGCTGGAGAGATCGCCAGATTTTTTCCACCTGGCCATTCGTCATTTGTAAAAAACATCGGACAGTTTTCAATACCTATTTTTATACCTTCCTGCTCGGCCGTTTCGATGATAGGTTTCCAGAGCTTCTTGAATATTTCAAGATTGTCTTTAATATTCTTTTGAGGGTCCCGACCGATGAAAGTATTCATGACCGGTACTCCTAATTTATTACAAGCTCTGATTACTTTTTTGATATGCTCAATATAGAATTCAGACTTTTTAGTATCCGGATCAAGCGGATTTGGGTAGTATCCTAAGCCAGAAATCGTGATGTTTCTTTCGTGGGTATAGTCTTTTATATATGTAATGTGTTTATCGTCCAAATTATCGACATTGATGTGTGAAACACCAGCATAACGGCGAGCATCACCATTATCTTTAGGCCAACACATCATTTCGATACAAGAAAAACCATTTTTAGAAGCAAAATCTACAACGTGTTCGAAGCCGAAATCGGCCAGAATAGCACTTACAAAACCGAGTTTTAACATAATTGTATGAAGGAGGTTGATAATTGAGGCGTAAATTAAGTCTTTTTTGTTCAATCATCGAAAAAAATGCTGACGTTTATGAGGTAGGGTGGGAAGAAAATTTAAATTTTTCGTTTTTTCGACAACCGGATTCAATTATTTCTCGTATATGTAGAAAAGTAGAAACACATGTGAGGAAAAGTTTCTACAAAGCTGGTTTGTTTAATATTTGGCCAAAAAACATGAACAAGAAAAATCGTTGAAATTGATACGTTAGATAAATTTTGACGATTTTCTATAAAAAAGTTTAGAAAACTTTGGTTTTATAAAAACTTATTATATAGTTTTGTTTAACAGTTTAATATAAAAAAATAAACAAGCCATGACAACTCTCGAATTTAACTACGCAATTTCTAAGACCTCGAAGTCTTTAAAACCATTCGCATTCAGATTGACAAAAGATTCAGAGGATGCCAATGACTTATTACAAGATACACTTGTAAAAGCATTTATGAACCGTGATAAGTATACCGATGGTACTAATTTAAAAGCCTGGCTTTATACCATCATGAAGAATACATTTATCACTAATTATCAGAGATTGCTGAGAAAAAATACGTTTATCGATACTACTGATAATTTGCATTTTATTAATAGTACAGATAGCAGTGTTGAAAATAGTGCGTACTCTACTTTTGCTCTCGAAGACATCAATAATGCTGTTGAGACTTTAGACGAAAGCTATAAGCAACCGTTCATGATGCATTTCAGCGGTTTCAAGTATCATGAGATTGCGCAAAAATTAAAAGTGCCGATTGGAACTGTGAAGAATAGAATACATATTGCCAGAAAAGAATTGAAAGAAAAATTACAGGTATATGCCTATTAATACAATTGTATATAAATAATATTATGTCATGGAAATGGTTCATTATGGAACCATAGACAAAGATTTTTTCGAGTCTAGTGGGACTCTGATAAAAAGAGGAAGGTTTTTAAAAGTTATCTGTATTACGGGTAACTTTTTTATTTTATATGAGGAATTATAAATACAAGTGGTTAAGATTCTATGAAATTGCTCAAGAGGATTTCATAGACCCTTAACCACCCCGTCAATTTCCCGACTTTGTCAGGGAAATTGCCTCCCCTCCTTGAAAAGGAGGGGAAAATAAAACAAACATTTCTTATGGAAGAATTTCCTAGATATTCATCCCTCCAGAAACCTCAATTCTTTGGGCATTTATCCATTTGGCTTCTTCAGTACATAAGAAAGCTACTACGCCACCAATATCATCTGGTAAACCTACACGGCCTAAAGCAGTTACACCGGCCACCATTTGATTTACTTGTGCATTATCACGTACTATTCCACCACCAAAGTCGGTTTCGATAGCTCCGGGAGCTACTACATTTGCTGCAATTCCTCGTGAACCTAACTCCTTGGCTAAATATCTGGTTAGTGTTTCAATCGCGCCTTTCATAGAACCATAGGCTGAATAGCCTGGTGTAGAAAAACGTGCTAAACCTGAAGAAATATTAATAATTCTTCCGCCGTCATTTAAAAGTACTAGCGATTTCTGAGTCAGGAAGAATACGCCCTTATAATGAATATTTAAAAGTAAGTCAAATTCTTCTTCTGTCGTTTCTGCAAAGGATGTATGACGGCCAACTCCGGCATTATTAATCAGAAAATCGAAATGTGTAGTGTTGAAAGTATCTTTCAGAACTGATTTTAATTGCCCAAAGAAATTATCGAAGCTCTTAATATCTCCGGTATTCAATTGAAGTGCTACTGCTTTTTGCCCTGCTTTTTCGATTTCGGTTACTACGGCTAATGCTTCTTCTTTTTTAGTATTATAAGTAAGAATTACGTCGATTCCTTTTTCGGCAATTTTCAATGCCATGTTTTTTCCTAAACCTCTGCTACCTCCGGTAACTAAAGCTATTTTACTCGTTGTTGTCATCTTGTTTTGTGTATTAATTTGATGACACAAAGGTATATCAGGCGTCTGGAATGAGTCTTGCAAGTTTCAAACTGTTATTTGCAAAATTCAAATGTGTGAGATTTGTCTTTGTTGAGAGGGTAATCCTATCCTCGATTTTGGCTAGGCTAGGGCTTCTACTTCGCTCAGCCACCGGGCTTGGCGCACCAAAATTGAGCCAATATTTTATATTAGGGAATGCGAGAGGACAACCATTAGCCTGTCAACCGTTGCCTGAGCGGAGTCGAAGGCACAAGGTGGGGCGTGATTTTTGATACACTTGTAACTAAAAACGAAGTAGAAAACTAAATGAAGTTTCTGTAAGCTCAATTGCAAAATTCAAACTAAATAGAGTCCTTATCCAGATTCTCATCAATCATCTCCTGAACTTTTTCTTTGATTGTGTTTTGAACTTTGTCTTTGGCTAGAATGAATGTTGTCAGAATGCCTGCATAAATGAGAAAGATAATAAAATAGCCGAGCCAGGCACTTCTCAACAATATATTAAGGCCAACGGCCATTAGAATACTTAGGAAGATAATAACGGTTATAGAGAGGATAAACAAGAGTAATGCATAAATTGCCTGTACAGCAATTCCTTCTATTTTTTCTTGGAATCCAAGTTTTGTTAATTCAAATTTTGCTTCGATGAGTTTAACAACATTGTCGCGAAACTCTTGTAAATTCAGCAAATCTGCCATAGTATCCTATTGGAGTATTGTTTAGGTGGCAGGTTGTATTCAATACCTGCTTTTGACTGATGCAAGGTAGAGAAAAGCTGGCATCTCACAAAAAACTTAAGAAGATTTTCAGTCTCTGCGAGCAATTTCACAGAGACTGAAAACAAAAATCAGATTTTTGGAGGTAATAATTTATACATTACCGGCGTAACAATACGAGTCAGAATCAAAGACGAAATCAACCCACCAATCATTACTAATGCCAATGGAGAATAGAGTGGTGAATGCTCCAATACCAGAGGAAGTAATCCACCTATAGCTGTTAGCGTAGTTAATACGATTGGGATAAAACGGGTTTCACCAGCTTCTTCAATGGCTTCATTAATGCTTAATCCCTGTTCTTTTCTTAAGTAATTGGTATAGTCAACGAGCAATATGGAGTTTTTGACCTCAATTCCTGCCAAGGCAATAATACCTACAATAGCCGTAAAAGAAAGCGAATAACCAGTAAAGAGTAGTATCAGAATGGCTCCAATCATACCCAATGGAATAACCGATAATACAATAATTGTACTCTTGAAAGTCTTAAATTCAAGAATCAGAATAGCCATGATTCCGAAAACGGTAATCAGGATGATCGTACCTAAGCCGCCGAAAGTTTCTTGTGAACGTTCTACTTCACCAGCCATTTTGATTTCATAACCTTTGGGTAATTTAAGGCTTGCGAGTTTAGCTGTTGCTTCTTTGGTTACATTCGGTGTCAGATAACCATTTTGGATAAAAGCTGTCACGATTGTATAGCGGTCGCGGTCATAGTGATTAATTCTATTGGGCGATGTTTCGAAATTGAGGTTTGCTACCTGCTTTAAAGGTATCAGATTTCCCATCTGGTTTGCTATAAACATTTTCGAGAAAGCATCCATACCTGCATGGTCGCCACGAGGAAGGCTGATATTAATATCTATTTCGTCTTCGTCGTTTTGTTTGTAGGTGCCCATATTAACTCCGGCAATGCCCATTCTCACGGTGCGGTCAATGTCTACTGTCGGAATGCCTAACATTCCGGCTTTGTCTTTATTAATATCCACACGTAAGTCTACATTCTGTGCTGATAGGGGATTGTTTACATACATGGTGCCTTTGGTTTCTTTAAAGAGTTTTTCAACCCGAAACGAAATCGCACGCAATGAATCAAGGTTTTCGCCGAATATTCTCACAGCTAGTGGGGCCTCTACCGGAGGGCCTTGTTCAAACTGAATCACTCTGATTTTGGCACCTGCATATAAGTCAAACTTCTTGCGTAATTCATCAATAAATTCTTCTCTTTCTGGTACTTCCACCTCATCCTGTAACTGTACAAAAATCTGTGCGAAATTAGATTGTGTTCCACCTACTGGTAGAACGTTATAGTAAATACGAGGGTTTGATTTACCTACATTAGAAACATAATTCTTCACCAATTCATGTTTACCCAATTCTTTTTCAACAAAAACGGTTGCCTTATTGGTCTCATTCAGGTTAGTACCTAGTGGCGTATTTATATTAATCAGAAACTGAGGTTTCTCAGAACGTGGGAATACACTTGTACCTACAATCGGAATCAAGGCCAAGCTGCCTAAGAAAATAGCAAAGGCTACTAAGAGGCTGATAACTGGATGTTTTAAGGCTAAGTGTAATACCTTACGATATGAACCTTCAATACCGCGTTTCATTAATCTCAAAACGATATTTTCACCGTGTTCTTCTCTTGGCATTAATTGACTGGCTAGAAAAGGAACGATAGTCAGTGAAACAAATAAGGAGGCGATAATAGTCGTGATAACGGCCATTGGCAAACTACGGATAAAATCTCCGGCTGCTTCTGGCAAGAAAGCGAGCGGTAAAAAGGCAAAGATTAAGGTAGCTGTACAACCTAAAACCGCTAAACCAATTTGTTTGGTAGCTTCAATGGCAGCATCTCTACGCGACATACCTGTACGTAAGAAGCGGGCAATATTTTCAACTACGACTATGGAATCGTCTACCAGAAGCCCTAGGGCAATTACTAGCCCTACCACACTTAACTGATTGATGCCAAAACCTGCTAAATCGAGCATGGTTAGTCCCATTGCTAAAGATAGTGGGATTGAAATCATCACAATAATGGCAGCTCTGAAACCTAACGGAATAAGCGTAATTAATACCAATAGAATGGCTATCCCGAAGTCGCGAGCTAAACCTAATAAACGAGTGGAAACACTCTTAACCTGATCGAAACTTTGCTCGAATTTGATATTTGGCGGAAGACTGGTTTTAAAATTATCTATAATCGGGCGGATTTGCTCTCCGGTTTTAAAGATATTGCTTCCGGCCTTCATGGTAGCCGTGACAAAAACCGCTCGCTTTCCATTCAGTCTGCCTATATAACTTTCTTCTTCATAATCTTTGTTTACCTCTGCAATGTCTTTCAGATAGGTAACGGTTGTGCCTGAGCTACTGACAATGGTATTTTTGATTTCGTCGATACTGGCATAACTCCCCGAAGTTTTTACACTAAACTTTCGGCTCCCGATTTCGATATTCCCTGCCGGAATATTCGCGTTTTCAGACTGGATAGCTCCTAAAACCCGATTGAGCGGAATACGAAGCTGCGCCATTTTATCCAGATTGATAGAAACACGAACCTGTTGTTTCGGGAAAGCCCAGGTTTCGGCACTTTTGATAGATTTTACTTTTAGTAAATTATCTTTCAATGTTTCAGCTTCTTTCTCTAAGTCTTTATAAGGGGTCGTTTCAGACATTAAAGCGCATTGAACAATATTTACACCTTCGGGTGTATATCTGAAAATATCAAGACTATACAAATCTGACGGTAAAGAGCCACGAATGGCGTTGATTTCTCTTACTACCTCATTATATTTTTCTTCGGTATCAGCCGTATGTTGAAACTCTATAACTACACTGGCTACACCCTCGTCAGAGGTTGAAGTTACCTTTTTTATATCGCTGATACCTGAAATTCTGTCTTCGATAGGGTCAACTATTAGCTTTTCCATATCAGCAGGGGATGTACCCGGATATACCACGACAATATTGTTGAAAGTGGCCTTCAAATCCGGGTCTTCGGCTTTGGGCATATTCAACAGAGAGTTGATACCAACGGCTAATACCATTATAAATATAATGATAGTAAACTGGTAGTTTTTAACGGAAAATTCTGCAAGACGCATGGTAATGATGAATTAAGTGTACTGATTTTGCCGCTTAGTAAACAGCTTTTTGCGGCTTATATCTACAATTGACACATTTCTACTAATTAGCTTTAAGAATTAAAGCCAGACAACGTAGCATGAATAGTGATAAAGTATTATTGTTTAATAACTTTGACTTTACTCTTATCACTCAGAAAATTAGCCCCTTTGGAAACAATCTGTGTTCCTTCTACCAGACCTGAAGTAACTGCTACATCATTGCCAAAAATGGCTCCGATACCTATCGGGTTTTTAGTGACTGATTGGTTATCTGCATTCAGTACATAGACAAAAGCAGTAGTATTATCTGCTTCAACTAATGCTTCTACAGGGATTACTAAGGATACTGGCCCTTTACCTGATGAAATCTCAGCTTTGGCAACAAAACCCGAAATCAGTTTTTTGCCATTCGGCTGAATCTGTAATTCGGCTTCAAAAGTACCCGTAGCTGGATTAACTGTCTGGGCTATTTGTGTGATTCGGGCATGGAAAGGCTCGTTTGGATAGGCATCCAGGTACACGCTGGCTATATCTCCCAACTTAGCTTTCACTACATCTTTATCCGCTAAACCAACATTGACTATATATGCAGATTCACCAGTTCCAAGAATAAATACTGGAGAAAATGGGGTAATTAATTCGCCTTGTTCTGAAATCTTGCGGAGGATTCGGCCACTGACAGGCGCATAAATTCTTGATAATTTCTGATTGAACTCTGCTACCTGTACGTTTTGTTTGGCTACATCATAGCCTGTGGTAGCATCTTGCACATTGGTAAGCGTAGTAGCTTCGTCGGCATATAGTTTTTTTACTCGTTCCAAATCTCTTTCCGATTTTTCTAAGCCTAATTTCGCCTGTTTTACCTGTGCATCAATTTCAGATAGGTCTAATTCGGCCAATAATTGCCCTTCTCTTACAAACTGCCCTTCGTTTACATAAACTTTCTGAATCATGCCTCCGGTTTTGAAAGCCAGTTTCATTTCTGATTTGGATGATAATACTCCACTGGCAACGATAGGCTCTGTGAGCGGTTTTATAGTAACAGCCTGTACCTCAACCGGTATAATTTCTTCTGTTTCCTGTTTTGTTTCTTGTTTCTTACCGCAACTCACTACCAGCAAAAACAGGGATGCGTAAATGAGAGGAAATAATTTCGTTTTCATATATAAATCTGTTTATTTCTGATTAAATCGTAATTTTTCTGATGGAAATATTATCTTACTGCGGCAACTTTATCTAACATGGCTTTTTTCAATAGGATGTCATATTTAGACAAAGACTCCTGCAATTGGGCGGTTATCACTTCATTCTGTGCTCTTAAGTATTCTACCAGAATTGCTTGTCCGTTACGGTAGCGGCTATCAACTACTTTAAAATATTTTTCAGCTTTTACTGTTCCGTCTTTGGCTGATGGCAAAGTCTTTTGAGCAGCTTCTAACTCAAAATACGCTTGTGAAACCTGTAATTGAATCTGTTTTTGTACCTCTTCCAGCTTAGTTTCTAAGATACTTTTCTGGATTTTTGCTTGCTGAATCTTCGATTTTTTTTCATATCCATGAAACACATCCCACGTTAATCCGAGTTGACCGATGATATAAGCCTGATTTTTGAAAGTATAGCCATTGCCCTGGAAACCTGTAGTTCCACCTAAAAATACCTGTGGTCTCATGGAGTTCATTTCCTGTAATTTGATAGCCGAAGCACTGGCTTGAATATTCGCTTTTAACTGACTAATTTCCTGACGGTTAGCAATAGACTGTTGGCGTATATCAGTCACATTTACTTTAGTGTCGGCATCCAAAAAAACTGTATCGGCGATAATATCTGTATTGAAATCGCGATTCATTAAGAAATTCAGGTAGGCTTGGGCGGTGTAGCGATTCTTGTCCATCACTGCTACTTGCTGGTCAAGCTTGCTTACTTCATACTCAGCCGAGTAAATCACATCTTTGGTAGCTACGTTATTATTGACCAGTTTTTCATTCAGTTTCACGAAATCGCTCAACACTATACGAGAGGCTGAGAATATCTTCTGCGCTTCTAGTGTTTGCAGGTATTGCAGGTAGGCAATGGTAATATTATAGCGAACTTCGTTTTCAACAATCCTTTTTTTCGCTTCCTGGGCTGTCATCAGATCTCGTTGGATAAGCAGGTTGTAGCGAATGTCCGTATTATAAATTGGATATTGGAAACTGAACTTGGTATCATGAAAGTTATTAGGAGCTAATAATTCATTCACATTCTCTACCTGAGGAAAATTGCTCGAATTCGTAAGCTTATTAAGCGTAGAGTATACCGGATTCAATAAATCGCCTACAGGGAAAGATAAGCGACGACCACCTGCCGCCACTGTATAAGTAGGCGCAAAGGTGATTTTAGGAGAAAAATTGGCCTTGGCCTGTTTGATGCTCTCTTGGGCTTTTTCTATTTCTAAACCTTCTTGTTGAAGTGCCAGGTTATTCTTCAATCCCTCCTGAATATATGATTCAAGAACAGGTGAAGAAACCTGAGAAAAAGCAATGATAGGGGAGAGTGCTAAGAGTAAAAAGAGTTTTTTCATATTTCACTGACGCTTTTTCAATTAATGAACAGTGTTAAGTAAAGGTGCCAAATAAACCCGCCATAGGTGAGGCGGGTAGTGATACTTATATTTTTACGCCTGTCACGACCATATTAGACGTGCATTTGGCTACTATTTTTTTGTCAGTACTATAAATTCCACATTCAATATGAATGACAGTCTTACCTGCCCGGATGATTTTTGATTTTACCAGTAATGTATCACCTGCTTTGGCTGGTGAAAGATAATCAATACTTAGATTGACAGTAGTATAAAAACTCTCTCTGCCCAGCATGTATACAGTCATGCCCATCACATCATCCATCATAGAAGCCGCTGTGCCTCCATGAAGAATCTTAACCGGATTAGTCATTTCTTCTCTTACTACAAACTCAACTTCTATTGAATTTTCTTCAACGGCTATTAACTTGCCATTCAACCATCTACCCAAAGGTGAGGGGCTCATATCGGCTGCGTGCTTGCCAATGTTTGATTTAAAAAATTCTGTAATCGGATTCATGCTTTTTCGTTTTAATGGATTTTCTGCAATTAGTTTTAATGGCTGTCTGCAATTATATTCTTCCTTTAATTAATTCTATAAAGCGCTCATAAGCGTGTTCTAAACGTGGGATACGTTCTCCCTCCTTGAACATTGTTGTTCGTTTTCTTAAGTGAATGGTTACAAGCCCATGTACGGTTGCCCAGATCATCATTGAAGTACCTTCTACATCATCAATTTTAAAATACCCTGCCTGAATACACTCACGTACGATCTGGCGGAGCATTTCAAAGGCTACATGTCCATCTTCCCATATCTCTTCACGGCATTCTACCGTTTCAATTGGTGACGACATCAGGAACATCAACTCATACAATTCGGGGTTTTCAAATCCATATTGCATATAATACCGACCCATCGTAGTTAATCTTTCAAATGGGTCCCGGATATTCAATACACGCTGAAACTGCTCTATCAATTTTTGAAACGATTCCTGATGTAAATCAAACAGTAACTCGCTTTTATCTTTATAATACAGGTAAATAGTTCCCGGGCTATACTCTATCTCATCGGCGATATTACGAATGCTTGTTTTCTCAAATCCTTGTTCAATAAAGAGTTTGCGGGCGGCATCCATGATGAGTCGCTTCATTTCGGCTTTTTCTCTTTCTTTTCTTTCAGTAATACCCATCTATACTAAACATATTTTAATTAACGTTGCAAATAAAATGAACGGTGTTCAGTAAAACAAATGTTTTGAGGTTTTTTTGATAAAAACTACATGAATGGTAAAATGCTGCACAGCTTTCGGCAGAGATTAATGACTGAAAGGCAAGTATTTCTAAACCAGTGCCTTTAGATTCTTCTTTTCGACCTATCGTTTCCTCTTTTTGTCTATTCGATTAACTTTATTTTTTTGACTTCTTATGATTCAGCAATTTTGAATCAAAATCAAGAACAATACGCTATGAAATCCTCATTAACACTATTCATTAATCTACTTCTTTTAGCGCAGTTTTCTTTTGGGCAATCGATTACTATAATTCCTGAAAATCCACAAAACCCTACTAAAGGAACATTAAATTATGATAACCCCAGCAATTTGCTCCGCTATTGGAATGGTTCGGCCTGGGTTTCACTGACTAATGCTGCCGGAACTGGTTGGGCCGCCAATGGTAAAAATATTTATAATGCTAATGCAGGAAATGTAGGTATCGGTATCAGTGCCCCACAAGCTTACTTTAACGTAGCACCTGCCAGAACTGTTATTTTCGGGAAAGATTCTACCAGTGATGACGATACTAAATTAATCTGGTATTCTACCAAAGGGGCATTAAGAGTTGGTCTTGCTGGAGCTACAGGATTTGGCAGTCTAGATGTAGGACTATACTCTATGGCATTAGGGCAATATACGCATGCAGGTGGTGATGCTGCCTTTTCAACGGGTTATCTTACTTATGCTTTTGGTAATGCTTCTACGGCCATGGGTAGCGAATCAAAAGCCAGCGGTGAGAACGCTACTGCGATAGGCGTAAAAACAAATGCTACCGGAGATAATTCTACAGCGCTGGGCGTAAATTCAAATACCAGTAACCATCGTAACTCTTTCTGTATAGCAGGGACAGCCAATGATGCAATTGCCAGTAATACCTCTGATAACCAAATGATGATGCGGTTTGATAATTATACTTTCTGGGTAACATCGGTTAACTATGCTTATCTAACGCCTCAGAGTAATGGTTGGGCCTATACATCAGACAGGAATAAAAAGGAAAATTTTGAGGAGTTGAATGGTGAAACTGTTTTAAAGAAAATATCGGCTATCCCTTATTATTCGTGGAATTTCAAAGCTAAAGATACCAGACAATACCGCCATTATGGTATTATGGCTCAGGACTTTTATCAGGCCTTTGGCCGGGATGATTATGGTACTATTGGTAATGATACAACTGTTAGTCCTTTAGATTTATTGGGTGTAGCCTATAGTGGCATAAAAGCACTTGAAAAACGCACAGAAGTATTGCAGGCCCAGAATCAATATTTAATGGAAGAAATAGAGAGCTTAAAAGCCATGCTTCAACCAAAACGCAGAAAATCTGCTTTTAGAAAATCGAAAGAACCAATAAAGTCAGAAAATTTGATAGTAAAGCAGTAAGGGATTAAAGAAGAAATAGTTTTTGGAAAAACTATACAATGTAGGGACAGTATATTGTCCCTACATTTATTGTTCTTCAAATAGTGTGATTCTATATTTCAATTACATTAAAACTATAGTCAAGCGGATCCATCGTTTCTAAAAGCTTTTTGATGAAAAGATTGTCATTAAGATAGAAATTCAGGAAGTTTTCTTTTCTTTCCTGTAAACCTCCACCCGGGAACAGTTTTTCTTTCAAAGCTAATAGTTGATTTACCGACCCTTCCTGATTGCGTTCTTCTGCTCTCTTGATACGTTTTTCGAGGTGGTCTAATGAATTAATGCCTTTGGCTTTTACTGCTTCCACAGGGCCTTTCATAGTGGCTTCTATAAGCAGGGCTTTTTTAAGAATGCGCTCGAAAATATCGTTGATTTCATCAATCTCGAAAGCAAGACTTAATGATTTTCTTGAATTCTTTTCTACGAAGCTTTTACGTAGCGTTACTTCATCGGCAAATAACTCTTCGGTAGTAATACCCAGTTTATCTATTTTCTTACGGCTGGCATCATTGACTACCAAAGCAAAATTACGAGGCATTAATAATGGGAATTGTTCCTGGTAATGGTCAAAAACGCCTTTTAGCTGTAGCCAGTAAGGTACTTCGGATGGGCCACCAATATAAGCCAGATTAGGCAGAATCGTTTCCTGATACAAAGGTCTTAAAACCACGTTCGGACTAAATCTCTCTGGGTTACTATCTACTAATTGCAGTATTTCACTTTCTGAAAAGGTTATATCTGTATGAAGAACTTTATATTCGGCTTCTTCTTTGATGATTCTTTCTCTCAGACCATCTTCCAGATAGAAGAAGTTAATTTCTCTTGGTGTGATTTGGGTATGATAGCCTGCTGCGTGTAGTTTTTCAGAAGTCTCGGTAACGATTTTGCTGGCTGTATTGTGAACTAGGTCGTCTTTAATAATAAGGCTGAAAACAGATTTAAGGGCTGTGTCGTCGGCATCTAAACATATTAAACCTTCACTTTCAAACAAATGACTCATATAACATCGTACGGCATTAGCCAAGGTACCATGATTGAGATAAGCATGCTGGAAAAACTCTACTCTCTCAGGAATCTGATCACAAATCGCTCTTAATTCTGCCGGATTCATACGCCCTACTGCCCCTTTCTGCGTAGTTTCCCATTTATAGTTTTTGCCGAATAAGTTAAAAACAGAAATTTCCTCAAAATCGTGGTCTTCGCTCGCCATCCAATATACTGGTACAAAATTATACTCAGGAAATTCAGCTTTTAATTTCTTGGCTAAGTTGATAATGGTTACAATCTTGTAAATCACATAGAGCGGGCCAGTAAAGATATTCAACTGGTGGCCTGTGGTTACTGTAAAGGTTTTATCATCTAATAAGGGAGAGAAATCTGGTTTAGCATCAAGCGTTGAATATTGTCTTTCTAAAGCATCAACTAAAATCTGACGCTTTTGCTGGGTAAAAACTCTTGATTGAATAACTTTTCGAAATCCTTCAATATCCGGAAATTGATTATAAAAAGTAGCTAGCGTTTCGTTTTTTGTGATATAATCTAAAAACAATTTTGGAAAAGCTCCAACGGCTTTTAACTCTAAGGTTTGCGAAGGCATATTTAAGGCGCGATTTCTTTATTTTTCCAATAACACGAAAAAGAATAGACAGGTTTCAAATATACAAAATCCACAAGTATTATTTTGAGGAATAAATTTTATAATACCCATTTCATTACTTAAAATAAACAACGAAAATAAATTCTATTTTTGAGAATTAATGTGATTTTTTTATGAGAAATTTTTGGCAAGGATGAGGTAGTGATTGCAGACTGGCCTTATTTATGTGAAGAATTCTGAGAAGTGATATTAGAATGTTTGCTAAAAAAACTGCCATAATGTACACTAAAATGCACCAAATTTCACAATTGTGTAACATCGTGTTCTCTTGTGTACATTGTGGCAATATTTTAAATAAGTCTACTCATACATCCCATCAATCAAATCTTTATATTTATTCATGATTACCTTACGCTTTGGTTTAAGTGTTGGGGTAATCTCACCGTTTTCAATCGTCCAAGGGCTTGCTAGTAACTCAATTTTCTTTACCTGCTCGTAAGGGGCAAACTCTTTGTTGTAGCGATTGACTTCGTCCATAAGCAATTTATGAACGTCATGGTTTTTTACTATTTCAGCGTCGGAAGTATAAGGGATACTACGTGATTTAGCCCATTCTTTTAAGGCGCCAAATTCAGGTATAATCAATGCTCCCGGGAATTTCTGTCCTTCACCCACTACCATAATCTGCTCTACATAAACCGATTCCTTAATTTTGTTTTCCAATACCTGTGGTGCTACATATTTACCACCTGATGTTTTGAAGATTTCTTTCTTGCGGTCGGTTATTTTCAGGAATTTACCTTCTACTAAAGTGCCAATATCACCAGTATGCAACCAGCCATCCGCATCAATGGCTTCTTTGGTTAGTTCCGGTAAATTATAATAGCCTACCATAACATTAGGTCCTTTGTAGAGAATCTCACCATCTTCAGCTATTTTTATTTTTCCACCGTCTATCACAGGACCAACGGTGCCGATTCTTAAATCAAGAGGTTTTACACGATTGGTAGCAATTACCGGTGAGGCTTCTGTCATACCATATCCCTCTGAAACCGGAATGCCAGCTGCCCAGAAAACTCTGGCTAAACGAGGCTGTAAAGCTGCTGCACCCGAGCATATCATTCTGATGTTTCCACCTAAGGCTTCCTGCCATTTGCTGAAAACCAGTTTCTGTGCCAGTTTTAATTGCTGATTATACCACCAGCCACCGCTCAAATTCGGGTCATATTGTAAACCTAAATCTAAAGCCCATAAGAAAATACGGCGTTTCAATCCGTCTAATCCATAACCTGTGGCTACGATTTTATCATATACTTTTTCGAGCAGACGAGGAACAGTGGTAAAGATTTGTGGTTTTACATCTTTCAGGTCTTCGGCAATGGTACCCATATTCTGGGCATAATAGATAGAAACGCCCAGACGTATATATAAATACAATACCATGCGCTCGTACACGTGATTCAGAGGAAGGAAACTTAAAGCACGGCATTCGGCATCAATCGGGAAATAATCTTTGCAACCTTCAAAATCACTGATGATATTCTGGTGTGTAAGCATCACACCTTTAGGTTTTCCGGTAGTGCCGGAAGTATAAATCAAAGTCAGTAAGTCATCGGTTTTGACAGAATTTTTGATAGCCTCTACTTTTGATTTATTTTCTTCGCTTTCACTGACTATTACATCTTTCCAATAATTGGCATCTTTAATTTTGTCAAAGGTATAGATAGCCTTCACAGAAGGCGCAACTTTTATGGCTTCTGTTGCTCTTTCTAATAGCGTTTCGTCGCCTACAAATACATAAGATATATCTGCATCCTGAAAAATATATTTATAATCTTCAACCGTGATATTCGGATATAATGGAACGCTGACAGCGCCTACCTGCTGAATACCAAAGTCTACAATATTCCATTCAGGGCGACTTTCGGAAATAATGGCAATCTTATCACCTTTTTTTACGCCTAATTTCAATAAACCATAGCTAAGCTGATTGATGCTATCAATAAACTCAGTTGCTGAAATTTTTACCCATTCACCTTTTATCTTGGATGCAAAAACATCGGGTTTGTTGTACTTGGCAATCGATTCAGGTAATAAATCGAATATGCGACTAATAGGTTGAGACATAGTTTTAACAGGCGTTTGTATAATGACAAATGTAAAGAAAATACTTTCCGTCAAAGCAAATAGCTGAAAAACCTGTTTATTTTTTTTATTTAATGACCAAAATGATAAATACTATACGGCATCTACATCTACCACCACATCTACATCTTTATGTTCTTTGGTCTGGTGTAGGGCATCAATCATTTCTCGCAAAAAGCTTTTGGCAGCTTTAATATTCAGTTTATCTTTTTCAAGCTTGATCATAATATCGAATAAGAACTTGTTACGGATACGCTCAATCAAAGATTTTTCAGGACCTAATACTCGGGCTTGGCCCAATTTCTCTAATAATTTTTCGGCCAGCCAATGTGCGGCTTTCTCTGCTTTCTCCTGTTCTTCGTGTTTGAGCGTAATAGAAATAACTCTTGTAAAAGGCGGATAGAAATAACTTTCACGCTCGGCTATTTCGTGGGTATAGTAACCGATATAATCGTTTACGACTACTTTTTGCAATAATGCCTGTTGGGTATCATTGGTCTGAATTAATACCAAGCCCTTTTTTGCACGCCGCCCTGCTCTACCACTTACCTGTGTTAACATCTGGAAAGCCCGTTCCGCAGCCCTGAAATCAGGAAAATGAATCATCCGGTCGGCATCGAAAATCCCTACCAGGCTTACTTGGTCAAAATCGAGACCTTTACTAATCATCTGTGTACCTACCAGAATATCAGTTCCGCCTTGTTCAAATTCACTGATAATATTCTGGTAGGCATTTTTGGTTCTTGTGGTATCCAAATCCATCCGAATGACACGAGCGGTATCAAACATAGCCTTTAAGTCTTCCTCCAGTTTCTCGGTACCAAACCCAATCGTACGTAATTTACCGGAACCACATACCGGACAAACCTTTGGAATTTCCTCCTTATGTCCGCAATAGTGGCATCTTAACTCTGTTGAGTGCATATGGTAAGTCAGACTCACGGCACATTGTTGACATTCAGAAACCCAGTTACATTCCTGACAATTCAGATAAGGTGAATAGCCTCTTCGGTTCTGGAAAATGATGGTTTGTTCTTTATTTGCCAGGTTCTGTTGAATCTGGTTATAAAGTACACTCGAAAAATCATTTTTCATGGTTTTGGCCTTGCGCTCCGCTTTCAGGTCAACCAAAGTTATATCTGGCAATTGCGCTTCTCCATAGCGTTGGCTTAAGGTTACCAAGCCATATCGGCCGGTCTGTGCCTGATAATAGCTTTCGATAGATGGGGTGGCTGAACCAAGCAGAATTTTGGCCCCTTGTTTCAATCCTAGCATAATACCCACATCACGGGCATGGTAGCGAGGCGCAGGATCAAACTGTTTATAAGAAGTTTCGTGCTCTTCGTCAATAATCACTAAGCCCAGATTATCCATTGGTAGGAATATAGCTGAGCGAACACCTACCACAAACTGATAGCGCCCATCTACAATTCCTCGCCATACTTCTACGCGTTCGTTGTCTGAGAATTTAGAGTGATAAACGCCCATTTTATCACCAAATACCCTTTTTAGCCTTACCACTATCTGGGTGGTCAGGGCAATTTCGGGCAATAGGTATAATACTTGTGAGCCTCCGTCTAATACCTTCTGAATTAAATCGATATAGATTTCGGTTTTACCACTACCCGTAATCCCATGCAATAGCACAATGTCCCGCTCTGAGAATTGTTGCATGATTTCGTCACTTGCCGTTTGTTGGGCATCAGTTAAGGAGATTTTCAGCGGTTCTTCCGGTGCATCATCGCCGAATCGTGAAACAATTACTTCAAATTGCTCCAGAATGCCTTTATCAATTAAGGTAGAAAGGGCAGAATCAGAAGTTTCTCCCTGGGTAAAAATAGACTTATCGACACCCAGAGTATTTTTTTCTCGAAGCTCGTTAATAGGAATATTTTTAAGATACTCCATGATAATCATCTGTTGTTTCGGCGATTTGGTCAATGAATCAATCAGATTAAAGACTTCTTCACTTCCTTCATATGCTCTCTTCAGGCGGAGTTTCTTGGCGATTTTTGGCTTATATTTCTCTTTTACTTCTTCATACATAATAATGGCATGCTTACCAATCAATGATTTAATCATCGGATTGATATTTTTCTCGCCTACAAACTTGATGGCATCATCATAGGTAAGAGAAGTATGTGTTTTCAGAATCTCCAGAAACTCTACCTCTTTTTCTTCTAATAAGTCTGGATGGTCAAAGTCTGGATTTAACTGCATTCTTGACTGACTGCTTACTTTTAAACCAGACGGTACGGCTACATTCATTACCTCACCAATGCAACACATATAGTACTCCGCAATCCATTCAAAAAGCCATAATTGTGAAGGGGTAACGAGTGGGTCAATATCCAGTAATTCGAGAATATATTTGGCCTGATACTTTTCAGGCGGTTTGGTGTGGATTTTTCCGACTACAGCAGTTACCACGCGGTTTCTGCCAAATTGTACGATTACCCTCGCACCGATTTTTATATCAGCTGCAAAATGGCGGGGAACACGATAGGTAAACATACGTGGGATAGGCACAGGCAAAATTACGTCAGCAAAGTAGGTGGTTTCAGTGGAAAAAATATCTTCTGTCATCTTCAGATAATGGGATTAAAAATAAAACAAGCACATAAAAATTATTAACGATTCTTTGCATAATCGTTGATACATGGGCTATCCTAAGATACTAAAAATACCTTGAATAATTAACAATTAAAGTAGATACTTAATTCAAAACACTGAAGAATTGAACAGGATAGAAGAGGATAAAAAAAGGAGTAAGAATGTAATTCCTACTCCTACAAAGATAAACAAAAAATCTTAAAAAATAGTATCAAAAAGCAAATAAGCATTTAAGCCGATAATAATAAACGCTACTATCCACGAGGTATATTTTATCAGCGTTGAATTGGCAAATTCTCCCATTTTCAATTTGCTTGAAGTAAAAGCTACCAAAGGCACTACGGCGAAGCTTAATTGCAGTGATAAAATCACCTGGCTCAATACCAATAAATCAGAAGTCCCTCTTTCGCCATACATTATAGCTACGATTAAGGCAGGAATAATGGCAATCAAGCGCGTAATTAATCTGCGTAACCAGGGTTTTAATTTAATATTCAGAAAGCCTTCCATCACTATTTGTCCCGCTAATGTTCCTGTCAAAGTTGAGTTTTGTCCGGCTGCTAATAAAGCTACTGCAAAAAATAAACCTGCCAGTTTCACTCCCAGGATCGGATCCAGTAGGTGATAGGCATCAGTAATATCTGCCACGTGCTGATTATTTGAAAAATGGAACGTTGCCGCCGCCATAATCAGAATAGCTGCATTGATAAAAAATGCGATGAATAACGAAGCAGTAGAATCTATCGTAGCAAACTTAATAGCACTTCTTTTAGCTTCCGTAGTATTCTCAATTTTACGGGTTTGCACAATACTTGAGTGTAAGTATAAGTTGTGCGGCATTACCGTTGCCCCTAAAATACCAATGGCGATATAGAGCATTTCAGGATTCACCACAATCTGCTGGCTTGGCACTAAACCTTTTGCTACTCCAAACCAGTCAGGATGTGTAACAACCATTTCATAACCAAAACATAGGAGGATGATTAAAATCAATCCGCCAACAATCACTTCAATGATACGGAAGCCCTTATTCTGCAAAAACAGAATGAAGATAACGTCGATAGCGGTAATGACGATACCATAAGTCAGCGGGATACTGAAAAGCAGATTCAAGGCTACCGCCGCACCAATTACTTCAGCTAAATCACAGGCGGCAATGGCCACCTCTGCCAGAATCCACAAAACAAATGAAACTGGTCTTGAATAAGCATCCCGACAAGCCTGTGCCAAATCTCTGCCCGTGGCAATACCTAATTTTAAAGATAGGTGTTGCAGGAGCATAGCAAATAGATTAGATATTAAAATAACAGAAAGCAGAGTATAGCCAAATTTGGCACCTCCGGCAATATCGGTCGCCCAGTTGCCAGGATCCATATATCCAACGGCTACCATAAGCCCCGGCCCGATGAATGCCGAAAGTTTTTTCCAGAAACCTCCTGAATGCGGAATATTAATACTACCATGTACTTCCGGTAGTGATACATTAACAGATGCTTTTTTCCAACCTTTATTTTTTTCGATAGCCAAAGTTTTTTCCATAATGGTTCTATTACACTAAACATAAACTTATGCAATATTAAAAATAAAAATATATTTATCAAAATTAATTTTTAGGTTTGTCTAAAAATTTGATTAATTGGTTAGAAAACGTACTTTTGTAGTGAATTATCATTATGCTTAAGGCTATGACTTCATTTACAGAAGAAAATTATCTGAAAATAATATACATGCTTACCGAGCAGAACGGGGGGAATGAGGTAAGTACTAACGAGCTGGCCGAGATTACCCAAACCAAGGCCGCTTCGGTATCAGATATGCTACGCAAACTGGCAGAGAAAGGCTTTATCAATTACCGGAAGTATCAGGGAGTTACGTTGACTAAAGAGGGGCAACAAATTGCATTAAGTGTGATTCGTAAGCATCGTTTGTGGGAAGTGTTTTTAGTGGATAAATTAGGTTTCGGTTGGGATGAGATTCATGATATTGCTGAGCAACTGGAGCATATAGATTCAAAAGAGTTAACGGAGAAACTGGATAAATTTTTAGGAAGCCCGCAATTTGACCCGCATGGTGACCCTATACCAGATGCTAAGGGGAAAATGCCTTCTATGGCTTCATGTAAACTATCAGAGGTACCAGTTGACCAGACAGTGGTTATGGTAGGTGTTTTAGTACATTCACCTGCTTTCCTGCAACATCTGGATAAAAATCAGATTACTTTAGGATGCTCTATTAAGATACAAGAGGTCAGCGAATTTGATAAATCATTTACGGTTCTATTGAATAATAATCACTCAGTTTTTGTGAGTAATGAAGTGGCAAAAAATCTCCTCGTAAAGTAGGGTTTGTTAAAGTTTTATAAATTCCGTTCAGAATGGACATCATTTTATAATTTTGGGCGTTAAAAAGAATATTTTCGCAGGCAAGAGAATAGATTCTATTCTCTTTGTTGTTTATAATGTTTCAATTAATGAACGTTTTAAAGAGTGCCTAATTTGGCAGAGACAAGGCAATGCGGAGACGCCTATTTCTTGTCTCTACTTTAAATATTAATGAATCTTTCATGAATATATTAGATAAATACTTAATCAAGCGATTCCTGACTACTTATGTTTTTGCAGTGGTTGTAATTGTTTTGATTATCATGGTGATTGACTTTGTAGAGAAAAACGATGATTTTATTCAGAAGCAGGCACCTATGCGTGCCATTCTGCTGCAATACTACGCCAATCTGGCTCCTTACTGGGCTAATTATATCAGCCCTCTTATGATTTTTATTTCTACTGTATTTTTTACTGCTCAATTGGCAGCGCATACAGAGATAGTGGCGATTTTGAGTAGTGGGGTAAGTTTCCCGAGATTAATGCTTCCTTATTTTATCGGGGCATCTATCATTGCTGTTTTTTCTTTTGCCATGGTCGGCTGGATTCTCCCGCGTGCCAACACAGAGCGGCTGGCTTTTGAAAATGTATATGTAAATGATAAATTCTACTTCTCTACCCGCGATTTTCATACTGCAGTAGCGCCCAATACCTATGCCTATATGTCAAGCTATAATAATGAAGCAAAGACGGGGTATGATTTTACCATGGAGAGGATAGTGAATAATAAGCTGATAGAAAAATTGTCAGCTAAGCGTATCACCTGGGATGATAGTACCAAGAAATGGAAGATACATGATTATAAAATCCGTACATTGGGTATCATGAAAGATAAGATGGTATATGGTACAAGTCCCAAGGATACCACTATCAATTTAACGCCTAACGACTTTGAAAACGAGCACCAGATACAGGAATCCTTCACAATACCTGAACTTCAGGATAGAATTAACCTGATTAAGACTAGAGGGGCTGAGGGAATTGAGACTTTTGAGATAGAATTATATCAACGTTTTGCTACCCCATTTGCTGTAATCATCCTTGCCTTAATGGGGCTGATTGTGTCTGCCCGTAAAGCCCGGGGTGGGGTTGGTTTTCAGATTGCTATCGGGTTTGTATTAGCCTTTGTTTATATTCTCTTCTATATCATGTCGAAAGGGATTGCGGAATCGGGCAATATGCCACCTATTCTGGCAGTCTGGCTGCCTAATATTGTCTTCGGAGCCATTGGGACAGTGATGTATTTTACGGTTCCGAGGTAAGCAATTATTGTCTTAAAATAATTCTGGCAGTATCACGTGCTTTAGTAGCCCAGAGTTCATGCATTTTGCCTGAGAAATGTAATTGATCGCTGGCGATATAAGCAGCATCGGTATGCTCACGAGTGATTGTAGTAATATCCAGAAACGGAACGCCTACTTTTCTGCATTCATCTTTAGCTACGGCATTAAATTCGTCAATTTCTTTCGCTATTTTCTTGGTATCGCGAGAAGCTGCAAATGGGGTAATGCCATAATCAGGAATCGACAGAACAAATACCTTTTTATAATCTCCATGCGCAAATCTGGCGCTGATTTGTAATAATTCCCTGAATTCGGTTCTATATTTCTCTATGCTTTGTCCGCGATATTGGTTGTTTACACCTATCAGCAAGGAAACCATATCGTATTGATTGGTATTTTTACTATCGGCAATAGCCTGCGTTAATTCTTCGGTTGTCCAGCCTGTGCGGGCAATAATATCGTGCTTGGTAATGGTAAATTCATCTTTCAGCATATCAATCAGATACATACTCCAACGGTCTTTTTCCAGGACACTTTCACCAATCGTATAAGAGTCGCCCAAGGCTAAGAAAGTTCTGTCTGGCCCTGTTCCGATTGGGTTGGGAATAGAGGCTATTTCGGTAGTATCAGTCATGGCGCATGATAAAAATAAACCTATTGATAAGAAGAAAACGATGATTTTTGACATATAATAGCTGAGCCGTTTTTAAAAGATAGATTATTAAAGTACAATTATATTTATGCATATATACGGGAATATAGGGATAGAAGTCCTATTTTTGCAAAATTTTTATTAAAACCTATATTTCCGTTTTAACGGCTGATTTAATATGAAAGTTGTTTTAGCATATAGTGGAGGATTAGATACCTCGTTTTGTGTAAAATACCTGACCGAAGAATTAGGTCATGAAATACACTCAGTATTGGTTGATACGGGTGGTTTTACAGAAGAAGAAATCAAGGATATTGAGACAAAGGCTTATGAACTAGGTGTGAAACACCACCATACAGCTCGTATGGTAGATGAATATTATCAGAAATGTATCCGTTATCTGGTATATGGCAATATCCTGAAAAATAATACTTATCCGCTTTCTGTAAGTGCTGAACGTATGTTTCAGGCAGTAGCTGTGGCTGATTATGCCAAACAAATTGGCGCAGAAGCCGTAGCACACGGAAGTACAGGTGCCGGAAACGACCAGGTACGTTTTGATATGGTATTCAGAATTGTATTACCGAATGCGCAGATTATCACACCTATCCGTGACCTACGTTTATCTCGCGAAGCTGAAATCGAATTCTTGAAATCAAAAGGCGTAGTACGTGAATGGCATAAAGCGGCTTACTCTATCAATAAAGGTTTGTGGGGAACATCGGTAGGTGGTAGAGAGACCTTAACATCAGACGGTTTCTTACCAGAAAGTGCCTTCCCGACACAGGTAACGAAGAAAAAAGGTAGTGAAGTAACTTTGCAGTTTGTGAAAGGAGAATTGAAAGGCGTGAATGGTCGTCGTTTTAAAAATCCGGTAGATGCTATTCGTCGTTTATCTGAACTGGCCTCTCCGTATGGTATCGGTCGTGATATTCACGTGGGTGATACAATCATCGGTATCAAAGGACGTGTAGGTTTTGAGGCTGCTGCTCCATTGATTATCATCAAAGCGCACCATTTGCTAGAGAAACACGTATTAACCAAATGGCAACAATACTGGAAACAGAATTTAGCTGAATGGTACGGAATGTTGTTGCACGAAGGACAATTCCTTGAGCCATTAATGCGTAATATTGAGACTTTCCTTGAAAGTACACAAGCAAGCGTAACTGGTGAAGTAAGAGTGCAGTTAGCACCTTATCATTTCCAATTATTAGGCATCAAGTCTGATTACGATATGATGTCGCCGGTATTTGGTAGCTATGGAGAAATGAACAATGCATGGAGTGGCGATGATGTAAGAGGTTTCTCGAAAATTATGTCAAATCAGGTAATGATTCATGAAAAAATAGCTGAATTGGCGGCGAAGAAGTAAGAAGCGGTTTAACTAATATTGCACCCCATAAATATCAAGTATTTATGGGGTTTTATTTTGAGATTTTAACCTTATTTGTTGAGTTTGATATTCTCAGTAGCAATGATATTGGCCACAGCCAGACACTTGCTAAAATCAGCTTCATACATTTCAAATTCATTAGTCAATACGGCACTTGCCATGCTTACATCTTCTTTTCTGTATTGCATCTGGCTATTCACAATGCCTTTTCCTGTCATATGTAGTGCATGAACGCCTGCTTCTAATAGTTGGGCAGCATTTTTGGCAGTTACACCACCACCTGCCATGATTTCAATTCTATTTCCTGCTTTTTCAGCTAAGATTCTTAACAAATCAAGTCCTTCCGTGACATTATTTTTCTGCCCTGATGTTAATATTCTTTCACAACCGAGGTCAATGATAGTCTCCAGCGCTTCAAATGGTTCGGCAGATACATCAAATGCTCTATGGAAGGTAACTTTCATAGGATGCGCTAATTCGACCAACTCTTTTGTACGGGGCACATCAACACTTCCGTCAGGATTTAAAAGCCCGAATACAACGCCATCTGCCCCTAATTCTTTCGCCGTTTGAATATCTTCTTTCATGACTTCAAACTCACTCTCTGAATAACAGAAATCACCCCCACGTGGGCGAATCATGACATAAAGTTTAATAGTGAGATTCTGGCGGGCCAGTTTAATTAAACCGGCAGAGGGGCTAGTGCCTCCTTCAAACATTCCTCCACATAATTCGACACGATAGGCGCCTGCTTTTTGGGCTGTCAGGCAAGATTCTAAGGAAAAGCAACAAATTTCTAACATCTGATTTTTAAGGTTCTTTTATGCAAAGAAACAGATTAAATGCCTTTTTTGAAGCATCTAATCTGTTTTCTTTCAATTTCAATAAGGTATAATACTAGTACTTTATCAGTTTTCTCGTCACAAAATCCTTTCCGACTTGAATTCTAATTAAGTATTCGCCTGCCGTTAGATTATTGAGATTCAGATATTGCTTTTTGTAAGTTATATTTCCCAGATTCTTTTCAGATAATTGCTGTCCTTTAATGTCAAGCAACTGATAAGAGACTTCCTGCGAAACTGGTAAGTCAATAATGATTTCACAATAACTTTCAGCCGGAACTGGTGCTATAGTAATCTTATGACCAATCAATGGCTCATTTCCTAAAATAATCACGTTTACTTTAGCCTCACCTGAAACCGTGCCTTCTCCACAGGCATTTTTGATTGAGGCTAGTTTAAATATGGTACTTTCCTGAATCTTGACAGGATGGATAAAGGTGTTCTTATCTGAAGTTCCTTCCTGATTATTACTGAGTTTATAAGTAAACGGAGGGCTTGAAGTAAAGGATAATTTCAGGTTAGCTGTATCGCCGATATTTAAGGTAGTATCCCCAGAGATAGTTGCTATGGGAGGTTGGGTACTTGGATATATCTTAACTTTAGGTGTAAGTGCAGAACAATTTCCAGCTTGAATAAGTGCTTTATAGGTTCCTGTTTGGGTAGCTTTTAAGGAAGAAGAGATTTCTTCCAATACAGTAGTATCCCTAAACCATTCGTAGGTATATCCCGATTCTTTACTTGCTTCAAGAAGTTGGAAACTTCCATTTACACAAATACCGATGCTATCAATTGCCGGAGAAATTTGATTCTTTATCTTGACTACATCTAATTTAATAACATTACTTGTCGCCTCACATTCTTTGTACTTGACTTTAGCAAAATAGTTACCAGCCTGATTCACCTCTATATTATTTAACTTATAGGGTATTTTTTGTCCGTCTTTATACCATTCCAATACAAAACCAGGATCATATCCAAATTCAAGGTCATTTAAGTTTCCTAATGACAGACTTAGTTTATCGTCGGTACATATAACAGAAGACCAACTTTTAGGTGTATATGGATTGACAATAGGTTTCAGTTTTCGCTCAATAAAATAATTCTTTTCTATGTAGCAAAACTCGGTTTTATGGATTTTTAGCGTTAGCAAACCTAATTTATTAGTCTCTATATAAGGGTTTGTACTGATAACTTTATTATCATAAATCCACTCATATTTATATCCTAAAGATTGGGTATACCTGCCTATTACATCATTGCATGAATAAATGCTGTCTGTTGGCCAGATAATAGGTTTATCAGCCACCTGAAGGGTCAATGTATCGCTAAGGGCAAAACACTCAGATTGTTTTGGTGAATATAATTTTAATGAGTACTTCCCTGGCTCTGTTAACGAATAGTTTCCATTCCTCCCAGCAGTCCTACTACTTATTAATTTACCATCTTTATATAATTCTTTATTCCAATTGTAATAACCCGTATTATAGGGGGCAGAAATCTCAACAGAATCTCTGTTACAAATGGTAATAGTACCAAGAGGTTTATCAGAGTTATAGTAATCAACGGTATAATCATAATAATTACTTAATAACCTGATACTCGTAGGGTTTTGGTTGATAACTTCGATTTCATTTGAATTAGTAATACACTCGCCCTGTTTTACCTGCAGACGATATTTACCTGCTTCCGTAGAAGAATAATAAAGATTAGTAGCTTGAGGAATATTTTTATCATTTAATTTCCATTGAAAAATTACGCCATATTTCTGAAGAAGATCTTCATTTTTATAGTAATTCTGAGAATACGACGAATATAAGCCAAAAGACAGGCCATTGCATAATAGTATTTTATTGTCCTGCATTACGCCTTCACCTGAACCACCGATGATGTTTGTTAAACTTTGACCAATCTCAATTAAAACAGAATCTGAGGTAGCCTCACAGGAGCCTTGTTGGGTGGTGAGTGAATAATATCCCGTTTTTTTAGCGTCAAAAATATCATTTTCATGTTTTGTCTCTATTACTTGTCCATTGTATTTCCATTGATAGGTAGTATAGGCAAAACGCTGGTCGTCCATTAATGGAACCGCAAAGCCTTCGCAAGCTTTTTTATTTCCAGTCAATGAATATATATAGGGACGGGGAATATTTACAACCGAGGTCAGTCGCATAGGTAAGGACTCTTGTGTGCATCCATTATAGCTTGCTACTAAGGTGTAATTTCCATCTTCTGCAACTTCAAGTGTATCATTAGTTGCACCTGGTATAGCTACACCATCTTTTCTCCATTGCAATTTTTGATAATTAGCATTGTAAGCATATAATTTTATAGCAAATCCTTTACAGTGGACAACACTCGATGCTCCATAGTTGCCATCATAAGAAATAGAAGGACGTATATAGTTTACAGTCAGGTTTTTACTATATACTTTATACTTCCCATCTTCACTTTCTAAAACAAAATAACCTGAATAAGAATAAAAGTTCTCAGGTATTTGAATAGTTATTGTATTCCCGGAAAATGATCCTAATTTATAATTAGCATCTATGGTCTCTAACCTGAGATTCAACTTTGTGCCATTGGGGATACTTTGTGGAATTTTGATTTCAAGAGTTACATTTTCTTTAACACAATATTCTTTCTTAACATTCACAAAGTCTGGTATATCCTGACAGGCAGTTTCACTGAGACGAGATGGAATAGCAACCGGAAATGAACAGCCATTGCGTTCCAAACTCAAAAATTCTTTTTCCGGCGCTGCGGGTATGTTTCCTAAGGTTCCAAGATTAATAAGAGACCTTGTCTCATTCGTATTATCCTGATTTGCGTAGAGATATAAGGCTGTTCCGGTTACAGCTATACCATAGAATTTGTAACTTAAAAAATAGGGCCCTTCCTGACCTTTAAGGTCTAAAAGTAGATCCTTATTAACACACATAGGATTAGGAAAACTGATTGACAGTTTGGGTTTGTTGATTACTTCTATCTGTAAGGAATCAGTAAACGTGCATCCATTTTTGGTTGTCTGTAAAATATACCAACCAGCATGTTTTGTATGAATGCTATCAATAGTGATAACAGATAAATTAGAGCTAAAATTATCAGGCCCTTTCCAGACATAACTGGCATTGTCCAGACTTGAACGCAGGTTGATTTGTTTGTCCTGACAGACGCTTGATGAACCAATTATTTTATCTCCTACAGAAATTGTCTGGGTAATTACGGTACAAAAATCCTTTTGTATAATGGCATAATAATTACCAAAATCATTTTTTGTCAGGTTCAATTGTTCAGATTTTCCAGATGTTATCAAATCTTTGTTTTTATACCAGTAATAAGTGTAATCCGGGGATTCCTGAGCACTGAGCTTAAATTTGCCCGCTGCACAATCTTCTGATAATAACTGTATATTTGTTGAAATAGGGGCTTGTGTCTCAATTTCTACAGTATCAGACGTAAAAGTTTTAATTGGATTACAACCCGTCTGGATAATCTTAAAGTAATATTTTCCTCCTTCAGAGACATTAAAAGCCATGGCTTTTACACCAGAAGATTTTGTTTGAACAACAGCATCGTTTCGATAAAGTATTACCTCATCATTTTGTACATAGTCTACATTAAGTCTGAATGAACCATTAGCACATAAAGAGATTTTATTCCTGATAATTTCTCTTCTCTCATTCCTTACAGGAACCTTTATTTTAAAATCTATCTCAGAAGTCGGGCTTTTACAGCTGCCTGTTTCAAAATTTACATAATATTTACCCTGACTTAACCAAATTACATAATAACCATTAAGATTTATATGCGTTTCGGTTTCCCCATTAAGTATATTGGTAAATTCTAGTTTATTAGTGCCAGTAAAATTAGGGTCTTTAAAAGCAAAAAAAGTTTGGCTACAATTAATATAACTGGCATTGGGTTCACCAATCTTTAAGGGTTTAATCGTTTGTCCCATTGATACATACACCGGCTTACTTTCTACAATACAGTTATCACCTATTTTTCTTTGTATTTGATAAGTTCCGGATGAGTTAATAGCCAGAAACTCATCATTCTTGATAAACTGCCCATTCTTATACCAGTTTGTTGTTCCTTTACTTGCCCCAAAAAAATACTCATTGTCTTTACATAAGAGCATAGTATCACCTTCTATAATCCCACCATTGGTATTAGAATCGTACATATAATCTACTATTTTATTATCTGCACTTGCTTTTACAATGATAGGAGAAGATGCTGCTGAACAATTACCGGTGGTTATTCGTAGGGTGTAAATTCCGGTAGTGGCTGGATACATATAATTAGCAGACTCCTCCGGAATATCTTTTCCGTCTTTTTGCCATTGATACCTCTTTTCTAAAGAATAAAGCCCACAATTTCCGTAAATTGAGATAGCTGACGGCACATTTTCACAAATAGTTAGTTCTGTAGTTGAAACATTTACATCTACGTTCTGGGTTGCTTTCAGCGTTATTGGGCCGATTGAATAATTGCAGGTTTTATCATTGATTTCTACCTTGAAATTACCTTCCCGGGTTGTTTCAAATGTGGGTGATTGAATAGTAGTTACGAGCGTATCGTTAAGATACCATTTGAATGTCAAATCTCCTTCAATTTTGCCAAAATTAAAAATATTCTTATTACCCTTGCATACAAAAGCAGGGTTGGCGGTTATATAAATTCCATTTTCATAAACGGCTGAATTGTTTAAGGACAGTCTAAAAACTTTATTACACTGAGCTTGTACAAGAGAAACAGAAACAAAGCAAAAAACAACGAAAAGCAGTAGACGTTTAGCCATAGCAGATGGTAAAATTTAGATAATGATTTGGTTAGATAATCCGAAGAAGTTTTTTAATCAACAGGCAAAACAATTCACTTACTCCATCAGGATTGATGCAGCAAAAATACAGATATTTTTGGTAGGATAATATCTGGCAGAAAATTTCTTAAAGATTTGAAAATAGAAGTTTACGTAGTCAACTCCCTGAAAACCTCTTCAATGGCTTTGCCGCCTTTTTTGAGTTCGGATAAGTTACTATCAGCTACAATTTTACCTCGGTTGATGATTACCACGCGGTCGCAGATGGCTTCTACTTCTTGCATGATATGGGTGCTGAAGATAACTGTTTTGTCTTTGCCTACGTTTTTGATGAGGTCTCGTATTTCGACCAACTGATTAGGGTCTAGTCCGGTAGTAGGTTCATCTAAAATCAATACATCAGGGTTATGAATCAATGCCTGTGCAAGACCTACGCGCTGACGGTAGCCTTTTGATAATTGTCCGATTTTCTTGTGTTTTTCTAGTCCTAAACCTACTCTTTCAATCGTTTCGTCAATCTTGATTTGTAGTGTTCTCCCTTTTAAACCATAGAGTGAGCCTGCAAAGTCCAGAAATTCTTTTACGTACATATCTAAGTATAAAGGGTTGTGTTCTGGCAGATAACCAATATGCGTTTTTACCTGCATCGGTGATGTTTTTACATCAAAGCCATTTACTTCTGCTGTGCCTTCAGTTGACGGAATATAACCTGTCAGGATTTTCATGGTGGTAGATTTCCCTGCGCCATTAGGCCCGAGAAAACCAATGATTTCTCCCTTGTTGACTTCGAATGATATATTATCTACGGCTCTTTGGGTACCGTATACTTTACTTAGATTCTGAACTTTAATAGACATTGCCGAGCGGTTCTATGGTATATATACTAACAGATTGAGGTGTATAAAATCCACTCATCAATCAGTTAAAAGGTTTAATTACCTATTCTAAACGTAAAAATAGGCTTTCTCGTGAAAAGATTGGCTAAAAAATATCTTTCCTGCGCTTTTTAATTAAATTTGTTCATATTCAACCATTTAAACAAGCGATGAAAAAAACACTCCTATTCCTTCTTATTAGTATTCAGTTTGCCTTTGCGCAAGACAAAATTGTGCGTATGGGTATTGTCGGCATGACGCACGACCACGTATTCCAGATTCTTAACAATGTTAAGCATGAGGGCGTTGAGGTTGTAGGCTTTGCCGAACCCGACAAAGAATTGGCTATGAAATACCTTACAAAATATAAGCTACCCGAAAGTTTGTGGTATGCCAGCCTCGACGAAATGCTTGCAAAAGCCAAACCAGAAGCCGTTTGTGATTTCAGAAGTATTATTGAACATTTGGAAACTGTGCAAAAATGTGCGCCTAAAGGTGTGCACGTAATGGTAGAAAAACCATTGGCGGTTAATCTGGCAACTGCCAAGCAAATGGAAGCACTGGCTAAGAAACACAATATTCAATTGATGACCAATTATGAAACTACCTGGTATGCCAGCAATCATGCGGCTTATAAAATGATTAATGACGACCATGCCATTGGGGATATTAGAAAAGTAGTGATTCATGACGGGCATTCGGGCCCTAAAGAAATTGGGGTAACAAGCACGTTTATGGATTGGTTAGGTGACCCTGTGAAGAATGGGGGTGGAGCTATTATAGATTTTGGTTGCTACGGTGCAGATATTATGTCGTGGATTATGAAAGGTGAAAGACCCACTTCTGTAACGGCTATCACCCAGACGATGAAACCTGATATGTATCCGAAAGTGGATGATGAGGCTACTATTATCGTGACTTACCCGAAAGCGCAAGGTATTTTCCAAGCCTCATGGAACTGGCCTTTTGATAGAAAAGATGCTGAGTTTTATGGCAAAACGGGATATATTATTGCCGATAGGAGTCTACAAATGCGTGTAAGAAAAGGCAATAGAAATGCTCCACCCGAAGAGAAAGTAGAGATTAAACCTTTGGCTTCTCCAATGAATGACCCATTCAGTTACTTTGCCGCTGTGGTGAGAGGCAAAGTAAAAGCTGATGATGATTTGGGTTCACTGAAAATCAATATGGTAGCTATGGAAATATTGGATGCTGCCGTGAAATCATCGAAGGCTAAGAAAACCATTGAACTGAAGTAGACATAGTTCGGTAATTTAAATCCCTACGAGATTTGTAAGTGTTTTGTAGTCAATGCTTTACTTATTAGCCTCACATTAAAAAAATTATTTGGCGCCTATTACCTCACTAAGAGTGGAAACACCATTTTCGTTGAAGGCTTCGATAGCGAAATAGTATTTCTGTCCGACGGTTAGGGCTCTTAATTCAAGGCTTGATGGGGCATCTCCCCAAATCTGATAAGTCTGATATAGCTTATCCGGTGCGATGCCCCATAATATATTATATCCTACGGCATCAGGCACTTTCTGCCAAGTTATATCAGCATTACGGTCGTCTTTTTGTCTGGTTACGTTTAACGCTGTTGGTGTAACCGGAACAGCACCAGTACCTTTTCCAAAAATACGTATATCACTAATAGCTAAATTTGGCATAGGCACGTGTATATTCTCAAACCTGATATAGCGGGCTTTTACAGGTTTTGCTAACTCTTCATAGGCATTTGGGCGATCTCTTTTCTCATTGGTATTGTCCGCAATCTTAGTCCATACTTTGCCATCTATTGATGAATAGACTCTGTATTGGATATATACTTTAGGCAATGCGCTATCATAAATATCAGATTTATAGTCTGTATAGTTAATCTGGAATGAATGGACTGTTTGTGGCTTTTCTAAATCAATGGTCAATGTTTCTCCATTTTTATTGGTTTTAGCTACCCAGAAAGTTCTTGGATTTTCATCAGTTACTAAGTTTGCCGAAAATTTATCTTCCTGTACAGAGGATGAGATACAAGGCTTTTTATAAGATAGTAGCATCCAGCCTGCAAATAATTCGTTTTTATCTGTCCATTTTTTGGTGGGTAATAATTGCGGAAAATCAGCAAAGCGGGTGTTGGCATACATTTGCCCGTCTTTATCAAAGCCTGTGGGTACCATTTCAATCCGTCGTTCAAAATTCCAGTTGACGGCAATCCACGGGGTGCCTGTATTCCAATAATTACCATATAAATCCTGAAAAGTATTGCCATGTCCCATACCTGTCATGAAGCCTCCAGGTTTGTAAGAAACAGGATTATAAGGAGCGTAGGTAAATGGGCCTAGAGGGTCGTCTCCCACATAAGTGCCATTGGCATATACATTAAATTCTGTTCCGGGAGCACCGTATTGCAGGTAATATTTGCCATTATGCTTGGTCATCCAGGCACCTTCGGTGAATGGCTTGATGGTATCTCTATGGTCTCTGCCGAAGCGTTCCCAGCCATGTTCTTCGGGGTGTAGGTAGATTAAGCCTTTGTAATCATTTTTTCCTTTATAAGTAAGGTTTTTGCTTTTGTCTAATTCTGCCCCAAAAAGTGGATACACATTTGAGGAGCCCCAGTACATAAACCAACGGTCAGTATCTTCATCATGGAATAAAGCAGGGTCCCAGGGTCCTATGTCTTTTGGTAATTGGGGTAACCAACGGTTATAGAAGTGCAATTTTCCATTTTCTGGCGTTGTGGTATAGAATATAGGTCTTTGCTGGAATGTTGATTGGAACAAGTAAAGTGTATCGCGTACTGAAATAGCCGCAGGCGCACACATATCTTCCATCGGCCAGCGGCTTGGGATGATATATTGCCAGTTGAGTAAATCTTTCGATTTCCAGTAGCCACCCTGAATGGTATGAAAGAGGTAATATTCGTTTTTATGGGTAATAATCACTGGGTCAGCGCCTGAGCGATAGGATATTTTTTCATTGGTTTGTTCCCAATTGTACTGGTAATTAATATCCATTGGATTGCAGAAGGTTTTCTGCTTGAAAGGCTTGGGCTTGGCGATGTTTAACTGAGGGCTTTGAGCCAGACTGATTATCGTGCAAAATAATAGGATAAGTAATTTTGAAATGGTTTTCATAGGTTATGGTTTTGCTTATGCAAATATAAAATAAGTATGTAGAAAACCATGGGGTTGGGGATTTTGTGTATATTGAGTCATTAATGTGACTGTATTATGAGGCTTCCATTCTTACTGCCTATACTATTCTTATTTTTGAATTACAAAAAAGAAATGAATCCTCTTTCTTTGAGAAAATATATTAAGCAAGAGATTGAGTGTGACGTTACCATGACAATAGAAGAGTGTCCGGAATTTATAGGAGGTTATAAAGAGCTTTATAAATATATAGCAAAGAATCTGCAATATAAGGGAGAAGCTAAGGTATATAATCCGGTATGTGGATATAGTAAAATGGTTGTTCAGTTTGATGTACTTAAAGATGGAAAAGTAGATAATATTGTAATAACACAAAAGACAGGCATATGCCCAACATTAGAAAAGCAGGTAAGATTTGTTTTTCAAAATATGTCAGGATGGAAGCCCGGGAAA
The DNA here is from genome assembly GCF_054779675.1 of Emticicia fontis. Classification (NCBI taxonomy): domain Bacteria; kingdom Pseudomonadati; phylum Bacteroidota; class Cytophagia; order Cytophagales; family Leadbetterellaceae; genus Emticicia; species Emticicia fontis. The sequence continues at coordinate 323,701 of NZ_BAAGXU010000004.1, forward strand.
AAGAATAATGAATCTGTTGATTCCAGAACGAAAGTAGTTTTCACTTGGCATTTTGATGTTGATTAATGAATAAAAAAACGGCTCTTTTGGAGCCGTTTTCACTATAAACTTATCAGATATTACCTCGAATAATTCGGCGCCTCACGCATAATCTGGATATCATGCGGGTGGCTTTCTTTGATACCTGCGGCTGTGATTTTTACGAATTTTGCTTGTTGCAAACTTGTTATATCGCCCGCTCCACAGTAACCCATACCTGCTTTCAATCCACCTACCATCTGGTAAAGAATTTCAGCTGCACGGCCTTTGTATGGTACACGTCCTACAATACCTTCTGGTACCAGTTTCTTAATATCATCTTCAGCATCCTGAAAATAACGGTCTTTCGAGCCATCTTCCATCGCTTCAACCGAACCCATACCACGATAGGTTTTAAATTTACGTCCTTCGTAAATCACCATTTCGCCCGGTGCTTCTTCTGTTCCGGCTAATAATGAACCCATCATCACTGTATTCGCACCAGCAGCGATGGCTTTGGTAATATCGCCTGAGAAACGGATACCACCATCAGCAATCACTGGAACGCCATATTTAGCAGCAGCTACAGCCGAATCAGCCACGGCTGATAATTGTGGCATACCAATACCTGCAATAATACGGGTGGTACAGATACTACCTGGCCCTACACCAACCTTAATGGCATCTGCGCCTGCTTTGGCTAAGGCTTCGGCTGCCTCGGCAGTAGCAATGTTTCCTACAATCACATCTAATTTTGGGAATGCCGCTTTAATGCGCATCAGGGTCTCAATTACACCTTTTGAATGTCCGTGGGCAGTGTCAATACTTACTACGTCAACTCCGGCTTTTATTAGACCTGCTACACGTTTTTCAATATCTGCGGTTACACCTACGGCTGCTCCGGCAATCAGACGACCTAAACGGTCTTTGGCTGCATTGGGGCGGTCTTTCTTTTTAAGAATGTCTCTGTAGGTGATTAAGCCGATTAATTTGTAGTCTTTGTCAACAATCGGTAGTTTTTCGATTTTGTAGTTTTTCAGAATCTCTTCTGCTTCTGCCAATCCTGCGCCTTCATAACCTACAATCAGGTTTTCTTTAGTCATAATGTCAACAATCGGTTTTGCCATTTCTGTCTGGAAACGCAAATCACGATTGGTAACAATACCTTTTAATTTGTGGTTATCATCTATCACCGGAATACCACCAACCCTGAACTCTGCCATTAAACGTAAGGCATCGCCGATAGTAGCGCCTTCGCTTAAAGTAATGGGGTCGATGATCATGCCACTTTCTGAACGTTTCACCTTGCGTACCTGCTCGGCTTGTTGTTCGATAGTCATGTTTTTGTGGATGATACCAATACCTCCTTCCTGCGCCATAGCAATAGCCATTTCATACTCTGTCACAGTATCCATCGCTGCTGAAATGAGAGGAATGTTTAATTGTATATTTTTGGTCAGATAAGTTTTCGTTTGCGTATCGCGGGGGAGAACTTCTGAATAAGCAGGAACCAGGAGAACGTCGTCGTAGGTGAGTGCTTCGTAAAGTAATTTTGAAGAATCTAACATAGCAAATAATTTCGTTTTCTTATTTGCCAAACAAAATTACGGAAAATATTTGGATTGGCAATTGTAATCTGTTAATTAATTGAAAATTAATATAAAAAGCCCTGTAAATTCTATTTTACAGGGCTTCGTTTATAGCAAATCGACAGGATTAGATATACTGATTGATAATCATCTCAAACAACTCTTGTTTACCGCTGATTTGTGCTGGCTCGCCATCTCTTAGGGCGATACCTCTTAAATCAGTCAACGATAATTTACCTGTTTCAAACGCAGCGCCATCACCACCATCGAATGAAGCATAGCGTTTTGTACGTAGGTTTTTGTAGTCTGATTTTTCAAGAATGTTATTGGCAATCAATAAAGCTCTTGCAAAAGCATCCATTCCTGCAATGTGTGCAATAAAGATGTCTTCAAGGTCAGTTGAGTTTCTACGGGTTTTTGCATCGAAGTTGATACCACCGGTAGTGAATCCACCTGCTTCCAGGATAACCAACATGGCTTCTGTTAATTCAAACAAATCAATTGGGAATTGGTCTGTATCCCAGCCGTTCTGGTAGTCTCCACGGTTAGCATCAATACTGCCCAACATACCTGCATCGGCTGCCATTTGTAGTTCGTGCGCAAAGGTATGACCCGCTAATGTAGCGTGGTTTACTTCTGCATTCAATTGAAAATCTTTATCTAAACCATAATGACGCAAGAAACCAACGACAGTCTGTACATCGTAATCGTATTGGTGTTTCGATGGTTCACATGGTTTTGGTTCGATATAGAATTTACCTTTGAAGCCCTGGCTACGTGCATAATCACGAGAGATAGTCAGGAATTGCGCCAAGTGGTCAATCTCACGTTTAGTATTGGTATTCAACAATGACATATAGCCTTCGCGACCTCCCCAGAATACGTAACCTTCGCCACCTAGTTCGATTGTTGCATCAATGGCATTTTTTACCTGTAAACCTGCATGGGCAACTACCGCGAAATCAGGGTTAGTAGAAGCACCATTCATGTAACGTGGGTGAGAGAATAAGTTGGCTGTTCCCCACAATAATTTCACGCCACTTTCTGCTTGTTTTTGTTTGGCTATGGCAACAATGGTTTGAACGTTCTTTTCAAACTCGCTTTGCGAATTGCCTTCCGGAGCAATATCAATATCATGGAAACAATAGAAAGGCGTACCTAACTTAGTCATGAATTCGAAAGCCGCATCTACTTTATCTTTAGCTGCCTGAATCGGGCTGCTGTTTAAATCCCAAGGGAAAACTTTAGTACCAGGGCCGAATGGATCGCCACCGGTTCCGCAGAAGGTATGCCAGTAAGCCGTTGCAAAACGTAAATGTTCTGCCATTGTTTTGCCCGCTACTACTCTGTTGGCATCGTAGTATTTAAACGCCAAATAATTATTAGATTCTTTTCCCTCATAAGCAATAGGTTCTTTAATGAATGGAAAATATTCTTTTTCACCTATCGTAACTTTCAATTTTGTCATGATTTCTGCTCGGTTGAATATGAATAATTTTAAAATATGATGCGAAGTAAATTATTAAGTGTCAAATTTACAATTATTTTATTGTTTTTTAATCTCTTGATTAATAATCTATTTAAAATTAACGTCCAAAAACCGTTTTTAAACCCGTTTAGCTACAAAAATCACCTATTGCTGTGTAGGAAAATACTTTTCACATCAAAGGTAATACATTATGGCATTATGAAAAATAAACGGAAAAATCAGACATGAAAATGCCTGTCCAAAATTGAAAGAAATTTTGATTATAAAAAAGAAGAACCGACCTCTCTTATTTCATAGAGTGGTTGCTATACTTGAATTTGAAGAACAGGATGATTAATGCCAGTATTAATGTTACACCATTGGCTGCAACAACTGGGAAAGCATTGGCTTTGATACCATAAACCAACCACATGATAACCCCTGTAGTAAAGATTAAGAACATGGACAAAGACACGTCTTTGGCCGATTTAGTTTTGTAGATTTGTAGTAATTGCGGCACAAAAGCAACTGTTGTTAATATGCCAGCTATGTATCCTAAGGTTTCCATACTATTTTAACGATAAACTCTTATAACTCAATCATTTACTTTTTCCTGTGGATTGAATCATAGTACCAAAATAACGGAAAAATTATACTACTCAGTTCATTTTATCTAATAATCACAGGTAATACTTTATATAGTACAATTTTGATTGAATGTTTAATGCAATAAATTGTCATCATGCAATTCCGGCTGCTTTATTAATTATCTTCCGTCTTTCGGTCATGCCCATTCTGTAAATCTCAAGTATTGAAGGCCAGCAAAAAATAAATTTACAATAAATAGACAAGTCTGTCTATTTATTGTTTAGCTTTGTGCCATGAAACAAAGAGGACAAGTAGTAATTGATAAAATACTCGATACCGCAGGGCGGCTTTTTTATGCTCAGGGCTATAATAATACGGGTATTAACCAGGTGATAGAAGAGGCTGATATCGCCAAGGCGTCTTTGTATAAGCATTTTGAAACAAAGACAGATTTGCTGGTGGCCTATGTACAGCGCACGCATGAGCGCTGGTTTAATAGGCTTGAAACTGCCGTAAACAGCGTGGCAGATCCAAAAGAGAAATTATTGGCACTTTTTGATCATCATTTAGAGCGTCAGGAACTAAGGCAGTTTGGTGGATGCCCCTTTATCAAGGCAAATGATGAGGCTGGTATGAGCGACCCACGTGTATTAGCGGAGATTCAACAAACAAAGCAACACGCAAAGAATTTTATAAAGGGCTTGGTAGCTAACTCAGGTCATAAAAAACTATTATCAGATGAGGAACTGGCAGATGCTATATTCTTTGCACTAGAGGGCTCAATCGTGATTGCTGCTGTATTTAAACAACCCGCCGAAATTCAATCGGCGAAAAAAATTATCCAAAAACTTATCTGATATGCAAAAGATAACAAACAAATGGCTGGAACTGATAATTGTCTTATCAGCCCCTCTACTTTCGGTAATAGATGTGTTCATTATTAATATAGCAATACCAACCATCAAAAAAGGGGTACACGCCACAGATGCTGAAATCCAGTTGGTTATAGCAGGTTATCTGCTAGGATATGCGGCCTTTTTAATAACCGGAGGAAGAGCCGGAGACCATTTCGGGCGGAAGAAAGTATTTTTCTGGGGAATGTTTGCCTTTACGGTTGCTTCCTGTTTCTGTGGCTTATCGACTTCTGCTTTGCAACTCAATGTAACAAGGTTTTTTCAAGGCTTGAGTGCTTCATTTATGGTTCCGCAGACCATTGCCTTTATCCAGATACTTTTCACTGATCCCAAAGAAAGGGCAAAGGCTTTCGGCTTTTATGGCATTACATTGGGTATTGCTGCTGTAATCGGGCAGGTATTAGGTGGTTATTTATCTGACACGCATTGGGTCATAGAAGGCTGGAGACTCACATTTTTTATCAACCTGCCAATAGGTATCGTGACACTCTGGGCTACGCATAAGTATCTGACTGAAACAAAGAATACTCAAAGTACAAAATTTGACTACAAAGGTATTTTGATTCTGACAGCAGCACTGTTCTCTCTGATTTACCCTTTGATTCAGGGACGTGAGGCCGGATGGCCTTTATGGAGTATTGCCTTGATTGTGGTATCTTTGGTCATTTTTGCATTTTTTATCTACGATCAGAAGAAGAAACTGGCCAAAGGTGAAAATCCGCTGATAGATGTAAGATTATTCAGAATAAAAGATTTCAATATCGGATTAGTGGCGGTGCTGTTTCATTTCATGGTGCATACCTCTTATCTGCTATTGAGTGCGGTATATCTTCAGAATGGGCTGGGTGTTTCTGCTTTTGATAGTGGATTGTATTTTATTATTCCGGGTATTTTATTTGTGGTATCTTCTATCGCTGCATCCAGAATGATTGTGAGGTTTGGAAAAATCGTGCTGCAGGTAGGGGTTGTTTTATTAGCTATAGCATTTTATTTACAGATGGAATTTTGGAAGCCAGGTGCAAGCACTGTCTTAATTATCGGGTTAATGGCTATCTGGGGGCTTGGAAACGGGCTTGTGCTTCCATCTTTATTAAATATTGCGCTTAAAAATGTACCCACTCAATACGCAGGAGCAGCAGCGGGGATTTATTCCACTTTTCAACAGACAGCTTCTGCTTTGGGTATAAGCATTATTGGAGGTATATTCTTCTATTTCTCTAAAGATGGCTGGCAGGCGGCTTATCGTGCAGGCACAATAGGTTTATTGGTTTGTGTAGTTCTGGTAGGAATTATGTTATACTTGTTGCCTGATGGAAAGCAGAGCCAACCACAAAATTCAAATGCCTCTGATAATCAATCCGAATCGGCCGAGGAAACTGAAAACCAGTATCTGGCAGTAGAATAATAAGCTTTGACACTTTCTCTTTTAAGAAACTGTTTGAATGAGGCAAGATTAATTTCAACAGTTTCTTGAAAGCAAAACAATTATCGGATAAAAATCAAATGAAAGAGGATACAGTACTGGTTTATAAAGATATACAGTCACCCGTAGGATTTATCAGATTGATTGCTAGCCATTCTGGTCTTGTAGCTATCTTGTGGGAGGGTGAAGATTATAAAAGAACAAAACTGCCCGATGCTATAAGAAATGATAATGCCCCAATACTGTTGCAAACTGAGCAACAATTGAAAGAGTATTTTGAGAAAAAGAGAAGAGTTTTCGATATTCCACTTGATTTTAGAGGGACTGAGTTTCAGGTTAGAGTCTGGGAAGCCTTAATGGCAATTCCGTATGGCCTAACTAAATCTTATGGAGAGCTTGCGCGCTTGCTTGGAGATATAAAGGCTGTGCGGGCAGTTGGTGGGGCTTTAAATAAGAATCCTATCTCTATTATTGTTCCTTGTCACAGAGTAGTAGGTGCATCAGGGAAACTGGTGGGTTTTGCAGGTGGTTTGGAAAATAAACCTACGCTACTTTATCTGGAAAATGGAATTCGCACACCGACGCTTTTTGATTAGTCAATACTTGTGGCGCGAACCGGAGGTTCGCGCCACAAAAACATCGTAAAACAATGAATCTATCATGCTACCAGAAACTTTCAATCTTGAAAATTATCATGAGCTATGTGAGTATGTAGCCGCTCAGGATGATGACTTGCGAACAATTCTAAGTGCGCATGGCTATCCGCCTATGTGGACACGGGAAAATACTTTTGAAACGCTTGTACATATTATTCTGGAGCAACAGGTTTCATTGGCATCGGCTTTGGCTACTCTCCATAAGCTGAAAGAGAAAGTCGGGCAGATTAGTCCGGAAGAAATTCTTCTCCTGACTGATGAGGAAATGAGGGCTTGTTTTGTGAGTCGACAAAAAATGATTTATATAAGAGGACTGGCCACGGCTATAAAAAATGGAGAAATCAATCTTGGAGCCCTGGCGGAAATGCCTAATGATGAGGTACGCAAAATACTCATCAATCTGAAAGGTATTGGTAACTGGACTATTGATGTATATCTGATGTTTACGCTACAACGAGCAGATATTTTCCCGATTGGTGATCTGGCTGCCGTAAATGCAATAAAACGTCTGAAGCAACTTGATACTTCTGTGACAAGAGAGGATATTCTCGAAATCAGTGAGCGCTGGAAACCACTCCGGTCGGTAGCCAGTATGATTCTTTGGCATTATTACCTTTCTAACTCCAGAAAGAAATAACTAATGATGAGAGTGACTAAAAAATGCAATTATCAAGCATTAAATGATAGCTTAGTGCTTGATAATTGTGAATTACTCAATAGATTCTAGAAAACTAACTTTTCAACAGCAATTATCAGTATTATCTTTTTGAAACAGTCTCTTCTTCATAAGCTAGAGTTGTTACCACTTTATCAGTTGGCTTTTTCCAGAATCTGAAAGCAATACTTACGCAGAGTATACCTGTTACCAGCCACGACAAGTCTGTGCCTGCTACAAAATATTGTTGATTAGCAAGCGTTTTCCAGAACCAGTCACCAGTCATAAAGCCATTGACTAAGGGCACGCCTAAAGAAAGGATACCACCTGCATATAAGTAATTGCGAGTGAGATTGGCTTCGGTTTTCCAGAACAGACCAATGATAGTAAAGAATAGCCACGATAAGAAAAAGGTGGTATTGACCAATGAAATATGATTTTCTAAACTACCTGGCACTAATCTTTCGGCCATAAACAAAATGGGTAATGCCGGAAACAAACCAAAGCAAATAGCCAGATAACTCATCGTTACCCGATGATGGAATAGCTTCTGCTTGGCTGTGTAATTTTTCTTATTCCGGGCTTCTTTCCATAATAAGACTCCACTTATGATTACAAAGCAGGTAACAATGGCTAAAAAGAAATATACAATTTTTAAGAGTGTTCCGCCAAATGTAGCAAAGTGCACACCTGCAATGCCGTATAGTACTGATTGTACATAGGTTTTCTTGCCAGGCATCATTTCTACCAGGGCTTTGCCATCTTTCAGGCTGATAGCCATAGCGCCGTCTCCTGAAAAATAGGATGGGTCTTTACCATAAACAGATAAGAGGGCGTCTTCGCGGCTATAATGTTTAATATTAACGGTCTGCACCTCAAAACCCGGATATTTTGCTCTTATCTGATCCAGCGTCTGGTTGATACTTCTGTTTTGAGTAGTTAAAGGAGATTTCTCATTGAGCACAACGGCATCATTTGGCCTTAGCATGGCTAAGACTTTCTTCTGGTCTCCACCGAAGAAGATAAATACAACGGGTAATAATATCAGTATAGACAGAATATAGTAAGCTCCGGTAATGGCATACATTAACTGAAAAGGCAAGCCTAATAAACCGAAAACAGTATGTGAGCTTGTCCAGATTTGTTTTAATGAGCCTTTGAGAGAGAAGCCATAGAATTTACTGACAATATTTCTCCAATGAATCAGCACACCTGTTAATACGGCAAATACAAAAAATAATGCCACAAAGCCTGCCAGATATCGGCCAATATAAAAAGGAACCTGATCGAAGAAGTGAAGGCGGTAAAGCGTTTCGCCGATAGTGGTTGGAGGTTCTCCTATATGCAATTCATTCGTTTGTGGATAGAATTCTCCATGAAAATGGTCTTCCACCGTTTTGTCTTTTGTAACGATATGCCCAAAGAAGCCTACACGCGGCTTATGTTTCGTTGGCAGATACAAATACATATCATCATCCAGATTAAAAGCGGGTTGTTCTTTCTTCAGGTTTTCGACCAAAGCATCGTAGTTGACTGCTGTTGTTATGGGCTGTCTGGCTTTGGCATCTTCCCACTGATAAAACTCATCGCGGAAAAGTGTAAAGGCACCTGCAAAAAATATCACGTAGAGCGCGAAGCTAATAACTATACCCGAAATCGTATGGGTATGAAATACAATATTATAAGCTCTGTTAGGTAGTCCACCTAGTTTCATGATAATCAGCGAGTAAGATAAATAATGATTGAAAAAATAATAGTGAGTAGTATATAAAGCCCCAATATTTTCCAGGCACTTTTAGACAAAAAGGGCAAAATCATCAGAATGCCCCACAACAAGAAAAGTGTAAATGTTGAGGTAAGCATTACGATGTTTCGCCCTTCGCCTGGCAATAAAGCAGCAATGAATAGATGAAAAGTAATTGATAAAAAATAGCCGCCTAAAATTGCGGTTGCGATTTTAATAGCTCTTTGTCCGGGGCTGGTTAAATATTCCTTTTTGGCAGGCATGTTTAATACGAGATAAATAATAGTTTAGGATTTACTGCTAAGGCGTTCTCTTACAACTAATGCCAGTTGTAAGACCATAAGAGCCAACATATATATACATAAGGCGAGCAATAGTCCGCTTGCCCAGCCCCAGTCTGCAATGAGTAATCCGGTTCCGGCTAGTATAAAAAAGAGATTCAGCCAAGTATTACTTTTTAAGACTTTTATACTTTTAGGGAAATACTTCGACTTCGAATAGTACAAGAACGTGCCTGTTGTTATCAACAAGATAGCAATCATAGAGTGGTCTGAATTTTAATTATGCAAATATTATATTTATTTAGACTAAATCCAAATAAAAATAATACATTTGCATTTCAAACCAAACACGAATGAAAATACCTTTATTCTTATTATTACTTACACCATATTATTTGCTGGCACAGAATGTTTCTATCAAAGGTCAGATAAAGGGTGTTTCAGGAGAGCCCGTTTCTTATGTAAGTGTATCTTTAAAAAGTACAAATAAAGCTGTATTAAGTGATAGCAGCGGAAGATTTGAAATCAAAGGAATAGCCAAAGGCGAGTATGTGCTGATAGCCAGTTCAATCGGTTTTCAGACTGTCGAAAAATCTATTAAAGTAAATGGTACTTCGTTGTTCGAAGAATTTGTGATGAAAAGCACTGATACCGAATTGCAGGAAGTAGTGGTGACGCAGGAAAGACAAAGCCGCGTACAGGAAACCAAACCTATTGCTATTAAAAGTATTGAGATAAAAAATGTCATTAGCCAGAATGTATTGCTGACTGACGTAATCGACCGCGTGTCAGGCGTAAGAATCCGTCGTTCGAGTTCTTTAGGTGATCGTTCAGATATATCCATTAATGGTCTTAGAGGAGATGCCATCCGGGTATATATTGATGGCATTCCTATGGAACTATTGTATCCTAACTTCGATATTTCAACCCTGCCTATTGGCAACGTAAAACGATTAGATATTTATAAAGGTGTTTTGCCTGTTGATGTTGGCACTGATGCTTTGGGTGGAGGAATCAATATTATTACTGAACAAAAATCTCATAACTCGCTACGTGCTTCTTATAATGTAGGCTCATTCAATACCCATCTGGCCGATATTAATCTGGGATTGACTAATAAGCAAAACTACTTCTTGAATCTCTCGGCTGCCTATAATCATTCAGATAATGATTATAAAATGAAAGCTTTGCTATATGAAAACAATAAAATAGAAGAAGTAAGACGCTTTCATGATAAGTTTCAGTTTTTCTATGGAGGCATCACTGCCGGAGTACATAGTAAATCCTGGGCAGATGAATTAAGACTGACCCTTAATTATTCGAAAGGCTATAAGCAATTACAGAATGGCGCGAGGATTTCACATATCCCTTTCGGAGAAGTAGAATATCATGCTGAAAACATCGCAACTACTCTGAAATATGATAAATCGTTCCTGAACGAAAAAGTGATTTTCAGAACTATTGGTAATTTCAGTGACCAGCTGTTAAATTATAGAGATACGACTTCTAACGTATATAGCTGGAGTGGGAAAATTGTAGGCCGTAATACGCCGGGTGAATATACGGCCGACCAATTGACTGATAATTATAGCCGTAGTTTAATTAACAGAAGTAGCCTGATAGTACAACTAGCTCCTAATCATAAACTTCTCGCTTCAAACCTATACGCGTATCAACGCCTGAAAGGGACAGATCATTTAGAAAAGGATATAGAAAAAGATTATCTGCGTATCCCTCAATCTTTAACAAAAAATATTTCGGGTGTTCAATATGAAGGTATTTACTTCTCTCATTTTACCTTCTCTACTGCCATCAAACGCTTTGACTTTATCCTGAATGGGGCAGAGAATAATACTTTCGCGATGGTAAAGAAAAAGGATGGTTTCTGGGGTTGGAATGTGGGCTTGAAATACGACATCAAAGACAATCTTTTTGCCCGTGTCTCTTATGAAAAAGGCTATCTTATTCCACAGTTTTTTCAGTTTGTAGGTAATGGCGCCGATATTTTGCGCAATACTAACCTGATGCCGGAAAGCAGTAATAACCTGAATGCTGGCATTTCTTATCTCGATAAATCAGACCATATACTTACCCTATCAAGCACAATCAATGGCTTTTATCGCCGTCAGAACGATATTATATTCCTGGGCTCAGGTGTTGCCCGGGTTTACGAAAATGCTGATCAGGTAAGAACACTGGGTGTAGAAGGTGAGGCTACGGTAAGATATAATAAAGCTTTTAGCTTAAGCACAAACATTACGTTTATGCGTAAAAACTTTACGGCAGTAAAAGACCCGCGGAATCAATATCTGGTAGGCGCTGCTTTCCCTAACAACCCCAATTTCTTTGGTAATGTTGAGTTTGCCTGGCAGAAGAATAGCTTCGGTATTAAAAATTCGCTTTTCAGAGCTTATGCTTTCTACAATTATGTAGCGCCTTTCAACCATATTCTGATAGGTAAAAACAATAGCATCAAAACTACCCCTGATTCGTTTGTACCTGTGCAACATAGACTTGATATAGGCTGCTCTTATAAATTTCCTAAACAAAATCTGACGGCGTCTATCAATGTACTGAATGTATTGAATGCTGACCTATACGATAATTTCCTGGTACCAAGAGCAGGTACCAACTTCAATGTGAAACTGATATATGAATTAACTAAATTTTAACTAATACAATGAAAATTAAACTATTATTTGTTGCCTTACTAGCCAGCTTTGTAATCGCCTGTAAGTCTGATGATCCCACTACCCCAGCAGAAGAATCGCCTTATTATGAAGATGGTTACCTGGTGGCTTCTACCTCTGAAACCACTGCCGGATTTAGTTATTATGCTGGTTATTATTCAACTTTGCCATCGGGTAATATTGATTTGACTACTAAATCAAGCTATAATTACTTTTATCCAAGAGCGGTTTGGAAGAATTTTATCTTCAGCAATAACCTGAAAGGTGAAAATGTATTGGCAAAGCTAGCAGTTTCGAAACAAACAGGAACGGTGGTTGAAGTGGCATCATTGCCCTTATTAACTACGTTGAATCAGGTTTTAATTATCTCAGACAATCTGGGCGTATATACTACATGGGATAAGAAAGGCGTAACTCTTTTCAATCCAACTACTATGCAGAAAATTGCCGATGTAGATATGTCGAAAGCAAAATCTACAGGTCTTTCAAGAGAGAACTATTCGCATATTGTATATAGAAAACAAGACAATAAGCTATTCCTATTTGCCGTAGTTGACGATTTCAATACCGGTGCGTTTTATGATGCTGTAGATGTGTATGCGGAAGTAGTGAATCTAGGCACTAATCAATGGGAAAAAACTTTGACTTTCCCAAATGCTACTTATCCGATTTCGAGAGGGATGGAAAACCCACTGATTGACGAACAAGGAAATATCTTCTTGATTACACAAGGACAATATGGCCTTGATGGACAATTAGGGCCAACCTCAAAGAAAAGCTCACGACCAAAAATCTTGAAAATCCCCGCAGGAACAACAGAGTTTGATTTGAACTATGCATTTAATCCTGTTGATAAAGTAGGACAAAGTAACCTATTATTCCAATTGATTCTGGGCGGTGTATATTATTCAAATGGCATTGCTTATGCTTGTATCTCTGGCCAGCAAGACCCACCAGCTTTGCTTGCCTTGATTGGTAAATTAGCTGCCGGAACAATTACAGAGACAGAATACGCACAATTGAGAAAACTGGCTTTCTATGGAGCTAATCAACGTTGGGCAAAACTGGATTTGAACGCTCAAACCGTAACAATTATTCAGGATATTCCATTAACCGCAGGGTTTGCTTATCCAAGCACGAGTGTTCATAACGGCAAAGTATATTTACAAACCTACAATGAAGACCTGAAAATGAATGGGTATTATGAGCACGATCCGGCTACAGGAACAAGTAAGAAATTATTTGATGTAACTGCAGGTGGATTGGCTACTAATTTGGTGAAATTGACGAAATAACCCCATCCCTATCCCTTCTCCAACAGTGGGGAAGGGAGTTTGAAAACTCCGTTCGCTCTTCACTTATTTTATTCTCTCCTTCTCCAAACTCTGTAAACGAGCCTCAAAGGAATCATTCTGTTTCTTCAATTGCGTATTCTCTGTTTTTAAGGCCTCATTACCTTTCTCTAAAGCTACAATTTTCTCATGCAATTCTTTCATGGCTTCCACTAAAACGGGTGTCAGGCGTGCATAATCAACTGATTTAAAGCCTTTGGTATCTGTTGTTACCATCTCTGGATAAATTTGCTCTAATTCCTGCGCAATAAAGCCTGTCTGACGTTGGGTAGTGAATGCTTGCTCAGGGAATTCTTCTATACGCCAGTCATAATTGACTCCGCGAAGTGTCAGCACATGGGTCAATGAATTTTGCAAACGGGTGATGTTCTTTTTATAGCGTAAATCTGATAGGCAGTTATAACTGGCTGCACAAATATTACCTGTGATATAGGCAGTGCCCTGTACCTGAAAATTTTCAGTTCTTGAGTCAAGATTAGCCATACTGCGGTTAATGCCTACCTTACCACTAGAAAAATTGCCTCCAATAAGAGGAGATGTAGTAGTGGTATTGTCAATGTATAGTCTATTACTACCAGTTTCAGCATAGCCTGCCTGATAGCCGATAGCTACATTGCCGCTTCCGGAAGTATTGCTAAATAGTGCCTGGTATCCTAGAGAAACATTATTGTACCCAGAAGTATTACTTTGCGAAGCCGCATAGCCTATGGCTACATTTAAATCACCATTTGAGGTAATAGAACCATTGCCTGCGAGGGCGTTTCCGCCCAGGGCTGTATTATACCCACCAGCAATATAGCGCATAGCATACGTACCAACGGCTGTATTATAGTTGGCGCTGGTTGCTCTGCCCACAGCATCATAGCCAATGGCCACATTGGTATAACCACCGACATTCTCATCCAAGGCGTTATTTCCGATAGCTATATTCCAGTAGCCTACTGTATTGGCATATAAACTGCTATTGCCAATTCCTATATTAGAGTTACCGCTGGTATTAGATAATAAAGAATAAACACCAATGGCCGTATTATTATCACCGGCTAAATCTGGCGTGCTCGCATTATTGTAGAGTGCTCTGCGGCCTACTGCCGTATTTCCGTCACGGGTATTTACTTTTAAGGCGTCTTCCCCTACAGCTGTATTGAACTCTCCTGATGGGTGTTTCGCGCTTATCTGGCTTGGTAGAATAGTAACACTGCTGGAATTATTGTGCAGATAGTAATTGCCCTGCGATAGGGCAACATGAGTACTAATCAAAAGGAGTAAAATTGATTTTTTCATATCAGTATGTGTTTTAACTGACTGAAAATAAGGATTTTATTAGGGCAATAAAAACATTTGCCGGAAAACCTGCCTATAATTTTATTAGGCGGCCTCCGGCATAAGTCATGGCTTTCAGAAGATTTTTAATTAATTATTGGCAGAAACGACCTTATAACTATAAGCCAGACCCATCGCGACACTATTAAAGTTATCGCCTGATTTAATCTTGTCTTCACCAAAGCGCTTTACGAATATATTCTTCAAAGGTCTTACCATTGAGGTACCACCCGTCATAAAAATCACATCAATATCCTGCTGGCTAATCTGGTATTTTTCTAAAAATGCCATCAGGTATTCTTCAATTTTATCCAGATTCTTGTTGATGATTTCCTGCTCAAAATCATCTATCGTGATAGACTCTTTGAAGTCGATTTCATTCTGATTAAACTCAAATGAGGTTTCGTCACTGTGTGTTAATGCAATTTTGCTTTTTTCTATTTGTTTGAAAAGAACATAACCTAAGTTATCTTCTATCAATGTCAATAGGTTTTTGACTCTTGGATTTTTTCCGGTAAATCCATAAGATTTACTGATATTGATTCGCATACGCAGCGTATCTAGAAAGTTCATTTTCTCCCATGAGCAGATGTTCTGGAAATAAGATAAAGGTAAGTCTATTAATTTGCCGGGAGTTATTTCTTCTTTCACACCTCTGCCAAAATGTGAAGTGCCTTTGTGCCACATAATATCAGAGTCGAAACTATCGCCGCCGATGTAAACCCCACCTTGTGCAATCATATCCGCTCCTCTATCGGCCTGATTAACAGCTTCAGGGTTCAGGCGCATCAAAGAAAAATCGGAAGTACCGCCACCAAAATCGGCCACTAATACCAGTTCTTCTTTTTTTATCTGGCGTTCATAGGTAAAGGCAGCCCCGATAGGCTCCATCTGGAAATAGAAATCGGTGAATCCGGCTATGCGGGCAGCTTTTGATAAACGCTCTTGTGCCAAAGCATCTTTTTCAGGATTTTCATCGAAAACCACCGGACGACCTATTACGGCAGTAGTCACATTTTCGCCTAAAAACTCATCCGCTTGTTTTTTCAAGTAAATCAGGATTAGCGAAACTAAATCTTCTGCTTTATATCTTTTATAACCAATAACCGTATCAATGAAGCTTTTATTAGGCAATACCTTTTTAATAGACTTCATGAAACGTCCGCGTCTTCGGTTTTCTACATAGCGTTCTATGGCTTCATTACCTATCGAAAAAGTGATTTCCTCACCTGCACTCTTCATCTCCGGGAAAAACAGTAATGAGGGAGTAGTGAATAACTTAACGACGTTGTTGGTTGTAGTATCAAGAATAACCAGGGCAGAGTTGGTAGTGCCAAAATCAATTCCGTAAATAAACTGACTCATGATTGAAATTTCAATGAAATATTAGTGGGGAAAGACATAACGGATAATCTGATGGAAAAAGTTTCATTGGGTAGAATAAAATTGAGTAATTGCGGAGAATAGTATTAATCGCTTAGCATTTTAATTTAAATTTGGAAGTACCTACATATAACCTAAAATGGGGTTATGTTTCTAAATGTATGATGCTTTATAATTTCTATAGTTCATAGTTAATTTTATAG
>NZ_BAAGXU010000005.1:0-98909 GCF_054779675.1 Emticicia fontis
CTTACAGCGATTGGATAAAAAAGATGAAGTTCCGACAACAGTCAAGGGATGGATTGAATTGATTAGATAAGCCTATAGAGATGGTTATCAAATAAAATATTGTTAGTATACTCCTGCATTTTTCATTTCAACGGAAGGTGTAGGAGTATTTTTATAAAGGCTTTTCATCTTTAAAAAGACAAAGCAATGCAATTAGAACTCTATTCTATCCTGCCCGAACTTCAACCTTATGTGAAGGCCATTTGCTCGATAGAAAACGAGGCACTTCCTTCTTCCATTCCTCCTTTCCGTGTGCTACCTGATGCTTGTGTTGAATTATTTATCAACTTTAATGATAATCAGGATTCACTGGCGACTATTACGGGCAAAAAGACATTTACAAATAGTCAAAGCTTTGTGATTTCTCGCATGAGCAATTTTATGGATGTGCAAATGAAAAGCAAAACAGGCTTTATCTCTATTTGCTTTTATCCCAGTACAGCCTATCTGTTTTTTCAATTACCTATGACACAGGTAGCCGATAGTCTCACCGATTTGCATGATCTATGGTCAACAGAGGCAAAAGAAATGGAAGAAGAGGTAGGACGCGTTTCTAGCAAAGGACAAAAAGTAAACATCATACATCGATATTTAATGAGACAACTGAAAAGGAACAGATTTGATAAAACCATACACTATTGTGTACAACAAATAAATACTGCCAACAAGATATTCTCTGTCACTGAACTGGCTGATAAAGCAGGCATAAGCCAGCGGCAACTCAGCCGGAAATTCAATCATTGTTTAGGACTTTCTACCAAAGAATTTATCCATATTAATCGTTTCATTGATTCGCTGGTTTATCTGAAAAAACATCCTTCTATGAGCCTGACAGATATAGCCTATGAAAGTGGTTATTACGATCAGGCGCATTTTATTCATGATTATAAAACATTTGCCGGGCTCACACCAGGTGCTGTATTAAGTGCCGGAAATCTGGTAATCTGTTAAATGCAGCAGATGATTCTTTAGAATTTCACCCCGTGTCCGTTTTTTACAATTCTCCTGACAAATAATCTCTCACCTTTGTAGAAAAAACAATTTTATGAGAAAAGTAATTTTAGGCTTGGCTGTCAGTCTTGACAACTTTATTGAAGGCCCCAATGGGGAGTATGACTGGTGTTTCACCGATCAGGATTATGGGCTGAATGAATTTTTTAAAAGAGTTGATACTGTTTTTTTGGGTAGGAAAAGTTATGAAATGTCCTTTGGCGCAGAGGAGGAAAGCGGAGGCTTTGAGTTTCCGAAAATGAAAGAGTATGTGTTTTCGAATACCCTGATACAGGTAAAAGAAGGGGTAACAATCATTTCAGGGGATATCAAGGCAGAAGTAGAAAAAATAAAACAGGAGGAAGGAAAAGACATCTGGCTTTTTGGCGGTGCAAATCTCACAACTACCTTAATGAGTTTAGGTCTGGTAGATGAATTCTGGTTATCAGTCCATCCAATTGTATTGGGTGCAGGTAAACCCCTATTCCAGGGGCTTACAGAACGAACTCATTTGAAATTGGTTGATACTAAAGTCTATGAAACAGGTTTGGTTTCTTTGAAATATGTATTGGCTTAAGAGATATGTCTCTCTTTCCACAAGAGAGAGACACATTGTCCTCATGTTAAAAATGTATTTCACTTTATTAACCTACTAAGTCCATAGAAAAACTTTAAGTTATCGTCTTGGGTAAAATAAAATGACTTATCTTTGTAGTACAAAAACGGACGTACAATAAGATAATGATAAGGAGTAAAATTAAGCGCGGGCTCAGGGTGTCGCGCTATGTTATCTATAAAGAAACTTTAGTCGATTTTAAAGAACATTTCTGGTCGTTTATAGGTGCTTTTATAGGTATCGGTTTAATTGCTTTCTTCCAGAGCAAAATCCTTACACAAGTTGAAAACATATTCCTGATAGGTTCTTTTGGTGCCTCAAGCGTGCTTATCTATGGCGCTATCCAAAGTCCATTAGCCCAGCCGCGTAATTTGATCGGCGGGCATGTCATTTCTGCTTTTATCGGGGTGGCTATCTACAAGCTATTGCCTGATATTATATGGCTTACAGCACCTTTAGCCGTTTCTTTGTCTATTGTTATGATGCAGATAACCAAAACCCTGCATCCTCCTGGTGGCGCAACGGCCTTGATTGCCGTAGTGGGTTCCGAAAAAATCAAAGCACTAGGTTTTCTATATGTCATTTCTCCAGTATTAACAGGTTCGCTGATATTGCTGATAGTCGCACTTCTTTTCAACAATATGACTCCGCACAGACAATACCCCACTAACCCATACTTTACCCGCTCATTCATGAGACGACTTCGAAAATCTTCTAAAAGGTCAAAACAGACAGTCCATTATTAATTATAAGAGCTAAATTGCCCGTATTTATTCCACTTTCTTCGCGTATTCAAACATACGGTATAATTTATGCTGGGTATACTTATACCTATCCCTACATTTAATCTCCTATCAAAAAAAGAGTCTATTTTTTTACTTATCTTAGGGGAATCATCAATCCTGTTTGTCTTTTCAAAAAGACACCTTATTATTCAATGGAAACAACAGTTAATCATTCAATCACCGGAAAAAAAACACATTCTTCCACACAAGAACTCTTATTGGGTATTCCGCTATATGTCTATGTAGGGGTCATTGCTTCTAAGTTAGTAATACTAGGTATTTTATGGGATATTGCCTGGCACATGAGCATCGGCCGTGACGGACTTTTTTCGGCTCCTCACGTAGTAGTATATGTAGGTGCTGCTACAGCAGGTATTTTCGCAGGATATCAGGTATTAAAAACTTCCTTCTGGGGGAGTCTTGTAGAAAAAAGCAAGATGGTTCATTTCTGGGGAATCTTTTATAGTTCTTTAGGGGGACTTTTCTCTATCTGGGGTGGTATTGCTGCCCTTACCTCTGCCCCATTTGATGATTGGTGGCATAATACTTATGGCCTTGATGTACAGATTTTCTCTCCACCGCATACCGTTCTTCTTTTAGGTTTGATGGGCGTGCAGGTAGGAGCTTTGGTAGCAGTATCGGCCATGCTCAACCGAAAAGAGAAAATTGCCTACCTAACTGATAAACAAAATACCGTTCGTGCCAAGCGTCTGCAATGGATGTTTGTCTTTGCAGCAGGCTTTCTGATTACTACGGTATTTACTACGCTATCCGAATTTCTGGACCGTTGGGGGATGCATAATACGGAATTCTACCAGATTGCCTCAGTAGCATTTCCACTTTTCTTATTGGCTACGGCTCGCGGTTCGGGCATGAAATGGGGAGCCACTTCTATTGCCATTACATTTATGGTCTTTCATTGGGCGGTAAACGCTACTTTGCGCCTATTACCTGCCGAACCCTTATTAGGGCCAGTTTATAATAAAATCACTACCTATCAGACTTTGGGCTTTCCTGTCCTGCTGGTTTTTCCGGCTTTAGGTTTAGACTGGTTAAGAGCAAAATTTGCCACTAAAAACGATTGGTGGTTGAGCCTGATTTTAGGCTTTACTTTTGTTGTAATCTTTTTTGCAGTCCATTATCCATTCGGGAATTTTATACTGGAATCGCCTATGGCACGTAACTGGTTCTGGGGTACAACCTCATGGTCTTATCCGAACGACCCTACCTGGGAATATCGCTACAAGTTTGCTGATTGGAATATTACCAAAGGTATTGGTAATTGGGCAACGGGTTTAGGGATAGCCTTCTTACTAAGCCTGGTTTCTACCCGTATCGGGCTGGCATGGGGTAAATGGATGCAAAAAGTACAACGTTAAAAGTTTCTGAACAATTGAACGAAAAGCAATGAATATGAAAAGAATAATAACCCTTCTGCTGGTAAGTTTAAGTTTGATTAATCAGGTGAATGCGCATATTGGTAGTGCAGGCGTTGTACAGGAAGGCAAAGCCGGAAATTATCAGATACAAGTATACGTCGAGCCGCCGGATGTTATTCCGGGTGTAGCCAAGGTATCGGTGTCGGTAGACGGAACAGATATTGAGAGTGTCAAATTAAGCCCGATTTATTATTGGGCAGGCGATGAAGGTTCTCCAAAAGAAGATGATGCACTACCTGTAGCCGGAGAATCAGGCCGGTTTCAAGGGAATATATGGTTGATGGAAAGTGGAGCTGCCAGCGTAAAGATAGTCATTAACGGGAAACGCGGCAAAGGGGAAACCCTCATTCCGATTGCGGCACTCGCCACAGCCAAACGCGATTTACCTAAATCACTAGGCTGGATTCTGGCAGGATTAGCTTTACTTTTAGTCGGAATTATGGTAACGATTATCGGCGCAAGCACAAGCGATAGTTTATTGAAGCCCGGTGTAGAGGGAGACAAGAAAACAGGCAGACGCAAAATAGTAGGCTCAACCGTAGGTTTAAGCTTTTGCGGATTATTGCTTTTTGTAGGAAATAGCTGGTGGGGCTCCATATCGAAAAATTATAGAGAGCGGTATATGTTCCGACCTTACACGGCTACTTCTACCATTAAAATAGAAAATGCACAAAGGGTATTGCATTTCAAAATTGATTCTGCCTCACTTGAACGTCGCTGGACAAGCTATGTAATTCCTGATCACGGGAAATTAATGCACTTGTTTCTGGTACGTCAAGGAACATTAGATGCCTTTGCGCACCTGCATCCGGTCAGGAAAGATACCCTTACTTTTGAAGCACCATTGCCCAATCTACCCGCCGGAAAATATCTGGTATACGCCGATATTCTGCGTTTTCATGGTTTGCAATATACCATTGCCGATACTGTGGATATTCCTGCACTAAAGATTTCATCAGAAAACTTTGAAAAACAAACAGGTGATTCAGACGATACTTATGTAGTAACCAATCCGATTAATACCAAAGCTTCTGCTACGCAAGATGCAGGCATAAGTATTTGTGGGACGCCGGGTGTAAAAACACCTTTGCAGGATGGGTCGAGTATTGTATGGGAAGAAAAACCAAACCAGGCCCTGAAAGCAGGACAAGTATATGACTTAAAATTCTCGGTGATGAGCCCAGATGGGAAACCTGCCGAATTGCAGACCTACTTAGGCATGATGGGTCATGCGGCTATTCTGAAAGAAGATGGCTCGGTTTATATACATCTGCATCCGAATGGTACTTTCTCGGCTACGGCTCAACAAGTGATGGAAAAACGCGTAGGTGAAAAGACCAATCCAAGCCCACATCTGAGCAATGCTAAACGATTCAGAGATAGTGTAGATAATGTTTTACTTCAATTGCAGGCTTTGCCGGAAGCAGAAAGAGATAGGGTATTAATGGGCGGCATGGTACATACTACCAGCGGGCACCATAATGGAAGTGTTAGTTTTCCTTATGTATTCCCAAGTGCAGGCAATTATCGTATATGGTTACAAGTAAAAAGAAATGGCAAAATTCTGACCGGGGCTTTTGATGCGAAGGTGATATAAAAATATAAATGCAGTAGGAATATCCGGCTGTCATGAATGAGCCGATTGATGGTGATTTCTAAAAGTAGAGGGTGATATTCCTACTGTTTTGGTAAATAAGCGGATAAAATATTTATAATCTTCATACCCTAATTCATAAGCGATTTCTTTGATGCTTTTATTGGTATAGAATAGCAAGCGTTGCGCTTCCTGAAAGATTTCCTGCTGGATAAAATAGGTAGCAGGAAAACCAGTTACCGACTTCACGGTATCATTCAGATAACTAACCGTAATATTCATTTTTGAAGCAAAATCTCCGGGTCTTTTTAAGGTGATGTAATGCTTCTTTATCAATTGATTGAATGTTTTAACAATCTCGATACTTCTTGAAGAAAATTCTTGCACACGTGTATCTTCCTGCACCTGAAAAATAGCCACTATTTTATAAAACAAAGCATTGAGCAGCGTTTGTATCAATTGAGAATGAAAAGTGTCTGATGGTTTTTCTTTTAAAGAAGAATGTATGATTTCGAAAATACTGGTAAACCATTTCTTTTCAACAATATCCAGATGCAGAAGTGCTACTCTGGCAAATGATTGTTCGATAATATTGCGGGCATTTTCATCGATAAATTGAGCATCGAAAGCAAGCATCCAACCCACTAGTTCTTCCTCAACTTCTGATTGATGTATTTGTCCGGGAGATGATAGTAAAATAGAAGATTCAGGAATTTCTAATTTCTGAAAATCTATATTAAAATTCATTTTCCCGCTTTCTATAAAAAAGCAGGTATAATGATCATGCCGATGTGGAGTAGTAATATCTTCATGTTCATATACAAACGAAGCAATCTCGGGCATATGAAAAATCTCTACCCCCGGAAGCTTCTCCGGCAACTGCAGGACGCGTATATTATTCTTTTTATGACCAGAATCCGTAAGCATATATTTTCGCTTTTACCTCCTGTTTAGCTTTCAGCTTTTTTCTCAAGCCGCTCACCATCGGGATATAGCCTGCAATATAAATAGAAGAATAACTACTTAAGTCTTTTGATAAATACCAATTTTCGAGCACATCAATCATATCGCCGTCGGGAGCACAGATAAATTCAAAATCGGGATTATCTTTCAAAAGAGTATCTGGAATTTTGTAGGTATCATGAAGAAATACAGCCGCATCCATAGGGCACTCTTCCCGATTGGTTAATTGTTTTAACCCTAACGAATGCCCAAGTGCACTACCGTCTGCCAGACATAGGATTTTTCCTTTTGCAGCGGGCAATTGTGCGGCATGTGCAACGCCCAATAAAATATCATCACCTGTTTTGATTGTTTGAGCCCAGCGGCTTCCCGCTCCATTATGCCCTGCTTCTACAAATAGCGTGCAGATTCTTTTTTCTGTATCCCATAAAGCAGGCGTATAATCTCTGTATTCAAAATCATCTACCTTACATTTTACCCGCTTGATTGTATTCCATTTGCTTAAGTCGGTTTTAGGTAGATGCACATCTATTTCATATATTGTTGCTGGCTCCCACGCACGAACAGCCACTACTTTTGATGGATCTAAGACCTGCTCCATCAGGTTAAATACCGCTTTCTTTAAAATATTCGCCATTGGTATGTCAGTTATTTCTACTCTGCAAAGGTAGAGAGGAAATAAAAGCGGTTTGTCCTACAAATAACCCGGATGGGTGGACAAATGGCATATGTTTTTAAAAGATATAATCTGAATCGTTATACAACCACTAGTTCTTTATAATGTTTTTTTTGGTGTTGTCTTCTTTATTTCCTCAATCACCTCTCCCAAAAGCGCATTAAACTTCTCAGGTTTTTCAAGCATCGGGTAATGCCCTGTTTTACCCATATCAAAAAAACGTAAGGCAATACCATTTTTACTGAATGAAAGTGTATCATTCGGATGGAAAGAACTATTAATGAGATAAAGAGGCATCTTTAAGGTCTTCAGTTTTGCATCTGTCGGATACGGAAAACTTTGTTCCATGCAATCAAGAGCAATGGTAGAATCTGAACTAGCAAGATCATTTATCACTCTTTTGCGGATTGATTTTGGTGTAGATGGTGCAAACAAAGCCTGATTCGCATAAGCCGAAACTGTTTTCTTATAATTAGCTCTTGCGGCTTTAAAGAAGTCCTCAATCTCTTTTTTCTGTTGCGGTGTTTCTTTGGCTCCATAAGCCTCAAAATTATCAATACCCACTAATCCAAGCAATCTTGGCTGATTTTTCAAGGCTGCTTCTAAGGCAATTGCCCCACTCATCGAATGTCCGATAAGAATCACATTTTTTAAATCTAATCCATTCAACACAGCTGATACGTCATTGGCAAAGTCTTCCACGGTCCAGCTTTTTCTGTTTTTGCCAGATTCTCCAAAGCCGGGCAAGTCCATCGATATTACTCTGAAATGTTTGGCAAAAACGGTATCCTGATTTTCCCAATAGGTTTTATTAATCCCCCAGCCGTGGATAAATACCAGCGTTGTATCTCCTTTTTTGGTATCATCATAGGCGATGTTTACACCTTTATTGGCAACTTTAAAATTTTCTGCTGTATCTTTAGGAATAGCAGTAGAGTCTATGGTGGAATAAGTGTTGTTAGGGATTGAACATGCTGTTATTAAAACCAATGTAAGCACAGTCAATAGTTTCGTTATCCTGTTTATCATATTTATCGTTTGGATTAGTGAATTGTGATTGCTATAAATCAATGGCATAAAAATTCATGCCATCACCTTCTTTTCATCTTAAACTTAGAAAAAGCCCCTTTAGTACATAGATTAAAGCCTAATAACAAAAAAGGCTTCATTACGAAGCCTTCTCTGATTGGTTTATATGCTGATTTATATCCAACCTCCGGCACGATACTCTCTTTTTACAAAAGCATTGGCCTGATCAAAATTGGTGATTTTCATATTAGCACCGTCCCACAAGAGTTTCTTACGACCGATATAATTATTTTTAGAATCACGGAGTAAGAACGAGCGAACGGCCAGATTACCCATCAAAACGGTTTCAGTCAATGGGCCAGATTGGTCGAATGATGAACTGGTATAAGTACCAAAACCTGTTTTACACGCTTTCACCCATTGTTGTTGGTGTCCTTCGGTATCACCTTCTACTAATGGGCGTTTAGGGGCAGGCAATTTTACATTAGCGAATTTAGTTTCAGGAAATAATTTAGGATTATCACCAAAAAGTTCGGCTGCCAGAATTCCCTTCGACCCTATAAACATTATACCACCATCAATATCAGCAAATACTTTATCATAATCACAACCATCCGGCAATTGTGGACGGATACCTCCATCATACCAGTTCAAGCTTAATTCTTTGAATTGTTTGCCTTTAGGATTCGGGAATTTCAAGTGAATAGCTGCTGATGGTGGACAAACGTCATCAAAATGTGCTTCTTTAAAGAAATCGGCATATACTTGCCCTACCGAACATTCTACCGAATTAGGATAACCCAATTTCAAAGCACGGAAAGGCACATCAATAAAATGACAGCCCATATCTCCTAAGGCACCTGTACCAAAATCCCAGTATCCACGCCAGCGGAATGGCATATAGGCTTCATGGTAATCACGCATTGGAGCAGTACCAAGCCACAAATCCCAGTTCACTTCAGGCGGGATTGGCTGATTCACTCCTCTGTCTTTTGGTGATTGTACTCCTTGTGGCCATACCGGGCGGTTTGTCCATACTTCTACCGTATGCACATCGCCAATCATTCCACTCTGGATAATCGCTTCTGTAATACGGGTCCCCTTTCCACTACTTCCCTGATTACCCATCTGGGTAACTACTTTGAGTCTTTTAGCTGCCTCTGTTAACTGGCGGGCTTCCCATATATCATGTGTCAATGGCTTTTCTACATACACGTGTTTATTCAACTGCATAGCTGTCATGGCTATTGGGTAGTGCATGTGGTCTGGTGTAGTTACAATTACCGCATCAATATTTTTAGCTTCCTTCTCCAGCATCTGGCGGTAGTCTTTAAAATATGGAGATTTCGGGAATTGTTTGCGAAATTTATTTGACTCTCTATCGTCTACATCACAAAGCGCTACAATATTGTCAGAACCATTGTTATAGGCCAAAGGGATATTTACATTGGCTTTTCCACCACAACCTACTGCTGCAATATTCAACTTATCGCTCGGTGCTACAAATCCTTTGCCCAATACGTGGCGAGGAACAATCATAAAACCTGCCGAAGCCAGTGTAGCACTTTTAATAAAATTACGCCGTGAAGATTCGTTTCGCTTTTGATTTGAGTTTTTCATAGGTAATTAAAGATGAAATAGTTTTGTTTTATTGTACACTTGTCTATACAAATCTGGCGGAAAAGTACAAAATAATATTTGAAATGTTGCTTGGAGAAGAAAGTTTTTTGGGCTTGAAGAAAGGAACACGGAAAATGGAGAAAGGAAGAGGTTTGTCAGGTGTGCCACGCTTATACTCGTCCGAGAAAGAGTGTGGCGCGCATAAGCAGAGTCTTTTAATCGAAAAATGAAGAATGTAAATCAGACAAAGGGAATTGTGGCGCGAGCTTCCAGCTCGCAGTTTAGATAGAAAGTAGGGAAGGCTAAAATGTTTTAACAGAAAAATGCGGAATGCCGCCCGAATAAAAAACCGTAGTAAAAGTAACCCCCCTTTAGGGGCCGGGGGGCGGTGTTCAAAACAAAAGCCCGAAAGGTTGCTTTCGGGCTTTGTTCTGAGATGGTATCAGTAAAATTATTTTACTTCTACTTCTGCACCAGCTTCTTCTAAAGATTTTTTCAAACCTTCAGCTTCGTCTTTAGCAACACCTTCTTTCAATGGTTTTGGAGCTGAATCTACTAGATCTTTAGCTTCTTTCAAGCCAAGACCAGTAAGATCTTTCACTAACTTCACAACTTGAAGTTTGTTAGGACCAGCACCTTTCAAGATTACGTCGAAAGATGTTTTTTCAGCTGGAGCTTCAGCAGCGTCAGCAGCTGGGCCACTTGGTGCCGCTACAACAGCAGCAGCTGCTGGTTCGATACCATACTCATCTTTTAATATTTGTGCTAATTCGTTTACTTCTTTTACAGTCAAATTTACTAATTGTTCTGCAAACGCTTTCAAATCTGCCATTGTTATATAGAATTTAAAAGTTAATACTTGTTTTTGATAAATAATTTTGAATTAAATATCAGCCAATTTGGCTGACGGGTGTTTACTGTATATAGCCACTGAAGGCTACAGTTGGTAAACGAATTAGGCTGCGTCTCTCTCCGACAAAGTCTTGATAATACCAGCCAATTTGTTGCCACCGCTTTGCAAGCCAGAAATAACATTTTTGGCAGGTGATTGCAACAAACCGATAACTTCGCCAATCAATTCTTGCTTTGATTTCAAGTTCAACAACGTATCCAATTGGTCGTGGCCGATAAACAAAGCTGAATCAACTGAAGCACCTTTTAAAGTGATGCTGTTTTTGTTTGCTTTCAGGAAGTCTTTAATCAATTTTGCAGCTACTTTGCCCGACTCTTCGTGGAACATCACACCTGAAAAACCTTTAAGAACAGTTCCGTCAAACGACGAATAATCGGTATCTAATCTTTCAAGAGCCTTGCTGATTAGTGTATTTTTCACTACACGATACTCGATACCACGCTCGAAACACAAACGACGTAATTCATTGGTTTTAGCAACGTTCAGTCCGCCTGCATCGGTGATATAGAAGTATGGGGTAGCTGCAAATTTCTCTGCAAGCTCTTCAATCATTGCTCCTTTTTCTTCTTTTGTCATGATTACAATCCATTAATGGTGGTTCTGTCGATTTGAATACCAGGTCCCATAGTGCTTGCCAGTGATATGCTTTTCACATACGTACCTTTAGCTGAAGATGGTTTCAATTTCAACAAAGTTTGAATCAATTCTGTAGCATTTTCTGCTAATTTCTCAGGTGAGAAAGAAACCTTACCGATGGAAGCGTGAATGATACCGGTTTTATCAACTTTAAAGTCGATTTTACCTGCTTTCACTTCTTTTACTGCTGTTGCTACGTCGAGCGTTACAGTACCAGACTTAGGGTTTGGCATTAATCCGCGTGGTCCGAGGATTTTACCTAACTTACCAAGTTTAGCCATTACAGTTGGCATCGTGATGATTACGTCGATGTCAGTCCAACCTTGTTCGATTTTTTGGATGTATTCGTCCAAACCTACAAAATCAGCGCCTGCAGCTTTTGCAGCTTCTTCTTTGTCAGGTGTACACAATACTAAAACGCGAACAGTTTTACCGGTTCCGTGTGGTAGAGCTACCACACCACGTACCATTTGGTCAGCCTTACGAGGGTCAACACCTAAACGAACGTGAACATCTACCGAAGAGTCGAATTTAGTGTATGCAATTTGCTTCAAAACATCAGCCGCATCTTTTAGAGAATAAGCTTTTGAAGCGTCATACTTCGACATTGCTTCCTTTCTTTTTTTGGTCAATTTTGCCATTTGCTTTGTTTGGTTATAGCGTTATGCCGTGCATAACTCCCATGAATAATAATGAATGAACTAATTCATTCAGCTTTTTTAAAACGGTGCGTTGCCTGAGATGGTAATACCCATGTTTTTGGCAGTACCGGCAATCATCTTCATTGCTGATTCAACAGTAAAGCAATTCAAGTCTGGCATTTTGGTTTCGGCAATAGTTTTTACCTGATCCCAAGTTACCGAACCAACTTTCTTACGATTGGGTTGGTCTGAACCTGTTTTGATTTTCGATGCTTCTAACAGCATGATAGCAGCGGGTGGAGTTTTGATTGCAAATTCAAACGATTTGTCAGTAAAGTAAGTAATTACTACTGGCAAGATCATACCCACTTTATCCTGAGTACGAGCGTTGAATTGTTTACAAAATTCCATGATGTTCAAACCTTTAGAACCCAATGCCGGACCAATTGGTGGTGAAGGGTTGGCTTGACCGCCTTTTACCTGAAGTTTCACATATCCTGCGATGTCTTTCGCCATTGTCTTTCAGATTTTAAGGAATTTTACAAAAAGATTTGTTTGAGTCTTGATTAGGGGCTCACATTCCCGCCTCAGTATCAATCATTTCCGTTGATTTTGGTTCAGAAATTTCGCCTTTTGCCAGGGGAAGCGACACCGTGTGAATAGGCATCAAGACTAAGACTGATTTCTGCCGACTCAGAAAGTATTTGCACACCTTTTGAAAATCGGACTGCAAAATTAGGGGTTTTAGATTTGTTACGCAAAAAAAATATAAACTATTTTCTAAAAATCTTACAAATTACAAAAAACAGATAAATGGAGAGAAGATATTGATTATAAATAGGTTAGGTATAGGTTTCAGATTGGGCGGCGTAGTACTATTTTTAGTAAAAATGCTATATTATAGTGGTTTATAATACCATTTGATAAGATTTAACATTGACTTAACACACCTAACGATTTTTTAACCATAACTTTGCAGTACACTAATTGAAAAACGCCTTTATGAGTTCTGCTCACCGTGTTTTAGTAGTTGACGATGAAGCCGATATAGTGGAATTGTTAAGCTACAACCTTGAAAAAGAGGGGTATAAGGTCGCTACTGCCCCAGATGGAAAAAAAGCTATTGAAGTTGCCCGTGAGTTTCTACCTGATTTAGTTATTCTTGATATCATGATGCCCCACATGGATGGTATCGAAGTAGGGAGAACGCTACGCGCCATGCCCGAAATGAAGAATAGCTACATTTTGTATCTGACTGCCCGCTCTGAAGAATACTCTGAAATTGCTGCATTTGAAGTCGGTGCCGATGATTATCTGACCAAGCCAATCAAGCCTCGTGCTTTAATGAGTCGTATCAATGCGTTCTTCCGTCGTGAAGCACAAAAATCAGATACGAGTGATACCTTAGAAGTAGCAGGTCTGAACATTAATCGTCAGAATTATACGGTTACCAAACAAGATGGTACTACCATCGTATTACCCAAAAAGGAATTTGAATTACTTTTCTTCTTAGCGCAGTATCCTAACAAAGTATTTAGCCGCGACGAAATCCTACAGAAAATCTGGGGAGTTGATATTTTCGTTGTAGAGCGTACGATTGACGTACACATCCGTAAAGTACGCGAAAAAGTAGGCGAAAACTATATCAAGACCCTGAAAGGTGTTGGATATATGTTTACAGATGAGTAATAATCTGTATTAAGAGATAATTATCAGTTAAATTGCATAAATTTTGTGCAAATCAGAAACTGATAATTTAACCATTCACTCAGAATGTCGTTTAGCCCCCGTATTATTGCATTTTTTCTTGCCGTATTAATTACGACAGTTTCTATTGTATTCTTAAGTTTTGTACCTGAAGCAAGTGCTGCCATGTTGTTTGTGGTAGGTGTATCTTCTTTTTTTGCAACCTTCTTTTTTGTCTTTTATACGATTGATATTCTGATTTTTCGTGAAGTAGAGCAGATTTACAAGACTATTCAGAAACTGAAAATTAAAGATTTTGATATTTCACGCAAATCTCTGATCAGAAGTGTGAATCCCATCAAAAAACTCAATTCAGAGATTTCAAGCTATGTTTCACGAAAACAACAGGAGATTGATGAATTGAAAAAGATGGAGGTTTTCAGAAGAGAATTTGTGGCCGATGTATCCCACGAGTTAAAAACGCCAATCTTCGCTGCCCAGGGCTTTATTCATACACTATTGGATGGAGCCATGGAAGACCCTGTGATTCTTGAGCGCTTTTTAACCAAAGCCGCCAAAAGCCTGGATGGTTTAGATGCCCTGGTAAGAGATTTAGTAACGCTTTCGCAGGTGGAAAAAGGTGATTTGAAGATGCACCCCGAGAAAGTAGATTTGAAACATATTACCGAAGAAATCTTTGAACAACTGGAATCGAAAGCCAAAAGCAGAGGTGTAACACTCAAAATCAAGCCTAAAGAACTAAATACTGCCTGGGTAACGGCCGATAAACAACGAATCTCACAGGTGATTACTAATCTTGTCGACAATGCCATTAAATATGGTAAAGAACACGGAAAAGTAGTGGTAGAGATTGAAGAAGAAAAAAAATACTTTCAGGTATCAATAGAAGACGATGGCCCGGGTATAGCACCTGAACACCTTTCACGTATTTTTGAACGCTTTTATCGGATTGATAAAAGCCGCTCTCGTGAGACAGGTGGTACTGGTTTAGGACTTGCTATCGTGAAGCATATCTTAAATGCCCACCATTCAAAAATCAGTGTTACCAGCAAGATTGATAAAGGTACCAGGTTTAGCTTTAAATTACCCGTGATAAGTGAGACAGTTGCCGTAAAAGAAGGAGGTAAGATAGCACAGCTTTAGCCAGCTACTTACCCCATTATTAAAATTTCTACAGCAATTGAACAAGAGCACTAATCTTGTAAATTAAAAGCTTTTTTCACAGCTTCATAGTTTCTTAAATCGATATTTTTCAAACGAAGCCCGCTGGCCCCTGGAATAATAATTACCCGAAATTCGTCATTACTAACAAAGTCGCTGATATCTTTCAATGCTTTCGAGAATTGAATATAACAGTTGACTTCTTTAGGCATAGCTTCATAAAAATAACTTAGCTGTAAACCCGGTTCTACAAAACTAAAGTCGAGCGTATACGGAATAGAAACGATAACCCCCTTATTGCTTTGTTGTCGGTTATAAACCAGAATAATTCCATCATCTAAAACTTTCTGAGATAATTTATCAAGAACACCACCAGAGAGTTTTATACCTGTAATTAAACTTTCTGCATCATAATTTGATTTATAAAGTTGTTCAGAAACGGTAACCCAACCTGTTGATAAAACATTAATAGCTCCAGGGTCACCCTTGGCACCTGTGTCACCTTTCGCCCCTTGTGGCCCGGCAGGGCCAATATCTCCGGCAGGTCCTTTGCAAGAATTAAAGATAAGTACAGTCAATAGTAGTGTTAATAAAGAGTATACGGTTCTTTTCATAAATTATATATTGGGTTTAGAATTTTTCTCAAAATTATTCCCCTTACCATAATCTATCAATAAGGCATTTGCCGTATTTTTAAGAAGCTAAATAGGCCCGTCTGCTGCGCTAAATATCAGTCAGACGAGCTTATTTGAAAGAAAAAAATCTAATTACAAGCCGAAATCGGCGTAGCCTTGGCCACAAACACCGCTCCCGGACTTGCTTCAAAACCTGCGTTCAGTGAAATACTATTATTAGCCAGATATTGCGCATTAGCAGTGCTCAATACTTTGTTGGTGGCTGTAATAGTATTAGACGATGCGTAAATAACTGTGCCGGAAATAGAAGCAGTAAGGCTGATATTAGAAGATACTGTGGATATGGTTATCTCAGCAGTAGCTACTCTTTCACTTTTACAATTGCCCGCTTCACAAGCGCTATAATACACGATATTATTGGTAGGTGATTGATTCAGACTATTACCCGTTCCTATGGCTGTTCCGCCAGTGGCCTGGTTATACCACGTAACATTTCCGGCACTACATTGAGCAGATAGAGTAACTGTATTGCCAGGACAAACCACAGTTTTATTTACCGCCACATCGGTTGGGTTTGTAGTAAGTGTAGGAGCAGATTGACGTTCGTAGGCTCCCATATCTGATATGCCACCATTGAATGGGCGAGGTGAATTGGTAATATCAGTCGAAAAGATACTTGTATTTGTCCCTGTATTAACTCCCGGTGAACAACCAGTTAAGCTCAAACCATCGTCTGTAGTAAAGAATTTGTTATCTGCCCCATCGAGGTCAGAGATATTAGTAAACAGTGGGTCTCCATCGTAGTTATTCCCTCCATCAGTACCATAACCTCCATTCCATGTGCCACCTGCACCTGAGTTTTGTAAAATTGAATAGCTGCTGGTGAGCGTTCCGTTATCAAGCGCATTGAATATATTACCACCTGTAACAGGGGTTTCATTCCATATAATACTATTAATAAAACTTATATTGCCATCACCATCTACTGTAACGGTCTTTTTTGATGTTAAACTATTACTACTTACAACCGTCAGATTTGTAAATTTAATAGTTTTACCTGCCTGCATATTAGAGGAAATACAAATAGCACCCCCATCACGGTAATTATTGACATTGAAAGCGGCGTTATTAAATAATACCACATTATCAACAAAAGTATGACCTCTGTGAATAAACATGCCTCCTGTTTGTTCACCTCTATTATTCAGATAATAACTATTACTGATTCTTAAAGTATCTGTGCCATTGGTATTATTATGATAAGTACTACCAAACTTACCATCATTTCCGATAAAAATACAGTTCTTAATGCTTGGGAAAGACGCATTAATAGAGAGAGAAGCGCCATAAACAGAAGAGAGAGGGAATCCACTAACTGTTTGCGATACCGTGCTTCCGGTACTATTACCTGCTGTAAAGATAATTCCGTCTACGCCAGTGTTTTTATCGCAATTAATAATGGCAAGAATATGATAGACGTTTTCACCTTGAATATCGGTATAAGTTTCAGCAATAGAATTACCGTCAGTATTCGTATCATTATTGTCAACATCGCCCGAAAAAATAGTCTTATTTGTTTTGAAATCTCTTTGAGTAAATGAGGTTTCAGTGCCTGCAAAACCACCAAAGAGTTTCACACCAGATTTCATGTACCATATTTTATTTCTGATATTCGAAGGACTGGTATTGCCCGACGCATCGGCCAAAGGTTTATATATACCCGTTGCTACCCATACACTGTCATTTACAGAAGAAGCATTAATCATGGCCTGAATATCACTAGAAGCATTAGCCCACGAACTACCATCACCCGTTCCTGTCGCAGTTGTTTTTACATAGCGGCGGGTAGGAGCTCTGATATAAGAAAAAGGAACTATAAAAGTGCAACTGCCATAACTGATTTTTGCATAGAGCGTATAAGTACCTCCGGCAAAATTACCCGGAATAAAGGTATTATTATTAGAAGTATATGTGCCTGCTGAAATAGTGGCTGCAGCATCCATGAAAATCCCTTGTATAGCAGAAAGATATGAATTGGTATATGGAGTAAAAATAGCGTTATTAGCGGCATTGTTATTAATCAAAAGCCTCCGATTGGTGAGGGTAGGATAGGCGCTTGCGCGTATAACCCCGTTATTGGTAGTTGTGCCGGCATTATTTAAAGTGCCATCTATCTGCAAAAGACCATCATTTTCAGTAGTTGCACTTGTTTGTGTATAATAATCACCAACCATTTTGATAATTCCACACCCAAGATTTCTTAGTCTACTGTTTGAATAATATAGCTCTATGCCACCCGTAGTATTTATAAGGCCATAATTATTCAATTTTCCGGGAATAAGCGTAAGAGCTGAGTTAGGACTAGGACTGCTTCCATTGAAAGTTGCGCCGGCATTGTTATTCAATATGGCATTGGTATCCCCAAATCGAATCACTTCTTTTCCATTAGAAGTAATCACACCACCACTCTGGTTATTGATGGTTGCTGCAGCCATTCTGATCCCATAATTAGCCCCACCATTTACGGTAATTGTACCAGCATTATTAATGATAGCACTAAACGTAAGGAGAATGGCTGCTTCCTGAGATACCTCAGTAGCGTTGGTGTTAGTTACCAGAACTGTTCCGTTATTGGTAAGCCCTCCATTGCTGATTTGTAAAACCGGGCCAGCATTATTAGAAATGGTGAGCGTTACGCCACTATTAACAGTAAGTAATGCCCCTGCAACTGAGATGTTAATGCTTTTAGCAGAAACATTGCTGCTAATAATAGGGTTGGTCGTAGCTGTGTTAATAACTACATCATCCGAAGCAGTCGGAACACCCACAGGATCCCAGTTTTCGGGCGTATGCCAATCAGCAGTAGTGCCTGCCCAGGTTTTGGTTTGGGCAAATAGATATGGAGAGCAGAAAAACCCCAATAGGAAAAGTAATAAAGATTTCTTCATGTGTTAGACTTTTGATGGTATTAAGGTGGGAAATAATACCTCAAAAGTAGCCTTGCTGTTATAGGCAGTGTTAGCGCAAAATGAACATTCTTTAACTCATTTTGAACATGAAGAAAATTTATCAGCTTTTATCAATGATTATTGGCGATTCGCATATTCAGATGGGGTAACATCAAACTCTTCCTGAAATACTTTTGTAAAATAAGGTAAACTCTCAAAACCTACCTGATAGGCAACGTCTGACACATTCCCCGCCTTTTTTTTCAATAAATTCGCTGCTCGTTGCAGGCGATATTTACGGATAAATTCTACCGCAGTCTGGTTAGTCAATGCCTTGATTTTACGCCTTAGCTGAACCGTACTCATGGCCATTTCATCAGAGAATCGGGTTAAATCAAAATGGCTGTCTGAAAGATTTTTCTCAACTACTCCTTTAGCTTTTAGCAAGAATGTTTCATCCAGAGAATTAACTTTGATTTCTTCAGGCTTTAATTCTACAATTTCTTTACCATACTTTTTCTTGAGTTGTTCACGAATCGAAATCAGATTTCGTACTCTTACAAGCATCTCTTCTTTATGGAACGGTTTTGTCAGATAATCGTCAGCACCTAATTCCAGACCTTCCATTCTGCTTTCTATATTAGCCTTAGCCGTAAGCATGATAATCGGAATATGGCTCGTTTTTTCATCCGATTTCAATACCTTACAAAACTCAAAACCATTCATTTCGGGCATCATCAAATCACTGATAATCAGATTCGGGATTTTCTCAATAGCCTTGCTGATACCCTCTTTTCCATTAACAGCTTCAATGACCTGATACTCTTTTTCGAAGATACTTCTTATATAAGCTCTGATATCATCATTATCATCTACGATCAACAAGATATTTTCCTGCTCACTATTTCCATTGTCAGTACCTGATTTTTCGTGTCCATTTAATACTGAACTTTCAGTAAGATTAACCTGATAATTATCTGTTTCTAATGTCTCTTCTACTATCGACCCTTCCCAGGTTTCTTTATCAATAGGAATCTGTACTTTAAATGTAGTACCCACATTTTCCTGACTTTCAACCCTGATAGTGCCTTTCAATACATCTACCAGTTCTTTTACCAAAGCCAGCCCGATGCCTGTACCTTCAAATTTCCGGTTCTGTGAACTATCTACCTGATAGAATCGGTCAAAAATCTTGTCGACCTTATCCTTCCTAATCCCAATACCTGTATCACTGATAGTGACAACGATATTTTTTACAGAAATTCTTTCAATGTGAGCACTCACTTTTCCTTCTTTAAAAGTAAACTTGAAAGCATTCGAAAGCAGATTGGTGATAATTTTATCCAGTTTATCTCTATCAATATAACCCCAGATTTCCTCTGAGCCGATTGAAGTTTCAAACCTGATTTTCTGGCTCTCGGCTAAAGATGTAAACGAACTCGTAAGCGTTCGGAAATATTGCGTGATATTTTGTTTACTTACCTCTACTTTCATTTGCCCGGCTTCCAGCTTACTTATATCTAATAACTGATTGATAAGTGTAAGCAATCTTTGTGTATTCCGTTGCATCAATGGTAATAAGCTTTCAACCGGATACTTCTGTATTAATTCCTGAATCGGGCCTAGAATGAGTGTCAAGGGCGTACGTAACTCATGCGAAATATTGGCAAAGAAGGTCGTTTTCAGATTATCCAGTTCTTTCAGGCGGGCATTCTGTTCCAGCCTAAAGTCTAACTGTTGTTCGGCCAGTAACTTGTTACGCTCTACACTTCTGAATATCTGCCCCAGGAAGAAGATAAACACAAAGTTTTCGACCATAAACAACAAAGAAGAAAGCCGGAACAATGGTTTATATTCGAGCCAACCCAGCAAGCGCATACAGATAAGCAGATAACTAATCATTCCTAAAATGAAAGGAATAGAGTAATAGTGCTTGGTCGGCAATTTTTTGATAAGGCTATAAAAGTAGATACCAAGAAAGTAGAATGACGAAAAGACAATTAAATATACCCCGGCTTTGAGCCAATACCATTGATAATCGATTAATGCCAGAATATCTACTAAAATAGTAGCAAAAACGAAAAAGTAGGTCAATAATTTATGCCATTTCGGAAGCCTGTCTGTGGCAAAGGCTATCAGTACAAGCAAGCCAGAGGTAATAGTAATAGAATTATAAGAAAGGAAATCTATTTTTTTAGCTATATCGGGGTTAGTCGTAAAAAGTGGGCCGGGGATATTCATTAATCCCCAATAGACAAATGTTTTAAAAACAGTATGTAACGAATAGATTCGGAAAATCGGAAGCTTGATGATAAAAATCGCTAATATCACCACCAAAAGAAAACGGAAGAACAAAAGCCCATTAGTAAAGCTTTGCTCCGTATAGGAATTCAGCGTTTTTTTAGTTAATGATTCTGACGAATGAATGCTTACAGTACTATAGGTTCCACGTTGAGAGGCAACCTTTATATATATAATTTTTGAAGTATGAGGGGCTAGCTCAAATGGGAAGGCCGGTTCAAATTCTAAAAGCTTTTTTTCCTTTTTGGTAATTAATTGGTATTCGGTGTGAGTAAAGTTTTTATGTGTACTATCTGAAATATAGAAATCAAGGTTCTCAACAAGCGGATTAAGCCATTGGAGCGTCCACTTTTTATGAGTAGCATCGGTATTTTCAAGTTTTAATCTAACCCAATGCACATTATCTGAATAAGGGAAAAGGAGATAATCTCGGTCTAATGGCTTAAAGTTTTGTTTCTGGATTTCTTCAAAGGATATTTTAGCCGACGGGTCTTCGAAAATTTCTAAATGAGTGGTTGCCTGGATCGGTATTTTCGTTTGGGAATTAATAATAATTGGCGCTTGCGCGTATCCATTCTTATTAATAATTACGACAGCAATAATACTTATAAAAGTAAATAGTGGCTTCAATTTCATGACGTGGCGAATTATAATTCTAGCTAAGTTTTTTCTTTTTGGTGGTTTGGGGCAGTAGTAATGGATTCTTATATAATAAACACAAATCTATAACAGCAGAGAAAAAGATGGTAATCTACGCAACTATAATGTTAATCTATGCAAAGATATTAAAATAATGAGTTCAAACAAATAGGCAAAGATAGAGTTGGATTGACCGAAATTGCACTAAATTCTGGTTTTACCTGTTTTTAAAATTTTAAGTCTAAATTTGCATAATATTTCATTATACCCATCAGCGATATGGATTACGAGTTTGAATTTGAGTTTGAGGAAACACCAGCACCAAAGCTAAAAACGACACCAAAAAACGTGGTATTTGAAGATTTAATTCTCTTCGAAAACAACGATTATATAGTGATTAATAAGCCGCCTTATTTAGCTAGTCTTGACGAACGCACGCAAGACAAGCACCAGAGTATTCTGCGTTTAGCCAAAGCCTATTCAGATGATGCACAATTGTGCCACCGTCTGGATAAAGAAACTTCGGGGGCATTGGCTATTGCCAAGAATCCGGCGGCGTATAGAAATCTGGCCATGCAGTTTGAAAACCGCGAGGTAACCAAGCGTTATCATGCCGTTGTGAATGGCGTGCATGATTTTGACAGCGTTTCGGTTTTCTTACCTATCGCCCAATTAAAAGATGGTACGGCAGTAAGAATTGACCGTGAGAAAGGAAAAATAGCCGAAACAATCTTTTTTACACTGAAAGCCTATCGTTATCATACCTTAGTTGAGTGTATTCCGATTACCGGACGTATGCACCAGATTCGTGTACACTTGCAATGCCTGAAAGCCCCGATTGTATGCGACCCGACTTATGGTGGAGACGAGATTTTCTTATCTCAACTGAAAAGTAAGAAGTTTAACCTGAAAAAAGGAACAGAAGAGTTGCCATTGATTAAAAGAGTAGCGCTACATGCGCATTCACTCTCTTTCCGCTTATTAGATGGAGAGGTAATAAAAATTGAAGCGCCGTATCCTAAAGACTTTGATGTATTGGTAAAACAACTGGATAAGTTTACGGCATAATGTATCACGATTTTTCAAATCGTTTGTTGATAGATTTGAAAAATCGTTTTAAATTAGCTGCTACTCAATCTGAACCGTTTTCGAAGCTGGTTTTCTACGGCCGATGGTCATCAATATTACGCCAATCAATACAATAGCTGAAGCAATGAGCGAACGGGTAGTTAATAACTCTCCCTTAAAAATCCAGCCAAAGAAAAAAGCGACTACCGGATTGACATAGGCATAAGTAGCGGTTAATTGTGGTGGGGCATTATTAATGAGCCATAAATAGGCACTATACCCTACATAAGAGCCAATCACAATCAGGTAAATAACAGCCATATAAGTTTCCAGAGTCATACTCCGAAAGGCCTGAATGTGATTGTCTTCAAATATCAGACTCATAATCAAAGAGAAACACCCTCCGGCAATCATCTGGATAGCAGTAGATTGGATGGGCTTGGGTAATGCTAAATAAGGAGATTTAAGAGAGCCATAAGCCCAACCCACAGAACCTGCAAAAACCAGTAAAGCCGGAAAAATGGCTACTTCCCGATTAGCAGTATTTGCCGGATTGGTGAGGTCTAATAAATAAACCATACCAAATAAACCTATAATTAAGCCAATCAAGCCAATCAATGTAGGTTTGGTTTTGCTGAAAAACCAGAAGTCGAGCATAATCATCCAGGCGGGTAGGGTAGCTACCAATAAAGCAACCAGGCCAGATGGCATAAAACGTAAGGCAAAAGCTACCGTACAATTGCCAATTCCGCTAAGCATTACACCTACAAGTACCGCGCCTTTTATCTGGGGTAAACTCGGTATGCCATAGCCTTTCCATAATGTAAATATAAACAGCAAAACTCCACCTGTAAGAAAGCGTAAACAAGAAACCATCATAGGTGGAAGCACCTCTATGGCGAACTTCATACCTAAAAAAGTAGAACCCCAGACCACATACACGAGTCCGAGAGCTATAATAAGCTTGGTTTTATAAGACATTAATGGAAATTAGTAGAAGAGAGCGCTTCTGATATAATAGGTTAATCAAACGAGTATTGGCTATGCTTTGCAATTGGGGCAAGTACCTTGCATCAGCATATTAATATCGGTCAGTTTATAACCATCCGGTAAATTAAGTTTCGGAATATGCACACTTTCAATACAGGTAGTATTACCACAAACCAGACATTTAAAATGCACGTGGTCATGATGGTGTTCTTCATGGCTACACTCTGTCGAGCGGCAAAGCGCATACTTAGTACCACCTTCGTCGTCCAATACTTTATGGATAATGCCTTTTTCGACAAAAGTTTTTAGCGTACGATAAATCGTTACTCTATCGAAGCGTTCGCCAAACAGGTTTTCCAGGTCTCCATGCGAAAGCGCATGGCTATAAGACTGAAAAGACTGCAATATATCTTCACGACAGCCAGTATGGCGTAAATCGTATTCTTTTAGTGTATTTTTAGAGAAATTCATGATTTTTAGCTTTTAAATTCATGAAAAGCAATGAAATACCTTTTACCTCAAACTAAAACTGCTTTTGAATCAGATAGTATTTCAATTATTGACTATTCTACCAGCAAATTTACATTATCAAACTGTAATTTAACCATATTTGCGTAAATTCCTTCTTCTTTCAGAATCAAATCCTCATGCGAGCCTGATTCTGCTATGGCTCCATCTTTCAATACGTAAATGGTATCTACATTGCGTATAGTGGCCAATCGGTGCGCAATAATAATGGTTGTACGGTTTTTCATAAGCTCATCAAGGGCATCTTGCACCAGTTTTTCTGATTCAGAATCAAGAGCGCTAGTAGCTTCATCCAGAATCAGAATAGACGGGTCTTTCAAAATAGCACGGGCTATCGCTACTCTTTGTCTTTGTCCACCTGAAAGTTTTACACCCCTTTCACCTACAATCGTCTGGAATTTCTCCGGAAAAGAAGTGATGAAATCAAAGGCATTGGCTTTGCGGGCAGCTTCGTATACTTCTTCTTCAGTAGCACCTGGTCGTCCATAAGCAATATTTTCAAAAATAGAACCTCCAAAAAGCATAACTTCCTGAGGTACGATAGCTATATTACTTCTTAATTCAGTTACATCCTGCTTGGCAATATCCTGCCCATCAATCACAATCTTACCTTTGCTAAGCGGATAGAGTTTCATGAGCAATTGTACTAATGTTGATTTTCCTGCCCCACTTTGCCCTACCAAAGCTACTTTTTCACCTGCTTTTATATGGATAGAAATATCTTTCAGCACACTCATATCTGGTCTTGATGGATAGACAAAACCTACATTCTCAAACGATACATTGCCTTGTGTTTTCTTGAATTCAAACGGACGGGTTACATCTACTTCCGATTTCTCCTCTAAAATCTCCAACACGCGTTCAGAAGCACCAATGGTTTTTTGTATCTGCGCATACATATCGCCTAAACCACCCACAGAGCCCCCTATAAAGCCTGTATAGATAATAAAGGTAAAAAGGTCTTTGAAATCTAATTCTCCTGTCAATACCAGATTACCTCCATACCAGACAACTCCAACCACCCCACCAAACAGCACAAAAATGATAAACGAAATAAAACCTCCTCTGAATGTAGCGGCTTTTAAGGCATAATCAACTACTTTTTGGATAGAAGAAGTATAACGGCCTACTTCCAGACGTTCGTTCGTAAAAGCTTTTACTACATTTACCGATTGCAGCGTTTCTTCTACAATAATATTGGTCTTGGCTAGTTCGTCCTGTACTTTTTTAGAGTTTCGTCTGATAAACCGTCCAAAAACCATGGCTGCTACTACCAGAAATGGAAAGGTAGAGAGCATAAAAAGCGTCAGTTTGCCTGAGATAAGTGTAATCAACAAAACGCCACCGACCAAAGTAAATATCTGACGGAATAATTCGGCTAAAGTAATAGACAATACATCCTGCAATTGCGTAACATCAGAGGTGATACGGCTCATTAATTCACCTACACGGCTTTTTTCAAAAAAAGTAATAGGTAAAGTAATGATTTTGGTATAGAGTTCTTTCCGCAAGTCGCGCATTGATTGCTCTGATACACGGGTAAAAGTATAGACACGCAGGAATGAAAAAGCGGCTTGTAAAATCAGTATAAAAACAAAGAGAAAGGTTACTTCATTCAAAGTGAAATTAGGCGATGAATGAAAGACATTCTGTAATTTATCTCCCATCATATTCATGCCCTGCATTGGGTTCGCATTGGCAGGCAATGGGGTAGATTTATCAGGCGATACAATAGCCCCTACCATTTGCCCCATCAGAAGCGGGATACTCATGGAAGTCAATTGTGAGAGTATCAAAAAAATGAAACCGATCACAAATGTCCATTTATAAGGTAATGTAAATCTGAAAACTTTCAGGGCTTTTTTAAAGCCTTCTGCACTGACTTTTTTCTTGTCTTTTTCTGAAGCCTCTTCTCCAAAACTTCGGGTTCTCTTTGCCATAGTAAGTATCCTCTATCTCAATAAGAGGATTTTAGATTTAAACAGGTATTGGGCAATACGGCTAGTCTTCCGTTTGCCCTTTATATTTTGATTGCTCAAAAATCTCACGCGCATTGGCGTTTTTCATTAATTCTTCTAACGTAATCTTAGGGTTTTCGGTTCTGTAACGGCTTACTATTCGCCAACCTAACCACTGCCCAATCCGTCCGGGACAATCAGAGCCTATTTCTAACGTATTAGGTCTGTCTCCCAGGTATTTGTCTTTGATCCTATCGCTTGTTTCGTACAACAACTTGTTGTCAATAAAATGAGCCCATATATAGGCTTGCCCATTCCAGCTTTTTACCAGATTGGAATCTGCATAAGCCACTAATAAAGAATCAGCCACATTCGGAATGACCGCTCTTGTAAACTCAAAGCTCTTGCCATAGAAAACCATATCAGCAAGCATCGTGCGGTCGTTCATATCAATCTTGTTATACTTTCTTGATAATAGCGTAATCACCGTCGGTACTATATAAGGCTTATCGTAGCGTTTCAACATATAATTAGGATGCTGCGGACGATACTTGGCTTTGGGGCCAATGAATGACTCTAAAGGAATAATAATCAGACTATCACTTACTACCAGTTCATTATCAAGCGCAGCAAAAGTAGTGATGATTTTAGGTTCTTTAAAATCAGGATAATGGTGTTTAATATGTTTAAAGGCAACCTCAAATTCTTTTTTCAAATCATCTAAATTGCCAAATTTCTCTTGTGTTTGCTTGAATAATTCCTGAATTTCCGGATAATGTATTAGGTAATCAATTCTGCTGATAAGCGCCGTATCGTTGGCAGGAGTCTGATAAAAGGTTTCAACAAAAGCACTGTGTTTTTCTAAAAAACTTTTGATTTCGGCTTTATTCTTCAATTGCATCAAAGGCTCTTCCAATCTTTCAATAACCACGTTAACCTTCACATTCGATACATCAACATCAGAGGCATCGGTGGTTGATTCTGAATTTTGACAAGCGTAAAAACCAAAAGAAATGAAACAGAAAAATCCGAGAATACGATATTTCATAAATAGAATGAGTTTTTTCAAAAAACGCACAAAATTAGACAAATATTTGTGTCGGATAACTTAGTTTCGCAAATTATAAGAAGTTTTTAATCTATTTTCTCGTCCATCATGAAAAAGCACATCCTCAGACTTTTAGCAGGCTTATTAACCTGTCTGTTTATTCCCTCTGTACAAGCACAACCAACTACTTATAGCAAAGAAGTGCAAGTAAAAATAAAACAGGTAGAACAAAATCTCTTTAGCGTGAAACCTGGTGATAAACCCGATGCACCTAAACCTAAGTGGATGCTTGAACAGCGCATGAATCAACAGGGAGTATATGGTTTAAGCATAGCTGTGATCAAAGATTATAAAATCGAATGGGTGAAAGCATATGGCTGGGCCGATGTGGCCGAAAAACGCCCGGTTACGACCGAAACACTTTTTCAGGCTGCCTCTCTCAGCAAATCATTAAATGCAGTAGGAGTACTGAAATTAGTACAGAATAAAAAGCTAAGGCTGGATACTGACATAAACAATTTCCTTACCACCTGGAAATTCCCTTATGATAAAAAGGCAAATGGAAAGAAAATAAATGTGGCAAATCTATTGAGCCACTCTGCCGGCCTGACTGTACATGGGTTTCTGGGCTACGAAAGGGGGAGTAGACTGCCAACAATCTCAGAAATACTGGACGGCAAAAAGCCTGCTAATTCAGAGCCTGTCCGCTCATCATTTGAGCCTGGGCTGAAAGCAGAATATTCT
The DNA here is from genome assembly GCF_054779675.1 of Emticicia fontis. NCBI lineage: Bacteria > Pseudomonadati > Bacteroidota > Cytophagia > Cytophagales > Leadbetterellaceae > Emticicia > Emticicia fontis. The sequence goes on from NZ_BAAGXU010000005.1 coordinate 27,669, forward strand.
GGTGGAGGTACTACTATTTCTCAGTTAATTGTAATGGATATAACCAAAGAACCCTATGCTCAGTATATGTGGAACAATGTGCTGAAACCTATGGGAATGTTGAATAGTACTTATGCACAGCCGCCACTAAACAAGAAGCCGAATCAACTGGCAACAGGGTATAAAGAAAACAAAGAAGAAATTAGAGGAAAATATCATATCTATCCGGAACAAGCCGCCGCAGGTTTGTGGACAAACCCGACCGATTTAGCCCATTATATTATTGAAACGCAATTATCTTTAGCCGGAAAATCTGACAAAATACTTTCAAAAGAAATGACCCGATTACGATTGAGTCCTTATGTAGACAAAGATTTGGGCTTGGGTGTTTTTCTAGGACAAAAAGGTTCAACGAAAACTTTTGGACATGGCGGTGGTAACGAAGGTTTCAGATGCTACTACTATGGTAGTCTGGAAGGAGGAAAAGGAGTGGTAGTGATGATTAATTCGGATAACGGAGAGATTTTGCAGGAGTTGATTAATAGTGTAGCGCTGGTTTATGGGTGGTAAAGACACCCCTAGCCCCTGAAGGGGGACTTTTAAAGAGAAATTTTTTTACTAAATAATTAGATTAATTAAGACTCCAAATAATTGAAAATAAAGAATTTATAAAAAAATATTATAGGGCTTAATTGGGGTAAAACAGTTTGTTTTGGTGCTAATTAAGGGTTTTTGTGGTAACTTGTGGATTGAACGGTATAAAACTTGTTAAAAAACAGATAATCCTAATTGGATTTCTTTGATAATATGTATGAATCTATGTATTTTTGCGGTTCGTTTTTTTAAGGGTTTCACCATCAACCATTTTTAACCTACAAAACACGGACTAAAATTCAGTATAAAATAAAAACTAATGGCTTTAATTAACAAAATTCGGGAGCGTTCGGGGATCGCAGTTGCAGTTATCGCAATTGCCCTTATTCTATTTATCGTTGGAGGAGATTTATTCTACGGAAAAGGCGGTAGTGGCGGATTGTTTGGTGGTAACAGAAATAAAATTGGTGAAATTGCCGGAACGAGCATTGATGCTCAGGCATTTCAGGCAAAATTAGATGTTGCCCGTTCAAACTATGAACAACAAGCAGGAAGAGCATTACAAGACCAGGAAGTGCAACAACTCCGTAACCAGGTTTGGGAGCAAATGATTTTTGATATTGCTTACAAAGAAGAATTTGAAAAATTAGGCTTAAAAGTAACTCCTGATGAATTACGTGAAATGATTCAAGGTACTAAAAACCTGAGTCCGATGATTAAACAACAATTTACTGATCCTCAAACAGGACAGTATGACCGTAATCGTCACATCGAGTTCATCAATGCGGCAGCAAGCAACCAATTGCCAGCACCGCAAAAAATGGCTTGGGATCAGATCAAAGAAGGTGCAATGCAACAACGTTTACTAGAAAAATACAACGCTTTGCTTAGCTCATCTACCTTTGTTACTACTGCCGAAGCCAAAAAAGAATACGAAGGACAAGTATCTAAAGCAGACGCTAAGTATTTATATGTTCCGTATTTCAGTGTAAACGATACTACTATCAAAGTAACAGACAGCCAATTGTCTGATTACCTGAGCAAACATAAAAACGAATATGTAGGCTATGATAGCCGCTCATTCGACTACGTGGTATATCAGGTAGCAGCAACAAAAGAAGATAGCTCGGCGCTTTACGAAGACATCAAGTCTTTTGCTAAAGGTTTAGCATCAGCTGCTGACCCACAAGCATACGCTTCTGCGAACTCAGAAGTAAGATATCCATTTGAGCGTTCGGCAAGTGAATTAAGTGCAGATTTAAAAACCGCTTTGTCAACAGCCATTCCGGGTGCTGTAATCGGGCCATTCAAAGAAGGTAGCGTGTACTCAATTCATAAATTTGAAGGCACTACTACTGATACCGCTTACACAGTCCGTGCAAGTCATATCCTTATTCCGTTTGCTGCAGGTGCACCAGATTCAGTGAAGGCTGATGCACGTAAAAGGGCTCAAGGTTTATTAGACCAATTGAAACAAGGCGCTGATTTTGCTACCTTGGCTCGTACTAATAGCCAGGATGGTTCGGCACAACAAGGTGGAGATTTAGGTTTCTTCAAACAAGGGCGTATGGTAAAGCCATTCAACGATGCAGTGTTTGGCATGAGTGGAACAGGCTTGGTACCAAATCTTGTTGAAACTGAGTTTGGTTTCCATATCATCAAGGTTACAGAACCAAAGTCGAATCTGAAATATAAAGTAGCCAGCATCAGCCGCGAACTACAAGCAAGTGAGGCTACTCGTAATGCAATGTATCAAAAAGCTGAAACTTTACGGGCAAGCGTAGATTCAGACAAAGAATTTGAAGAAGCAGTGAAGAAAGATCCTAAATTGGTAATGTTGAAAGCTGAAAGAGTATTCCCTGATGCAGCCGCATTTAATACTATCCAGAATGCACGTGAAGTAGTATTGTGGGCATTTAACGATGATACTAAAGTAGGTTCGGTTTCAAACAGAGTTTTTGAAATTGGCGATAACTTCATTGTAGCAGCAGTAAGATCTAAATCTGATAAAGAAAACCCTAAAGTAGATGATTTCAGAGATGTTTTAACAGCGAAAGTTCGTAACGAAATCAAAGCTGAGCAAATCCTGAAAAAACTGGGTAATCCTACCGGAACATTGGAGCAAATTGCTCAGAAATATGGTGCAGGCGCAATTGTTGAAGCTGCTAACCAAATCAGCTTCGCGACAGGTTTATTAACTACTCCAGGTGTTGATCCAATTGCTATCGGTAAGATTTTCAGTCTGGCAGCAGGTAAACGTTCGAAACCATTTGTAGGCGAAAACGGTGTGTTTATTGTAGAAACTACTGCAGCAACTCCTGCGCCTGCAATTGCTGATTACTCACAATACAAAACACAGGTAATGCAACGTGCCGGTGGCTTCGGAGCTTCTTACTTAGCTAACCAGGCTATCCGCGACAATGCACATATCAAAGATAACAGAGCGAAATTCTTCTGATAAACCGGAGGTTTATACGTTAATTGATATAATAAAAATAGCAGCCCGAAAGGCTGCTATTTTTGTATAACGATTTTTCAAATCGTCTGTTATTAACTAAACCGACTCACTATTCCTCTTATCTCCTCCGCACTATATTCTTTCGCCTGCCATGCTTCCAATCGCTTATTCATGGTCTTAAACCAGAGTGGCGGTATTAAAGAAATCATTATCATCATGGTATATCCATAAGGCAATTGAGGGCTTTCGTCAAAATGCCTGAGTACCTGATAGGGTCTTGCCGCATAAGCATGATGGTCGGAATGGCGTTGTAAATGAAACAACATCAGATTACTATAATAATGATTGGCATTCCACGAATGTAAAGGATTTACTTTTTCATATCTGCCCGGCGCAATCTCTTTGCGCATAATTCCATAATGCTCTATATAATTAACACACTCTAAAGAAAGTACGGCTATAATGCCTTGAACAATGATAAATGCAGGAACAATCCACTCGAATCTGCCTGATAAATAACTGAATAGGAGAGTCAGGCTAAGGCAGAATACAATAGGCAGAACAACTGCCCAAATCATGCCATTTTGCCGAGACCATACAGAGAGATTCTGTTTGGCTAATTGCTTTTTTTCAATCTGCCAGGCGCTTCTGAAACTACCGATTAAGGTCTGTTTCCAGAAAGAAAAGATTGTCTGATTCTTGCGGGCAGTAGCCGGATCGAGCGGGGTGGCTACGTGCGTATGATGCCCCCGGTTATGTTCTATCAGGAAGTGCATATAGCCTACTGTCATCAAAGCCGCTTTGGCATGAAATTGTGCCCAGGGACTGGTGCGATGCCCTAATTCATGTGCCACATTAATAATCGTTGAAGCATAAACGCCTTGGCTAAGCATTAGGCCAACTACTTGCCACCATGTAAGGTTATCATAAATCAGGATATATGAGCCCCACAACAACATAAAATATTGTATATATACATGAGAGTATACCAATACATCAAAATATTTATCCTGAAGCAGTTTCTCATATTCTTCTGTACTGGCATTCTGCGAATCCCGACTGATGATTTCGTCCATGATAGGAACCAACACGTAGCCATAGATAAATACAAAGAAAGTCCAGTTATGACTAATGAAATAGTAGCCTGATAGTAGAAAAATAATAAATGAATACCCCCAGGCAAAGCCGATTTTCTTGCGAATACCCATAATTTCAAAAATTTAGCAGATACTTTATAATCAGGGTCTTACAAAACTTGTATTTTTGTTACTAATATACGAACCCGAGACCCCTAATCACTGCACTAATGACGGAATTTTTTATTTTTTTGAAATTAGGTTATCAGCACATAACCGACATCAATGGCTATGACCATATTCTATTTGTAGTAGCGCTATGTGCCATTTATCGCATAACCGATTGGAAAAAAGTATTGGTTCTTGTCACTGCCTTTACCATTGGCCACTCCATTACGCTGGCATTAGCGGCGCTCAACATGATTGAGTACAGTACTGACCTGATAGAATTCCTGATTCCGGTTACGATTATCTTTACTTGTATCACCAATATTTTTCATAAAAGCAGCGATAGCATACTCGATAAAGAAAATTTTTCCCCTATCAGATATGTATTGGCCTTAGGTTTTGGATTGATTCATGGAATGGGTTTTTCCAACTATCTGCGTAGTCTTTTAGGCAAAGACCAGAACATTATTCCGCAACTATTGGCTTTTAATATCGGGCTTGAATTTGGGCAGGTATTCATTATAGCTATTGCTATGTCGCTTGGTTTCCTGATGCTGAGTGGCTTTCAGGTAAAAAAACATACCTGGAATCTGATTCTTTCAAGCTTTGTAGCCGGAGTCGCTTTTAAATTAATGACCGAGAAGTGGTTTTTTTAAAGAGAATATCCCCTAAATTGCGTGATTATCGATGGGAAAATTTACCTAATTTCGCATAAATTTTATACAATCATCTGAACTGTATTAAACCTTCATCTCAAAGCATGAAAAAACTATCTATTTTTATGGGTATGGTTGTATGTGGAAGCTTGTCGCTCAATGCACAACAGGCACCTACTACACAATACAATGCCAATACCAAGTTCGAACAAATGGGTACAGGCTTACCTACGCCTAATACCTTCCGCACAGCCGCAGGTGCGCCGGGTAGAGACTACTGGCAACAAAAAGCTGATTATGACATCAAAGCCGAATTGAATGATACTAACCAGAGTATCACCGGTACCGAGAAAATCACGTATACCAATAATGCACCAGAAGAGCTACGCTACCTATGGTTACAATTAGATCAGAACGTATTCTCAAAAAATTCGGATGGTAATATTACCCGTCAGTCAGCAATTAATCCTACCAGTGGTTCTAGTTTTACTAACTTAGGCAATCTGAGCGGAGCCAATGATAAAGACTATGGCTATAAGATTTCAACAGTAAAAGATGCCACAGGTAAAGATTTACACTATACCATCAATGGCACCATGATGCGTATTGACTTACCTACACCATTGGCTAAAGGTATGCAATTCGTATTTCAGGTGGATTGGAAATTCAATATCATCGATTTAAAATCGGTAGGAGGTAGAAGTGGTTACGAGCTTTTCCCGAAAGATGGCAATATCTTATATGAAATCGCTCAGTGGTTTCCACGTATGGCAGTTTATGACGATGTAAACGGCTGGCAACACAAACAATTCTTAGGTCAAGGAGAATTTACACTTCCTTTCGGAGATTATAAAGTAGCTCTGACTGTACCTAATGACATGGTTTTAGGCGCTACCGGTGAATTGCAAAATGCAAAAGATGTATTGTCAGCTACGCAAATGAAGCGTTTAGAGCAGGCAAAAACTTCTAAAACACCTGTAGAAATCGTAACACAAGCAGAAGCCGAAGCCGCAGAAAAAGGCAAGCCAACTGGCAAAAAGACCTGGATATATGCAGCTAAAAATGTACGTGACTTTGCTTTTGCTACCTCGCGTAAATTTATCTGGGATGCCATGCAGGTAGATGTAGAAGGTAAGAAAGTATGGGCCATGTCTTTGTATCCAAAAGAAGCAAATCCACTTTGGGGACAATATTCTACCCGCGTAGTAGCACATACTTTGGTTAATTATTCAAAACGTTCGGTAGCTTATCCTTATCCGGTAGCATATTCAGTGCATGGTTCAGTAGGTGGTATGGAATACCCGATGATGAGCTTTAACGGTGCTCGTCCGGAAGCGGATGGTACTTATTCAGAAGGCACTAAAAACTTCCTGATTCTGGTAGTTATTCACGAAGTAGGACATAACTTCTTCCCGATGATTGTGAACTCTGACGAACGTCAATGGTCGTGGATGGATGAGGGTTTAAACTCATTCCTGGAGGGTTTAACTTGTCTGGAATGGGATAGAAATTTCCCGGCAACAGGCATCGAACCACAATATATTACAGGCTATATGAAGATGGAGGCAGATAAGCAAAACCCGATTATGAGTAGCTCAGATAATATTATTCCGGGCACATTCGGCCCGAATGCCTATTCAAAACCTGCTACAGGTCTGAATATCCTTCGTGAGACCATCATGGGTCGTGAACTATTTGACTATGCTTTCAAAGAATACTCACGCCGTTGGGCATTCAAACACCCTACACCTGCCGATTTCTTCCGTACGATGGAAGATGCCTCTGGCGTTGACTTAGATTGGTTCTGGAAAGGTTGGTTCTACGGCGTTGAAGCAGCAGATCAGGCGATTGCTAACGTAGAATGGTATAGCATCGATTCGCAAGATCCGGCAAAACAAAAAGCGATGGCGAAAGCAGACGCTGATGCGAAGAAAGAGACTTTGAGTAATATCCGTAATAAAACTGATATTAAACAAACAGTTGTAGAAGCAGACTCAACCATGAGAGATTTCTATAACTCTTATGATAGATATGCTGTAACAGATGCAGACAAAAAGAAATATGAACAATATACTTCTACTTTGACACCTGACGAGCGCAAAATGATTGATGAAGGCAAAAACTTTTATGTATTAAGCCTGAAAAACAAAGGCGGTCTGGTAATGCCTGTGATTATCAGAATGGAGTTTGAAGATGGTACTTTTGAAGATGTAAGGATACCGGTTGAACTATGGAGAGTAAATGATAAAGAAGTGAAAAAGACCTTGGTAACAACAAAAAAGGTGGCCAAGTTTAAACTAGACCCATATCACGAAATCCCGGATATTGATACTTCTGATAATACCTTCCCGAAAGAACCTGAGCAACCTACGCGCTTTCAGGCTTTCAAACAAAGAGGTTTTGGCGGTGGTTCAAACCCTATGCAGGAGGCAAAGAAAAATCAGCCTGCCGGCGTACAAACAAGTGGAGAGAAGAAATAATAAATCGTAGAGAAATTTGCGTAAATTTAGCCGGAGAGATTCCTTTCCGGCTTTTTTTATTCAATAAACCACCCAATGCCATGCTCATGCAAACTTTGAAACTTTCGATAGAAAACCATATTGCCCATGTAATTTTGAATCGCCCCGAAAAAGCCAATGCGCTTAACCAATCTGCCTGGGATGAAATCAAAGAAATTTTTGAGAATCTGGATGAAAATCCGGAGGTAAGGGTAATTGTTATGGAAGGTGGAGAAAGTAACCATTTTTGTGCGGGTATTGATTTAAGTTTGCTGATGTCGGTATCCCAAACCGATATTACCTGTGAGGGGAGAAGAAGAGAAAAAGTGAGGAAAGATGTATTTCGTTTGCAAGCACCTATCAATGCTATCGAGAATTGTTCTAAGCCTGTATTAGTAGCCGTTCATGGTGGTTGTATTGGCGGAGGTATAGACCTGATTTGTGCTTGCGATATGCGCTATTGTACTGAAGATGCTTACTTTACCATTAAGGAAATAGATATGGGCATGGTGGCCGATTTAGGGACTCTACAACGACTGCCTAAACTAATCGGCGATGGCTTAGTGCGTGAAATGGCCTACACAGGCAGAAATGTGGACGGCAAAGAAGCAGAAAAAATAGGCATAGTCAATCGGGCGTTTTCTGATAAGCATACCATGCTGGAAGAAGTGTTTAAAATTGCCGCAATGATTGCTTCTAAATCACCCTTATCTATTCGCGGTACAAAACATATTTTATTACACACCAGAGACCATTCTGTAGCTGATGGCTTGAATTATATGGCAACCTGGAATGCCGCAATGTTACTCTCAAACGATTTGCAGGAGGCTTTTATGGCTAAGACGCAGAAGCGGGAGAGTAATTTTGAGGATTGACGATATAACAAAAAATCCCTGCTAAACAAATAACAGGGATTCTTCTATATTCTATTTCAATCAGCTTATGCCATCGCAAAAGCACCTTTGCTTTCGTAACGTTTACGCTCGTTTTCGTCAAGGTAAATTTTACGCATACGAATCGACTTAGGAGTGATTTCCAGGTATTCATCTTTCTGGATATACTCCATAGCATCTTCTAATGAGAAGTTGATTTTCGGAGCAATACGAACATTATCATCAGAACCAGAAGCACGCATGTTCGTTAACTTCTTCGCTGTTTGCAGGTTAATCACAATATCGTTCTGACGGTTGTGCTCTCCAACTACCATACCCATATAAATATCTTCATTCGGGTCGATAAAGAATACGCCTCTATCCTGCAATTTATCAATTGAATAAGGAGTAGCAGGACCATTACCCATCGAAATCAACGAACCATTGATGCGTCCAGGGATAGCACCTTTAAATGGCTCATATGCTTTGAAACGGTGGTTCATGATAGCCTCACCATAAGTGGCAGTCAATACATTTGAACGTAAACCAATCAAACCACGAGATGGGATATTGAACTCTAAGTGTTGTAAATCACCTTTAGGTTCCATAATCAATAACTCACCTTTACGTTGCGTTACTAACTCGATTACTTTACCTGCAGTTTCTTCTGGTACGTCAACAACCAAAGTTTCAACCGGTTCTAATCTTTCACCGTTTTCTCCCTCTTTATATAATACCTGTGGTTGGCCTACCTGTAACTCATATCCTTCACGACGCATCGTCTCAATCAAAACTGATAAGTGAAGAATACCACGACCAAACACGATAAATTTATCTTCTGTATCACCTGTTTGCACACGCAAAGCCAGGTTTTTCTCAGTTTCTTTCATCAAACGGTCACGTAAGTGGCGTGAGGTAACAAATTTACCTTCTTTACCAAAGAACGGAGAGTTATTGATGGTGAATAACATATTCATCGTTGGCTCATCAATAGAGATACGTGGTAATGCTTCCGGATTTTCAGCATCAGCAACAGTATCACCAATTTCGAAATCTTCGATACCTGTTACTGCACAAATCTCACCAGAGCCTACTTCTGTTACTCTTGCTTTACCTAAACCTTCAAATACGTGTAATTCTTTGATACGCATTTTCTTGGCGCTACCATCAGCTTTCAGAAGTGCAACCTGCATACCTTCTTTCAAAACTCCTCTGGCTACACGACCGATAGCGATACGACCTACGAAAGATGAATAATCTAAAGAGGTAATCTGCATCTGTGCGCTACCATCTACCACTGGTGAAGCAGGAATATTTGCAATGATAGCATCCAACAATGGAATGATGTCTGTCGTTGGTTTTTTCCAGTCTGTGCTCATCCAGCCTTGTTTTGATGAACCGTAAAGACAAGGGAAATCCAATTGATCTTCAGTTGCTTCAAGGTTGAACATCAAATCGAAAACCTGCTCGTGAACTTCTTCCGGGCGACAGTTTTCTTTGTCTACTTTATTTACTACTACAATTGGTTTCAAACCTAATTGTAAAGCTTTTCCTAATACGAAACGGGTTTGAGGCATTGGTCCCTCAAAAGCATCAACTAAAAGGATAACACCATCAGCAAGTTTTAACACACGCTCTACCTCACCACCGAAGTCGGCGTGGCCTGGAGTATCGATAATATTGATTTTAACATCATTGTAACGTACTGATACGTTTTTTGACACGATGGTGATTCCGCGCTCACGTTCCAAATCGTTGTTATCAAGAATTAAATCACCGAATTCCTGATTCTCTCTGAAGATTTTTGAAGCATGAATAATTTTGTCAACCAACGTTGTTTTACCGTGGTCAACGTGGGCAATAATGGCAATGTTTCTAATATTTTGCATTGAAGTCTAACTGTTATCGTAATGCGTCAATCTTTACCCCAACGCATCACGGATAAACGACTAACGAACTACACCTTTTGTAATAAACTGCAAAATTAGAAAAATACAATGAGAAATCCTCATTTTTATCTAATAATCCTATGATTATCAAATTGTTAATAAGAATAGTACAAAAAAAGAAGTATTTTGCACAGCAGAATATTTAAATAAAGTATATACGAAAGCCTTGAGAAAAGATAAATCTATTGATAAATAATGAGTATAATTATAGCAAAAATGTATGTGCTTATTTGAAAACGCAATAAGTATTTATAATCTAAAACTCATTGAGAATAATAACCTTTGTTTCTATCGTATTAGAAACGTTACCGGCTCTGTCTTTAATAGTAATCTGATATTTTAATGAGTCTTTTTTAGGGACAAAATCCTGAAAGTAAACAATCGAATAGTCAAGCGTTCCTTCAATTGGCCCCTTTTTATTGTCGGCTTTCATCCGCTGGAAAAAGCCCGAATAAGGTACTTCCTGAGTTACTTCCTGAAAAGCACCCTTTTTCTGACGGAAAATACGTACAATATAATTAAAATCCTGTTTTTCTACAGCCGCCTTTTTTTCATCTTCATTCAATCCTAAATCTCCGTCACCATCCTGAAAATGAATTGTCATAATAACTGAATCTTTCTTTGAGCCCGAAAACTGGTCTAATCTGATTTCCTTTTTTATTTCTTTGAATTCAATATAAGGCTTTACATCAAAAGAAATTTCTTTATAACAACCCGTTACTAAGGCAACTACACTAAAAACAACCAATACTGAAACCTTTTTCATTTCTTATCTGTAATTTTATAAGCAATTTAGTATAAAAAAGATAGTTTGAGGTTTTGAAACCATAAATTTTTGTTACTAACGCCTGAACTATTAATTAATCTTTTACATGGGTATCCGCGACGAACTAAAATCGGCAGTGTTACAAATTAATGATAATTCTCAAAATCCGCATACTTTTGAAGAATTGGCTTTAGAGATTTTCCGTTTTCAGGCTGCTACCAATCCAGTATATCATGAGTATTTAGGGTTTTTAAGAATAAACCCTCAAAAAATTGACCGCGTAGAGAAGATTCCTTTTCTACCTATCCAATTTTTTAAGCATCACAAAGTTATTACCGACCATGCCCCTACGCAAATGATTTTTGAAAGTAGTGGCACAACCCAGCAAAATACAAGTAAGCATTATGTGAGTGATCTGCCATTTTATGAGCATATCAGCCAGAAGATTTTCGAGCAGTTTTATGGCCCTATTACCGACTACCACATATTGGCACTACTACCTTCGTATCTTGAACGAAATAATTCGTCGTTGGTGTATATGGTGCAGAGTTTTATTTATCGCACATACTCGCGCGAGTCTGGATTCTACCTTAATAATACAACCGAACTACTTGAAAAGCTACACCAGCTATCAGAAAACTCTCAAACGCACCGGAAAGTTTTGCTGATAGGCGTAACTTTTGCCCTGTTGGATCTGGTAGAGAATGAAAAGGATTTAGGTTTCTTGGAAAGTTTCAAAGACAAACTCATCGTAATGGAAACAGGAGGCATGAAAGGCCGACGCAAAGAATTACTAAGGGAAGAAGTACACGAAATATTGACCAGCCACTTGCCCATACAGCACGTACACTCTGAATATGGAATGACCGAACTACTTTCGCAAGGCTATTCGAAAGGAGAAGGCGTTTTTGAATTACCAAATACGCTGAAGATCTTATTGCGTGAAATTAACGATCCTTTTAAAATCATTTCCTCGCAATACCGCTCTGATATTGACAAAGAAACTACTATTCGTGGAGGTATCAACGTAATAGACCTGGCGAATGTAGATTCATGTAGTTTTATTGAAACCCAAGATTTAGGCGCTTATCAGGTAAATAGTCAACAGTTCAGCGTTATCGGCCGATTCGATAATTCTGATATAAGAGGTTGTAACCTGCTGGTAATTTAATTAAGATACTTATTCAAAGTCCGCAATACCGGAGGCAAATAACTCGTGCCAAAGATATTCACATGCACCATCAGCGGATAAATATTATAAATAGGTATCCGCTCATCGAAACGGGGTTGTAATGGAAAACTTTCATGATAAGATTCATAAAAGCGGTTATCGAAGCCGCCAAAAAGTGTGGTAAAAGCCAATTCCATTTCCCGGTTACCATAATATACTGCCGGATCAATCAGGCAAGGATTGCCCTTATCGTCAGTAATCACATTACCCGACCATAAATCTCCATGCAATAAGGCAGGGTTTTCATCAGGAAGTAAGTTAGGTAATACCTTATAAAACTGCTGAAATTTCTCGTATAAATCTTTACTGATTAAATCATTATAATAAGCCAGCCCAGCCTGAATATTCAATCTTTTTTCGATGAAAAAGGATAGCCAATCTGTATACGGCTGATTATACTGCTCCAACGAACCGATATAATTATCAAAATGCAGACCAAAAGAATCATTGGTGTTTCGGTGTAGTTTAGCCAGATTCTGGCCTAGTATTTCCCAATAATCGAAGTTAGGCTTGGCATATTCAATATTCTCCAGAATCAGGTAGTCCTGGCCATCTCGTCTACCCCAGTTAATCACTTCCGGAATCCGGATTACGTTGGTTTCACGCAGCAAGTTCAATCCTTTGGCTTCTGTCTCAAACATACCTTCATGGTTGCGGGTATTGTATTTGATAAAAAACTTCCCCTCGTTGGTATGTACCTGTACAGTCACATTGATGCTTCCTCCCTGCAATAATCGATATTCAGTTACCTGCACATCACGCCCTAGCGTCTCAAAAAAGACACCCTCAAAGAATTGAAATTGATCTTCTGCCGTTTGCATAATCCTGTCGCTCAAAAGAATGAATAAGTGTATATCTAAAAACTGCCTGAAGCCTTACACTCTTTAACTATACGCTTGTTTCAATACGAATAGCAAAATAAAAAATTCTCAGTAAATTTTCCGAACTTTGTTTTAGAAATGAAAATGTTTCAGATGGATGCTAAGGCATGTCTTATAAAAAACATTAACGGATTACAACGAATTTTATTCTCAGATTATAATATTCCTGCTCATACATGAAAAGAAATTTAGCTATTTTAGGCTCAACAGGTTCAATTGGCACACAGGCGCTGGAGGTAGTAGCGGCAAATCCGGATATTTTTGAAGTAGAAGTGCTGACAGCGCAGAATAATGCTGATTTATTGATTGAACAAGCAGCAAAATTCCGGCCTAATGTAGTGGTTATCTCAAACGAGGCTTTATATGATAAGGTTTTCTCTGCCCTTGATCCACTCGATATTAAAGTATATGCAGGCGAGAAATCGCTATCTTCAGTAGTACAAATGGAATCAGTAAATATGGTGCTGACAGCTTTGGTTGGTTATGCAGGCCTGATTCCGACTGTTGCGGCTATTAAAGCCGGTAAACACATTGCCCTGGCTAATAAAGAAACTTTGGTGGTAGCAGGTGAGCTGGTAACTGAATTAGCGCAAAAAAACAGAGTAGATATTCTTCCGGTAGATTCAGAGCATTCTGCGATTTTTCAATGTCTGGTAGGAGAGTTTCATAATCCAATTGAGAAAATTATCCTGACAGCCTCGGGAGGGCCTTTCTTGGGTAGAGACAGAGATTTTCTGAAAAGTGTAACCAAATTACAGGCACTGAAACACCCCAACTGGAGCATGGGTGCTAAAATAACCATAGATTCGGCCTCATTGATGAACAAAGGACTGGAGGTAATAGAAGCCAAATGGTTATTTGGACTGACACCCGAGCAGATAGAAGTAGTAGTACACCCGCAAAGTATCATCCATTCGATGGTGCAGTTTGAAGACGGAAGTATGAAGGCGCAAATGGGTTTGCCTGATATGCGTGTACCTATCCAGTTTGCTTTAAGTTATCCTGCCCGTTTGAAATCCGATTTCCCAAGATTCGATTTCAGTAAATACCCTTCACTGACTTTTCAGAAACCAGATGTAGAGACTTTCAGAAATCTAGGCTTTGCTTTTGACGCATTGAGCCAGGGAGGGAATATGGCCTGTATTGTGAATGCGGCCAATGAAATAGCCGTAGCCTCTTTTCTACGTGATGAGATAGGCTTTCTGGAAATGTCTGACCTGATAGCAGACTGTATGAATCGGGTTAGTTTTGTGCAGACTCCGACACTGGAAGATTATATCAAGACTGACGAAGAGGCGCGTCGCATAGCTATGGAGTTTTCTGTTTAAGATTTGGCTTGGTTAACGCAACCATTCGATGGACGTTTAACACCATTCGTTAGGAGTATTCCACCATTCTTTTCTAAATTTTTGGATACGACAGGAAGAATCTTTTACTTAGGTGAATGATCTAAACGCTTATACAATCATTCATTATGAATGCCATCATTATAGAAGACGAAAAACTGGTTGCCCGCGAATTAACCTATAAAATCAATGAAATTGATGAAGAAGTAAGGGTTTTAGAGGTGCTTCCGAGCGTAAAAACTGCCCTTAGATGGCTAGGTGAAAATGCCGAGCCTGATTTGGTTTTCGCAGATATTCAATTAGCAGATGGCGTAAGTTTCGAGATTTTTGATAAGTTTCAGTTGAGTTGTCCGATTATATTTACTACTTCATATAATGAATACGCCATTCGTGCTTTTAAGGTAAATGGTATAGACTATTTGCTGAAACCTGTAGAGCCCGAAGAACTGGCAAAAGCTATCGGAAAGGCTAGAGAATTGAACAAAACAAAAACTAAAACACCAATTGATTTAAATAGCCTCGTAGAAATGCTGAAAGTAGGAAACATGAGTAAGCCTGTTTACAAAGAGCATTTTTTGGCTAATCATCGAAACTCCTGGATTCCTGTAAAAATAGTTGATATTGCCTTTTTTTATTATGAGGCCATTATCTATCTGATAACTAAAAATAACGAGAAATATACCCTTGATATGAGTTCGATGGACGAACTGGAAGAACTCATAGACCCCTCAAAGTTTTATAGGGTTAATCGCCAGTATATTGTCTGCATCGATGTGATTCAGAGTGTGAGAAGCATCGAGAATTCCAAACTGATTGTAAAGCTTAAAAATCCGCATCATACAACCGAAATCGACATTAGTCGCCACAAAGCCCCGACTTTTAAAAAATGGTTGGAAAAATAAAAAAGTTCTTATCAGAAAAAAGCTTGTATGCTTTACTCATCGTCTTTGGGTATTGCCCTATGCTGGTGGCTCAGGAAAAACTCAATTTTGAGTTTTCGTTCCTGACAGAAGAAGATGGGCTATCTAATAACCGTATCTTGTGTATGATGAGAGATAGAGATGGATTTATGTGGATTGGAACTATAGATGGACTTAACCGTTATGATGGGAAACATTTTACAGTATTTAAGGTTAACCATAAAGATTCAACAACTCTAGCTAGCAATGCGGTTCATAGTTTATGCGAAGATAAAGAAGGAAATATATGGGTTGCTACAGATGACGGCATAGGCTATTATGATAAGAAATTAGGCAAATTTCAGAACTACAAAGAACAAGGTGGCCAAAAGCTAGCACGTTGTTATATTGTTATTTGCGATAAGAAAGGTGACATCTGGTTTGCAGGTGAGCTGGGGCTGTATCACCTGTCAATGCAAACAAAGAAAATTACAAGTCTCTTTCATAATACTACTACTAAAAACTCGATTAGCAGCGATGACATCTTTTCACTAAAAGAATACCCTCAAGAAAATAGCCTTTGGATAGCTACATCAACAGGTCTTAATTATTTAGATATTAAGTCGAACAAATTTTATAATATCCGGAATAATCCAGCGAAACTGCCTTATCTTAATGGTCATGAGATTAATAAATTTACAATTGATAATGACAAATTGATTTTCGCCGATTTCACTCAATCAAAAATAGTAGTTACTGATTTTAAGACAAAAAGAATTATAGATGAATATGATTGGCCGGTCGATAAAAAGAACCTGATGGTAATGTCAATATTGGCCGACAAAGACCATAATTATTGGATAAGTTTTCAGGATAATACCTTGTTTTTTATTGACACTAAAAACAAAGAAGTTAAAGCAGTAGACTATAATCCGGCCAGAAAACGAGAGTTCTCTAATATCTTATTTATAGATATATATCAGAATATAGATGGTATGCTAATCTTCGGAACTTCGCAAGGGCTTTGTTATCTTGAACCAGAGAATATGCTTTACAAAATCTATAATCTGAATGATATTGTAGAAGCAGGTCTTCCTTCTGAGAGTATCAATGCTTTTACTGAGGCGAGAGATAAAACATGGTGGTTGGGTACTTGGTCAAGAAAACTCATACACTATGATCCACGAAATGGAAGATATAATTCTTTCCAGCTACCACCCGATAATAGCAAAAATCATAAATATATTCATAGTATTTGCGAGACACAACATACAGTATATGTGGCTACTCATGGAGGGCTGTTCGGATATAATAAGCAAACTAAAAAGCTATCCAGATTGCCTGTGCCTGATAAGTTGAATTTTGATTCTGTAATCGTCATGAGTATGATCTTAGAAAAGGACATTTTGTGGATCAGAACTAATACCACAATAGTGTTTGCCTATCATATTTCATCACAAAAGTGGGAAGAGTTTTTCTTACCAAATTATCCCCCTAAAAGTTTTGTTACAACCCGGATGTTCTTAGGGTTTGATAAAAAAGGTGTATTGTGGGCTAATTTATATCCTAAAGGATTCGCCAGATTATCAATAAAAGACCGAAGGTTTATTGAACAAAAAACAAATCTGAAAGAAGAGTTAGGGAAATGGATGTTTCAGTTTGCAGCCGATTCAACTGATAGTTTCTGGTATCCGACTATGGGGTTTGGTCTGATAAAATATGATATAGCAAAGGGTACTTTTCAAAATTGGCGTGAAAGCGAAGGCCTGGTATTTGACTATTGCATGGCGGCTTGCCCAGATAAATTTGGTAATATATGGGTAGGTTCGTATCATAAATTTTCGATTTTTAATCCCAGAAAAAATTATTTTCAAAATTTTCGTATACCCTATAACGAAGAAAATAATTCATACAGAAACTACATGTATCCGCTGAGTAATACGCATATTCTGGGAATACAAAAAAATATTCTTATTGAATTTATCCCTGAAAATAGCGCTATAAATACCAGTAATAGAAACACTTTACTTATTGGTAGTATTCAGGTAGCAGATACCACTTATTTAGTAAGCAACCAGTTGAAAAATCTTCGCCTGGGGGTAGAAGACAACAATTTTAGTATTAATTATGCTGTTTTTTCACTAAAGCAAGAGCAATACCGATACTATTATCAATTAGAAGGTTTTGATGATAAGTGGATAGATGCAGACTCAAAAACTGTAGCCAATTATACCAGAATATCTGGGGGAAATTACACTTTCAGAGTAAAGGCTGTAGCAGGTAATGTAGAAATTCTGAGTAAGGATTTTCCTATACATATTGCTACCCATTTTTATAAAACCTATTGGTTTTTAGGTACGATATTGTTACTGACAATTATGATGATTTATCTCGTATACCAGTACCGTGTAAAACAATCAAATGAAGTACATCGTCTACAAGCGCAAACCTCAAGGCTGGAAAAAGATAAAACCGAAATTCAGTATCAGAATCTGATTAACCATCTGAATCCTCATTTCCTGTTTAATAGTCTTACCTCACTCAACAGTCTGATTCTGACTGAACCTAAAAAAGCTTCTAAATTCTTACAGAAACTATCTTTGATTTACCGGTACATTCTGCAAAACAAAGAGAAAGAATCAGTCACGCTAGAGCATGAAATTAACTTCGTAAAAAACTACATCGACCTTCAGCAATCGCGTTTTGAGGAGGGCCTGAATATTAATATTGATATTCCAAGACAATATCTCAGTAGTGGTATTGTGCCCGTTACCTTGCAGAATCTCTTTGAGAACGCCATTAAACATAATACAATTGAAGACGAAAAACCTTTGTTTATCTCAGTCTATATCAAAGACGAATACCTGATTGTCGAGAATAATATTCAACGTAAAGCCTATGTTGAAACTTCTAATAAACAAGGGCTCGAAAGTCTGAAAAAACTCTATTACTACCTGACTTCCGAGCCTTTGGAGATTATTGAAACAGACGAAGTGTTTATAGTGAAAGTGCCTTTGCTTTAATATTAAGCGTGTACTTCCTGACTCATTTCTTTCATAGCACCTGCAAGTAAAGTATAACAAGCTATCCAGGCTTCTTTGGTTTCTTCTGTCCAGTTTTTACCTAATCCTTGTTCTAAAGTCCACAATAGAGCTTCGCCTACTTTTGCATAATGTTCATCTTTTACACCATATTTTACATGGCGTTGAGAAAGTCTGGCTACGTCTTCCAGGATAGTTTCAAGAGTATCTAATTTGCTGATGATATACGAAAGCATCGATAATAATTTGCGCGATTGTTCGGGTATATCGGCATTTCTGAACATCGGCTTCACTTCCGGCGCTATTTCAAATAAGCGACTATAAAATAAGCTGCCGACGGTTTCAGCAGGGATTTTAGCTACTAGACCAAAACTTTCTTTGACGAGTGAAATCTGATTTGTTTTCATGTAAATATAACTGTTTATAATAATTGTAATTTTTGTAAATCCTGCCTACATATCAGCAGCTTTATTATTAATTAGTTTTTATGGCTTTGTTCTTATTTGCTGTCAAAGGTAGAAAGGAGGTAAAACCCGGACAAAAATTTCAGATTGAGTGGTCTTTATTTCAAATTGAAAGGCTTAAAATGGCTCATTGCCTGTTTTAATCTGTGCTATTAAAGCAAGAAAACCTGATTCTATACAACTGTTTTTCCTGCAGGTTTTAGCTACGATTTGAAACAGAGAAAAAGCAGAATTCAATAAGATTGAATGAGTAGATAAGATTGGAAAAGGAGTAGTGTAATAAAAAATTAACCAGAAGAATCTTTAAAAAGCAAATAGATAGCTACTAAATGCCCAATATTTGACTCGAAAACCATTAAAACTGATTTTTCTACAATCCAATAGCATTTTACAGCACTTCGTCAGTTTATATTTTTTTTGCAGTCTACATTCCTACAATTTTGCATCGTCAAAAACAGACAAACAACAGCATAGTCATAGAAAACTAAAAGCATTACAATGAAAAAGCAATTATTAATCATCGCTATTATTCTATTCAGTTTGCATGCCAACGCAGACGATAAAAAGATTGAGTACAGAAGCAGTAATCTGAAGATTGCCATGTACGAGTACGAACACGTGAATTCTTTGAAGCTAAGCCTCAATATCGCAAAAGACAAAGGGCAAAAAGCCAAAGTAAAATTGATGGACGCCGAGGGCAGAACCTTGCATGAAGAATTAATAGGCAGAAAACCAACTTCGGTAAATGTACGCCTTGATTTGTCTTCAGCACCAGCAGGTACATACTATGTCGAATTAACCAGTGGCGACAGAATCATCACCAAAGAGGTGAAGCGTGATTTACACTCATTAAGTTATTAATTAGTAGGGTTTTTTCTCATGAGTTTAGGGGTTAGAACAAAAGCTCTTCCATATTGGTAGGGCTTTTTTTATACTATTTCGGCTCGTGTTAAACACAAACAAACAAATGAAAATCTCTATCATCATTATTACCATTCTTGCAACCGCAAGCATCGTTCTTTTCAATTCATTCAGAACAAAAGCAACATCTCGTATTACTAGTGTAGCCTACGGCCCATTTACTATCCAAATGGAAAAGATTTCTTCAAAGAACTTTAACATTAACTATGGAATGGTAACCAATGTGAGTATCAAGTATTCAGTTTTATATAAAGGTAGTCCTATACAATTCTCTAAAAGCCTGCAAAATAATACGGGGTATTCGCACGTATGGCGGGTATATATTCTGGCTGATGCACCTACGCCAACCCTGATAGCCGGTAGTCAGAGTCTTTATTTAATCAGAGAGGAAAACGGTGATGTTTCGGTAAAACCGCTGGACGAACAAGGCTATGATTTTGCAAGCCTACAATTTTTAGATGCCGATAAAGGGCAACCAACATCCTCATTTAAAGTCTTTATGGCAAACGAACAGGATGGAGATGGCAAAGTAGAAAGCCTGAAAGGTGGCGATTATTTATTAATAAATCAGCATACTGTATTGCATATACCTACTTTGCAAAAGTACGTAATGAATAAAAACAATGACCTGATTGATAATTATAGTTTTTATAACGATGCAGGAGCTATCGCTTTTTCGCCAGATAAGAAATGGATAGCATTTACAGGTGAATTTGCTACCTACAATACCAATGCAGAACCTAAGTTTGAAAATGCAATGGTGGTCTATAATTATGAAACCGATAAGGGTTATAGCGTGCCATTCAGTAAAATCAATACTCGGTTGAAAAACCAGTTTTCTATTGATAAAACATGGTTTGAAACCTATTTTGAGTGGACTAAGCAAAACCAAGACTACATACTTCAACTAAAGAAACTGGCAAAACACCCATACTGGCAGGGGGCCTATGAAGACGAGGGTAAAGTATACCAACTTATTTATACAAAACCCGAAATTCAGAAGGAATTGGTAGACTTTATATTGAAGAAATATAATCTTTCAGAAGACGCTGTAAAACCTGGCGATGAATATAGCACGGACGAACTAAACGTAATGATAAACGGGCTGAAACTATCTGTCTGGTACCGAAAAGAAGACAGGCAGTTAGTACTCATGAAAAACGTATATGCGGAACAGGCAGATGCTTATGAGAAAATCATTCATGAAATAGGGGATGCGTTTAACAAAGAGATGAACGAAGGGAGGTATCAAAACCACTTTGTAGAAAACGAAAGGTATTAATTGCTTAGTAAACTGAAAAAGCTGAAATACATATGAAAACTAAAATTGCTATTTTACTACTATCCATCATGCTAAAAGCGTGTATGACGAATGAGAAGCCTATGGCAGAAACAAATGTTGGGCAGCAAAAAGCGCCGATTGAAGCGACTAGACCATTAGTAAAAATCACTTATCCCGAAGATGAATTGTCACAAAAGAATTTCCTTTATGATACTTCTGGCAATCTGGTAAAATTCAATAGTATTTCAGACACCGCCTATTACACTTATTCTAAAGATAGCATTTATAGAAAATGGGTAAATGATAAAGGCGAAACGATTTCGGAGCAGAATTTCTCTTTAGGAAAAGACGGTCGAATCATGGCCGCTACATTTACAGAAACGGCCATTGGTAAAATCTACGAAACAACCTATGCTTATGATGCCAATGACTTTTTAACAAAGGTAGTGAACAAGAACTTTACGACTAATAAAGACAATATCACTGAGCATATCTATGAAAAAGGAAATCTGGTACGTACTCGCTACCTGATTGAGAATAAGCTAGATATGGAAGTGTCATATCAGTATGATGCGACAAAAGAGAATAAAATCGCACTCAATATTGCAAGCGTAGATGAGTTTTTTACAAACTATCGAATGGGTAAGCTGAGCAAAAATGTAATGACACAATCAGTAAGCAGAAGTGCACAAGGTGATACTTTAAGCTACCTGAAATACAAAAATGAATTCGATAAAGAAGGATATATGGTGAAAACCACCGAGCAGGATATGATAAATGAGATAAGTGTTGAAAAACTTTATCATTATAAAAACTAGTCAGCTTCATGAAAGCATTCAGATATTTAATCGGGCCGGAATCACTATGGTTACTGGCCTTTATTTCAATAAAGTATTTTGGAAAGTACAATATAAGTATGCAGGGCAGATACAATGACTCATTAGAAAGTATGGCTTATTGGCTGCTTCTGCTTATGGCAGTTGTTTGTATGAATATATACCTGATTCCTGTTACACCTAAATCGTATCTGCTACTTCGGATTATCATCGCTTCAGTCATAGGTAGTCATTATGTATTTAGTTGCTGCGCGGCTTCTCATACAGTAGGTGGGCCGGGTGTCGGGATGATATATGTGGTAGGGCTCTGTTTTACTGTCTTTTTTTTATTCATAGCTAGTTTAGTTAAACTCTTTTTTTCGCAATCAAATGATAAAAAATAATTTCTATCTCATTTTCTTTGGCATTTTCTCGCTTGCCGCTACTGTTTTAGGTACAGTTGCCTATATCAATTATAAAAAGACCTATAGACTACTACACGAGGGTGTAAAAACAACATCCATGGTAGAAGGCAGTTTTACAGACAACAAGGGGCACACGCGCTACAAACTAGTGTATTTTGATAATCAGCAGAACTCACATATTTATTGGATGGATAAGCAAAGCTGGACAGATGCCTTAAATTATGGCGAAAAAGTGCCGATTTATTATTCTCCTGATAAACCTGATGAATCAACTAGTGGAGGTATAGATGCCTGGTTTGTTACGATTCTCCTGAGTGGATTTTTTGTGGTATTCGGCTTGATTGGCTATATAGGTCTCGCTAAACAATTACTTGCGCTCAACCAGAAAAAATACTTACGAGATTGGGGTATAAGTATAACAGCCCATGTTGACGATGTGTATAAGAATTATAGTGTGAGGGTCAATAATGAATGCCCGTATATCATTCGCAGTACCTATAAATCACCAGTTGATAATAAGCTATATATTTTCCAGAGTGACAACATCTGGTTCAACCCAACGCCCTATCTGAAAGATAGTATTGTGGTAAAAGTAAACCCGAATGATTATACAGAATATATGGTCGAAACAAACTTTTTGGAACCTTAAAACCATTCATTTTTGATTTCCTACCTTTCAGTAAGCGTTTTTGCGTATTCAGCCGCTTAAATTTTAGAAGTTCCTCACTATCAGCCATTTTTGTATCATAATAATAACAAAAACAGCCATGGAAACTAAAATCAGAAAGCCTCACAGAACCCACAATAAGCTACTTTTCAAAGCTTCAGAAAACATTGTCAGATTAGAGGCAAATATTAATTATACCACCTTTATTCTGAATGGTGGAAAACAAAAAGTAATGTCCTATACCCTCAAAATGTATGATACTATTCTTCCTCATTCATTTATAAGAGTAAACAGATCATGCATTGTGAATGTCAACTTTATAGCCAATCTCAATTTTGACCACAAGACCATGGTTTTAAAAGACGGTACAAAGATTCTCATTTCTCGCAGAAGATTAGAAACGGTACGCCAGAATATGTTTGCTGTAGCTTAAATAAAACGCATAAAAGGCTATCTCTCACAGTTTTATAGGTTAACTTAGAAAAGTTGAGTATCTTTGCAACAAATTATAAAGATATGAAACAGCCTTTTTATGTTCTTTACGAAGACAATCACCTTATAATTGTCAATAAAGCAGCAGGAGTTTTAGTACAAGGCGATGCTACCGGAGATAAGACATTATCAGACTACGTAAAAGACTACATCAAAGAAAAATATAACAAACCAGGCGATGTATTCCTAGGAACAGTACATCGCCTCGACCGCCCCGTAAGCGGTATAGTGGTTTTTGCCCGCACGTCAAAAGCGCTTGAGCGCATGAACGAGATATTCCGTAGAAGAGACGTTCAGAAGACTTATTGGGCAGTAGTCGGCAAAAAGCCGGAGAAGAAAAGTGGTAAACTCACGCACTTTTTAGTGAAAAACGAGGAGAAAAATACAGTTAAAGCTTTTGATACAGAAGTAAAAGGCTCACAGAAGGCCGAATTGACTTACCGTTACCTCGGCGAAATCAATCACTATCATTTATTAGAGGTAAATCCTGTTACAGGCCGTCCGCATCAAATCAGGGTGCAGTTGGCTACTATGGGTTGCCCTATCAGAGGTGATGTGAAATACGGCTATCCAAGACTTAATCCTGAGGGCAATATTAATCTTCATGCCCGCCGTTTGTATTTTGTTCATCCGGTTAAAAAAGAGCCAATCCTTATAAAAGCACCACTTCCTGAAAATCCTTTCTGGGAAGAATTCCTTGAGCTTGAAACAGAAGAAATTAAAACAGAAAATCTGGATTTCTTATATTAAGAAGTCCGGATTTTATAGGTATATGACGCTTCATTGACAATATTTTCGTAATTTGTCCGCATCAATCAACCCCTTAATTTATTACAAATGAATCGTAGAAACTTTCTTTCAAAGAGCGCTATGGTAGCGGGTGCTTCCGCTTTGCCTATGGGTGCTGCTTTGGCCTCAGAGACTCAACAAAATTTGCCTAAAACTACCACTGCCGATAAATACAAACTCTTATACGCACCGCACTTTGGCATGTTTGAAAACTCTGCCGGAAAAGACATATATGATCAGTTAAAATTCATGGCTGATAACGGTTTTATGGCATTAGAGGATAATGGCATGTTAGGACGCCCGGTAGAGGAGCAGAAAAAGATTGGCGAGACTTTAGCCAAATTGAATATGAAAATGGGGGTGTTTGTAATTGACGGTGGCGACAACTGGAAAACATCATTAGCAACCGGAAAGAAAGAGTTTTTGGAAAATTTCCTGAAAACCTGTCGTACTTCTGTTGAGGTAGCCAAGCGTGTGAATGCTAAATGGGCAACTGTTGTGCCGGGTTTCTACGAAAGACGATTACCAATAGGTATCCAAACCGCCAATGTGATAGATGCACTTCGCCGTGCCTGTGATATATTAGAGCCGCATAACCTGACTATGGTATTGGAGCCGCTTAGCGATACGCCAGATTTGTTCTTACGCAATTCAGACCAGACCTATATGATTTGTAAGGCGGTTAACAGCCCATCTTGCAAGATATTGTTTGATATGTGGCATATGCAACGCAACGAGGGCCGTATGACACAGAATATGGACTGGTGCTGGAGCGAAATCGGGTATTTCCAGATAGGGGATGAGCCGGGCCGTAATGAACCAACCACAGGAGAGGTAAACTATAAAAGCCTGTTTAAGCATATCTACGAGAAATCGAAAGCAAACAATCAGGAATTTATTATGGGTATGGAGCACGGAAATGCTTATAAAGGCATAGAGGGAGAGAAGAAACTGATAGAAGCTTATAGATGGAGTGATAACTTCTAAAATACAAATAGTGTAGTTTAAATAAAAATTAAGGTATCAGACGATTAAAAACGCTGATACCTTTTTTTATATTGGTGCTAAATGAAAATCTTAAAATAAAAAAGTCTTACTCGTTATTCACGAATAAGACCTTTCTACTATCTGATTAAGAATTATTTCTTAGTAGTATCAGCAGCAGCAGCTGTAGTATCAGCCATTGCAGTTGTATCAGGAGCCATAACTGAAGTAGCAGTTGTATCTACAGCTGTAGAATCAGCAGCAGTTTCAGTTTTAGATGTACAAGCGGCTAAAGAAGCCATACCAGCTACGAATAAGATTGCAAATACTTTTTTCATTTCTTTATGATGTTTTAAGGTTTGAAACGCATTGCAAATTTAAGTTTATTTTAAGATATGATGCAAGTGTTTCTTAAATTTTTTTTAAAATTACCTTAAATATGTCTTAAGAACTCAATATAATCTTGATAATGTACAATTTTAGTTGGTCTTACGGGTCTTTATTTTATCATAAATGCCCGTACTTCTAAAGGTAAGAAACTTGTGGCCAAAATAATTGGCCAGAAAACTAAAGCCCATGCCCACTACGTGAGAAGCTTTTTCCTGAATAAAAAGGGAGTATTGAGAGAAGTACTTGCTAGCCACATGGTCGAAGGTAAGAGAAGAAATGCCTACCTGAATTCCCCAGGCTACCAATGCAATGATTAAAAACTTAACAGATTCGCGACGGGTATTGCCTGATTCTTTGGCAGAAAAAGCAAAAACTTTAGCAGGAATAAAACTCACAACCGTAGCCGTCAGATAACCTGCAGAAACGCTTAAATTAAATGCAGGCTTATCAGCAAAGCCCAGATAGAGAAAAAGAGATTTATAGGGGATTTGTGTAATAAAGTTGGTGCCGGCGCCTAAAACGGCAGTAAGGAAAAAAGAAATAAAACTTCTTAATTCCTTACTCTTTATTTTTTCTAATATTTTTAACAAGATTGTATGATTTAAAGAATAGACTTTTATTCCATTAAGCTACGCAATAAGTCCGGGAAAAGCCCAAGCAGAATAGAACCGAAAGTCGTGATTCCAAGAATTATCTTATAAAAAGGTTTTAAGTTAATTCTTTCGCCTTCGCTTTCTCTCATATAAGCGGCAATAATCGGTTTGAAATAATAATAGATACCTACTGCCGACATCAGAACCGCTACTACCAATAACCAGGTTTGTCCTCTGAAAGCTGCATCTGAGAATACAAAGAATTTACCCCAGAAGCCAGCTGTTAAAGGTATACCAGCCAATGAAAGCATCGAAACTGCTAAGATAAAGGCAAGGAACGGATTTCTTTTCGATAAACCGTTTAATACTGTAATGCTCTCATCCGGGCGTCCATCAACCAGTTTTTCTTTCGATACTGCCATCAATACACCAAAAGCGCTGATGGTAGCCAAAGAATAGGCTAATGAATAAAATACGATTGAGCCATCTGTTTTATTGCTCAATCCTACTACTGCCATCAACATATAACCGGCATGAGAGATACTCGAAAACGCCAGCATACGTTTAAAACTTCCTTGTGATACGGCTGTTACATTACTGATGATTAAGCTCAACACAGTCATGATAACCACCATTACCCACCAGAAACTATAAATAGGAGAGAAAGATGTTTCTAATATGCGATAAATAGCTGCAAATCCGGCTGTCTTTACAATCGTCGACATGAATGTTGTAAAGATGGTCGGAGCACCTTCATACACGTCCGGAGTCCAGAAGTGGAATGGTGCAGCAGATACTTTAAATAATAATCCAATTAATAAGAAGGTAACTCCAATGTATAAATATACCGAACGCCCTCCTGCCATTTGGTTTTGTACGATTACCGTACGGGCCGCATCAATATTAAAAGAGTAGTTGGCACCGTATAACATGGCAATACCAAACAGCATAATACCCGTAGCAAACGACCCCATCAGGAAGTATTTAAGGGCTGCTTCGTTTCCTCTCAGATTCCTTTTGTCACTTCCGGTCAATACATACATCGAAACAGAAAGAATCTCAACACCTACAAAAAGCATAATCAGATTCTGATAGCCGGTCATCATAATAGCCCCTACCAACGAAAACTGCAAAATAGCAAAGTATTCTGCTGGTTGCGCATGATCATCGTCTATAAATCCTTTCGACAGGGCAATGATTAAAAATGCTGAAAGCAGAATAATGGCTGATAACAGGATAGTCAGGTTATTTACCTGCAACATATTATTGAAATACAAGCCCGGTTTATTCCAGTCGTACAGATTGGATAAAAAGGCAATTGCAACAAAAAATAAGGTAGCAGGAAGTAAAACTTTCTTAGATTTAAGAAAACCTAGGAAGAGGGTAATAATTCCGGTTATAGAAAGTACGAGTATTGGATACATAATATCTATTGATCATTATCAGTTCACGACTGTCGGGCATGAACTATAAATTAAGGATGAATCAGTTGTAATAAACTATTAACCGCAGGTTCTGTAATTTTCAAAAATACATTCGGGAAAATACCCATCAATAACACTACGGCAGCTATCGGGAATAAAACGGCAATTTCGGTACCTTTCACATCGCTGAACTTGGCTGTCACGTCATTACGTTCGCCAAACATAGAGCGTTGCATCATACGTAGCATATATACCGCACCTAAAATAATGGTCAATCCTGCTATACCGCCTAACCAGGCATTTTTATCAAATACACCTTTCAGCAATAAAAATTCTCCCACAAAACCATTAGTCAAAGGCAAGGCCACACTACCCAACATAATAATCATAAAATAGATACTTAGTGCTGGCGTGTTTTGCGTAATACCTCCCAAAGAATTCAGGTCTCTTGTATTTGTGCGGTCATAAATAATTTTTATGATAAAGAACAAACCTACTGCATTGATTCCGTGTGCTACCATTTGTAATAAAGCACCCTGAATACCGCTTAAGGTACCAGATAAAACTCCGGCAGCCATTAAACCCATGTGTGCAAAAGAAGAATATGCAATCAGGCGTTTGATATTGTTTTGCTGAATAGCGATTACCGAACCATAAATCAAACCGATTATTGAGAGAATCATCGCTATCATACCATAGTTTGATACGCCTACCGGAGCCAATGGCAATAAGATACGGATGAGTCCATAAACCCCCATTTTTGATAATAAACCAGATAATAACATTGTCGCCGGAGTTGGCGACTCGCTATAAGTATCAGGCTGCCAGGTATGGAATGGTAATACAGGCATCTTGATAGCAAAGGCTATAAAGAATGCCCAGAATAATAGGTTCTGAGTAGTTGGTGAAAGGAATTTAGCAGCTGTATAGAGCTCCTGAATGTTGGAGGTTGAGGCTTTTACGTATAAATACACCACAGCTACCAACATAAACAAACTTCCAAACATAGTATACACAAACATTTTGAAAGTAATTCTCGGGGCATCTGCTCCTCCCCAGATAGCTGCCAGAAAATACACAGGTATCAGGGCAACCTCGTAAAAGAAATAGAATAAGAAAATATCTTTTGCCATAAAAACGCCCATCAAAGCAGCTTGTGCCAATAAGATAAGCGAATAGAATGATTCGTGTTTTTTATAGCTATACTTAAATGTAGAAAGAACAATAAGCGGTACTAAAAAACCTGTCAGCGCAATCATCAGAAGACTGATTCCATCAATTCCTACATGGAAATTGATTCTCAAATCTTTCATCCAGGCATATTTGACTTCTATAATGGTTTGAGAATCAAAAGTGATAAAAGCGTAGGCCGCAATGACAAATTCAATAAGCGAAGTCAATAAAGCTACATTTTTTGATACTCCAGCATTACTACCTCTTAATAAAAACAGTAGAAGACTGCCAATAAGGGGAATTAGTATAAGGATTAGTGCTAACATCCGTAATGAGTTTTAGATTTAAGTCGTAA
Source organism: Emticicia fontis (assembly GCF_054779675.1). Classification (NCBI taxonomy): domain Bacteria; kingdom Pseudomonadati; phylum Bacteroidota; class Cytophagia; order Cytophagales; family Leadbetterellaceae; genus Emticicia; species Emticicia fontis. The sequence goes on from NZ_BAAGXU010000005.1 coordinate 56,857, forward strand.
TGTTCGGTCGGGATTGGATATTATTTTATCCCAACAAATGCTTTAATAGTTTCCAGAACCTGATAGCCCAGGTTGATACCCAGGATAATCGTAATACCGATTACCATCGCAAACAGATAGAAGCCTGTTCCTCCGGCTTGTAATCTGCGGCTCAAATTGCTGAATGAGTTCACCAGATTACCAACACCGCGTACAATTGCATCAAAACCTTTAGGCTCAAATATGTTTGCAAAGATGTTTGATAAGCGTTTCACAGGATTTACAAAAATGGCCCAGTAAGCTTCATCTATATAGTATTTATTATAGATAAGTTTTTGTACACCAGTAATTTCGCTATCCTCTACAGGTACATTTTTGCTGCCACCAAATCTGGTATAAGCTACAAAGATTGAAATAGCTGCTGCCGCTACCGAAATACCCATCAGCATCCATTCAGTTGAATGGTCTATTGGATGTGCACCAAATTCAGGATTAACAGCTTTCGAGCCTTCATAAATCGGGCTTAAGAAGTCTGCCAGAGCATGTGGAAAATGGAATATTTCTGGCATACCAATGAAACCACCAATCACAGAAAGAGCCGCTAAAACCATTAAAGGAATAGTCATGCTAGCAGGTGACTCATGTAAGTGATGTTCTTGCTCATGTGTTCCTCTGAATGAACCAGTAAAAGTCAGGAAGAACAAACGGAACATATAGAATGCCGTCATCATTGAGCCAATTACGGCCAATATCCACATCAATTTATTGTGCTCATAAACATGGGCTAAAATTTCATCTTTAGAGAAGAACCCTGCGAATGGAGGGATACCTGATATTGCAATAGTACCAATCAGGAAGGTAATGGCAGTAACTTTGATTTTGCTCCACAAGCCACCCATGCGGCGTATATCCTGCTCCCCACTCATAGCGTGAATTACGCTACCTGCACCCAAGAACAATAAAGCTTTAAAGAAGGCGTGTGTAACAACGTGGAAGAAACCTGAAGTATAGGCTGATACACCCAACGCCATAAACATATATCCTAACTGACTGACAGTAGAGTAAGCCAATACTTTCTTAATATCATTCTGGAAGATACCAATCGTTGCGGCGAAAACGGCAGTTGCTACACCAATCCAGGCTACAAACTCCAATGTTTCAGGGGCAAGTGTATACAAAATATTCGAGCGAATAATCATATAAATGCCCGAGGTAACCATCGTAGCCGCGTGGATCAGGGCTGAAACCGGAGTAGGACCCGCCATCGCGTCTGGCAACCAGGTATATAAAGGTATCTGTGCCGATTTACCCATGGCTCCAATAAACAGGAAGCCTGTGATAGCAATGATAATAGGATCGCCTATGGTTAAGGCTTTGGCTTTTTCGAATACCTCTGTGTATTCAACCGAGCCAAAGTTTAATATGATTAAGAAAATACCAATCAGAAAGCCCAGGTCACCGATACGGTTCATGATAAAGGCTTTTCTGGCGGCATTGCCATATTCTGTATTTTTATTCCAGAATCCGATCAATAGATAAGAACATAAACCAACACCTTCCCAACCGATAAACATCACGATATAGTTTGAACCCATTACCAATAATAACATTGAGAATAAGAACAAATTAAGGAAAGACATGAATTTGCCATATCCTTCATCGTCATGCATATAGCCCATTGAATACATATGTATAAGCGTACCTACACCTGTAATCACAAAGAGCATGATAATTGATAGCTGGTCTATCTGGAACGAGAAGTTAATCTGCAAGGTGCCGACGGTAATCCAGTCGAAAACATTGATCAGAATAGGCTGGTTGGTTTCAGAGAGTTGGGTATAGGCAATTACAGTACCAATAAATGATAGTAAAGAAGCCCCAACACCTATCGGTCCGGCTAAGCTGGTAGGAATTTTACGAAACCCAAGACCGTTGATTAGAAAACCAATGAGTGGAAATAAAGGTATTAGAGTAATGATTGACATATATTAATAGCCCCGGCCTCAAAGGCATGTTAAATAAGGTTTAAAAACTATTATATCTATTATTATATTATGAAGAGGCTTACCACTTCAGTTTATCCAACAAACCGACATCGATAGAACGGATATTTCTATAAATCATCACGATAATAGCCAGACCAACGGCAACCTCTGCCGCGGCTACTGCCATAATAAAAAATACAAAAACCTGCCCCGATGCATCGGCACGATAAGAAGAGAACGCTATCAATAAAAGGTTAACAGCATTGAGCATTAACTCAATTGACATAAATATGATGATAGCATTACGGCGTATCAATACACCCACGACCCCAATAATGAATAAAATACTTGCCAATAAGACGTAATTTAGCAAAGGAACGGTCTGGATAATGTCTGGTATTTTACTTTGCATTTGCAGAATTATGGTTGTTTTCCGAAAAGATTTTCGCAAAAATAATCAACAATTATCAATAAACAATTATCAACCTCAATTTTAACTTTGGGTTAATTCTTAGGGAAATAGGAGTATTTACTTAAGAAAAAAGCTTTTTATAGCCTGAAAAATTACTTTTCCAATAGCATTTTCAGCTTTATTTCTGTTAATTTTCTCTTGGTATCTAAAGGGAAATCGCCATTAATCATCCAATCATAGTATTGTGGCTCCTGTTTTAAAACAGCTTTAACAGATTTTCCACTGTGCTTGCCAAAGTTAAACATGATTTCTCCTTTAGGGTTACGTGTCATTCTTTGGGCAAAATCTACAATATTCGCCGAGGTCAACTGGTGCAATACGTCCATGTCGTTTTTCACTGGTTCGTATTCTTCTCCCTTATCATTTTTTAGCTTTACGCCCTCATATTTTTCTACCTGTGCACAAAGTACTTCAAGTGTCGCCAATGTATCTATTTCGGCGCTATGGGCACCCTCTAATTCTTTATGACAATATACACGATAGGCGGCCGAAAGTGTACGGGGCTCCATCAGGTGGAAAATCCGTTGTGCATCAATCAGTTTACGGTTTTTTGTATCAAAATCCACATCAATTCTTAAAAACTCTTCTACCAGCATCGGCACATCAAAACGATTGCTGTTAAAACCCGCCAAATCACAACCTTCAAGAAACTGTGCTAAAGACCTACCGATTTGCTTGAAACTTGGCGCATCTTTCACATCTTCATCATAAATCCCGTGAATCATACTCGTTTCCGGTGGAATCGGTACGCCCGGATTAATCAATTTTGTCTTTACTTCAACCGTTCCGTCAAGTTTGGCTTTGGCAATACACAATTCTACAATTCTGTCTTTGGTAATGTTCACTCCGGTAGTTTCGAGGTCGATTACGGCAAGAGGTTTTCGGAGTTTAAGAGAATGAGTAAGCATTATTGGTCATTTAAATCAAAGATACAAAGGTAAAAAATAATCAAACGGATTGGAGGATTTGTAATTAAATTATATAAATGTGTCAGAATTTTTAAATTGCCGCGAGAAATAGTTAGATTAACCGGAAGCTAATTTCTCTTAATCTGATTTGTCGGATTGATGAAATTATATGGAATTTTATATATTGTGAGAACGATTTGAAAAATTGTTATACATAAAAAAATGCCACTCCGCGTGGAAATGGCATTTTTAAAGGATATATCGTATTAACTTTATTTCTTCTCAATCACTTCATCAATCACAAAGAAAGGGCGTTTTTTTACTTCAATATAGATTCTACCAATGTATTCGCCCAGAATACCTAAGATAATCAGGATGACACCGCCTAAGAAATACATACCTACCGCCAACGAAGCTGTACCCGGTGTTTCTTCAGGTGCATGACCAAAAACCTTAAAGCCAATTAATCGGTGCAGAACAAAGAAAATTCCTAAGAAAAACGAGGGAATAGAGATAATAAAGCCCATATAAGTAGCCAGACGGAGCGGGAAGCTTGAAAAGCCAAATAAACCGTCTAATGCTAACTGAACCAATTTCTTAAAAGTATATTTTACTTCTCCTGCTGCTCTTTCGGCTCTTTCGTAGGTAACACCAATCTGTTTAAATCCGGCAAAGGCACGCATACCGCGTACAAATCTCAATTGTTCAGGCATCTCATGTACCAGTACATTCACCACTTTTCTATCCATTACACAAAAATCACCAGAATCCAGAGGAATCTCAATATCAGAAATCCAGGCAAGGATTCTATAAAAAGTTGAATAGGCCATTTTCTTGAAGAAACCTTCTTTGCGTTTGGTTCTTACGGCGTATACTACTTCGTACCCCTCACGCCATTTATCAAGAAATCTGTGTAATTCTTCCGGTGGGTCTTGCAGGTCACCATCCATAATCACAATGGCATCACCTTTAGCTATTTTTATTCCGGCTGAAATGGCTGGTTGATGTCCAAAATTACGGGAAAGTTTCACCACTCTTACGCGAGCATCTTTTTCGGTCATTACTCTCATCATAGTCAATGAACTATCACGAGAGCCATCGTCTACTAAGACAATTTCATAATCTTCTCCCCAGGACGGAGCAGCAGCGGTTAATCGATTATAAAGATTTTGGAGATTTTCTTCTTCGTTAAAAATGGGAATTACAATAGAAATCATTATAACAAGGGCTTAGTGCGAATGTTTTGAAGTGCAAAGATAGGGTATTTGGAACACAAAAGGGCAATGCCGCAGAATATGAAATAAAAAAGTCTTGCTTTTTTTATTGAGCAAGACTTTCGTTGAATAACGCGTATGATGTAGAAACGCTTATCAACACTCAAAAGTTTCGTGCTTGAAAAATTATCGTATTATTTTTCAGAATTGTTTTCAAATCCAATCTTTCCTGAAAGTGAAGCGCCATAAGGAACAAAATCACTATTCACACCCATTACCTTACACGCTTCAGCAGCTACTCTGATAGAGTTATTCGTGCTGCGTTCGTCAGGATAAATATGTGCCATATTGGCTATATACAGGTTTTTGGTTGAAGTTTCAGAAGCTGGTACTTTCTCAGAGAAGTTCAAATCACAAACGGTAGCCGCCGTATTGGTTTTGAAGATGTATACATTTTTAATCCAGTCTTCCGAAAACTCCGGGTTAATACGTTTCAATGGCGGAATCATTACTTTTTTGATTTCGTCATTGCTCATTTTGGCCAGATCTTCGCTCATGGCAAAGTAACGGGATAGATAAACAATATTTGACCCATTGTACTGCTCCTTCGGAATGAAGTTAGTATGTTCAATCACCCCACCAAACGGGAATCCTTGATCGGCTACATTCATCCAATAAATATGGCTCAACGATTTCTTCAATTCCAGAATCGTACAAACTGCCCCAAAATATTCAATCCCATTGGCATCAAGTGGAGAGTTTTTAATCTTATCAAAATAGATAGATGGGATGGTTAACAAAAACTTATCACCATCACCTCCAATTTGTAAGCTTTTGGTCTTGAAACTTTTTATTTCGTTGTTCTCAATTTTAAATTCTTCTACTGGTTCGTTTTTGATGAGTTCTACGCCCATTTCTTCCAGTTTCTTTACAAGTGCATCCATCAAAGTTTTCCAGCTTCCCTGAATGTATCCTAAGCTTTCATCACCTTCTTTACGAGAGCCTAAGCGTTGTGCCATACGACCTATCATCCAAGATAATGGTACCTGATGGGCATAGGGGCCAAACTTGATATTAAGCATTGGTTTCCAGAGTGCATCAGTTATGTCTTTACCTGCCCATTTATAAAACCAATCTAAGGTAGATATTTCTTCATTTTCACGCCATTTAGCAAATTTTCCCAGGAAAATACTGGTCAAACCAAAACGGATTTTTCCAATGATTCCCACAGGTTTAAACTTCAACAAATCTATTGGAGAATTGAAATTATATATCTTACCATTTCTGAAAACCCCCATCGTGGTTTTCTTGTAGAAGGCTTTATCTGCAATGCCTAAGTCATTCAATAGCCAGCGCAGTTCGGCATCTTGCGTGAAAAAGTGATGATAGTAATGCTCTAACTGGTTGCCGCCAATTTCAAAAGTATTCAATAATCCGCCAAACTTATCGCTCCCCTCAACCACGGTTACTTTAATCCCCTGTTTGGCCGCTATATAAGCTGTTGCCAATCCGGTCATTCCACCACCTATTATATTTAATTTCATATCGAAGGCTAATATTTAGTTTATTTATCTATTGAATGCTAATTGTTTGTTCTTTAATGACTTTAAACTGGTTGTTTTCCAACTTGCCGATTTTCATACTGAATTGTCCACCAGGCAAATCAGGCTTGGCAACTATTGCATCAATTTTATTATTATAGAACCTCTGAGAACTCAGGAATTTCGTAAACTTATTGGCTTGTGTTTCCAAAGGAAAAGCCAGACGATTCTTGTCATTCGTAAAAATGGCATAATAACCATCATAACGTGTTCCGAATGGAACAAAAACATTATCTAATTCAATATGGAAAGTATTAGAACCATCGGTCACCTTAACCGTTTCCCCTCCTGTACTTGCCACCTGATTTTCATACAAAGCTTTATTTAGCACATCAATTTCAGCCGGAGGAGTATAGTTTTTAAAATGCACACGGCTAATCCAGAGAATATCATTTACGTACTTCATCACACCCGGCACAAAGCCTGCATAATTGTATGGTGGAATTGGTAATCTCTGGTATTGCGTAATAGGCGCATGATCGTCTGGATTACGGGAATTATCAAAAGCATAATAATAATAACGTCCGTTATTTTTCCAGTTAAGAATAGTTGTTCCAAAAAAACGACGACGATTCTCTACATCATCCCAGCTTTCGTAATAAGAAAAGAGATTGAATAGCAGAGTTACTACAATTGAAACTTGTAGGTATTTTTTCCACTGGCTAACAGGCAGAATATTAAACGAACTCAGATATAATACAATAAATAGAATAATAGACACTGTTTTATACCGACTGGCAAAGGCTTGCTCTAAACCCTGACTTGCTCTTGATACTGAAAAAGCCGCTCCACTCAAAGCCACAAAAAGAAAAGCCGCCAATAAATACAAATTGAATTTCGGATACTGCAATAGTTTCTCGTACAATCTATAAAACCAATTGTGCATATCCTTTTTAGCTTTTGGCCAGAAATGATAATATAAGAAAGTAAACAGCAATATAGCCAACCAACCAAGCATGGCCAAACCTACCACAATGGCTACTACGTGTTTAACTGTAATATCATACACCTGCACAGTACTATCAATCGGCGAGCCAAAGAAAGCAAGGAAATCACCCAAGATAATATGTGGGAATTGGGTGATATTTACCATTACATCAGGTCTGATACCCGGCTTCTTGAAATCATGGAAGTAAAGCCAGAAGCTAAAAAGCACAATAACTAAGTATTGTATTTTCTCACTTTTCGTACGCGCATATAAAACCAAAGGTGTTGCAGCCAAAAACGAGAACATACCATTGCCATTGGTAAACATGGCTAAAAAAAACAGGATATTAGCTAAATAAAAAGCCCAGACATTTTTATTGAACAGGAGCAAACCAAAGCCCCAAAGCCCGAAAATAATAACCGTATTAGGCTGCAAAGAAGTAATAGCCCAGAAGATATTCTCAATAGGTTGGGTATTGAATATAATAAAGATAATAGGCACTAAGTAAGATAGCCCTACATTAATCTCTTTCAATAAACGATAGAAAACAAATGGAAGAATCAACAGATAGGATACACCCATCAGCATCAATATCTTATAATTGACTTCACCGAATATATTATAACAAAGCAGCGTGCTTAGTCTTACATAAATGATGCGATGCTCGCACATTTGTGAGAATAGCAATCCTATTTTTTCGCCAAAAGTAGTTTGTTGCATCCAACTAGCTAAAAAACCCTCGATGCCGTGCCAATCATCGTTCCAGCCAATATTAAACGCATTTTTGTACACAAAAACATAAAATGCAATGATTGGAGCTAAAATCAGAAAATATATACCTGCTTTATTTTTCATTTAAAAGTCGATGTATTTGTGCAATCACTTTGGGGATTATGCGCATTTAAAATTGTTCAACAGATTCAACATAATCCTGAAAATGTGCTGCCGGAAGAAAATTAAAATTTACCCGATAGGAGAGTACTGTAAAAACCAATATCAAAGCACTTAGAAAGGCCTGCATCAGGATTCCGAAGAATATCAACACAGCCCAGCTAGGCAGATAGCTACTATAAATAAATATGGTAATAATACCTGCAATGGCTATCAGGATAAGTGATGAAATAGCAATCAATAAACGTACAGAAACGGTATCAATATAAACAGCTACGGCACTTAATCCATGTATAACCAGAGAAGTATAATTCATCTTCGATTTACCTGTATATCTCACGCCCCTTTCTAATCCTACTGATTTATATAAAAGCCTCGAACGGAGAATCCCACCCGGATAATGATTCCAGATGTCAGAGACGTGGGTAACCTTATCCAGTAATTTTTTAGGAATCACCGAAAAATTACCAAAGTTTATCACCTTTCCGGTCAGGAAAATGAAGGCGTATTTATAAACTTTGTAAAAAATCTTGAATAGGAAACTTTCTTTACGCTTGGTTCGGCGGGCAAAAACAATTTCTTTTCTGCCATTGGTTGCTGCTTCATCTAGCAAGATCGGCAGATGTTCGGGTTGGTCTTCTCCATCACTATCCATCACCACAAAAAAATCATCATTAGAATTAGCGTTCAGGTAAGACAGACCAATAGCAATGGCTTTCTGGTGACCAAGGTTTTTGTTTAGGTGTAAGATTTCAATAGGATGCCCTTTCAATTTCTCTTTCTCCACTTCCAGGCTTGAGCAGTCGTCAACCACTAATATCCGGTAATCATTGTATTTAGTAGGCGTCAATACTAATCGAATCTGTTCGACAAGCTGATACAAACAATCCCAGTCATTAAAAAGTGGAGTAACAATGGTAATTTTCATACATTAAACCTCATACAAACGTAGAGGACATCTACTTAAAAAACGGTTGTGTCACAAAATTAGGAAAAATTACGCTCGGATGCTTGAATTTGTTCGTCGTATCGACTTAAAGTTTCCTTAACTGTCGCATCATATCTATAATCAAGCCATTGATTCACATCCATAAACATCTGTTTGCGATTTTTCAGAAACCCGACATTTGTAACCGATTGCACATTACTTAGTCCACCACGATGCTTTCTATAAACCCCCATTGTTTCGGGAATATAATGAATATCACCCCGCGCTGCCAACTGTAATACCAATGCCCAATCTCCTGCGGCGGCTCTGCTATGCCAATCTACAAAATCATGGTCGCGGAAATAATTGCGATAAAAAGTACTGGCAGTAGCAATAAACCAGCGGTCTTCTAAAATATCCTGTATCGTTGAATGAATTTTCTGGTCCGGTTCATTAAAATCGTGTTCGGGTGACTTATCCTCATAAATCACTTGCATATTATGGTGACAAATCATATAATCTTTATTGGCCTCCATAAAATCGAATTGCTTTTGCAATTTCAGTGGGTCTGTCCAGTAATCGTCACCCTCGCATAGTGCTACATAATCACCTTTGCAGGCTTTCAACAGCATTAGCACATTGTTGCGTCCGGCAAATTCTTTCGGTTCTTTTGGTCCTTGATTTTCTGTATGTAGAAAAGCATTAAACAGATGCGGGTATTGCTCCACATATTCTCTGATAATATTCGGAGCATTATCGGTAGAGGCATCATCACCAATCACAATTTCAATCTCAAAATCAGTTTTTTGCATCAGCGCTCCATCCAATGTCTGGCGGATAAACTGCTCATGGTTATAAGTAGGAATACAAACACTGACTTTAGGATTAGTAGCGCTCATGTGTAGCGGTTTTAATTGTTGTTTTTAATGCGATGTGGCAATAGAGCAAAGAAACTATAAGTTTTACTTAGCCATTTAGGGAAAATATACTCTCTGATGATTTCTTTGGTAATGTCAGATGAAGGCTTCCCCAGTCGCAGATATTGAATAGCCGCAAATACTTGTTTAAAGTATTTATCAACATACTGTTTGCTATCCAATAGCATGCGGTAATAACGGGCAATGTTTTTATTGAGGGTTTGGTGGAACTGGTAATTTAATTCCTGATCAATACCTTTATACATACCTATGCGGTTTTTCAAAAATTCTGCATCAGCATAGCCGTCAGTAAAACTCATGCCACTATTGCGATTTTTACGATAGACCGACATCACCTCGTTCATATATTTGAACTTACCACCTCCTTTGCCCAATAAAATATAACGAGGAATATCTCCACTTTTAGACTCATGAAACCATTGCGGATAATGATTGATAACCCCATGACGGAAAAGAATAGCCGAGGTTGCAATAAACCAAACTTCATCTTCGCCAATAAAATCTTCTACAGTCACAACCTCTTTCTGGTCTGGTGGATTGACAAATTGGTTGGGGTGAGAATCGTCATCAAAAATGATTTCTGCATTATGGAAACAGGCTACATAATCAGGATGCGTGTCCAGGAAATCAGCCATTTTTTGTAGTTTATTATCATCTGTCCAATAATCGTCACCATCCATAGGAGCAATATATTGGCCTTTGGCTACTGCTAAAGCAGCAAGTGTATTGTTTTTTCCAAAGCCACCGAGATTTTTCTCATGGAGCATCGGAACAATAATATCAGGATATTTCTGATGATATTCCTTTATGATAGCTTGGGTATTATCAGGTGAGGCATCGTCACCGACTAATACTTCATATTTGAAGTTTACTTTTTGGCTAAGAATGGAATCTAAAGTCTTACGAATGAATTTTTCGTGCTTGTACGTCAGAACCATTACACTTACTTTTACCATCTGATTCACTTATTTTAGACGCTCCGCTATTCGCAATTTGGCACTTCTGGCTCTTGGATTCAGTTGTCTTTCTTCTTCTGTGGCTTCAATTGCTTTTCTATTAACGGCTTCCAGGGGTTTTAAATCATTTCCAAAAAAATCTTTTTCTACTTCTCCACTAAACTTCCCGCTTCTGATAAAATTTTTCACCAGTCGGTCTTCTAATGAATGGTAAGACATTACTACCAATCTTGCTCCTTCTTCCAAAACATCAGGCGTTTGTTGCAAAAACTCTTCCAGAACCGCCATTTCCTGATTTACTTCAATACGCAACGCCTGAAATACCTGCGCAAAGTATTTGTTTTCTTTGCCACGAGGGGTAAATTTTTGCAAGACGCCTTTCAAATCATTAATAGTATCTATGCTTTTGTTCAATCGGGCAGTGTAAATGGCTTGGGCGGCTGTACGCGCATTTTGTATTTCGCCATACATACCCAGAATTTTGTGCAGTTGTTCAACGGAATACTCATTTACGATATTTTTGGCTGTGATATCAGCGTTCTGATTCATACGCATATCCAGCTCCGCATCAAATCGGGTCGAAAAACCCCGCTCAGGTGTATCAATCTGATGAGATGATATTCCCAGATCAGCTAAAATACCGTCTACTTTTTTTACGCCAAATAAACGCAGATATTGCTTGAGATTACGAAAATTGGCATCAATAAAGCTGAAATTTTTATTCTCTATCAATTTAGACTCTGCTTTGGCATCAGCATCCTGATCAAAACCGTAGAGTTTACCTGTAGTGAGGTGTTCAAGAATCGCTCTGGAGTGTCCGCCGCCGCCAAATGTTACGTCTACATAAACGCCATCGGGCTTGATATTAAGGCCATCAAGGCATTCTTTGAGCATAACGGGTACATGGTAGGCAGACATAAGGAGTAATTAAATATCGATAATAATTGCAAAAATAGTGAAAAATGAAAATATTCCTGTCTTATAAGAAGTTTATCTATCTTTGAGTAATCAGAAAAGCACAAAATTAATTGGATGGTTTTTCGTTGGAATATCGGTGAACTAATAAATGATATTCAGAAAAAGACACACCTTTATCCTAAAAACTATATAAAACCTACATTTTCATGGCACGACGAGAGGTGTTTGCTAATATCTATGAGCAGATTACGGGATGGCGATTTGCGGCAATTATTATATTGCTATTCGTAGGTACTGGTATCTTATATTATTTCAATCAGCTAGGTGAAACGCTTGACGAACGTGAAAAAAAATATGCGAAGCTCTACGCTGAAAGTATAAAGTTTACTATTGAGCAAACCCTTAATAGTTCATGCGATTATACTTATGTAAGCGAGATATTACTTGCCAACGAAACGGTTCCAATGCTATTGGTAATTAATGGGGTTCCAAGTAATACTTCTCAAAATATACCCGAACTTGAGGATAAAACCAGAAAATGGACAGATCAGCAGAAATTAGATTTTAAGTATAATAAAGTAGCAGAAATGGAGCAAGAGCATGAACCTATTGAGTTTGTGCTGTTCAAAGCTAAATATAGAGTCTATTATAGCAACTCTGATGTAGTAAAGCAATTGCGTTATTTCCCTTATATTCTCCTGGGTACGTTTTTAATTTTCGGTTCTCTAGCCTATATCGCGTATAGTTCATCACGCAAAGCCGAGCAAAATAGAGTATGGGTAGGTCTGGCCAAAGAAACAGCTCACCAGTTAGGTACCCCCATTTCAGCCTTAATGGCATGGGTAGAAGTGCTAAGAGCCAATCCTGAATTTGATGCGAGTATAGGTGACGAAATGGAAAAAGACGTGAAAAGGCTAGAGACTATTACTACCCGCTTCTCAAACATTGGGTCTATCCCTCAAATGAGTCAGGAGAAGATAGCCGAAATGGTTGAACAGACCCTGAAATATCTGGAAAGAAGAATTTCAACCAAAGTAAAAGTTCATTTTGCAAGTCATATTCCGGGTGATACTATGGTAGAAGTAAACCGACATTTATTTGAATGGGTAGTGGAAAACCTTTGCAAAAATGCAGTTGATGCGATGGTAGGTAAAGGTGAATTGTTTGTAACAATATCACCACTGAATAAGAATAGAATAGCGATTGATGTAACAGATACAGGTAAGGGAATTACTCAGGCCAATCTCCGCAAAATATTCAAACCGGGCTTCAGTACCAAGAAAAGAGGCTGGGGATTAGGGCTCACACTAGCTAAACGTATTATTGAAAACTATCACGACGGTAGGCTGTATGTAAAAGAAACCCAGATTGATAAAGGGACTACTTTTAGAATAATATTGGATGTGGCCTGATTAATAGACTTTGTATCACGATTTTATAAATCGTCGCTTGTAAATATCAGTCAAATTCTACTGTACTATAAACAGACAATTTAAAAAATCGTGATACATAATCATTTCTCCTTCAAAAAAGCCATAATCTCCTTCGCAAATGGTTCTGATATAGAGGTGTTACCATGATTACCCGGAACGGTTTTCAGGGTAGCATTGGGTATCATTTTAGCCAAAGCAGGTACATCGCCATTATCACTATCCTGGTCGCCTGAGATAACCAACACTGGTTTCTTGACTTTAGCTAATTCTGAGGGTAGGGTAGTAGGCTGTACTTTTTGTAAATAACCCATTACCAAGGTATCAACGCCATTTCTTTTGGCACTTTCAATAGCCCCTTTGGTTTCAGGGTATAAATGAGCTTTCCCCGAGAATGCCTCTGCAAACATTTTTCTACGCTCCCACTTCGGATTGGTAAAATCGACGCCTGCACCACCAATCACAGCTTTCATAATGTGTTTATCTATGGTCAATTGCTTAGCTGCCAGAATTGCTCCCCTTGAATAACCTACTACATGATATTTCTTAAAGCCCAGGTGCTTCATTAATGCCATTACGTCTTTGAGCTCGGCGTTATCCTGATAAGCTTCTAAAGAATGTGGTTTGTCTGATAACCCATTCCCTCTTAAATCTACATTGATTACTTTAAAACCATTATCTGCCAAGGTCTGAATCAATACCCCTCTTTTCCATGATTTGCTATTGCTCATAAAGCCATGCAACAAAACCACGGGTATACCTTCGCCTGTTATTTCATAATGGATTTTGGTGCCATCAAAAGAAATAAATAAGGGCTCTCTTTCGCTTTGTGCGAAAATTAGTAAAGGGCACAGGAAGATAAATAACAGTGTTTTCATAATATGAATTTTATTTTTTTCTAACATCCAACCCATAACCTTTCAGAATCCCTCTTGCTAAGGCTGCTTTATGAACCTCATCAGCACCATCATAAATACGAGCTGCTCTTTCGTGCGAGTACCAGTGTGATAATAAAATATCGTTTGTCATACCCAAAGCCCCATGTGTCTGTATAGCTCTATCAATCACCCGAAGCATCATATTGGCTGTAAAGAACTTAATCATAGATATTTCGTCACGTACTGCTGCTGCTCCTTGCTCATCTATGTTTTTGGCTGTTCTTAACACTAATAAGCGAGCCGCATCAATCTCTGCACGGCTTTCAGCAATAAATCCCTGAATGAATTGTTTTTCTCCTAACACTACGCCTTCTTCCATTTCTCTCGAAACGGCATACTGGCACATCAACTCAAAACTACGTTCGGCAATGCCAATAAAACGCATACAATGGTGGATTCTGCCCGGCCCCAGGCGCTCTTGCGCTAATAAGAATCCCATCCCTTCTGCACCAATCAGGTTAGCTTGAGGTACTCTTACGTTTTCATAAGTTACTTCTGCATGGCTTGCCCAGCTATCTCCCGCATGGCCCATAATGGGAATATTTCTTACCAGTTTAAAACCAGGAGTGTCAGTACGTACTAATATCTGGCTGGCTCTTTTATGTGGTGCTGCATCTGGGTTAGTTACTGCCATCACAATGGCAAAGGCAGCCCCATCAGCCGAAGACGTAAACCATTTATGTCCGTTAATTATATAATCATCGCCATCTTTTACCGCCGTTGTTCCCATGCGCGTGGGGTTAGAGCCTGCAAATTCGGGTTCAGTCATAGAGAAGCAACTTCTGATAGCCCCATCCATCAAAGGTTTCAGGTATTGGTCTTTCAGGTGCTCAGGGGCATATTTATGCATCAGTTCAGTATTGCCAATATCAGGGGCTTGTGTATTAAATACAAAATGCCCGAAAGGAGTCATAGCCAGAATCTCACTGATTTGTCCAAACTCGCAAAGGCTCAGGTTCAAGCCGCCGTCTTCTTCGGGCAAGTGCAAACCCCATAAGCCCGCTTTTTTCACTAAGGCTCTTTTTTCTTGCAGAACAGGCTCTATGAAGGAGAAATTATGTGTAAGATTTTCGGTAGTTTCTAAAGGATATAACTCATTGACTACAAATTCTTTGATTCGGGGTAATAGCGTGCTGATTTTCTCGGTAATAAACAAACGCTCCATAATTCAGGTTTTAAGGTTGAATCTGTAAATATGGTAATAATTTAGCTTTTATGTATTTATTTATAAAATTTAACTCCGGACGTTTCCTCAATTTTTTCGTAGAAATACCTTAATTTTGAGTTTTCAAACCGTAAATGCTCTTTTACCTATTGGGCGCAAAACGAAATTTCCTATCTACCCCTTTTGAATGAATAAATTCAGCTTCTTTTTCCTGCTTTGCTTTTTACAAATATGCTATAGCCAGAGCTTTGCTGCTGATTCTGTATATGTTCGCCAGATATTGATAAAGGGGAATGTTAGAACCAAAGAAAAAATTATTCTGCGAGAAGTAGGAGTGAGGGCAGGAGATAGTCTGAAAAAAGCAACACTAAAAGAAGTGCTGGAAATTGACCGCAGAAAAGTAGTAAATACGAATCTGTTTGTCACGGTCAATATAAGTATTGTTGACATCAGCGATTCAGTCATAGATATTGAAATTGAAGTAAAAGAGCGCTTATACTTTGTTGCTTTCCCGGTCTTTTATTTAGCTGACCGTAATTTTAATGAGTGGTGGTATGAACGCAAACGGGATTTGCGAAGGACGATTTATGGTGTATATGCCCGGCATTCAAATCTGACTGGTAATAACGATCAGATAAAGCTCAGGGCTGAATTTGGCTTCGTTCCCAATTTCGAAATAGCTTACTCAACTCCTTATCTGGATAAAGACCTCACCAAAAGAGTTTCGGTAGGAGTATTATATGTATTAAATAAAACGATGGCTTACCGCACCTGGCAAGATAAATTACAGTTTTTTCAGAGTGAGGGCAGACAAAGAGAACGATTATACGTTTACTCGGTTTTCAGCCAACGAAAAGGATTCTATCAGAACCAACAACTAGAGCTAAGTTATACGCAGGTTGAGATAGGCGATACCATCGCTGTATTGAACCCTAATTATTTATTAAACGCTAAACAAAAACAGAATTACTTCCTGGCGAGTTATGCTTATATTTATGATAAAAGAGATAACAGACAATACGCCTTAGATGGCTATTCGGTAAATTTTGGAGCGACTAAATATGGGTTATTGCCCAGTGATAATGTAAATTTATTCAGTCTATCGGCAGGATTTACCCAATATATTCCTTTAGGCAAGAAATTCTATGCCAATTATAGTGTCAGAGGCAGAATGTCGTTTCCGAAAAAACAACCCTTTTTACAGACTTTAGGCTTGGGTTATCGTAACGATCTGGTAAGAGGGTATGAATTATATGTGGTTGATGGGCAGCAATACGGATTGTTAAAAACCAATCTGAAATACCAGCTATTTAACCGTACATATGATCTGAGGAAATATCTTAAGATAAAACAATTCAATACTTTTCCGATAGCGGCATACTTAAATTCGTTTATTGACGTTGGGTACGTGAAGAATGATTTTTCGGCATTGAATAACAGCCACCTGGCAAATACACTTATTGCCGGAGCAGGTTTGGGCCTTGATGTAGTAACTTTTTATAATATGGTCGGAAGGATTAACTATTCATTAAATGGTCTAGGAGAGAAGCGAGTTTTCTTTGCGATTACCAGAGATTTTTAAGAATATTTTTTAAGTATATTCTCGGTTAAAAATAGATTAAATACTGATACAATAAGTTCTAACTCATGAAAATTTACATTTTTGTTTTAATTTTGTTTATTCTAGCTTGTAGTAACCCAAAAGAAACCCAAAAAGTGGAAGTAGATGTCCCTCCCCCACCAACAACTGCACCTGCCGCAAGCAATGTGCAGAACCTGGCCCGTACCATTATGGGTACCGGTGAAGGTCTCTTAAGAGGTGTTAAATTTGGCGATTCAATAGAGGATGTAAAAAAGAAAGAAACGGTCGAGCTTTTTGAAGAAGAAGACTCACACGTAGGCTATTCTTTTGATACCGAAAACCTGGAAACTGTTGATATTCTGTACGAAAAAAATAGCCAGAATAAAGTTTCAGGGGTTGAATTAGATATTTATATGAACACCGATGAAACAAATGAAAACCTGAAACAGGAACTCAGTAATTTGTTTTCAGTGCGCTACGGAAAGCCTGTATCGGAAAACCCGATACTTGTATGGAAAATTAAACCCGCAGGACAAGTCAGTATTAAGATTGTGAAGAATAAATTGGATAGGGGCTTGGAAGTAAGATTTTCTCAGCAACCAAAATCGATTTAATTGGTATAACAACCCTCTAAGAAAAATAACCTTAGAGGGTTTTTTATGGACTAATTTTGATATTTTTAGAAAAATATTTTAAGAAAATAGTCAACTCGAATCCAAACTTTAATTTATTTCATAAAACAGTACGCATGAAGACAAAACTATATCCACTGGTATTCATTAGTTGTTTAATATTAGCAACAGTAGCCTGTGAAGGCCCTCAAGGCCCTAATGGCGCACCCGGATTGCCCGGAGTACAAGGAGTAACAGGCTCTACAGGGGCAACGGGTAGTACCGGTGCGACTGGTCCCGCCGGTACAGGCGCTACCGGAGCAACAGGTGCAACTGGGGCTACCGGTACAAAGGGAGATAAAGGTGACCCCGGAACCAATGGTAGTAATGGAGCCAACGGAGCAGATGGTTCTAAGGGTGATAAAGGAGACCCAGGCACAGCCAATGTAATTTATTCGGGCTGGATTACACCAGGTGTGAATGATTGGCAAAAATTGTCAGACATTAATTATACATATTCAATTCCTGAAGGAAAAATTACACAGGATATCGTAGATAGGGGCGTGGTATTGGCCTATAGCCGTCAGAATGCTAATAGTGCCAGTTATTTGCTACCGCTTACACTAACTACCAGTTCTAGTATCAGCAATTATAATGTAGGTATGAGTATTGATCGGGTAATTATCAATTTTCTCGAATTATTAGAACCCTCAGGAAAACCAGCCAATAATTTGCAGTTCCGCTACGTTATTATACCCGGAGGCGTACAAACAAGAGCCAATTTAGATTACACTAATTTTGCCGCTGTTGCCCGCGCTTTCGGAATCCCAGAATAGTTTGGAAAATTTGTCAGGAAATGGGATGGTAAAGACACTCTTCGGGGTGTCTTTGCTTTTTTTAAGCCTTTTCAAAGATGACTATAAGACTACTTTAGACTAAAAAATCTTGTCTCAATACTAACAAATGCTTAAATTAGTAGTTTATTTTAGTACCTATCAATTCCACAAAACGAACTGCAAAAATGTGTTATCATCTATCATTAGAGGCTGATGCTGAACGGCTGAAAGAACGCTATAGAGCCAAGCAATTGAAAAAACTGGAAAAGCTAAAGCCTGTCTATCATGCCAACGCTTTTAGCTTTCTGCCTTGGCCTGTCATTACTGCTGCCGAGCCTGATACCATTCAACTGATGCAATGGGGATTGATACCTTCATGGGCAGGAAATCATGACAAGGCGATGGAGCTGCGAAAAAATACACCCAATGCCCGTATAGAAACCATTTTTGAAAAACCCTCTTTCAGAGAGTCTGCCCATAAAAGACATTGCTTAGTGCCTGCAACTGGTTTTTTTGAATGGCAAACACTAGAGAATAAGAAGATTCCGTACTATATACATTTAAAAAATGAGGAGATTTTCAGCCTGGCCGGAATCTGGGAAGTCTGGACGGATACGCAGAATGGAGAAATGCAGGAGACTTTTTCTATTATTACCACAGATGCCAATCCTTTAATGGCACGAATACACAATTCGAAGAAAAGAATGCCCGTTATATTATCTAAGGAAACTGAACTGGATTGGCTTCATAAAGGGTTCGACAAAACTACCATAGACTCTTTTGCCAAACCTTTCGACGAAAACAAGATGGAAGCTTATACCATAAGCCGCAGAATTTCGGAGAAAGACTCAAATATACCTGATGTGCTAAAACCCTATACCTATTCGGAGTTTACACAAACCAGTCTCTTTTAATTGTATGATTATGAACACAACTAAAAATCTATCTCTGCACAAGAGCAGTATTGCTTTTGGCTTTTTTGCCATGTCTTTTGCGCCGGTTCTTAGCTTTGGACAAAAGTGCAATCATGCCAACGAAGTACAGGCCCTTTTTACCCAGCTGAAAAATAATGGTTTCAATGAGCAGGAGCCTGTGAATTATCACTATTATTTTATTGATAGCGATCCTAAAGACATAGCGCACTTGAAAGAAGTGCTTGTGAAACAAGATTATAAATATGTAGGTATTGCCAAAGTTGCAGGCAAATATCAATTGGAAGTCAGTAAAAAAGAAGCACATACGGCCGGATCAGCCATTGAAAAAGGGAAAGAACTGAAAGCCTTGGCCAATACTAACAATGTAGATGTATTTGATGGTTTTGAACTGAAAATGGCCGAAGGTGTTGATATTTCGGATACGGAAGAAATTGCCGAAGAAATCAGTAAAATTCCACAGCCACAATTATTCAAAAAAGCATTAGATTTTTATAATAAAAATGAAACCAGTAAAGCGCTCGCAGCTTTCGACCGTTGCATAAGTTTAGGCATTAATCCGGAAACGAGTTATTATAAAAGAGGAAATTGTAAAACAACTTTGGGTAACGTAAATGGAGCAATAGTTGACCTGGAAACTGTAGTGCGCCTGAATCCAAAGCATTATGAAGCGAATTTTAATCTGGGAGGCTTGTATCTGGATAAGGAAAACTTTGACAGGGCCATTAACTATTACCAGAAAGCAGTAGCTGCTAATCCACAAAGTGATAATGGATTTTACCGTTTGGCCGAAGCCTATCAGGAAAAAGGTGATAAGAAAAACGCACTTCAGTATTGCGAAAAATCATTAGCTGTTAACCCAAATAATGTCTATGCCAAAGAACTTTTAAAGAAACTGAATTGATAAAATAGCTACTTATTCTAGAAGCGGGAGTTGGTACTGAGCCAGCTCCCGCTTTGGTTTTTATGACTTTTTAGCAGAATATAATTAATTGAAAATGACATTTTGTCATCTATTTTTTTATTAAAATATAATAAAAATGTCATTTTGTCTTGTTTTTTGTGGTGGTATACAAATTGTTAATAAAGTATGCGTCGCCACGAGGTTGTGGCAAATAAATGTTAAACAAGATAAAAATTAATAAAACCATGGCAACATTAGTAAGAAGTTTCGCCCCATCATTTCCATCAGCATTACAAAACTTTTTTAATGATTTCGAGCGTGTCGCTCCAACTCATCAACATTCTTTCCCGGCTGTAAATGTGTTAGAAAGTGAGAATGAATTTAAAATTGAATTAGCTGCTCCGGGTTTGAAAAAAGAAGATTTCAAAATCAATGTTCACGAAAACGTATTAACCATTTCGGCCGAACAAAAAACTGAAAGCGAAGAAAACAAAGACAATGGTAAGTATACCCGTAAAGAATTTAACTATTCTTCATTCAAACGTTCGTTTACTTTACCAAAAACCGTTGACGGAGATAAAATCGTGGCTTCATATAACGAAGGCGTTTTAGGTTTATCATTACCTAAAAAAGAGGAAGCAAAACCAAAAGAACCACGTGCAATAGAAATCGCATAAGTACGTTAGATAGATGATAAAAGGGCAGGATTCCAGCGGGTTTCTTGCCCTTTAATTGTATCAGAAATACCCTTAGTTAAAATTTGTTAAAAAACAATAGTAGTTCGAATTATCATAAATAGTTTTACGTTAAATTTGTATAAACAAGAAAACACTATTTTTGTTACCCTATTAAATAAGCGAGTAAGATTTGAGTATATTTTACTAATGACCGGAACGCCGGTCAGTGTAATCAGAATAATTCAGTTTTAAATCAGCAGTCAAGAACTATGAACAGCACATTAAAAACAATCGGTATTGCTTTAGCCAGTAGTATCGTTACCATAGGTGGGTATCGTATGCTGGGTTTTGAAGGAAAGGATGTAATTTTTAGCGAATCTTCTTCACCAACCTCAATCAATCGTTTAGCCAACTATCCTGGAGGTGGCGCCGCTCCTGGCGATTTCACCTATGCAGCAGAATTATCAACACCTTCAGTGGTACACATCAAAGCGAAATCATCTCGCATGGTGCGTCAGCAACGCTCTATCTTCGATGATTTCTTCGGCGATGATTCTCCATTCGGAATGCCACGCGGTGGCGGTGGTAGCCAGCAACAGGAATCTTCGGGTTCAGGTGTAATCATCTCAAATGATGGATATATTGCCACTAACAACCACGTAGTAGAAGGCGCAGACGAATTAGAGGTAGTAACTTCTGACCACCGTTCGTATAAAGCAAAGGTTTTAGGTACAGACCCATCAACTGACATTGCAGTTATTAAAATCGAAGGTTCAAACTTCCCTGCCATGACATTTGCCAACTCTGATAACGTAAAAGTAGGAGAATGGGTATTAGCAGTAGGTAATCCATTCAATCTCGAATCAACTGTAACAGCAGGTATCGTAAGTGCTAAAGGCCGTAATATCGGTATCCTGGCACAGAAACAACAACAAATGTTCAGACGTGGTGGTGATGATCGTCAATCAAGAACATCAGATGCGATTGAGTCATTTATTCAGACTGATGCAGCTGTAAATCCGGGTAATAGTGGTGGTGCTTTAGTAAACCTGAAAGGTGAATTAATCGGTATCAATACTGCCATTGCCAGCCCGAATGGTGCTTATGCAGGTTATGCTTTTGCGGTTCCATCGAGCATCGTAAAGAAAGTAACAGCTGACATTGTGAAGTATGGTAATGTACAACGTGGATACTTAGGTATCAATCTGGTTGAACTGGATAGCAAAAAAGCTGAAGAAGTAGGTGCAAAAGTATCAGAAGGTATTTATGTAGCCGACGTAATCGACAATGGTGCTGCAAAAGCTGCTGGTATCCAGAAAGGTGATGTGATTGTGAAAGTAGATGGCGTTGACACCAAAAGCGGCCCAAGATTACAGGAAATGATTGGTCGTAAACGTCCGGGTGAATCTGCGGTAGTAACAGTAGCACGTGATGGCAAATTGAGAGATTTCGATGTAACCTTACGCAATCGTGACGGTGGCAAAGATTTCCTGAAAAAAGAAGTTGCAGAAAGCAACAGTACTTTTGAAAAATTAGGTGTTGATTTAGCCGAATTATCGTCAGCAGAAAAACAAAAATTCGGAGTATCAGGTGGTGTAGTAGTGAAAAGAATTTATGATGGTGATATTGCAGACTATACCCAAATGCGTGAAGGATTTGTTGTATTGAAAGTTGGTGAAAAGAAAGTAAACAATGTAAACGACTTCAAAGCGGCGATCAAAGAAGCGAAAGCAAATGGAGATGAAGGCGTAATGATTTGTGGCACTTACCAAAGTGCATCACGTACGACTTGTTATGGTTTGAGTTTGGAATAGTGGCGCAGAGTAGTGCAAATATGAATCCCAGCCCTAAGGCTGGGATTTTTTTATGCCTAAATAGTAACATTTATACATTCTATGGTAAGTAAGTAATAAATGTGTTTTAGGCATTTGAATCAAATTGCCTTTTCTTTATATTCGCATACATCAATACCTAAACTCCAGAATGAAATCACGCAGACACTTTATCCAAAAACTATCGGCTTTTACAGGTGCATCTCTTATCCCATCCTTAAAGGCACTTTCGGCTGATAACCTCTTAACCATTAGTCAGCTAAGCCCGAATAAAACAGCAGAAGAATTAGCCTCTGACGAAGACTATTGGTATCAGATTCAACAAGCCTATACAGTTTCACCGCAGATCATTAACCTGAACAATGGAGGGGTTAGTCCTGCGCCTTTAGTGGTGCAAAATGCTGTTGAACGCTATGGTAAGTTTGCCAACGAAGCACCCAGTTATTTTATGTGGCGGATATTAGACCAGGGCAGAGAACCACTCAGAGAAAACCTCGCTAAATATGGTGGCGTATCACCGGAGGAAATTGCTATTAATCGTAACGCGACTGAAGCCTTAGATACTATCATATTAGGCTTGCCTTTGCAAAGGGGTGATGAAATTGTGATGACACGTTACGATTATCCGAATATGCTTCATGCGTATAGACAAAGAGAATTGAGAGAAGGGCTAAAAATCAATTATGTAGAATTAGATTTGCCTGCTGAAGATAATGACTTAATAGTGAAAAAGTTTGTGGATCAAATGACGCCCAAAACCAAGGTAGTGCATATTACCCATATCATCAATTGGAACGGTCAGATTTTGCCTGCCAAACGCATAGCCGACGAAGCACATAAAAGAGGTATTGAAGTAGTAATTGACGGTGCCCATTCATTTGCACACTTAGAGTATAAAATTCCTGAATTAGGTGGTGATTACTACGGGACAAGTTTACATAAATGGCTTTCTGCACCGATAGGGTCTGGTATGTTGTGGATAAAGAAAGAGAAAATCAGCAAAGTGTTTCCGTTGATACCAAACGATAAACCTAATTCAGATAATATCAGGAAATTCGAAAATCTGGGTACAAGA
The DNA here is from genome assembly GCF_054779675.1 of Emticicia fontis. Taxonomy (NCBI): domain Bacteria; kingdom Pseudomonadati; phylum Bacteroidota; class Cytophagia; order Cytophagales; family Leadbetterellaceae; genus Emticicia; species Emticicia fontis. The sequence goes on from NZ_BAAGXU010000005.1 coordinate 80,557, forward strand.
CCTTTTATGATTGAACAAGCCATCGGGCAGGCGCTTAATTTCCAATTGGCTATTGGCAATGCCCGTAAAGAAGCTCGTTTACGCTATCTGAAAAATTATTGGGCTAAAGAGGCCGTAAGCAGTATCCCTAAATTTAAACTCAATACATCACTTAAACAGGAGTTTTCAGGTGCCTTAGCTCACTTTGGTATAGAGGGTTTAGAAGGCGGGAAAATTGAAGGAGAATTATTAGGTAAATTTAAAATCCATACTTCACCTGTGAAGTGGGAAAAATTAGATGGGGTACGTGTAACACCTCATGTATATACTACCTTGAATGATTTAGATAGGCTATTAGATGGTATTAAGCATGTAGCTAAGACATAAAAAAAGGTGGAGATTTCTCCACCTTTTCTGTATCTATAAGAATCTTAGCCAGCCACTTCAACTTTCACCATCAACAAAAACTCATCCATCTCAATCTGGCTCGCATCCTGAATAGCGTCTTGCACGATATTTAAAGAGAGCGCCTGTACTTCCTGGCAGATGTATTCTTTATTTGCGGCAATAGCTGTTACCAGCGCTTCATTATTGTTTTGTAGCTTGATATTGATTTTGTCTGTTACCTCAAAGCCATTGTCTTTTCTATAATTCTGGATACGATTCACAAAATCACGGGCGATACCTTCATTACGTAGTTCTTCCGAGATCGCCATATCTAAAGCTACCGTGATGCCTCCTTCACTGGCTACTAACCAACCAGGTACATCTTCTGTCAATATATCAACATCTTCCAGCTTCAAATAAGAGAAACTTGCTAAAGCTGAATTTGTATAAAGCTCACCACTTTTCTCCAATTCTTTCAATTGCTCAGCTGTCATCGAATTGATGAAGTTGCCTACTTCTTTCATATCCTTGCCATATTTTGGGCCTAAGACTTTGAAATTAGGTTTTACTTTCTTTTTCAGGATACCCGAATCATCATCCAGATATTCAACCGCTTTGATATTTACTTCCGACTTGATGATTTCTTCTACATGGCGGATTTTCTCACGAATGCTTTCCGACAATACCGGAACCAGCACTCTTTGTAAAGGCTGACGAACCTTTATCTTATGCCCTTTACGCAACGAGTGAACCAAAGACGATATTCTCTGCGCCAAATCCATCGATTCTTCTAAATCTGCATCAACCATGTTGGCATCATACTCATTCCATTGCGTGAAGTGTACTGATTCATGCAAGAAATGCGTTCTCTTTTCTTTCGCTTCTTCACGGATACAATCGGTCATATTTCTATATAACCAATCGCCATAGAAAGGAGCGATAGGTGACATCAACTGCGAAACTACCACCAGACAATGTTGAAGTGTTTCGTAAGCTGCTTGCTTGTTCTCGGTCATTTCACCTTGCCAGAAACGACGGCGACACAAACGCACATACCAGTTAGACAATTGGTCACAAACAAAATCCTGTACCAAACGCCCTGCCTTTGTAGGGTTATAGGTCTCATATTGTTCGGCAACCTCTTTTACCAACGTATTTAATTTCGAGAGAATCCAACGATCCATTTCCGGCAAACGCTCGTATGGAACACGATCAGACTCCGTCATTTTATAATTATCCAGATTGGCGTATAGCGCAAAGAAATTGTAAGTATTGGTTAATGTACCAAAGAACTTACGTTGCACTTCTGTAATGCCATCTACATTGAATTTCAGGTTATCCCAAGGCTCGGCATTAGTAATCATATACCAGCGGGTTGGGTCAGCTCCGTATTGTTTCAATGTTTCAAATGGATTCACTGCATTACCCAAACGCTTCGACATCTTATTACCATTCTTATCTAATACCAATCCGGTTGATACCACATTTTTAAAGGCAATAGAGTCATACAACATACCTGAGATAGCGTGCAAAGTAAAGAACCAGCCACGGGTCTGGTCAACGCCCTCTGAAATAAAATCAGCAGGATAGCTATTGTCAAAGATTTCCTTGTTTTCAAACGGATAATGCCATTGTGCAAAAGGCATCGCTCCTGAATCAAACCAGACATCTATCAGGTCGCTTTCACGTTGCATCACTTTGCCACTTGTCGAAACCAGATATACCTCATCTACATAAGGACGATGTAAGTCTTCTTTGTTTTCAGCTAACAACTCCAGGAAATAATCATTCTTCTGTTTTTGTTCTGCTGATAACGCATCATCCTTCAAGGCATGAGTAATGCCATTTTTCAACTCTTCTAAGGATCCTATACAAACTTCCTCACCATCTTCACTTCTCCAGATTGGTAGTGGTGTTCCCCAGTAACGGCTACGCGATAAGTTCCAGTCAACGGCATTTTCCAGCCAGTTACCGAAACGTCCGGTACCGGTGCTTTCCGGTTGCCAGTTGATGGTTTTATTGAGAGCCACCAAGCGGTCTTTCATAGCCGTAGTGCGGATAAACCAGCTATCCAGAGGATAATACAATACAGGTTTATCAGTACGCCAGCAATGTGGGTAAGGGTGATCAAACTTCTGAACGTTGAAAGCCTTATTTTCAGTTTTTAGTTTGATACTGATACGCTCATCAACCGACAAATATTTATCACGACCTTGTTTCTGGCGCTCTGTTTCTTTTTCTGCATCCGTCAGATATTGCTCTTTTACATATTCTAAGGCAAAATCTGTGATTTCTTTTACAAAACGGCCACGTTTGTCAACAATCGGTACATCCTTACCTGTTTCATCCTTAACCATAATAGGCGGAATACCATTTTGTTGCGCTACACGAAAGTCGTCAGCACCAAAGGTAGGCGAAGTATGCACAACCCCTGTACCGTCTTCGGTAGTCACAAAATCACCGATGATAACTCTGAATGCGGCTACTTCAGGTTGCACATAAGGCAATAACTGTTCATATTCAATCCCTTCTAGTTCAGAGCCTTTAAATTCGGCAAGAACAGTCCAGGGAATGATTTTCTTATCTGATGCCTCAAAACCTTCAAAATCTCCATCATGCCCTTTTTCTGATAAATATTTGCTTACCAGAACTTTTGCCAAAACTACATTCACAGGCAGATAAGTATATGGATTAAAGGTTTTCACCAATACATAATCAATATTTTTACCTACCGTAAGCGCAGAGTTTGCAGGAAGTGTCCAGGGCGTAGTTGTCCATGCTAATATATAGACATTATCTCCTTGTGCTGCTTCAAATAAAAAGTCCGATTTCTCCGATTTTTTTACTTTAAACTGGGCTGTCAAAGAAGTATCCTTTACTTCTTTGTAAGTACCCGGCATATTCAACTCATGCGACGAAAGTCCTGTTCCGGCCGCAGGAGAGTATGGCTGAATGGTATAGCCTTTATATAACAAACCTTTGTTATAAAACTCTTTCAGCAAATACCAGATACTCTCGATGTATTCGTTTTTATAAGTGATATAGGGATCATCCAAATCAACCCAATAACCCATTTTTTCGGTCAGGTCATTCCACTGGTCAGTAAAACGCATTACCGTTTCACGACATTGCTTATTATAATCTTCAACCGAAATCTTAACACCTATATCTTCTTTGGTAATACCCAATTCTTTTTCTACTTGTAGCTCAATCGGCAAGCCATGTGTATCCCAACCACCTTTACGTTTTACCTGATACCCACGAAGTGTTTTATAGCGACAAAAAATATCTTTAATCGTACGAGCCATCACATGGTGAATACCCGGCGTTCCATTCGCTGAGGGTGGTCCTTCAAAAAAAGTAAAAGTAGGTGCACCCTCTCTTACCTCGATAGATTGCTCGAATATTTTGTTCTCTTTCCAGAATTCAAGAATCTCGTCAGCAATTGCTGCGTAGTTGACTGATTTATACTCTTTGTAGTGCATAATAATAAGCGAAAATGGGTCCTTCCCCAAAATAGAGTGCAAAGATACGCATTTTTAGTCCAAGGCGTAATACTGATAGCAGAGATTTAGGCTACCATATAGATAGAAAACAGATTTAAGACGAAAAAAATCAAGAAAACAGATTAAATCTTACCAGACAACCTGTCATACATTAAACCTTAGTCTGTTTTTATCAATCTAAACCAATGTACCTTAACCATTAAGCTATGTTACAAAAGCACGCCCAACATCTATTCTGGCGAGCCGGATTCGGAGAATCGCTCTCTGTTGTGAAAGAGGCCGAAAAACATTCGGCAAAGCAGGTTTTCAGGAAAATGCTGAAAGAATCAGAAACATTCGCGCCTATTGAAGTAGTAAGTCCACCCGATATAGCCGGAGATCTGAAGCAACTACGGGAGATGAGAATGGAAAAGAAAGAGACAGGAGGAGTAGGATTTGACCGCGACAAACTAAAAGACCTGCAAAAAGAAAGGAGAGAAGAACAAGCCAAACTAAATACGACCTGGATTGACATAATGAGTGTCGAGAAAGGCGTGTTAAGAGAAAAAATGGCGTTTTTCTGGCATGGGCATCTCGTGGCTCGTAGTATCAACGCTTCCTTTTCACAGAGTTATGTAAATACACTTCGCAAGTATGCTTTGGGTAGCTTTGGAGATTTATTGCTGGCGGTTTCAAAAGAGCCATCTATGCTCCAATTTTTGAATAATAAGCAGAATAAAAAACGAAGCCCTAACGAAAACTTCGCCCGTGAATTAATGGAGCTATTTACATTGGGTAGAGGAAACTATACAGAGAAAGACATTAAAGAAGTAGCCAGGGCTTTCACCGGTTGGGATTTTGACATCAAAGGCAGTTTCATCTTTCGTGAAAGGCAGCATGATGAAGAAGAAAAAATAGTTTTTGGTAAAAAGGGATACTTTAAGGGTGAAGATATTATTCAGATGATTTTGGAGAATAAACAAACTGCTGTCTTTATTACTACTAAAATCTATCAGAACTTCGTCAACGAAAATGCTTCTACTCCCTGGCATCAGGAAAAAATCAAAGATTTAGCTGCAAAATTCTATAAAACCAACTACGATATAACCGACTTGCTCGAAAATATCTATACTTCAGATTGGTTTTATGATAAGCAGAATATTGGTACTCATGTCAAATCTCCGGTTGAATTATTAGTTGGTTTAAAAAGAACTTTAGGGCTAAGTTTCGAAGAAGAACAGACGAACCTCTTTATTCAAAGGGTATTAGGTCAGGTATTATTGTACCCACCTAATGTAGCAGGCTGGCCGGGCGGCAAAAACTGGATTGATAGCTCAAGTCTACTATTCAGAATGCAAATTCCGGCATTGATTTTTACGGATAAAAAGCCTGAAATAAATGCCAAAAGTGACGGTGATATTAATACCGACTATCAGACCCGCAAAAGAAGTTTCCGTGCTAATATAAACTGGGAAACCTATGCCAAAGATTTTTCGGATAAAGAACCAAAATTAATGGCAGAAACAAGCGATTTCCTTTTACAGGTTTCACCTGCTGAGGGCGTCATTCAGGGTATTCAGGATAAAATAAAAACGGATCTTAAACCTGAAATTATCAAAAAAGCCACAATGGCTTTGATGATGTTACCGGAGTATCAGCTATGCTGAAGTTTCACAATTATTTAAAAGATTTTCTACTATTCAAAATATATATAGCTATGGCATCACGCAGAGAGTTTATCAAACAATCCGCTTTAGCAACAGTAGGAGGCATGCTCATACCTAATTTTCTGAAAGCTTATGAAAGAGCGCATTTGGGTATTGGCCAGACATCAAATAAAACCTTAGTCATTGTTCAGCTATCAGGCGGAAACGATGGACTGAATACAGTTATTCCATTCCGCAACGACATTTACTACCAATCTCGTCCAACAATAGGCATTGCGCCTGATAAAGTGCTGAAACTGAATGATGATTTAGGACTTAATCCGGCTATGGATGGTATTCGTCGTTTATATGATGAGGGTTTGGTAAGCATCATTAATAGTGTAGGATATCCTAACCCTGATCGCTCACATTTCCGTTCGATGGACATCTGGCACACAGCCAGTGAATCAACAGAGTACCTGAACACCGGTTGGATAGGCCGCTATTTAGATAATAATTGCGAAGGTAAATGTGTGCCGTATCGTGCCTTGGAAATAGACGATACCTTGAGTTTATCAATGAAGGGAGAGAAGGTAAAAGCATTAGCAGTGAAAGATCCTGAGAAACTGTATAAACAGGTAAGTAAAGAATTTGTCAATAAAGTATCACAAGTTACGCCAACTATTCAAAACGAAAACCTAGCCTATATGTATAAAACTCTGGCTGAAACTTCTTCATCGGCTGAGTTTTTACATGCTAAATCAAAAATATATAAAAGCCAAAGCCAATATCCACAAGGAGAGCTAGGACAAAGACTTAAAACCATTTCTGAATTGATAGTCTCAGAAATGCCGACTAACGTATACTATGTAAGTGTTTCAGGGTTTGATACGCATTTCAATCAGGTGAATCAACAGGAAAGGCTATTGAAAAACTACGCTGATTCGATAAATGTCTTTGTTAGTGATTTACAGAAAAACAATAAATTGAATGAAGTAGTGATTATGACTTTTTCGGAGTTTGGCAGAAGAGTAAAGCAAAATGCCAGCGCAGGTACAGATCATGGTACCGCCAATAATGTTTTTCTGATAGGAGGGAACCTGAAACGCCCTAAAGTATTGAATGAAGCACCGGATTTAAATGACCTGGATGAGGGTGATTTAAAGTTTTCAGTGGATTTTCGTCAGATTTATGCTTCTTTATTACAGGATTGGCTGGGTATGAAGAGTAAAATGGTTTTGGGAAAAGAATTTGAAAGCCTACGTTTGGTGTAATTAGTCAGGTTTTGCGAGCCTTAAAGTAAATATGACCATTAAATAAAAAACGAAAGAAAAACAGAATTAATGTTGTCTTGATACGTTATTTATTAGGAAATTTGTATCCCACTTTTACTAATTTCAAAACAGTAAATGAAAAGTGTATTGAGAATAATTCTACTTCTTCTTATTTCAATTTCAGCCTTCTCACAAGGCATCTGTGACCTTAAAAGCACAGATGGTATTGAAATTGGTGATTTTGATTTGCCTGCTACTGTTTGTAATGGACAAATAGTTGATGCAAAAGATAAATCCGGTGGAACAAGTATAAAATATATCTTCGGTTATAGTGGGCAACCAGCATCGGCAATTTCAGGTATTCCCTCTAAGGATGGTCCAAATGCACAATGGTCTTTTTTATTACCCCCAAGCGTATCATCTGCTGATTATATTGTCTTACAGTATGGTAAAAAAAACGGTAAAGATATGTACAGTTGCAAGGTAGTTAATGTAAGAGATAGTAATAGACCAGACGTTAGTTATGAGGCCTGTAACGGTAATACGGTAAGCATCACTATAAGAAATACACCTGTAAATAATTTTTCTTCGTATAAAGTCAAATGGAGTGATGGGGTGGTGGTCAACGTTCCAGGAACAGCAACATTACCAGTTACTGTTAGTAAAACTTTTCCTGTTCCTACTCCAACTCAGAGTGTTTTGGTAGAAGGATCGGGCTCTTCATTAACCGGTTGTCCTGCTGCTGCGCCAATGACAATTGCAATGGATAGGGGAGAGATGTTTCCAAGAATCGAGAAAATTGATTTAAACGAAGAAGGAACAGAGGCTACTATTACACTTAAAGGAAACCCGGATGCTGAATATAGTATTTTCAGTCGTTCGATTGATAGACCAGGTAATTTAGCAAATCCTTTACCAAACAAAGTAAAATCAGGAACCTTTAAAGTATCTGTAACTGATAAAACAAAAAGCCAGTGTTTTTTGGTTGGTAGAGTAGGAACTATATGTCAGGAATATTCCAATGAAGTTTGCACAATGCCTTTCAAACTAGAAGCAGTTGAGCAGGAAAATAAATTAACGTGGAATGGTCTTGTAACGGGGCCAATATTAAATACAGCGGCTTATACGCATATTACTCGTATAGAGACGAAAATTGTCAGAGAAGAAAACGGAACTAATACAACAACTTTTAATAGCCCAGCGAGCCCGTTTACAGATAACACCGCCGATTGCAGTAAAAAATATTGCTATACGCTTTCTGCAAAAGTAACCAGTACTTATAATAATTATACTGATGCTAAGTATATAGAAACAGCAACCGTTTCTCAGACCCAATGTATAGATAGAAAAAACGTTGTACCAACTGCTTTAACAGAGACAGTTGCCACCGTAAAAGATGATAATACTGTAACAATCAATTTTACAGATAATAGTACCTGGAAATTAGATAGAGAGAAGTATAGGCTGCATCGCTTAGAAAATAATAAGTTTGGCAAAATAGATAGTATTGCATCAACCGCTCCTAAAGCCTTTTTAGATGCAGCAGTTAATCCAAGTAAAGAATCCTATTGTTACGCAGTCGATTTTATAGACAAATGCGAAAGTATTTCGGCGCTTTCACCACCATTTTGTACGGTTTGGCTATCAGAAGGTAATAAAGGCGAATTAGTCTGGACAGACGAAACTCCTTTTGGTGATTCAGGTATTGGCATTTTTGAGGTACAAAGCTATGACGAACATACAGGGGCGATTTCTACCGTAGTTTCTTTATCTGCGTCACAAATAAAATATACGCCAGACTTAAAAGGTTTTGATGAAGAAGCAAAGTTTAGAATAAAAATCACTTCACCTAATGGTACTGAAAGCTATTCTAATACTTATACGCTTCCGGTATTGGTTAAAATACTATTGCCAGATGCTTTTACTCCTAACAATGATGCCATTAATGATAATCTCGAAATAAAAGGGACATTTAAAAGAATTGCTAACTTTGATTTTCAGATTTATAATAGATGGGGGAGCCCTATATTTGTATCTGATGATCCGCTTAAATCCTGGGATGGAAATTTTCAGGGAACCTCAGCTCCTGTTGATACTTATACATATAAAATTTACGCTAAATTAGTCGATGGAACAGAAATAAATAAGAGTGGTAAATTTATGCTTATAAGATAAAACACACTTTATGATAAAACCCTTACGTACTACTTTATGTATACTTTTTTTCCTCAACAATTATATTGATATTCAGGCACAAAATATATTATCTGATATTAAATATCAATTAGGTGCAGGAGCGTATTTATCTGGAAAAACTCCGTTCTGGATGCGCGCCAATCAATATGGAATTGTGCCACTTGAAAGCCCTTTTGTAACTGTTCAAGGAAGCGCTTCAAAAGAGTATGACTCTACTAAAACAGAATTTCAAAAAATAAAAAAATTTGGCTTTGGCTATGGTGCTCAATTAGCTGTGAATGCAGGTAAACAAAGCCAGATATTGTTACCAGAGGCTTATGTAAAAATCCGTTGGAAAGCTTTTGAGTTTTATGCAGGCAGAAGAAAAGAAATAGTTGGCCTTGTAGATACTACAATGGGCGCTGGTTCTTATATTTGGTCTGGAAATGCACTGCCGATACCTAAAGTCCAGATTGCTATACCAAATTATACATCAATTATTGGGCATGGCTTAATTTCTATCAAAGGGGCCTACGCACATGGTTGGTTTGGCAATCAACAATATACAGAAGGGTATTATTTGCATCAGAAATGGCTATATGGTAAAATAGGCCGGGATTCATGGAATGTAAATATCTACGGAGGAGTGAATCATCAAGTGCAATGGGGTGGATATTCGGAAACACTTAAGTATGATGAATACTCTACGAAAAATGGATATTTTACAAGCGATTTATTTACATACCTGAATGTGGTATTACCTATTTACTGGAAAATTCCAGCTAGTAAGTATAGTAACTATGAAATCGAAAATAGGTTCGGAAATCACTTGGGTAGTTTTGATTTAGGGTTGACCTTTAAACTTAGAAATACTAAACTATTTTTTTCCAGACAAGTCCCGTATGAAGATGGACAGTTTCCAGAGACTTTTCTTTCAATGGATGGAAATTATACCTTTAGCATTGAAACCTCTCAAAAGGAATATTCAAAAATTAGTATTTCATATCTGGACACAAGACGTCAGGCAGGAGAACTTAGTCAATTTGCCCGGTTTATTGGAAAAAGAGAAACTCACTTTGGTGAAGTGCAAAATTATTTTAATCATGGCCAATACATTGATGGGTGGAGCTACAGTGGCAATGGAATAGGTACTCCATTTATTGTACCTAACATTAATTTGACTGACAAAAATCAAGCTAAAGATTATACTTTTTTTTCGATAGATAATAGAGTACAAGCCTATAATATTTCAGTCGCCGGACAAATTGCATCCGTGCCTTACAAATTTCAGAGTTCTTTTCTTAGAAGTATTGGTAGATATGGTTTTACTAGAGTTCCTGCGTTGCAACAATATTCTGGGTTATTTTCAGTAGATATTCCCTTTAAAAAATTACATTTAGGTTCAAAAATGCAGCTTGCTTTTGATATTGGAAATATTTACGGTAATAATTCTGGTGTTAATTTCATGCTTGTAAAAAAATGGTAGTCTTCCTTTATACTTAAATATGAAACTCTTCTACAAAATTGTATTTTTAATCTTTCTTTGCCCTTCTTTATTTGGACAAAAGATATTCAAGAATTTAAAATATCAAACATCAGGTAGTGCCTATTTTTCAAGCTCTGGAGAAACCCCATTTTGGCAACGTTCTAATCAGTATGGGATAATTCCACTAAAGAATCCAGGACTTAACTTAGAAGGGGGTGTTCATAAAGAATACGATTCTACGTATAATAGCGATAATCGATTGAATAAATTTAGTATAGGTTATGGAATTGATGCAGTTGCTAATTTAGGCCGAACAAACCGGGTTTTACTTCCCGAAGCATATATAAAAGCTCGTTTTGGTGTATTTGAGTTTTACGGAGGTAGAAGAAAAGAAGTGATAGGATTAATAGACACCACAATGTCATCAGGCTCTTATATTTGGTCTGGTAATGCGCTACCTATTCCTAAGATTCAAATTTCTATTCCAAATTATACACCAATTTTAGGAAATGGTTTATTATCAATTAAAGGAGCGTTTGTTCATGGTTGGTTTGATAATGGATTTGTAAAAGATTTTTATTTACATCAGAAATGGTTATATACAAGAATTGGTAAACCAAATTGGAAAGTAAAAGTATATGCTGGTTTTAATCATCAGGTTCAATGGGGTGGTAGATATGCAGTTCCCCAATCTGATCCCAATGGATTAGTTATAGATAAACTTCCATCAGGATTAGATGCTTATCTCCATGTCATAAGCGGTATCTCCGTTAATAAAGGTGATAATGGAGTAGATACGGGAAGACCGCTCAATGAAGAGTGGAATAGAATAGGTAATCATTTAGGTACAATAGATGTAGGTACAGAAATAGATTTTACCCATTTTGATATATTATTATATAGACAGAATATTTATGAAGACGGTAGTTTATTTTATTTGAATAACATTCAGGATGGGCTATTAGGAATATCGTTAAAAAGAAAGAATGTTAAAAACGGATTGCTAGGAGTAATAATAGAATACTTAAATACGACAAGCCAGGGAGGAGAAACGGAAAGTACAAATGATATTCCACAATTACGTGGACGAGATAATTATCTCAATAATTCAACCTATAGAAATGGATGGTCTTACAACGAGTTAACGCCAATTGGAACGCCGTTTATTCCTAATAATTCTTCAATTCTTAATTCCTTACCGAAAGCCCCACAAAACTTTACTTCAAATAATCGGGTGCAAGCAGTATATTTTAGTTTAAAAGGACGTTATAGTGGTGCTATATGGACACTAAAGTATGCTTTAAGCAAGAATTACGGTACATATAATTTACCCTATAACGGCCTCATACAAAATACATATTATTTATCGATACTTAAGCCATATAAGAAGTTTAGCATTAGTTCTTCGTTGGCAGTAGATAATGGCGAATTATTCAAAAACACTCTCGGTTTCGATCTTAAAGTCGCTCGTAACTGGTAATGAAGGCTTTGGTTGTTGTTTTCTTTTACCAATAAAATAGATTGCCTGAATCAAACCAAAAACGGTTACAAAGAATACACTACCCCAAATTACCATTTTGTTGGCCCATGTTTGAGGGTCATTAGCAAATAATAATAGAAGGCCTATAGAAAGTGCATTGATAAAAATATATAAATAAGCTACTTCTGTTTCTTTAAAGCCAAAATAAACTAAGTGATGAGTTGTATGATCTTTTCCTCCAACAAATGGTGATTGTCCTCTCATTAAACGATTATAAGTAACAGTGATTGTATCTATTAACGGAATGATAAAAAGTAGGGCTGGAAAAACTAATTGTCTGAATTGAAATGTATCTACATTTGGTACTCTTTCTCCCCATACTAGTATTATACTGAAAGTTGCCAGAAAAACACCTAAAAATTGGCTCCCGGCATCTCCCATATACATTTTAGCTGGATACCAATTATGATATAAAAATCCAACCACAGAAGCTAAAATGGCTAATAAAGTGAACTCTATTGTTTTGTCTTCAAATCCTCTTATGTAAAGTAGTGCTAATAGACCAATAATGATCATTGCTGACGATGAAGCTGTAATAGCATCCATATTATCAAGCATATTGATAGAATTCATCAACCCAACAACCCACAATGATGTAAACAAAAAGTTTACAAGCGGATATTGGGGCATAATATGGATTTGAATATCAGCAAAAAAAAGTAAAATAGCGCAGGAAAATTGACCAATGAACTTTAGCATGGGATTCGTATTATACGTATCATCTGCAAATCCTATAAAGAACCCTAAAGATAATGCCCCGAAAATTCCAAGTAGTTGAGTTTTGTTTACCAATAAAAGATGATTATTCTGTATCCCTACAAATGCCATGATTCCAAGAAATACAAGATAAAACCCAAATCCTCCTAATGAAGGTTTTGACGTAGAAGCCCAGCGTACTTGTTTAACTTCTTTTCCTCTGGTTCCTAAATTTTTAGAGAAAACGAGCAAAATTGTATTTGCTAATACTGTAATAAGGCTAGAGAATATAAAGATAAAGATGTGTTTCATGGTCATTAGTTTTATATATTTATTTGTTTTTCATGTGCTCCATTACTTTTAATATGCCTTCATCTAATGACAAAAGCTCACGGTTAAGTATTTGTTTCATCTTTGTGATGTCCGGCTTTCTTCTTGTCATATCACCTTCTTTTAGTGCTGGAAGGTGGATGATTTTTGAACTAGACTTTGTCAGGTCAATTACTTTCTGAGCTAATTCTAAAATGGTGTATTCGACATCATTCCCTATATTGATTATATCATTTTCGAAATAACCTTCAGATAATATTTTATTGGTTACCTCTAGATTATCATTTATATAGCAGAATGTGCGAGTTTGTTTACCTTCACCATAAATAGTAATATCATTATTATGCAATGCTAAACTAATAAACTTTGCTACAACGAAATCAATACTTTGATTAGGGCCATAAGTATTAAAAAAACGGAATATGGTATAATTTAAACCATATTCTTGATAATAAGACTTTAAGAATGCCTCTCCTAAATTTTTGACTATAGCATACGGTAGTCTTGAATTCAATGGAGTTGTTTCTTCATGTTGTGGAATCTCTACTGGCTCTCCGTATACTTCAGAAGAGGAAGAGTAAAAAACTCTTTTTACCCCAGTATTTTTTGCTAAATCAAGAACATTCTTTATCCCTTCAATATCATCTAAAACCATCTTAGGGTTATCTAGAGTTCGTTTCACGCCTACTACAGCGGCATAATGGAATACATAATCAAATTGATATGCTAGCATAACAGCTGCTATATCTCGATAATTATTGACATCCCCTCTGATAAATTTCCAATTTGATAGGCTTTTTGATGGTAATTTATCGACGCTACCGGTTAACAAATTATCAAAAATAACGATGCTATGTTGGGGGTTTTGAGATAAATAATTAGCCAGACTACCTCCCACATTCCCAGCTCCTCCAGTAATTAATATTTTAGACATAAAGCAAAAATAGCCAATAGATATATTATGTAGAACTTTTTTTAGAAAAATTTATTAATCGGTTATTGATAAAGACTAAAAGTGTCTTGTATTACTTTATCAATAGAGTATTCCTGAATAGCAATTTCATGAGCATTTTGTGCTAATTGTAGTCTTAACTCACTATCAATAGCTAACCTTAGTATTGCATTCTCTAATTCAATAACGTTTTGTGAAGGTACCAAAAGACCATTAACTTCGTGTTTAATAATCTCTCTGCATCCAGGGACATCTGTCGTAATAATGGCTCTTTCCAGCATAGACGCCTCTATTAAAACTTTAGGTAATCCTTCTCTATATGAAGGTAATACTACAATATTAGCCTTGGCTAATATTGCTCTCATATCCTTTTGATGGCCCCACCAATCAACAAAACCTTCCTTGACCCATTCTAGTATCTCCTCCTCTGCAATCCACGCCGGATTTTCTTTATCAATACCACCTACTAAAACAAATTTAAGGTTCTGTCTATCCTTTAAATTTTGTGCTACATTTACGAATTCCCTTACTCCTTTATCTATCAACATCCTGCTAGGCAGCATGATAATAAGTGGGTCGTTTTTAGGTTCTTCTACTTTCTGGAAAACTTTTGAATCAACACCTGAACCTTTTATAATAACAATTTTGTCCTTTTGAATGATTTTATTTTCTATAAATAATAAACTATCATCTTGATTTTGTAGAATAAGTTTATTTTTTGTATAGCTTAAAACAAATCGCAAAAAGACCAGAAGAAATTTCCCTGTTTTCCTATTATCTGTAAAAGAATAGCCTAATCCGGATAATGCGTTTATAGTTTTTTTTGTGCCTAATATTCTAGCAATCAACGTGCCATATAATACTGGCTTCATTGCTACCTGATGAATAATATCAGGATTTACTTTTTTATACATTTTGTATAAAAAAAGTAAACTTTTTAACTCATTTAATGGATTTTTTCCAGCTCTTGATACTTCCCACGGGATATATTGTATGCCATGTTTTTGAACTTCATGCCCTACACCAGTATCTCCTGCGAGTAAATACACTTCCCAATTATTTTTAACAGCCTCTTGTGCTAATGGGAGCCTATGAGAAATAAAAAACCAATCTACATTTGCTACGAATAAAATCCTCATTTGGAAATACTTTGAGTAGCAAAGTTATAGATTGGTTTGGGGAAAAAAAAAAAATATTACATTATTTTAGATTTTTCTTCAATTGCTCATTTTCTTTTTTCAACTGCTCTACTTGCTTATTAATGTCTATTAAATAAAGAGTTAGCTCTTCTATTTTTTCCATCAATTTAGCACTAGTTTGTGAAACATCTAAGCCATTTTTAGACATATCTTCAGCAGAAGGAACATTAGGTAAATGCTTATTTTCTTTTACAAATGATTCAACTTTATCTAATGGCATTAATTTATATGAAGGTTCAAAAACATAGTCAGCCCAATCAGCAGTACCTTTTACTGCAACTTTGATTTTCTCAGTTATAATACCATCTTGTACAATTAGACGATAGCTATTGTTTGTTGGCATTGCAAAAGTTGTTTCAAAGTTACCAACTGCTAAGAAACCAACAGTTGTAGATTTTGTTGCACCTAAATTGATTTTTAAGTTCTTATTGTCAAATTCACCTTTAATAAGTGGGTTTGCAGTATTTGAGTTGGCGATATAAAGCTTTTGACTACCAGCTTCTGAATAACCAGCTTGTGTACCAATGAAAAGGTTACCAGTACCAGTAGCACTAAAACCAGCTTGATATCCGATTGCAACGTTATTATTCCCAGTTACTTTATTTAAAGCCTGAGAACCAATAGCCATATTTCCTGTTCCAGAAACGTTAAAATATAAAGCACCCCAACCAAGACCTACGTTATCACTACCAGTTGTATTACTACCAACAGCGTCACCACCAAAGGCAAGGTTTCTACTTCCAGTTGTATTACTATAAAGAGCATATCTACCAACAGAAGTATTATATTCACCAGTAGTATTGCCTTTTAAGGCATAGAAACCTGCAGCAGTATTTTTAGTACCAGTAGTATTGCTGAACAAGGTATAAGCACCAAAACCACTATTCTGATCAAAAGTAGTTGATGTTGCAGTGTTATAATTCAATCCACTATTTAAACCAAAAAGTGTTGTTCCATTAGCATCAAGTGTACCAGATTTTCCTCCATTTATTTTAAATACTAAATCTTTATTATCAGTAGTTCCGATAAAATTGGTACTAGGATTCGTACCAGCATTCCCAATAATTGTCCAGTCCCCATCAGTTCCTGCAACTGATTTGTCACTTACAGTATTAGTGGTCATGCTTTTCCACTCACTCCCATTATAGAAGTAAAAACCTGATAAATTATCAGTTTGATAAATTATCAAACCTTCAGCTGGGTTTTGAATCGTTGCTCTTTGAAATAAAGTCATTCTTGGAATTAATAGACCCTTATTTGATGAATTAATATCAAGAATAGCTGACTGATCAGGCTTAGTTGTGCCTATACCAACATTATCCTTTTGTGCAAAGGTTTGAGTTGCTGATAGGCAGATAAGAATACCTAAAGCGGATTTGTAAATCTTGTTCATTTTGTATAATATTTAATTGTATTATAGTTTTTGTATAAAAGTATTATAAAAATAAATATTTCGAAAGTTAAATATGAAAATTTTATTTAATGGTAAACGGGTATTTGCTTGTAGGTAATAGTTATTAAATGCCTTAAAAGGTAGTAGCGTAATTAAAACTTGGACACAAAAATAAGTTAACTACTTAACTTTGTGTACTATGACAAAACATCGGAAGAAATGGACTCCGGAGCAGAAAATGGAGATTCTGGATTATAAAAAGACACATGGACTTACGAAGGCTTCACGAGAGTATGAAGTAAGTACAGTAAGCATTCTTAATTGGGAGAAGGTCTATTCAGAACAAGGACCGGAAGGATTTAAAAAGGGTGCCAAGACTGAAGTACTCCCCTTATCTTGGGCAGCACTTATTCAAAATTAAGAAACATTTGGTAGTTTTCTATAGTTAAAATACACTTCATTGGGAGTAAGGCGTTCAAGAGCCTCATGTCTTCTTTCTTTGTTGTAAAATTTCACATATTTTTCCGTTTCTGAGAATAATTCCCACGCATCTTTTGGAGGATTCAGGAAGAGATATTCGTACTTGTAACTCCTCCAATATCGTTCGATGAAAACGTTGTCCAGCGCCCTTCTTTTTCCGTCCATAGACTGCTTTATTTTGTGATTTTTGAGCAAACTCACGAACTTCAAACTGGTAAATTGACTTCCTTGATCTGAGTTGAAAATTTCAGGTTTTCCGTATTTTCGGATAGCAGATTCAAGTACCTCGAGCATCCAGGCTACGCTCATGGTGT
This sequence comes from Emticicia fontis, assembly GCF_054779675.1. Classification (NCBI taxonomy): domain Bacteria; kingdom Pseudomonadati; phylum Bacteroidota; class Cytophagia; order Cytophagales; family Leadbetterellaceae; genus Emticicia; species Emticicia fontis. The sequence goes on from NZ_BAAGXU010000005.1 coordinate 97,893, forward strand.
TGGAAGTTTCCCAGCCCAGGATTTTACGGGAATACACATCAATAATAGCAAATTTGTACATGAAGCCTCTCTGCATGGCTACATAATTTATATCAGCCTGCCACACCTGATTAGGCCGATTGATGGTCAGATTATTGAGCAAATACGGGAAGATGAATGCATTTTTCGCTTTTTTACTTAGCCCGGGTTTGGGCATCAGCGTATCCAAAGCCATCATTTTATACAGCCTGCGGATACGTTTTATATTTACTCCCAGCCCATAACTGTAATTGATATAAGCGGTCATACGCTCTACTCCATAAAAAGGACATTCCGTAAACTTAATATCAAGCTTGTTCATAAGGACCTGGTTAAGCAGGTTCTCTCCCCGGGGCTTAAAATAATAACTGCTGCGCGGAAGTTCCAAAAGAGTAAATTGCTTACTGACAGCAAGTTTCCGGTAAGAAGGTGTAACCAGTATCCTTTTTTGATGTACGCTCATTTTCCCAAGACTTTTTTTAAAAAATCCACCTGCACCTGAAGCTCCCCGATTTTGGAGTACAGCTCCTGTTCTTTTTTCTCTGATTCTTTCTGATTCGGAACTTCCTTCTCAAAAATCGTTGTGGCTCTCTCTAAAAATTCGTGCTTCCACTTTGTCACCTGTGCCGGTGAGATTTTAAATTTGCTGGAAATCTGAAGTACTGTACTTCGTTCCTTGATCGCCTCTAAGGCTACTTTGGCTTTGAAATCAGCCGAAAATTTGCGTCGTTCTCTTTTCATATCAACCTCTAAGTTATTACTTATTCGGCTGTCCAGAAAATCGGGAGTACTTCACAATGAGGAAAGTTTATTTTGATATTTATTAGACATATTTAGGAATTGTTAAACCTCATTATCTATCTTCTCAATATTCTTCACACATTTCAGACAATACTATTTCAGTTTTAGAGAATAAGCCAATGTTTAATTAGCTATTATTTTAACGTGAGTTCGGGATTAGAATAAAAAGTCAAAAGGGCAAAAAAATGAGATATTTGT
>NZ_BAAGXU010000006.1:0-200371 GCF_054779675.1 Emticicia fontis
ACTTAAAAAATGTACCTTTAATATCTATTACCCTGTATCGTTTTTTTAGGACTAGTCATAATTGTCAGCTAATTAGAATTTCAAATCTTTCAGATAAGCTGCATCGTTTTTCATACTTTCAATCGGGCTTACAGGATATTGCTCTTGCTCTACCAAAAAATACTTAATGCCAGCATCTTTACCTGCACGCAATAATTTTTTGTAATCAATGATACCTTTCTCCAAATCAGTTTGTTTTGGCTTAGGGTCTTTGGTCTCCAATTGTTTTATATGGCACAATTCGTAACGTTTGCCATATTCTTTCAAGTGGGCTAATGTATCTTCCCCGGCAGCTTCAATCCAGCACATATCTAATTCAAACATCACTAATGATGGGTCAGTATTCTCTAATAAAATACGTTGACCTTTCACCCCGTTCGCATTCTGGAATGAGTATGAGTGATTATGGTAACCATATTTGATGCCATATTTTTTAGCAATTTCACCATTTTTAGTGAAAGCCTCTGCCTTTTGTTTCCAGGCATCTGCCGATGGCTGCATACCGATAGCCGGACAAATCACATAGCTTAAACCACCTTCAGCACATTTGGCAATCATTTCTTCGTTGGTATCGTTCAAGCCTAAGTGTGTACTTACCATTTTCACTCCGATGTCAGATAGATAAGCTTTCGCTTCTTTTGGAGTCATTCCCCAGAATGGGTCTTTTGAGTAACTTTCAAAATATTCGTAGCCCATATCAGCCAATTGTTTCATATAGCCTTTAGGGTCTTTTGGCAATACATCACGGATACTATATAGCTGGCAACCGAACTCTTTCAGTGTGCCTTTAGCTTCTACTCTGTTAGCTATCAGGGCCAATACTGCCAAAGAAGCCGTTTGTTGTAAGAATTTTCTGCGATCAATCATCATAGTTTTGCAGGAGGTTTTGGTTTTAATTAAATGCACGGCAAGTTAGTAGATTTTATTGCACAAACGGAATGATAAATGTGATTTTTTGTGGTTTTTAATCCAAACTCAAGCCTTTGAATTTTTTCTAACCAACAAAAAAAGCACAGGCAGCCATCTACCTGTGCTTTCATTGAATTCTATTTCAAATCTCAACCCTCAAACATCTTACCTAAGCCACCTAAAACAGAGCCGCTTTCTTTATTGGCATTGCCACCATAAGGAGCCAGACGTTGAATCAGTTTAGAAATTGGTAATGATTGAATCCATACCTTTCCGGTGCCACGAAGTGTAGCCAGGAATAAACCTTCGCCACCAAAAATCATTGATTTCAGGCTACCTGCACGTTCAATATCAAATTGTAGTTGTGGCTCGAAACCTACCACACAACCAGTATCGATACGCAAAGTTTCATTATTTAACTGACGCTCAATAACCACTCCACCTGAGTGAATGAAAGCCATTCCGTCGCCTTGCAATTTTTCAAGAATAAAACCCTCTCCACCAAAGAAACCTGAACCTAAACGTTGGTTAAAATGGATAGAGATGCTTGTTCCTAAAGCTGCACAAAGGAATGCATCTTTTTGAACAATAAGGGTATTGCCCATGATTTTACCTAAATCAACCGCTTTAATTGTACCCGGATAAGGCGCAGCAAAGGCTACTTTGCGCTTCATTTGTGGCGCACGGTTCGTAAAGTGAGTCATGAAAATAGATTCACCCATGATAGCCCGGCTGCCCGCCTGCAATAATTTACCTAAAAAACCTTGTTGTGGCTGTGAGCCATCGCCCATCTTGGTTTCAAACTGGATACCGTCTTCCATGAAGAGCATAGAGCCGGCTTCGGCAACTACGGTTTCGTAAGGGTCTAGTTCGATTTCGACAATCTGAATGTCTTCGCCAAATATTTTGTAATCAATTTCGTGAGAACGCATAGCTATATATTGGGTTTATGATTTTGCGACGAATATATAAGTTTAGGAGAATATCTTTCAAAAAAAACTACATAAATGGGTAGATTGTTGAGGGAATGGTAATTTTCAGGATATTTTAAAATTCTTCCAACCTTTTAGCGTTATCTGGTATCCTAGTAGTAAATGTAGAGAATTTTAGACAAAACTACTGGAATAGTTTTTGAACTAAAATTCTCTGAATGTATGAAAGATAGCTTAAAAAATTTAAAGGAAAATTTTATGAAAAGGTTAATGGTAGTTATGATGGTTGCATTGGCAACTGCATGTTCGAAAGACGAAGTGACAGAGCAAAAGGCTTCGCTGGGTAGCACAATTGAAACAGCATATTCTAAAGCAGTAGTGTTGCAGGAAGGTGTTGAAGTAAAAGTAACAAAAATAGAGGACAGCCGTTGTCCGAAAAGCGTTGTATGTGTTTGGGAAGGAATGGTAAGAGTGTATATAAGCGTTTCTGAAAAAGGTGCAACCAAAGAAGCGGTTATTGATGTAAAAGGTGGCGAACAAAAACCATCATCAACTTCTGTGGTTCTGAATGGTACAACTTATGTAATTGAGGTAACAGATGTATCGCCTTATCCGCAAACACCTGATCCGATTAGCTTGCAGGATTACAAGATTAGCTTCAATATCAAAAAAGCTTAATAACTAGGAAAGGCTAACCAAACGGTTAGCCTTTCTTTATTTATGCCTGTGGTTCGCTTGGCGGTGTTGGTTGTGTTGGTTCTTCCGCTTTATTGCCACCGAATAAATCCTGTAAGAATTTCTCAGCTCCCGGAAAATACTGCTTTAAAGCTTCTGCTCCTTCTGTTTTCAGTTTTTCAAAATACTCAGGTGCTTTATCAAGCGCTTCTTCGGCTTCGCCTTTAAACTTAGTGCCTTTTTCTTTCAAATCGGCCAGTGCTTTTTCTCCTTCTTCGGTCTGTAAATATTTGTGTAAGGCTACACCCGCAGCTGCTCCCAGTACGAATGTGGCTAAGTGTTTTGCATTTACCATGGTCTTAAATTTATTTGTTGTTAAAACTAAATCGACGAAATTAGGGAATAAAAGTATCAATAATTTATGAGGATAATCATTAATTTTGCCCATAGGTAAAAAATATTGATAAATGGCTGAAAACCTTATTGACAACAAAAAAAGTATTCCAACACTTTACGAATGGGCAGGCGATATTAAAACTTTTGACGCCTTATTTACGAAGTTTTATGCTAAAGTTCTGAAAGATGAACTACTGGGCGAAGTTTTTAAAGATATGTCGCCGGAGCATATTAAACACGTGTCACATTTTGTGGCAGAAGTTTTTGGCGGAGATAAATTTTATACAAACGAAGACAATGGCAGCCATACCAAAATGATTGGCAAGCATATTGGAAAAATGCTGACAGAAGAAAAACGCCAGCGTTGGGTACAGCTTTTATTACAAACCGCTGATGAAGTAGGTTTAAAGAGTGACCCGGAATTTCGTTCGGCATTTGTAGGATATATTGAATGGGGGACAAGATTGGCAGTTATTAACTCGCAACTGACAGAAAATCCGATGACAACCAGTGAACCAATGCCTAAATGGGGTTGGGGAGAAACGGGTGGCCCTTACCTCCCAAACGGTTAGTAAAACCAACTATTAGGAAATAAGAAAAATATTGATAAATGGACGAAAACCTTATTGACGATTACGCTCGGATCCTTTTTGACTATCATTTTTTGCAGCAACCGCTTAAAAAAGCTGATTGTATTTTTGTATTGGGTAGTCACGATCCATCGGTAGCCGATTACGCAGCTCAACTTTATAATGAGGGCTATGCGCCTTATATCATTTTTTCAGGTGGGGTGATTCGGCCAGTAGGTGAACTGAGAAATGAAGTGCCCAAAACCGAAGCAGAGGCGTTTTTCGATATTGCCGTAAGCAAAGGTGTGCCCGCCGAAGCTATTCTCTTAGAAAATGAAGCGACCAACACAGGTGCTAACTTTATATGTACCAGAAAACTGCTAAAAGATAAGAACTTAGATTTCAAGCGTTTTATTCTGGTGCAAAAACCCTATATGATCCGCCGGACTTATGCCACGGCTATGGTACAGTTTAACGATTTTGATTTCATCGTTTCGGCATTGCCTGATACTTACGATTCGTACTTAGCCCGATGCCAGGCTGGTGGGATTACAAAAGAAAGAGTAATCAGTAATATGACAGGCGATTTACAAAGATTAAAGATATATCCGGACAAAGGATTTCTGATAGCAATGGATATTCCTGAAGAAGTCTGGACCGCTTACGAACGACTTCTTGACTTAGGATTTGAGGGACGTATGGCAACCTAAGTATAGCTGCCATTTAATAAATTATTCTACCTAAAATCACGCTGCTTTTAGGGCATATTAAGAATTGCTGCTTAATATTGACCCGTAGAGAGCATGACAAGGGTACAAGCCTCCAAAGGTTCAATCTTATTTTGAGTCAATAATGATTCAAACTCAGGGTTTTCGGTGCCTGGGTTGAATATTACTCGCTTAGGTTTTAACCCTACAATATATTCATAATATTCAGGCTGACGTTTGGGACTGATATACATCGTTACGGTGTCTACGCCCTCCAGTTCGGGCTTATTTACCTGTATTTCTTTACCGCCAATTTCTCCTTGGTCTCTGCCAATGAGTTCAATTTCATGCCCATGATTTAACAACCGGTTTGCAGCTAAAAAAGCGTAACGTGTGGGGTCGGTGGATGCGCCTATGACTAAAGTTTTTTTTGACATTGCTTGTCTTGTTATTTATACTAAAACATTTAAATAAATGGCTTTTGTTCCTTAATTTTGGATTAAAACCACAAATTAAAAACAATTTTTTGCTGAAAATGTTGTTATTATGCGAAGATAATCCTGACTGTTGAGACTTATACTCATTTTGCTGCTGGCATACTTTTTTAAGTAGAATGAACAATAGTTGAGATTAAAAAACTTATATAATTTTTGTGATGAATAGAGGACTGAATAGTGAAAAAACTGCTCTTTGGGCAGAGCGATGGACACCAGTTGTCATTGATGTAGAAGGAGTTGAAAATCCTCCTCGTTATGAGGTTTCTAATTTTGGAAGACTCCGCAGCTTGCAGAACGATGCTAAAGGTACAATTATCAAAGGCTCGGTTATTCAGGGTTATAGATCGCTGAATGTAAGATTACCTAAAGGAAAAACATTTAATCGCTATATTCATAAATTAGTGGCAGAAACCTTTGTGAAAAAAGATAGCCTCGACCACAAGTTTGTTATCCACCTTGACTACGATAAGATGAATAACCATTTTGAAAACCTGAAATGGGTTACAAAAGACGAAATGGTAGAGCACAACCGCGAAAATCCTGCTGTTAAGAATAAGCCGATTCCCAGGAATACAAAAAACTACAAACTAACCGAAACAAAGGTTAGAATGATAAAAAAGATGCTTCAGAACGAAAATACCCGTCTGAAAATGATTGCAAAACAGTTTGGTATCACACATACGCAATTAAATCGTATACGCTCGGGTGAAAATTGGGGCTACCTGAAAACTGAGGAATAATAGATACTAGCTTGCTAATTGATGTGATAGAATACTTTATAGGTATAGGTACTTGAAGTATTCCGGTCTTCTCTGTGTGTCACTTCTGAAAACAAAAAAGGAACGACCTGTGCCGCTCCTGCAAAATCTATAAACTTCTGAAGAGGTTTATCTGAGTGTTATTTTGCCTAGGTCAATCAGAAAGTCTTCCTTCCGGCGACGTGCTACTTCCACTTCATAATTATCTGACATGATAGCAAATCCACCCTCGCCTTTGACGTATTTCTTTACGTGGCGCAGATTGATTAAGTGTTGATTATGTACCCTACAAAAATGATAAGGGGTCAATAATTCCTCATATTCTTTCACATTTTTCGATACAATAATTTTCTTTTTGTCGGACAGATGGAATACAGTATAGCTACCATCGGACTCGCACCTGATAATTTCTGAAATCGGGATATAAAAAACACCTTCCTGCGTTGGCAATGCCAGTTGCATATTGTCGTTTTTAGGCGTACGGATATTCTGCAACAGCAACTCTATGCTATGATTGGTATCTTTCTTTTTGATACGGTTTATTACTTTCTCTACCGAATAATCCAAATCGTCAACATCCACTGGTTTTAGCAGATAATCAATAGCTCCAAACTTAAAGGCCTGAATGGCATACTGGTCATAACCTGTTACGAAAATGACTTCAAATTTTACCTCCGGCATGGCTGTCAGCATATCAAATCCGGTTTTGCCCGGCATCTGTATGTCCAGAAATACCAGATCCGGTTTCAGGCGTTGAATGGTAACAATTCCCTCATCTGCTGAGTGCGCTGCCCCTAACAATTCTATTTCAGGATAACGTTCTAATAATTTGGCAAGCACCTGGCTTCCTCTTACTTCATCGTCAATAATCAGGGTTTTAATTTTCATATGGGTAGATTTCTAGCGTTTTTAGGTACTATAGAATGCCTAATTTCTTTAAAATGCTTTTGGTAATTTCAATTCTGTCAGCCGCAAAAGTCGGCATCTCTTTCTCAACTGGTTTATAGACTCTTGTAGCAAAAAAGTATATATTGTTTTTCGTTTGGATATAGCCCACATACCAGCCTATATCTTTCGGCGGAGTATCAGCCCAACCTGTTTTGGCTCGCAGTATATAATCAGGTGTTTCTTCCTGAATCATAATTTTCTTCACTATGCCAAAAGTCCTTTTCGAAAAAGGTAGTTTTTCTTCATGCAATTTTACCAGAAATTCTAGTTGGTTTTTAGGTGAAATAGTCAGGCTTGACCCCAGCCAGAAAGTCGTTAGTCCGGCACTTATATCTTTGTTGCCATAATTACAGACCTTCAGGTATTGTTGATAATTTTTCTCGCCAATCCTTCGGGCTAATTCCTGATAAAACCAGACGGTCGAATTTTTATAGGCATTTTTTAAATCATGGTCAGCATTCCACACATCACGGAATCGTTTTTGCCCGTCCCATTTAATTACTTCATTTTCATCTTTTATTACCCCTGTTTCTAAGGCTATCAGCGAATTGGGTATTTTAAAAGTCGATGCCGGAGAAGTAGGTTTTATAAACTCGGCTTTATCACTCACGATATATTCTTTCTTTTTATAATCGTATAGAAAAAAGCCTCCTTCCAGATTCTTCTCTTTAAAATATTTACTAAAATTCTGCGTTTTTTGTGCGGAAGCATCCACCAGAAAACCAATAATAAAAATAAAAGTGAGTAGTTTTTTCATTCTAATAAAGCACGAAGTAAATTTGGACTGATTTCAAACAAAAATAACTAGCTTGTAATGAATTATTGAAGAAATGACCCGCTTTTTTGCGGAGAATTTTATTCTAGGGAAATGAAGATGTATGTTTTAGTTATTTTAGAAAAAGCCATGTGAAAAAATGAATTTAAAAGTACTGTGTTTTGGCATTACCCGTGATATTATCGGGCAATTTGAATATAAAATGTCGCTTCCATCGGAGGCGACGGTGGCAGACTTGAAAAACCAACTTTCAGCGCAGTTTCCAAGATTTGCAACTTTAAAATCGCTGCGTATCGCTTTGAATGAAGAGTATGCTGAAGATGCCATGACATTGAAAGAAAACGATGAAATAGTATTAATTCCGCCTGTGAGTGGGGGATGATTCATTTGAAGAAATCTGATATGATGATAGATATACAACTCTTACAAACGCCACTTTCAGAACAGACTTGCCTTGATTTTGTGAAAACAGATGATGCCGGAGGTATTGTGGTTTTTGTAGGTACCGTACGCAACCAGACGAAAGGCAAAGCGGTTATAAAACTCGATTTTGAAGCCTATGAGCCTATGGCTATTTCGGAAATGCGAAAAATTGCTGTGCAAGCCGTTGAACAATTCGCCCTCAAAAAAATTTCTGTTCATCATCGGGTAGGAACGCTGGCCGTAGGCGAAGTTCCGGTAGTAATTGCTGTTTCATCAGCACACCGTAAAGCCGCCTTTGATGCCTGCGAATTTGTGATTGATACCTTGAAAGAAACAGTACCTATCTGGAAAAAAGAGATTTTTGAAGATGGAGAGGTATGGGTATCGGCTACGCCTTGATTATGGTAAATAATAAACGTGACAAATATATACTGCTACAAATGAAAAAACTGCCTTATTTAAAACAGCTTCTGGCTGTTTTTTGCCTTGTGACTTGTCTTCAAAACCTGGGTTTCTCTCAAGAGAAACAAAAGAAAGTATTGTTTGGACTTTATGGAGGAATGAATATGAGTAAAATTACGCCGCCTCCAAATAAGACATCAGGAATGAAATTTGGTACTACCTATCAGTGGAATTCCTCTTATAATTTTGGTGGATTTATTGATCTTTATTTCGCCAAGCGCTTGTATCTTGAGAGTGGAGTTAGTCTCATTTCAAGGAAATCAAACACATCGCCCAGATCGGTTAATACCATATCTTTTTCAACCTATGACAATGGTGTAAAGAATTATACTTTAGATTTATATACCAAATTTGATCATGAAGCCTTAGCTGTTCAAATTCCCTTGGCTTTGCATGTGGATATAATTAAAACGAAAAAATTCAGAACCAATATCTATGCAGGATTAGTGCTTGAAAACAATATCAGATATGAAGTAAAAGAAACAAATAGTTTAGGATGGAAACCAATTATTCCAACGCAGGATATTTTAGATAATGCGAGTAAATATACCAATGGCTGGTGGGGCGGACAAGCTACTAAATTTAACAAAACCACCTATGGAGGGATGATAGGCGTCGGGTTAAATTATAAAAGAATAGGGTTAGATATAAACTATAATGGTACTGAAAGAACCGCTTATTACACTATAGGGATAGCTGGCCCGGCTCATTTTAAAATGCCAAGCTTTATGATGAATCTACGATTTCAGATAAATTAGGCCATTATGTATGATTACAATTTAGTTTGACTCATGATTGGTCGTTAAATCGGAATGAGTCAAACTCAACTCTTGTATTCACATTCTTCAAAAAGCTTTTTTCTTCTACTTCTATCAGCTCAACCTCATTGTATTGCAGAAAAACCTTTGGGCTTTTATGACCTGCTTTGATATATTCCTTCAACAATGGGTAGGCTTTCGGTTCATAAATAGTAATCAAAGGTTCAGGCGCATCAATTTCAGGGTTGTAGAAAGCTGTGGCAATTTTCTCAGGATTTCGATGTTTGATTAAGAGTGCAATAATTTCGTCAGTAACCAAAGGCATATCACAAGCAATTACCAACCATGCAGCTTGGGAATTATATTCAAAAGCTGAGAGAATACCACTGATAGGGCTGATAGCAAGGATATCAGGTATGACATTTTCAACAAGCCCCTGCTCTTCGCGGGAAGAAAAATAAACTTCTGAGCAAAACTTACTTAATAGCTTGAATAGATAATCTCTTTGAGATAAGCCATGATAACGAAGCAGACTTTTATCCGTGCCCATCCGAGAACTTTTGCCTCCAATCAGAATCAACCCATTCATTCAATCTCCAATTTAAAATCCCGTTTTCCACCTGATTTCTCAATCAATCGCGTTTCTTTGATAACAATATTGTGAGAGAACGCCTTACACATATCATACACAGTCAATGCAGCAATGCTGGCCCCGGTCAGCGCTTCCATTTCTACACCTGTTTTACCTGTCAATGAAGCCGTGCATTCAATTACCACTTCTTTTTTATCATTTAGTGCAATCGTAATCTGGCAATTTTCAAGTCCAAGTGGATGGCAGAGAGGTATTAAATCGCCCGTGCGTTTGGCAGCCATTACTCCGGCAATAATGGCTATCTGAAATACCGGACCTTTTTTGGTATGAATTTCATCATTCTGCAATTTTTCAAGAATCGCCTCATCTAATACTACAATGCTTCGGGCCTTGGCTATTCGTTTAGTAATGCTTTTTTCGCTTACATCAACCATTGAAGGGTTTCCGGAGGCGTCTATATGGGTAAATTCTGACATAATTTTATTTCTTTTGTAAAACGCCTAGTTCGCTATACCATATTTCTTCATTTTCAATCATTTTTCTGATTACTTCTGTTACAAAGTCTTTATTAGTAAAGAAACTATAATTGACTACATTAACAATATTGGCAGGCAGAATTTCAAGTATTTTTAGCCTATACTTCGCGTAAATGTCAAAGGGTACCTCGCGTTTCTTGTGTTTCAGACAATTATCGCAAATTCCACAGGTTGCCTCCGTAAACTCATCAAAGTATTCCTGCAAGAACTGCATCCGGCATCGGCGTTCTTCCTGCGCAAATTGAACAACGGCATCAACCCTTTCAGTGTCTTTTGCTTTTCTCCGATTATACTCAGCTCTGTCAATAGCTAAGTAATTAGCATCTTGTCGGGCTGTCAGAAAAGTTAATTGAGGGGTGCTTTTCTGCTTCTGATAAGTAGCTATGCCTACTTCGTGCAGATACTCAAGCATCTTCTCTACTTCCGAGTTTTGGGCAAAGAAATTTCTGGCTATGGCAGATTCAGAAATAACCGTGAAATCGGTAAACAACTGGCCGCCATACATCCTTAGCAGCATTTTCGTGAACTTATCATAATTGGCATTTTTCAACTGAAAATTATACAAAGCATGATTATCAACCTTAAAAATCAGTTTTGAGGGGCTGAAATAAGAATCACTCAACTGTATCAATCCCTCGTCTTCCAGTTTCTTCAAAGCATTATGTGTATCATTAGCCACTAAACCAAAAGTGCCGATATATTCCTGAAAGTCGAAATCATAACTCTCAAAGTTTTCTGCCCCTACAGCCAATTTGAAGTAATTAGCCAAAGCCTGATAAATCCTTTTCAGATTCTCGATTGGTGGATATTTTTGTTCGATCTGCTTATATATATCAGTCAAGTCAGATTTAAAATATAGCAGAATAGCATAAGATTTTAAACCATCCCGTCCGGCACGGCCTGATTCCTGATAATAGGCTTCCAGATTCTCGGGCAAGTCCAGATGCACCACTACTCGTACATCGGGTTTATCTATCCCCATGCCAAACGCATTGGTAGCCACTATTACCCTCACCTGATTTTTGATCCACGCTTCCTGCTTCTTGAAACGGTCGTTCATCGCCAATCCGGCATGATAAAATTCAGAGGGTATTCTGTTTCGGTTCAACCAGTCTGAAATCTCTTTGGTTCTCCGGCGGCTTCTTACATAAACAATGGCTGAGCCTTGTACTTTCTGTAAAATATCAAACAACTTGCGCTCTTTACTCTCTTCACAAAAAGCAGAATACGAGATATTTGCTCTGGCAAAGCTCTGCTGAAATACCTTCGTATTGCGTAAGCCTAGTTTCTGCTGAATATCCGCCTTCACATCTTTAGTCGCAGTTGCCGTTAGGGCAATCATTGGCGCATTAGGCGCAAATTTCCTGAAATCAGGGATTTTCAGATAAGGAGGCCGGAAATCATAACCCCATTGCGATACACAGTGTGCTTCGTCAATAGCCAGTAAACATACTTTCATGCGTTTGGTACGCTCCTGCATGATTTCTGTCAATAGACGCTCAGGCGATACATACAAAAACTTATAATCACCATACACAAAATTATCTAATGTATAGTCTATTTCGGTGCGGTGCATACCCGAATAGATAGCGGCTGCCTTGATGCCTCTTTTTTTCAATTGCTCTACCTGGTCTTTCATCAAGGCAATCAATGGAGTAACTACAATACAAACTCCCTCCATTTGTAAGGCAGGTACCTGAAAGCAAATCGATTTCCCCCCTCCGGTTGGCAGAATAGCCAAAGTATCGTTTCCAGCCAATACAGAATTGATAATATCTTCCTGTAAAGGTCGGAACGTTTCATGTTGCCAATATTTTAATAATATTTCTCTAGATGCTTGCATCGTTCAAATCGCAGTTTCCGTCTATAATGCAAAGATAAGCTAATATGATAGTTTATCTAAGCGTAAAATAATTAGTTTAAGAAGTAATTTGTATGAATAAGGGTACCTTTGAAAGTTAACCGGTAAATCATACTTTCAGCATTATTTAGAATATTAGCTTCGCAAAAACGTTATAATATTCGCTAGAATTTATACCTTGTACAAAAATTCAAAGCAACCTTGACCCATTGAATTACGTATTTTTTTTAAGACCCTTGAAAACAGGAATTGACGCTAAAGATTATGAGAAAAATTTACCTTTCTGGCTTACTATCTCTTTTGGTAATGTCAGTATTTGCCCAGAAATCTACTAAACCACGCCATGAGGAGTTTGCAAAGACGAATCCCTACAAGATAGAATTCATGAAGGGAAAGATGATTGTGTGTCCGGGCAATTTTGTTGATGCCAATACTTATGTACCTCCTGCCAAAGAAGTAGAAGAAGCCTTGAAAGGGAAAAACGTACGTTCAACAACCAAAGCTACTTTTATTGTAACCTATAATGGCTTCTCGCCGGCGGCTCAGAAGTCTTTCCAGTTAGCAGTAGATATCTGGTCTAATTTAATCACCTCGCCTGTACCTATTCGTATCAATGCCATCTGGCATCCGATTGATAGCGAAGGCGTAAGTGGTACTATCTTGGGGCAGGCAAGCCCGGCAGACTTTACCAGAAATTTCCCTGGGCAACAAAAGGCTTCCACATGGTATCCGATTGCTTTGGCTGAGAAAATAGCCGGGCAAGAACTGAACTCAGTTAATGACCCTGATATTACAGCCGAATTTAATAGTTCAGCACCCTGGTACTTAGGTACTGGTTCACCAGGTCGTAATGAGTTTGATTTTGCTTCTGTAGTTTTGCATGAGTTATGCCACGGTTTAGGTTTTACTTCCTCATTACGTTCAGCTATTACTTCCACTACTGCTTCATGGGGATATGACACCGGCTCACCTTTTGTTTTCGACGGATTTGTTGAAAACGGTACAGGCCAGCAATTAATTGATACGAAAAATTTCCCAAATCCATCTGCGGCTTTGCGTCAACAGTTGATAGGCAATAATCTGTTCTTTAATAGCCCGAGCTCTGCGGCTAAAGGCGATGAAAAACCTCGCTTATATGCACCTAATACCTATCAGCCAGGTTCAAGTACTTCACACGTAGATGATAATACTTATACATCAGGAAATCCTAATTCATTGATGACCTCGTCTGCCAGCTTAAGAGAGGTAATCCGTGATCCAGGCCCATTAGTGAAAAATATGTTTGCTGATATGGGCTGGAAAGGGACATCTATCTTGCATACACCGCTCAAGAATATAGAGACTTCAGTAAAAACTGTAACAGTTAAGGCTACTATCACAAGTGATACCACTTTGATAGCGGGTAGCGCAAAAGTATTTTATACTGAGAATGATACAGTAATGACTCACGCAAAGTCGATAAATCTGGTACGTGTAGGTTCGACTAATGATTATACCGCAACTATTCCGGTAACTACCCAAAGTTCAATTATCAGATATTATCTGGTGGTTGATGATAATTTCAAACGTAAAAATACAGCGCCTGCCGAAGCACCTTTGTCAGGTTATTATGGATTCCAGATTGGTGAGGCAGACATCTCGTCTCCTTTTGTTTCAGCGGCTCCCCTAACATTTGTTTCTTCAGGTGTTAAACCAGATATTTTTCTGAATGCCGAAGATGATTTCGAACACGGGATAGACACCGTTTATGTAGAATATATGGTGAATGGGCAGGCAAAGACACCTGTTGGTCTGAAAAAATATAATCCGGCTACTGATGATAAATCTTACTCTCAAGGTAGAAATGATGCATTTTCTTATTTAGGGAAAGCTATTTTCGGTGATTTGAAATCAGGAGACCATGTATTGTATCGCATTGTGGCCATCGATAACTCGAAGAAAAAAAATACAACTATACTGCCTTCTTATCTGAACACACCAGGAAATAATGTAAAAGTTACACCTGATTATTATGAATTTGCAGTAACAGATCTGGTAACGCAAACACCAGTTTTAACTTATAGTACAGATTTTAATACTACTAATAACGATTTCGCAGGTATAGGCGGTTGGGGTATTACCCAACCATCAGGCTTTAATGATGGGGCTTTGCACTCTGCTCACCCTTATAAAAATGGTGGCGATGAGAACCTGGAGTCTAATACAATGGCTTTATTTTTAAGGCCAATTGAGTTGAAGATGGATGCAGATTCGGCTAACATTACTTTTGATGAAATTGTATTAGTAGAACCAGGTGATAACGGCACAGTATTCGGAGATCCTACTTTTTTTGATTATGTAGTGGTAGAAGGCTCTTACGATGGAGGCGCCTCATGGATACCTTTTGAAGATGGCTATGATGCCACCAGCAATAGTGTGTGGCAGAAAGCTTTTACAGGTAGTATGGTAAATGGTACGGTAATGGGAGCCGATGGTGAGCCTTTTCCTAGTGTAGACTCTAAAGCAGTGGGTACACCTGCTATGTACAAAACAAGAACTATTAAAATGTTAAGTACAGATAATTTTGTAGGTGGAGATATTGTACTGATTCGTTTCCGTTTATATTCTGACCAGTTAACTTATGGCTGGGGCTGGGCTATCGATAATCTGAAAATACAATTACCGCCACCACCACCAGTACTGGCAGTAGAGCCGGGTTTAGAAAAATCAGTAATTCTATCACCAAACCCATCGCCGGATGAAATACAAATCAGCACTACTTTAGCCAAACCGGGCCGTGTGAAAATGGAAGTATTTGGTGTCAATGGTAAAAAGATAATGGATAGAGAGTTTATGGCAGAGATCAATACTTTCTACCAGAAAATTGATGTAAGTGATTTGAATCCGGGTACTTATCTGGTTCGTTTACATACCGAAAATGGCATGGTAACTAAAAGATTTGTAGTTAGCAGATAATTAAAAGCAAAACATATAACAAGAGCCATTCTCAAAACGGGAATGGCTCTTGTTGTTTAATATCAAAACGGATTTTAATCTTTCTTTATTAATAAAGCCAACTGACCTCTATGATAGCTTAAATGATTGGTGCGGCTAAATAATACGTTTAAACGATTTCTTTGAGGTTCTTTTTCAAAGTTTTCCTCTGAAATATTGTTGTGGCGTGTAAACCATTGTTCCACAGGTAAATGATTAATATGTGCTGTTAGAATATCGTTTATCTCTTTCCACTGTTCTTTCAGCTGACTGATTGTTGGAAGTTCTTCAATTGTTTTATCGGCAGCCTCCACAAAAACAGGATGTAGCTCCGGATGAATAGCCTCGCCAAAGCGCAAAAGTGGTAGCATTAAATCGTGTACAGCAGCTGAATGACCTAAAAGATAGATGCCTCTGTTTTTAGAAGGGGCTATTTCAGCCATGAGTTGCTCATCAGATAGCTTTTCGAGCACGCTATTGAAAGCATTTATTTGTAATTGCCAGTTATTAACGGCAATTTTTATAGATAAGTCGAGATGATTCATAGCAAATAGATTTAAGCGTTAAAATATACTGTCAATGTCGTAGAAAGAGGATTTGCTTTCTGACTAAGGGCAGAACGGAGCAGCCAAAGAAATAGTTCTGTCTGGTTTTGAAAAATAACAAGACTAAAAAGTCATTTAAAATACTTGCCGAAGAATCAGAAATCTGTGTAATTTCTGGAAAACCCGTTATCAAACATTGCAAATCATAGCATTCTTGATGTAAATTCGCAAAAAATCAAAAATATGCAGAAACTGATTGTACTAGCCTTATTAGCTTTTGTTGGAATCTCTTGTACGACCTCAAAGAAATTATCAAACAAAAAACCTTACGCCAGATTGATAGATACCTCTCAGGTATTTGCCAATAATTTTACTGGACTGGCCATTTATGATGCCGACGAAAAGAAAACACTTTTTGAAAGAAATGCAGACAGATATTTTACACCTGCATCTAATACCAAGCTATTTACTTATTATTCATGTATCAAAACCCTTGGCGACTCCATTCCTGCCTTGCGCTATCAGATTAAAGGAGATTCATTGATTTTCTGGGGTACAGGTGATCCTACCTTTTTTCACCATGATTTAAAGAGTACCCGTGCCTATGAATTTCTGAAAACGTATAGAAATAGCAAAAAACTCTATTATTCAGATGGCAATTTTACGAGTACAGCTATGGGGCCAGGTTGGGCATGGGATGATTTTAATGATTATTATTCGGCAGAAGTTTCACCACTCCCTATGTACGGAAACATTGTCAGGATAAAGATTGATAAAGAAGACCTGAAATTACAACCAACGATTTTTAATAATAGTTTCTACAAAAAAGATGAAGGCACTACCATCACCCGTCTACAGACAGATAATGTGTTTTTTTTGCCTAAATCCATGTTACAGAAGAGTAATTATACACAGGATATCCCCTATAAAACTTTTTCCGGATTAACCCAGCAACTCTTAATGGATACACTTAAACGGAATGTAAGTGTGCTACATATTCCTGTATCGAAGGAGGCTCAGACACTGTATAGCATGGCATCAGAAGATGTATATCGCCTGATGATGCAGGAAAGCGATAATATGCTGGCCGAACATCTCTTGCTGCTTTGTGGAGCTACGCTGAAAGACTCTTTGAATTCTTCTTTTGTCATTAAATCGATAACCGATAAATATTTGCTGGATTTGCCTGATGCACCTAAATGGGTAGATGGTTCAGGGCTATCAAGATACAATCTGTTTACACCTCGTTCTATCATAAAATTACTGGAAAAAATACGGGCAGAAGTACCTCAGCAAAAACTCTATTCCATTTTGCCAGTGGGTGGGCAATCTGGTACATTGAAGAATGGTTTCAAAAACACCGACAAGCCTTTTATCTTTGCTAAAACAGGCTCTCTGGGCGGCGTTTACAACCTGAGTGGCTATCTGGTAACAAAAAAAGGAAAAACCTTATTGGTGAGCTTTATGAACAATAATTTCAATCAGTCGACCACTAAAGTGCGTAAAGAAGTAGAGAAAATCCTGACCTGGATTTATGAAAATCAATAACTATTTCACTTCGGCAAAATACTCCTTGTCAAAAATACGGTAATAAAGCCAGACAGGTACTTTGTCGAAATAAGGTTGCATATCATTGAAAGTAGGCCTTTGAGAAACGTGCAATAACATGGCTTGTTTCTTGAAATCGCCTACTTCTGTTATTTTAATAGCCATGGTAGGTGTGGGTAAAGTAGCATTGTTGCTAAAGTTTTTCTGAAAACTAGCCGAAATCTTTTTGGCGGTTTCAATCATAGGTTTGGGGAGTGTAACCTGGTAGAGTTTTTTAACAGGAAAACCATTTTTACCTTTTTCTTCCAAAAATATCTCCTTAGCATATTGTGATATCAGGCGGTGGTCAGGATGTCCATATAAACCAATCACATCATCATAAGTAAACAAGACGGTAGGCTGATAATGCGCTATTTTTTCTCTGATTACTTTTTTCAATGAGTCAGGTGAAAGGTTTTTAATACCACTATCAGGGTAATCCAAAATCTCCTGATGATCGACTCCTAATAACTGCCCGACAGCACTTAATTCTTTAAACCTGATTTTTCCTAAAGCTATTTTCCTTTTTATTGAATCTGTTTCATTCACTAAGCCATTACTTCCTCCGGCTTCTCCATGCGTAAAAGTGATCAGACTGGTTTCAATCCCCTCCTTACCAAATAGTTTCAAGGTGCCTGCACTTGTGATTTCATCATCAGGGTGGGGAAAAATAAACATCACTTTTTCTCCCGAAAAACTATCTGCCAATGGAATAGAATCGTCCTGTAGTTGACTTCGTAAATAATAGATAATACCTAAAAGGGCAACAACTATAACAATTATAGCAAACAGAAGTTTTTTCATAGATAGGTAGTTTGAAAATAAAGGATTGGTAAATATAGAGATTAAGAGAAGAAGATTAATCTTCATTTTTCAATTCTAACAGTTATTTTTGTGAGTAAGGATTTAAGTTCTTTAGATAAATACATACAGCATGAACCAAAACATAGAAAAACTATACAACATCGCACAAAGTGAAGAAAGAATGATTATCGGGCTGATGTCCGGCACTTCAATGGATGGATTAGATGTGGCTTTGTGTAAATTCAGAAAAAGTGGGGGAGATACAGAAATTGCCCTGTTGCATTTTGATACTATCAGTTTTTCGGAAGACATAAAAGATGAGATAAGAAAGGTATTCGCTAAAAAGGAAATAGATTTTCAACAATTATGTGTATTGAATCCGTGGATTGGGAATCTGCATGGTGAAATAGTAAACGATTTTCTAAAAAAATGGGAGATTCCGGCAGAGAGAGTTGATGTGATTGCCAGTCATGGGCAGACGGTTTTTCATTCACCTAAAATTCTGCATGGGCTTGAAAAATTCCCGAATGCTACACTCCAGATTGGCGATGGAGACCATCTGGCTGTAAAAACAGGAATTATTACCCTCTCAGATTTCCGCCAGAAACATTGCGCCGCAGGAGGTGAAGGAGCTCCTTTAGCTGTGTATGGTGATTACCTTATTTTCTCAAAACGTGACGAAAACAGGATTCTACTCAATATGGGAGGTATAGCCAACTTTACCTATCTGTCCGGAAATCTGGACGCAAACGAAGTTTTTGCTACTGATACAGGCACAGGCAATACGATGATTGACGCTTATATGAAGAAACATTTCGATTTGCCTTTTGATGAAGACGCTAAAATTGCCAGACAAGGAGAAGTAAATCAAGCTCTATTGCAAATTTTGAAACAGGATGATTTCTTTGAAAAACCTTTTCCAAAAACAACAGGCCCCGAATTATTTAATCTGGAATATTTAGCAAACTCGCAAGAAAAAAGTAATACACAGGGGCTTTCTCACGAAGACATTTTAGCTACCCTGTGCAGATTTTCGGCAGAAACCATTGCCGAGGCAATTCAAAAACTCATTTTTCAATTGCCGGAATATACCTCCAATCCGGAATCATTCAGAATTTACGGAAGCGGAGGGGGGATGCATAACCCACTAATCATGCAATTTATTAAAGAACTACTCCCTGATTTTGATTTCATGAAAACAGATGATCTGGGTATTTCGGGCGATGCCAAAGAAGCTGTTTTGTTTGCTACTCTGGCAAATGAAGCCCTGGTTGGCGGCAAAACTGATTTTGGTTCCCGCAAGGGCGTACCCAGTGTTTCAATGGGTAAGATTTCATTTCCACAATAAATTTTCCTTACATTTGTATACGCATACAACCTATATAGTATCATTACTGTCAAGGTGTTCAAGTCTTAGCAACTTTATAAGCCCCTATAATTGATATGTTACTTAATCGCATTTTTGTCAGGATTTGTGTAGCCATTATGTTTTTAAGCCTTAAAAGCATGGCTCAGATTGTACTCTCTCACCCCATGGAACGCATGGTGTTCCAACGTAATAATGCTAATCAAGGGACTATTATCATCGGAGGAACCTATCTGTCAGTAGTTGATAGAATTGAAGCACAGGTATTGCCTCAATGGGACGGCTCAGGTACTGCTACAGGTTGGGTAGTCATTCAGAACAACCCTGCTAACGGTTATTTTTCAGGTTCGCTTACTGCTCAGGGAGGTTGGTATCAACTACAAGTAAGAGCCTTTAAAAACAATGTACTGGTCGATACAAAAACGATTCAAAAAGTTGGTGTAGGTGAGGTCTTTGCCATAGCCGGACAATCAAATGCGCAGGGAGGGGCAGGCGTAAGTACATCAGCAGAAGATGATAGAGTAAGTACGATTGATTATACCGATGCTTATTCAGATTATAATAGATTGCCCATAGGTTTTTCTAAATTAACAGGCGATTCTACCGCCATAGGTCCATTTCATTACGTGCCTTGGGCCTGGGGAAGAGTAGGTGATTTATTGGTGCAAAAATTAGGTGTACCTGTTCTTTTTTATGGCGCTGCCCATGGAGGAACTTCGAGCGACCAATGGAGCAAATCTTCTCAGGGGCAACCTTTCGATGGCCCTGACTGGATACGTCGGGATCACGGAGCACCTTATCGTGCCTTAGAAAATTCGGTCTCTATTTATGCCAGCCTGACAGGGTTAAGAGCCGTACTATGGCATCAGGGAGAAAGTGATCCGAATACAGCGGCTAACACTTATTATGATAACATGAAACTTGTTATAGAAAAAACCAGAGAAAACGCTGAGTACAGTAATTTGGCTTGGGTAGTAGCTCGCGCCTCTGTAAACTCTCCTGATCAACAGTATCATTGGGGTGCAAGAGATGGGCAAAATATGTTGATTGATAATGATTCAGCTTTGCCCGATGTCTTTGCTGGCCCTGACACTGACTTGATTCTTGGAGGAGATAAGCGTACAGACGGCATCCATTTTGATACTTATGCCGGGCAGGCCGAATTTGCCAATGCCTGGAATGCGAGCCTGAGCAATGATTTCTTTAATAATTCAACACCGATGATGCCATCGCCTTTGCTGGCATTAAATCTGGCTTGTAATACTGGTAGCCCATCTACACCTATTACTTTATCTGTATCGGGCTCTTATGACCAATATTATTGGTCGAATCGGAATAATACAGACAGTGAAGCCAGAGGCTATAATTCAAGTGGCTGTTGTACTTATAGTTTCCTGCCTCCCGCAGGTTACGAGCGTTTAAACTGGACAAGTCTACCCAATACAAGTTCCATTACAGTCGCGCCTGCGCGTCTGGCAGCTACGGTTAGAAAATCTTCAAAAAAGACATTCTTTAGTCCTATCATTAATTTGTCTACCTTCCCATTGCCAACTACACCTTCTTTCACTACATCTGTTTCACAGATACGTCCAGGAGAGAGTGTTACATTAACTGGCTCGGGCTGCAATGCAACCTATTCATGGTCAACAGGAGCAACTGCCAATCCTTTGGTAATAAGCCCACCATCAACAAGCTCTTATACTGTGCAATGTAAAACATTAAATTGTGCAGCAAGTTCTACTTCCAAAAGTGTTACCGTTTCTTCGTGTTTCCCAACAAGTTTATCCTTAAGTGGCTCAGTAATTAATACAGAATCACCGTATCAAAGTAAAGTATCTGTTCAGAGCACACAAAAAATACAGCTAAGTGGCAAGATTGACTATACAGCCAAAAACAAAGTGGAACTCCTACCAGGCTTTGAGTCTAAAAATGGCTCGGTGTTTAAGGCTACCATTGAAGATTGTAATTGAGGAATTGGAGAAAATAATTGGATTTTATTGATTATAATCGCTTGACAGCAGCAAATAAATCATAAATACATAAACCTTGATTTTCAGGAAGCATATACCACAATACCCTATGTCGCAATACATAGAGCATATCATATATGCTAAAGGCTCACAGCCTTTGCCCTATTTGATGGAATTGCCTGATGGCAGGATAAACCTGATAATCGAGTTGGAAGAAAATAGTATAAATACCCTATATTCTGAAAGTAATTTTGAAGGGAAGCGTACCATGAAACATGGATGGATTTCAGGGGCAAATGCAAAAGCCATTACCTATCAAAATAATAATAATTCGACTATTGTCAGTGTCCGTTTTACTGTGGGGGGCTTTTATGCACTTACAAAGATTCCGATGTCTGAGATAATCTATCCCGGTTTAGAAATTGAATTATTATTAGGCAGTTCATTTAACAGGCTATACCAAACCCTGATTAATGAGGTAGAAATCGAGAACAAATTTCAGCATATTCAGGATTATTTTCAGAAGTATATAAGTGATAATACCTTCGAAACCTCAGTCGTGAAATTTATTGATAAGCATATAGATAAGCCTATTGACTGGTTGGTAAATAAATCAGGTTATTCGCAAAAGCATCTGATTCATCTATTAAAAAAACAAACCGGATTTTCTCCAAAATACCTGCAACGCCTCCAACGATTTCATAAAGTAATTCATACCATTCAGCAATCAAAGGGACAACTGCACTGGTCATCTATTGTTTATGACCATGATTATTTTGACCAGGCTCATTTTATTAAAGAATTTATCCATTTTACGGGTATCAGTCCTGCCGAATACTTCAAAATCAACAACTCCGAACATAATAAAGTCATCAATGATATTATACTCTTTTAAGAGGTAAATTTTTTACAATGGCAGGTGCCTAACAAAGCCGATCTTTGTCATATCAATAACAAAAAGGTATGACAACAATGAAAAGATTTAATATTAGCATTGAACAAATAGTATTGGACGACCTTGCCACAAGACTAAAAAATACCCGCTGGACAGAAGAACCTAAAGGCTCAGGGTGGAGTTATGGAACAAATTCTACTTACTTAAAAGAACTAGTAGACTATTGGCAGAATAAGTATGACTGGCGTAAACAAGAAGAGGCACTGAATCAGTTTCCCCAATTCACAACTGAAATCAACGGAACAACTATTCATTTTATTCATGTAAAAGGGAAGGGTAAACAAAACAAACCTTTATTGTTGATACATGGCTGGCCTGACTCTTTTTATCGGTTTCATAAATTAATCGCCTTATTGACCGAGAATGAAAACTCATTTGATTTAGTCATTCCGTCTATTCCGGGTTTTGGATTTTCAAGCCATCATGCAGTAAATAATGACGTAACGGCTGAAATATTCAATCAATTAATGGTTGAAACACTTGGCTATACGCAGTATTTTGTGGCAGGTGGTGATATGGGAAGTGTCATTGCCAAATCAATGGCCAATCAGTTCCCCATTCAGGTAAAAGCCATTCATATCACTGATGTAGGTTATCCGGACGGAACTGAGGATTGGAGTACAATGTCAGAAGCCGAACAGCAATTTGGTCAGATGATTCAGGGGTGGTTTTTTAGTGAAGGGGCGTTTAATATGATTCAATCAACTAAGCCTCAATCTTTAAGTTATGGATTGAATGATTCTCCTGTAGGTTTGGCAGGTTGGATACTGGAAAAATTCAATTCCTGGAGTGATAATAATGGGGATATTGAGAATAGCTTCACCAAGGATGAGTTGATTACAAACATCATGATTTATTGGGTAAGTCAGACAATCAACAGTTCAATCAGAACGTATGCTGAAAATGCAAGAGCATCATATATGGGAGGCTTAAAATCTTCTCAAAAAGTAAATGTGCTAACAGGTGTGTCATTATTTCCGAAAGAAGCGCAATTTCCACAGGAATGGGCAGAAAGGATGGTGAATCTGGTGAGTTTTAATAAACTAGAGAAAGGAGGGCATTTTGCACCAATGGAAGTTCCGTATGTATATGCAGTGGAGCTAAGCAATTTCTTTGAAAGATTCGAGATATAGGTAAAACACCCGATAAAATGCAAATAAGCCCGAATAATGCCATGTGCATTTATCGGGCTTATGTATGATAGATATAAGGGATAATCTGATTTAAAATTACGCCGAGTTTCTACTGGCATTGATATTCCCGAATAGTGAGCGAGTAACCATTTTCTCGTAAACTAATCTTAATTGCTCATCAGTTGTCTCTTCTATTTTCTGTAAAGCATATTGCTGAATCGTCAATAAAGGCAATACAATATGCTCACGGTAGTCGATAGACATTTTGCTTAATTTTTCGTTAGCCATTAAGCTATCTTGTCCCGATACTAACAGCATATTTTTCACCGTCAATTGGTACTCATCAAAAAGAATCTGCCAGAATTCGCCATATTCCGGATCTTTCTTCATGTAATAAGTCAATGGGAAGTATGTTTTAGTTAAACCCATCATACTGTTTTCCATCAAGGTTTTGAAATACAATGAGTTTTCATAAAGCAACTTTAAATCTTCCAATCGCCCTTCATCAATGACTTTTTGCAAAGCCGTACCAAAACCAAAATAACCCGGTACATTTTGTTTTAACTGACTCCATGAACCTACAAACGGAATAGCTCTCAGATCAGATAAAGTCAGTTTTTTGCCTGAACTTCTCTTGCTTGGGCGGCTACCAATATTAGTCAATCCGTAATATTTCAGCGGACTCTTGTTTTCAAGATAAGGCACAAAAAGCGGATGTTCTTTTAACTCAAAATATTTCTTTACACCTTCTTCTGCCAGCTCTTCAATCAGGTTACGCTCTTGCTTATTAATGATAGATTTATCGTCCTGAAAAACATCATTGATAATACCTGCCGATAACAATTGCTCAAAATTATACATAGCCTGTGAGCGTGAACCATACATAGAAGTAATGGTTTGCCCCTGAATAGTTACCTGAATTTCGTTATTAGCAATCGTTGGTCCCTGCGATGCGTAAAACTGTTGAGTTTTACCACCACCACGGGCAGGAGGGCCGCCACGACCATCGAAGAAAATGACTTCTATCTGATTCTTTTTCGAAATACGTGTCAGTTTCTCTTTAGATTGATAAATCTCCCAGTTGGCTTTTACATATCCTCCGTCTTTTGTACCATCCGAGAAACCTAGCATAATAGTCTGGTGGTTGGCACGGTTTTCAAGATGGGTTTTGTAGAAAGGCAATTGGTAAAGGCTGGTCATGGTAGCCTGAGAGTTGTCTAAGCCTTCGATAGTCTCAAACAATGGCACCACATCAACCTTGATTTCAGATTCTTTATAGCCACAAAAACGGAACAGCGCCAATACTTCTAACACTGAAAACATAGAAGTAGAGTTACTGATAATGTATCTGTGGCAGGCTTTTTCGCCGTTTATTGCTTGTATTTCTTTGATAATACGAACAGTCTTGAAAGTGTCTTTTGTAAGCGCATCTTCAAAATCATCTTCGTTTATCTGCAATTCATGTTCGGTCAGGAATTGTAGTTTTTCATCATCGCTCCACTCTTGATAAGGTTTGTCAGAAATACCATATTTCTGATTAATCTGCTCCATTACACTCTCGTGTATACTACTATCTTGTCTGATATCGAGACTGGCGAAGTGCAACCCAAATAGTTTTACCTGCTGAATAAACTTATCTAATAAATCAAGAAATATGCTATTGTGCTTGGTAATCAATAATTGTCTTACCTGGTCTAATGAAGCTAGCAACTCATCTAAAGTCAAATCATAAACCAGCCCATTCATATTGTTATAAATACGATTACTAATGGCTGTTAACAGAGGCATAATTCCTTTGAATGTCAGACGACGACAAATGAATATAAAGTCATCGTAATAACATTTCAGAATGCTGGTACGAAGTTCAAGAGATACCTTTTTCGAGATTTCAGCTGTTACAAAAGGATTGCCATCGCGATCACCACCCGGCCAGAAACCTAGTTCCAGTACCGGATTAAAGCCTCCACTTCCATTCTGAAAATACGTTCTTAATTTATCATGAATTTCACCAATTACCTGATAGTATACGTGGCGCAGATAGAAGATAATACTTTGGGCTTCTTCTAATGGGGTAGGTTTCTGGTAGTTGATAAAAGGTGTTTTACCTAATTGCTGTAGCAGAGAATCTATACCATTAATATCATTTTTAGGAATCAGTTGCTCTAAATCCTGAATGATACGCAATACGCTACTTGGATAAAACTGCGTAGGGTGAGCCGTGAAAACGATACGTACCTTAAAATTCTTTAACTTCTCGTGTACTTCCTCCAGTTTATCTTGTTGCATGGCCAGATCAAGTGTCCCTTGAAGTGTCCCTTTGCCATTCAACGGATTGAGTTTTTCAAACGCTGAATCTTCTACACTATCAAACAATACGACCTGGCGCTCGATATAGGTAATAAACCTGAACAAAAGGTCTATTTTTTCCTTTTCTTCTTTGATAGAGGTATATTGCTTGAAAAACGTATCAATGATTTCTTTGGGTTCTTTCCCTGCCTCAAAATCCACCTCTGACATATCATGCAAAAAAGGCATTAATTGACCAATTTTGGTCATCTTATCATAAGGTAGCCTTGAAAAAAGCGTATTAAATACAAGATATTTATTATGAATCTCTTGTGTAAAAACCGAATCAATAGAATTTCCCAGCATTTTTCTTAGGAGTATTAATGTTTTGACAAAACAAACTACGTAAAAATCTACTGTATTTTGATTAGTTTGCCGAATAAAGTTTGGTTTTTCTTGAAAAAGTTAAAATATTTCAAAAGATAAAACAATTCTGTTGAATGTCGTCTCTTTTTAAGCTACAATAATCTATAAAATCAGTAATTTTACTCGTGCAAATATAGCATAGACAAACCTGTTTTAGTCAACCCATGAAATACCCTATCTATATGGATTACAATGCTACTACACCACTTGATAGAGAGGTGCTGGAAGCCATGTTGCCTTATCTGACAGAGCATTTCGGCAATGCTGCGAGTAGGTTTCATGCTTATGGCTGGAAAGCCGCCGAGGCAGTAAGCACAGCCCGGCAGCAGGTGGCAGACTTACTGGGTGCTTCAGAGAAAGAAATTGTATTTACAAGTGGCGCAACAGAATCGGTTAATCTGGCGATTAAAGGTGTATATGAAGCTTTTAGCCAAAAGGGTAATCACATCATCACAGTTGCTACAGAACATAAGGCCGTTTTAGATACTTGCCAGCATCTGGAAAAATCAGGTGCAGAAATTACTTATCTGCCTATAGATGGTGAAGGAAATATTGATTTAGCCTTGCTTGAAAATAGCATCCGGCCAACCACGATTCTGGTTTCAGTAATGGCAGCGAATAATGAAATCGGTGTAACTTACCCTTTAAAGACTATTGCGGAAATCGCCCATAAATATCAGGCTTTGTTTCATACTGATGCTACACAGGCAATAGGGAAATTGCCCATTGATGTTGGTGCCTATGGAATAGATTTATTAAGTCTGTCTGCTCATAAACTCTATGGCCCTAAAGGAGTAGGGGCCTTATATATCAGGAAAAAACTAAATATTGTAGCACAACAGGATGGCGGGAAACACGAACGGGGTCTACGCTCTGGAACACTAAATGTACCCGGCATTGTTGGCTTAGGAAAAGCCTGTGAGATTTGCCAGGAAACTATGGATGCAGAAGCTATTAGACTGTTCCACCTAAGAAATGCTTTGGAAAAAGGTATTTTAGAAGCCATACCTTTTGCTAATGTAAACGGTAATATTACCAACCGCTTGCCTAATACCAGTAATATTTGTTTTGGCAGGATTGATGGCGAGCAGCTATTAATGAGCCTGAATGAAATAGCTGTGTCTAATGGGTCGGCATGTAATTCAGCCTCTACTGAACCATCTTATGTACTAAAAGCTTTAGGATTAGACGATGATTCGGCCTACGGGTCTATCAGATTTAGCCTGGGTAGAATGACGAAACAGGAAGATGTTGAGCTGGCTATTAAACATATTGCTGAGGTGGTAGGGCGAATGAGGAAAGTATTACATGTTTGACGATTTTTCAAATCGTTGTTATCGAATATACTGAATAATAGAAGTTTGTAAATTTTGATAATCTACACGAACATTATGGAAGAGCAAAAAAAAGAATTCATGCGCAAAGCCATCGAATTGTCTTTAATAGGCAGTCAGGATGGAGTGGGGCAAGGGCCTTTTGGGGCAGTAATAGTAAAAGATGGAAGAATAGTAGGGCAGGGGCATAACCAGGTTTTATCTCACAACGACCCCACTGCTCATGCTGAGGTGGTAGCAATCAGAGATGCTTGTAAGAATCTGGGAACATTCGAACTCCAAGGCTGTGAAATATATACCTCATGCGAGCCATGCCCGATGTGCCTCAGTGCCATCTATTGGGCAAAACTAGGAAAAATATATTATGGTAACACCCGTGATGATGCAGCCGCAGTAGGTTTTGATGATGCTTTTCTTTATCAGGAAATTCCTTTGCCGCTTTCAGAAAGAAAAATTGTTATTGAACCCTTAGGAAGAGAAGAAGCGCAGGAAGCTTTCAGACTTTGGGCAGAGAAAAATTAACTGCCAAATTACCATTATGCCCTTTTATAGAATATATATGAAAGAAATTAAGCAAATTGTTGAAGCCTATCAGAAGATTGATTTTAGTCAGAATCGGGCAGCTTTGGCAACGGTTGTGCGTGTTGAGGGTTCTTCGTATCGCAGAACCGGTGCACGGATGCTGGTGATGGAGTCAGGAGAATGGATTGGCGGAATTAGTGGTGGATGTCTGGAAGGCGATGCCTTGAAAAAAGCTAGGCTGGCGATGTCACAGAATAAAGCTACTCTGATTACCTATGATACTTCCGATGATGATCCCTATCAGATAGGCGTAGGCTTAGGTTGTAATGGGATAATAGATGTATTGATTACTCCACTTGACCCACAAAACGAGCAAAATGCCGTTTTGCAAATGAGTCATTGCCTAGACCTTCGGAGCCCGAATGTAATGGTTACGGTAACGGCCTTAAACAGACCTAATGAGCGAATTCAACTAGGTCAGGCTTTCAGGTTTGATACGGCTGAGCATTTTGGCAAGATTTTTCCTCTGGAAACTATCCGTGAACAAGTGATAGAAGAGATTCAAAGCTCTTTGACTACAACTAAATCTACCTTACAAACATACACACTGGCTGATGGTCTGATTGTCAGTTTATTTGTTGAGGTTATCCCTCCGACTATCCAGCTATATGTATTCGGGAGCAATTATGATGTGTATCCAATGGTACGTATGGCGAAAGAATTGGGATGGAAAATAATAGTAGTTTGTAATCCAAACAAAATGCACTCCTCGCTCTTTGAAACAGCAGATGCCGTAATGCCCAAAGATTATGTACCTTTGATTGATGCCTATACAGCAGCTATCTCTATGTGTCATGACTATGAGACTGATTACCGCAACCTGCAAACACTACTAAAAACAGATATATCTTACATCGGTCTATTGGGTCCTAAGAAACGTACTGTCAAGATGTATGACCGGATGAAGGAAGAAGGAAATCCGATTACGCCTGAAAATGAAAGTCGTATTTACAGCCCCGTTGGTCTGGATATTGGTGCCAACACGCCCGAAGAGATTGCCTTGTCTGTATGTGCCGAAATCCGCACAAATTTCTCTGGTAGAGATGCTATCAAGCTTAAATTCAGAAATAAACCAATTTATGATGTCTAAAATTTGGTTTTTTCTTAGAAGTAAAATATTATTGCTGTTCTTTATTCACACCTTCCTGAGATTCCTTATCTAAAAAGCTTTTGCTATTGAGTTTTGTTTAAACTGCTGGTATTAAATTAATTATGTTAGCTTTTGTAAAATACTATTATTTGCATGTCGTTTAAGTTCGTAACCTTATACGGGGTAGTTGTTATTTTAACTTCCTTGTTTTTTCAGTTTGTGCCCTTGCCAAAGATGCTTTCTTGGGAAGAACTATTACTGTCGAAATTATTAAATCAGGCTCCAACTCTGCTTTGTATGGGCTACTTATGGGTGCAGCGAAAAAGAGTGAAGAAAGTTGATATTTTTTACTTGTTAATGACCTTTCTTTTCCTGAATGTTTTTTCTGAAGTTTATTATTATTTCGTAAGTGCTGATTATTTAGTGACTTTCAATATTTTCAACAACAGCCTGATTTATCTCGTATTGTTGGTAATGTTTATGAGGCAAAGAGTACAATTACGCGAAGAGGTAGTGAACCCTAAAAACATAACTTATACCGTATCGGCAGGGATACTATTTATTATAGGATTTAGTTTTTCTATTATAAAAGTCTATCAGGAATATTTTGCATCCAATAAGCTATTTTTCTTTATTGTGTTATTGGCAATGCTTCTGACGACTGCTACAGTTTGTGTTAGTTTTTTTGTCGATAAAACTTTATCAAAAAACTGGTATAAGGTTGTAGTAGGCACCATGGCAATAGCTGTACTTGATATTTATGTGTACCTGAGCCTTTTTGTTTTTGTCACTTATACCGATTACCTTTTTACTATTGGTAAGCTCATTTTTTCTGTAGGGTTCATATTGATTGTTGATAGAACCATGCGTGGATGCCTGAACAAAGCCCCTTTGATGGTCAGGTACAGAAAAACCCCTAGAACTGTTTAGAGATTATTATAATAATCTCGCATATTCAATATTCTCGTAAATACTTTTCCTGTATTGAGGTAAAAATCAATAAAAGGATAAAGGATTCTTTTGTAGCTACTAGACATTTCAAAACAAAAGATAGATTCCCTCTGAAAAATCATAATTTTGTAGTGATGTAGTCTATAAAACGATAGCAAATAACCTGCCCAGATCAAATTCATAGCCATGACAACAGTTCAACAAGCCGAAGAAATTATTCTGAATAACAAGCTAAGTCTTTCTACAGAAAAAGTATCTATTGAAGAGGCGCTTGGAAGAGTTTTAGCCGAAGATTTAAAAGCCGATCGTGACTTTCCTCCTTTCGACCGCGTATCTATGGACGGTATTGCTATTGCTTATGCACAAGTAGTTAAAGGGCAAACCGTTTTCCCGATTGTACAAACGGTAGCCGCGGGCAAGCCACAGGCTACTTTAAAAAATCCTGAACATTGTATTGAGGTGATGACAGGTGCAATGCTGCCTATTGGTACCGATACTGTTATTCGTTATGAAGAGGTAAGTATAAAAGATAAAATGGCTACTATTGAGGTTTTACCTGTAAAAGCAAGAATAAATATTCACGAAAAGGGAATAGACAGGAAACAAAGCGAAATTATCGTTAAAAAAGGCTCAAGGATAAGCGCTGCAGAGATTGGTATTGCAGCTACGATTGGCAAAAATGAGCTATTGGTACAAAGGCGTGTAAAAGCAATTGTAATTTCGACAGGAGAAGAGATTGTACCTATAACTACCACTCCACTACCACATCAGATACGTACGTCTAATAGTTATGCCTTGCAGGCTTGTCTGAAAAACTGGGGAGTATTGGCTGATAGAGTTTTGTTGCCTGATAGTCAGGAAATAATTGAGCAAAAGATAGGCGAATATCTGGAGACCTACGATGTTTTAATTCTAAGCGGTGGCGTATCAGCCGGAAAATTTGATTTTGTACCGCAAGCCCTGGAGAACCAAGGTGTTCGTAAATTGTTTCATAAAGTCTCTCAAAGGCCCGGCAAACCTTTCTGGTTTGGGGTTAAAGATGATAAAGCCGTTTTTGCTTTGCCGGGTAATCCGGTTTCTACTTTTATGTGCCTGCATCGGTATTTCAAGCCCTGGCTTGATTCATCACATGGGCTAAAGACCGAACGTATCGGTGCTGAACTAGGCAAAGATTTTGCCGTGAAATTTGAATTGACCTTTTTCTTGCAGGTAAAATTGGAAAGATCTGAAACAGGGGTATGGAAAGCAATGCCAATTGAAAGCAATGGCTCCGGCGATTTGGCCAGTCTGGTAGATACCGATGCTTTTATGGAATTGCCTCTAGGGAAAGAGGTTTTCAGGAACGGAGAAAAATATACTGTTTGGTTGTATCGATAGTTAGTGTGCAAAGTTTAAAAGATAAACCTCAAAAACCGAAACTTTTACCCGATTGCCGAAGTTTAGTAGTCAAAGGTAATAAGATTCGTATAGGCTATTAAAAAATATGATACTATACGTTTATTATTTACGTTTTATACCATAAATTGCTATAAACAGGCAGTAATCTTTCTTTTTTTAGCATTTTTGAATAATTTTGAACAAAAATCTGTGGGAAAGTGAAAAATCAGAGAGAAAACATAACAGGAGTACCGATTGTGCCACCGAAGTCGAATCGTGAAGAACGTAAGGAAT
This sequence comes from Emticicia fontis, assembly GCF_054779675.1. Classification (NCBI taxonomy): domain Bacteria; kingdom Pseudomonadati; phylum Bacteroidota; class Cytophagia; order Cytophagales; family Leadbetterellaceae; genus Emticicia; species Emticicia fontis. Next base: position 31,511 of record NZ_BAAGXU010000006.1, read on the forward strand.
TATTACAGGAATCGATAGATAAGTATTTAGGAGCCATTGAAACCCAGATAGGAGACTTGAAAAAGGTTGGTAAAAATGCATTGGTAATCGGAGGAATCATTGTTGCAGTATATGCAATAACAGAGTTGCTTTTGCCAGAAGGGAAAGAAGACAAGCAAGCAGATGAGCCTTTATTATTAACCGAGCCCGAACCTGTGAAAGAAAAAGAAGGAGACTCTCTCGTATGGGGTGCTTTAAAAGGTGCTGCTACCTCAGTTCTGCTGGCTGTTGCAAAAGAAAAATTGATGGAATTGATAGACCACCTCACAACAAAAGATGCCGAAGCAACTTCTTGATAAAATATTACAAAACCAACAGCTAAAGAAAAAAGCTTTAGCTGTTTTGCTCGACCCTGATAAAGTTGAGACCACCGCTTTTAATCACTTCTTATATAACTGCGTCGAAAATCGTGTAGATTTTTTCTTTGTAGGCGGTAGCCTGATTACCAATAATATTATGGCTGAAATGATTGAAAGCATTCACAGCCAGACTAATATTCCGGTGATTATTTTTCCGGGTAATAGCCTACATATAGAGCCTTCTGCTGATGGTATTTTATTACTTTCATTGATTTCCGGCCGCAACCCTGATTATCTCATTGGTCAACATGTAATTGCAGCACCTATTCTGAAACAGAGTGGTTTAGAAATCCTGTCAACAGGTTATATTCTGGTAGATAGTGGCCGACAAACTACGGTTTCTTATATCAGTAATACCACGCCTATTCCGCACGATAAACCAGATATTGCTGCTTGCACAGCTATAGCCGGAGAATTATTGGGCTTAAAACTCATCTACCTTGATGGTGGTAGCGGAGCCATGTATCCGGTATCTCCTAAAATGATTCGTCGGGTAAGAGAAAATATTGATGCGCCACTAATTGTAGGTGGTGGCATTAATTCTTCTGAAAAAGCACATGAAGCGCTTGAAGCCGGAGCTGATATTATTGTAATTGGCAATGCCTTTGAGAAAAATCCTACTTTACTTCCAGAGATAGCGGAGGTTATCCAATCTTTTAATCTAACAACAGTTTAGTGAAAATCAATCAGGTTTATCTGGGGCTTGGCTCAAATCTTGGGAACAGGCAGGAAAACTTAGACTTAGCTTGCCTGCGTATTTCCGAAAACATCGGAGCTATTTTGGCACAGTCAAGTATCTACGAAACAGCCGCATGGGGTGTAACTGAACAAGACGATTTTCTCAATCAGGTGATTTGTATTACTACTGAATTTGAAGCACCAGCGCTATTGACGAAGATTCTGGCAGTAGAACAATCTATGGGCAGAATACGGGAGGTTAAATGGGGAGCAAGAATTATAGATATAGATATGCTATACTATAATGATAATATCATCAAGCTTGATAATCTGACAGTCCCTCATCCATTTATTCAGGAACGCCGGTTTGTATTAGTACCTTTGGCAGAAATTGCTCCTGACTTCATTCATCCGCAATTACAAGAAACCAATACATCTTTATTAGCCAATTGCCCTGATACGAGCGAAGTCATAAAAAAACAATAGCTACGACAAGTGCCGTAGCCAGTTTCATAAAAATTGTATTTATTAATTAATTTTCCATTCTCCGTCCTTGTAGAAATCAAGGATTTTTTGTTGCAGGAGAACTTCATATTTTGCCTGAACCAAATTACTTCTCGCACGGTCGAAGTTAGTTTTTGCTAACACATATTCTACCGTATTCACCGTACCTGCACTGATTTTGCTTTCTACGGCTTTCACATTATCCTGATTAATACTTACCTGATCAGTAGCTACTTTATATCTTTCAGAAGCCGCATCAAATGCCTGGAATGATTGCTCAATGGCCTGGCGTAATTGAAGTTTGGCTGTATTCAAAGTATTCTCAGTCAATTGTTGTTGTACTTTTACAGCCGCAATACGTGGTCTGTTTTGCATACCTCCTAAAATCGGAACACTTAAGCCTAAAGAAATAGAACCGTTACGTGTACCGTTAATTTGCTGCACATAGGTTTCATTTTTGTTAGAAGTAGAGTAAAAAGCTCCGTAACTTGCCGATAGTGAAATATTTGGTGCTACGTTAGCCTTTGTGGCTTTTATCAGATTATTATAGCTTTTTAGCTGCAATTCAGCTCTTTTAACCGATGGGAAATTAGCAAGCGATTGATCGTATAGTTGATTGACGAAATTATCATCCACTTTATAAATATTTACCTCATCGCCAATAGGCGTAAAAGTAACATTAACGGTTGGAGTCATATTCATCAACTGGAACAATAGCAAACGATTCGTTTTCAATGTATTTTTGGTGGTTACAAACGCAAACTCGTCATTAGCTAATTGAGATCTCACCAAGAAATACTCCGCCTGACCTAAAAGCCCCGCACTTACCATTTTGTTTATTCTTTCCAATTGCGCTTTAGAACTTTCTACCTGTTGACGCGCCACTTCTACTAACTCCTGAGAAGCCAATACCTGCAAGTACGCCTGTAAAAGGTTGATTGTAATGAGATTACGTGTGGCCTCAATACCTTTTACACCGGCTTCTTTCAATAACTGGTTTTGCTGAATCTGGTTTTTTATCTGAAAACCATTGAAGACCGTAACAGAGGCATCAACACCGAAGCCATTAGTACTGTACAATTCTTCAATATAAGAGTTGGTAAAACGGTCGATACTTCTACCGATACGTAAATCCTGCCCTACTGAAAATCCTATTCTTGGATATTGCAAAGATTTAACTCTTGATAATTCAACATTGGCAGCTTCGGCCTGTATCTGACTTTCCCGATAAGTTAAGTTGTTTTTGATGGCTACATCAAGGCACTCTTTCAAGGTCATTTGATTTTGAGCAAATGCACCCGAAAAGCTCAAGGTAAACGAAAAAAACAGTAAGTATTTGGTTAAATTCTTCATTGTATTGTTATAAATCACTGATTTCAAAACTTTCTTCTGATTACTCCACCCAGCCGTCTTTTAGTCTGATAATTCTATTGCCATACGTGGCGTTTTCTTCTGAGTGTGTTACTTGCACGATGGTTACCCCATCTTTTTCATTTAATTCTTTAAATAGCTCCATAATTTGTCTGGCTTGTTCGGAGTGGAGGTTTCCGGTAGGTTCATCGGCAAAAATGATTTTTGGCTCTGCTACAATGGCTCTTGCAATGCCTACCAGTTGTTGTTGTCCACCCGAAAGCTGTGTTGGGAAAAGGTCTTTTTTAGCTACCATATTAAAACGGTCTAATACGTCAGCTACTCTACTTTTACGTTCAGAACCCGACTGGCCTTTATACAAAAGAGGGGTTTCTATGTTTTCATAAACAGTCAGCTCGTCTATCAGATGGTAAGCCTGAAATACGAAGCCGATACTGGTTCTATGTAATTCAGTACGCTTCTTTTCTGAAAGCTTCTGTACGGGCACATCCTCAAATAAATATTCACCTTCTGATGCTTCTTCTAAAAGTCCTAAAATATGTAGCAAGGTAGATTTACCCGAGCCTGACGGCCCCATGATAGAGACAAACTCACCTTGATTGATAGTAAGATTAATATTTCTTAATACATAAATTTTTCCGAAGCCTGCTGGGTAGTATTTAGATAAATTTTTTAATTGAATCATTTTGATTGAATTGATTAGTTCTATGCGTTAAGATACTATTTCTTAGCTGATTTTCATTTTTGTATGTTGCATAAGTATTTACCAAAGTTATGCCATTAAAATTAAATTGCTGATAATCAGCTGTTTGTGGTGTTTGTGTAAAATAAAATTGTCCGAAAACGGACAAGATTTGTACGCCTTCGGACAAGGGATAGGGTTATAAAAAAGGTGTGATTAGTTCATGTATTTTTTCCCGTTCGAGTACTTCATGTCAATCCCTGATTTGAATTTTGTATTATCAAAATTGCCTGAATCTTTAAATTCTGTATATTTAAAATCAGCATGACCATTGAACGAAGCGCCTTTGAAAGTAACACGTTCGTTGAAATTAGTATACTTGAAATCAGCATAATCCCTGAATGTTACACTATAAAAATCAACATCATATTTAAAGTTTGAATACTTGAAATTGGCATACTCGTTGAAATTACAATTAGCAAAATTTGACTCTTTCTTGAAATCGGCATATTTGAAATTAGCTTCTTTCTCAAACTTTGTTCCGCTAAACGATGCTTTTTCTGCAAAATCAGAATATTTGAATTCACTCTGACCTTCAAAAGTACAGTTTTCAAAAACTACACTCTTTTCGAAATCAGTAGTATATGTTTCACCATTACCGACACTAATACTCCAATTTCTGCCGCCTGTTTTATCTTCGTTGTTTTTATAAGCAATGAAATCGTCTTTAAATGTACAGTTTTTAAAAGAAACCGGTACTTCAACTGTACTTTTGAATTCTTCGTAATCTCTGTTTTTTTTCACGCGTTGCTTATTAGAAAGCTCAGTCAGGTCTAACTTACCTGTAATCACAGCCCCTTCATAGCTAACGGCTTGTCCTTTGTCGATAGCATCAAAAATAGTTTTTGCCGAAACTTCTTTTTGGGCCGATGCTGTGCTGATAATACCTGCACAAAAAAAGAAAATAAGTAGTTTTTTCATATTTCTATCAATTAATATTATTCATTAATATTCACACTACCAGAATTAGCATCCATCGTTACCGGAATACCACCGCCATTTACTGAACCTTTCACACGGTCTTTTTCTATTCTACCGCTGAAGTTTTTGATTTCTGGTACACGCACACGGTTACCATCTAAATCAAGGTCTAAACCTTTATCCATTGGCATTCTTACATTGATGCTTCCTGCACTGGTTGAAAGAGAAAGGTATTTGCCGAATGATTTAATATCCGCATCAATACCACCACCACTGGTTGAGGCCTTTACACTTGCTCTGATATCGTTTAAGTGAATAGAACCACCCGAAGTTGAGGTAATCAATTCTCCAGAAATTTCTTCTGCTCTTACACCACCACCACTGGTAGTTGCGCTGATTGTACCATCAAGGCGTTTCAAGCGTAAACCACCACCCGAAGTGCTTAATCTGATTTTACCTTTACAATTGTCTGCATCAATGCCACCTCCACTGGTTGTTACATCAATCATATCACGACAGCCAACAATGTCAATTCCACCGCCTGAGGTTCTTCCTCTTACGTTTCCACCTAAATTAGTCAGTTTTAAACCGCCACCACTGGTCGTAAATTCTAGATTTCCAGTCAGGTTTTTCATCGTGATACCACCACCACTGGTTTCCAGGTCAGTAGAAACTTTTTCAGGAGAATAGATTCTGAAAGCAATATTCAAAGATTTTTTCCAGTCAGTCCAGCTACCTTCACGTTTTCTTTTCGCTAAACAATAAATGGTGCCACCTTCTTTTTTGATACTTAGTTCATATTCTTGCAGACGCTCTTCAATTTCAGATTTGCTGATTGAGCCACCATTCCAGTTATTAGGTTTAATGTATACTTCTACACGGGTTTCGTTGCCCTGCTGACCCATAACAGAGATACTACCACCAGAAGTACGCACGTTCAGATTCTGAACTTCAGAAGATTGGTAAGTTTTTACCAGGTAAGGGGTCTCCTTGTCCTGAGCAAAAGAAATAGTAACGGTTGATAATCCAATGATTAATAATGAGAGTAGCTTTTTCATAAATTAAGTACAGTTTAAATCAATAATTTTGATGCTTTGGTAATAAGATGCAGAAAAACTTTTTCGCGTTGCATAAATAAGACAATTATTTTTTGTCATACCCTCATTTGTTAAAGTAAAGTTTCTCCCACTTTTCTATAGGCCAGGAAAGAGAGAATGATAAAATTGATTCATTTGCTGCCCTCATTCAAAAAGGTATACACCGTAGCGTCTACCTTTTCGGTTTCCATTTTAGTGGCTGAAACTTTGCTACCTGTATTGATTTTCTTTTACTAAGCATCCCTTTCTTTTCTTGCATGGCAATAGTTGTTATTCAAGACTAGGCGTCCCCAACTAGGCGTTCCCAACTAGGCGTTTTCCTAAATTTCTGACTTATGCTTGTGCTTTCAAAATATTTAGACAGTTTTTGGGTATAATCATACTGTTGCGCTATCCTATGCATGTAAGAGTAAGGATGAGATTCTGCTTTACCAATTAATTTCCTTTCTCTGCATCAAAAAACCAACAGTAATCAACCAAATCAACCACAAAGTACTACCTATAAAGCCTGCTAAACTCCATACCGGAAAATCGGGCATTACCGTCGCAAATATCTCTGCTTGTGCCATCAGATAAATACCCGACGAAATATAACCTAACCAGATAATCCATTGAGGGAATAATTTCAATTTAGCAAAAGCCGTAGTCATCATTACCGTCCAGATAATTGTAAATAATTGCCCTAAATGTTCGCCTAAAATAACACCTCCGTATTGGTGAATGACTTGAAATACGATCTTGCTGGTTTCTTTTATGGCTTCGTTGCCATGCACATAATGGTCAGCTAAAAGGGGTACTACGAAGGTCCAGCGTAATAAGCCTACCATTTGTACAATTAACCCAACCACACCAATGGTTGTAGCCCAACGAACAAAAGAAAATTGTTTTTCAAGCTTTTGCCCCAGCATGACATAGGCGGGTAAAAACGGTAAGCCGATAATGGCGAAAGTAAACCATACCCAGATAAGGGTTGAGCCGCCTTCATGAAATCTGGTAAGTATAAGACCTGTATCCTCGCGCAGAATAGCCGGATAATCGAAGATAATACCTAAGATGGTATAAGGAATAAATAACGAGATTCCACCTGCAATGAGTAGTCTGCCAATGGTTTTTGTATTAGTAAAATTTTCCATGATGCCTGTGTTTTTTAAATTTTGAATCATTTTGATGAGGCAAAATTGGCAGGCTATCAAAGGATAATACTGGACAAATGTCCAAATCGGGAAATAATTAAAATGTCGCCCGGTTCGCGCCACAAGTATGTATATCATTATTTCTTCCCCTCCAATTCCTTCAACCTATTCTTAGGCTCTTCATTGTTCGGATTGGCAGCTACTGCTTTTTTATAGTATTCAATCGCTTCTTCTTTGCGTTTCAATATTGCGTAAGTTTTAGCAAGGCTGATTAGCACTAAATCCCGCTGAGGGAATTCTTTTGCATTGTTCTCAAAAATCAGAAGCGCATCATTGTAGCGTTTATCAGCAAATAGTTGATTACCGAGCTGATCCATCGCCAGCCAGTCTATATAATAATTGGCCGTATCTTTTTTATAAACCTGATAGGCTTTCACAGCCTCTGCTGTGCTTTTGGTGGCAATCACTGTTTCCATAGCTTTGTGCGCAGGTTGTTTCAATTGCACAGGCTTATTATACAATACCCGCATCAGGCTTTGAGTGATACCAAAGAAATGAGTAGGTGAACTATTACATAAAAATACCACCAGACTATTGGTAGAAGGAATACGAATCAGAAAGGAGAGAAAGCCTTCGGTCATGCCTAAATGATAATTAGCAAAAACACTATCTTTAGGCGTGTATCTGAATTGTTGATTAAACCAGCCAAAGCCATATCGCCAGGGACGAATACCAGGTTTAAACATCTCGTCAGTCAATTGCTGGTTAAGCAAGGTATTATTACTGATACCTAGATGCAGCTTAAAGAGGTCTTCAACGGTTGAATAAATATCTCCTGTTCCCATCGTATTCGATTGATCTCTGAAATCAGAACTGGTATAACCACCAATGATATAATCATAGCCGGTTGCTCTTTTGGGTATAATCTGGGTATGGTAATAAGAACCCGAACTATTCATTTGCAGCTTATCAAAAATATCTTCTTTCATCAACTGCGCATAGCTTTTGCCCGTAACCTTTTCCATAATATAGCCTAAAGTATAATAACCCCAACTGCTATAGTAATAACTACTACCGGGCTCAAAAACAAGCGTTGAGTCCATGTATAGCTTGATATAGTCTTCTCGCGTATAATTCTGACGACTGATTCTTGGGAAAAAATCTTTAATAATATCATAATTAGGGATACCAGAAGTATGGCTCAATAACTGGCGAATGGTAATCCGGCTACCATTTTTCTTCGAATATTCAGGCAAGTAATCAGCAATAGTTTTATTAAGATTGACCAGTCCCTTTTGTACCTGTATCAGCATGAGAATAGCCGTCAAAGGCTTTGATACCGAACCGATCATAAACTTAGTATCAACCGTATTCGGAATATCCCATTCGCGATTAGCCATGCCGAAAGCACCTTTATAAATTACTTTTCCGTTTTCTGCTACCAATACGCTTCCATCAAACATATTGAACTGATGATAAGCCTTCATGACTTCTTCCAGCTTTTGGGCTTTAGATTGGGCACGGATTGTTGTAATACTGAATACAAGTTGTAGAACGAGAATCAAATACTTTTTCATACAGTTTAGTTTGATTTGTGGCTTGAATTTCCGCACGTCGGACCGTCAGGTTCGCCGAAATGGTTAGATAAATATAACAAATAGTCTGCTATAGATTTTTATAAACACAAAAAAACAGAGCTACCAAAGCAGCTCTGTCTCGTATATTAAATCTATTCTGATTATTTATTAGCACTTAACAAATCATAGAATTGATTCAATTTTGGCATTAAGATGATACGGGTACGACGATTAGCAGTACGTCCTTCGGCTGTATCATTACTTGTTAACGCGTTAAATTCTCCACGTCCGGCTGCAATCAGTTTATTAGGATCTACCTTAAACTGACTTTGTAGCGTACGAACTACCGAAGTGGCACGTTTTACACTCAAATCCCAGTTATCAGATATACATTCGTTTTTAATAGAAACGTTATCAGTATAACCTTCAACCATTACTTCAAGTTCTGGTCTTGACTGGATAATCTGTGCAATTTTGCCTAACACCTCGTTAGCTCTTGAAGAAATTTTAAAGCTACCACTGCTGAATAACATTTTATCTGAAATGTTAATCATTACTACAGTTTTGTCAACTTTTACTTCAATATCTTTGTCATCAATACCATCTTTCAACACGCGGGTCAGATTAAATGCTAAAGCCAGATTCATTGAGTCAGCTTTAGTTCTTGCGGCGTGCAGACGATTGATGTACTGGTCTTTTTGCGCCATTTGCGTCAAGGTATTATCAATATTGCTATTGGCGGCTTTAGATAGCACTGTTAAATCACCCACTTGTTCTAACTGGCGGTCACGTACTTTTCTTAAGTCGTTCAACTGGTCTTTCATATCATTCAACTGTTGGTCACGTTGTTGAATCGTATTTTGTGCAGTTGAGATTTGTGCATCAGAACTCGTTTGTAATTTGGCCAGGCGGTCTTTGTAATCTTGTACTTCATCGCCGCATTTCACTAAGTTGGCTTGTACACGTTCGTGTTCAGTTTGAAGTGCTACATACTTCTTTTTTGCGACGCAGGAAGCCAGTGAAGTAACTGCAAAAAAGATTACCAGAGGTTTAACAAAAACTTTCATGAGATTGTGTGTTTTATTTAGTATGACATAAGTTTCGGCCGGTAGGAATATTGCGTTTATATTTTTCCTCAATGCCCGTTTTATGTGTTATAAGGCAAAAAAAGTATGCCATAGAATCCGTCAAATAGCCTTTATAAGATTGTAAATAAGTAATAAATCAGGATTTGTATATTATATAGGCAGGGTTTTATCAATAAAAATAGGTAATATAAAGCCTTAGATGAAAGCTGGTATAGTGTAGAATTTTTAGTGGAAAAAAATCCCCAATCCATAAAAACTATTTAAATTATAGCAATAAACGTAGATTAGAGGCTTAGTCTGTTTGTTTATAAAATCATTAATTCATCTCCAAAATGGTATTTTTTTGAGATAATGTTTTCTTTTAATAATTAATCATAATTTTGCTACAAAAATCAGAGTCATCAATTGAATAGTGATAGCAAAGATATAGCTCTATGGCAGGCGTTTAAGAGAGGAGACAGAGATGCCTTTGCAAAAATCTATAACCTTTTCATTGAAGACTTGCTTAGCTATGGTTATCGGGTAACTAACGACCGCCAGTTAATTCGTGATAGTATCCAGGATCTCTTCCTGCACCTATGGCATACCCGCGAAAACCTGACCGATACTGACTCCATCCGTTTCTATCTCTACGTATCTCTCCGCAACCGTATCCTCCGCAATATTGAAAAACACAACCATACTTCTATTGATACACAGGATTTATTTGAGAATATCATAGGCGTATTATCTGTAGAAGATGAACTCATTAGCACCGAGCAATACAGCGAGCAGATTATTCAATTGAAACGGGCTATTCAACAGCTACCCAAGCGCCAGCAGGAAATTATTCAGCTTCGGTATTATCACGATTTCAGTTTTGAAGAAATTGCCGAAATGATGCAGATTAATAACCAGTCTGTCCGTAATCTACTTCATCGGGCTATTACCGAATTGCGCCAGTATTTTACCCCATTTTTGCTACTGATACTTGCCTTCTTGATAAGTTTCAAAAAAAATTAAAAATAATTCAATTTTCATGAGTACAAAACCAACTATTCCTGATTTAGGGTATAGAAATAAAAACCTATGACTAAGAATTACGAAACATACACGCTTGAAGAGTTTATCACCGATGAAGATTTTATTCGTTGGGTAAAATACCCTACGGAAGAGTCGGAACAATTCTTTCAGGCATTGATTACCAATACGCCTTCCCAAGCTAAACGAATCCACACAGCCCGATTAGCGATTCAGCAATTAGCTATTGCCAGTAAACAAGAAGCCCCAACCACTGAAATACCCGTTATCTGGACAGATATTGAAGAGAATCTTGCACAAGGACAAACACCTCGCACAGGTCGTCAGGTCTCATGGAGATATTGGGCAGCAGCTGCCTCTATTATTCTGATACTCGGTGTGATTTTCTGGCTTAATAAAAATATTTGGGTAAAACCTACCAGTGTTTATACAGAACTAACCACCAGTAGTCAGAAACCTATTAAAGAAGTAGTGAACACATCTAAGAGCGTAATGCCTGTTAATATGCCTGACGGTAGTCAGGTAAAACTACAACCCAATAGTCGATTGAGTTATAATGAATCTTTCAGTGGTGAGTTGAGAGAGGTATATCTATCTGGCGAAGCTTTTTTTGATGTAAAGAAAAATGCCAAGATTCCTTTTGTGGTCTACGCCAACGGATTAGTTACCAAAGTATTAGGTACCAGCTTTTCTATAAAAGCCTATGAGCAGGATAAACAAGTGTCGGTTGATGTAAAAACTGGTAAGGTATCGGTTTATGCCCAGCAATCTAATGCAAATGCTGACCCTGAAACAAAAGGCGTAGTACTAACGCCTAATCAGCAAGTAATTTATAGTAAAGAGAACGAGCACTTGACACGTACGCTGGTAGCCAAACCCACGATACTATTAAATAATCAGCAATTACAGGGCTTTGCCTTTAAAAATGCACCTATCGACGAGATTTTCTCAGCCCTTGAAAAAGCTTATGGGGTAGAGATTATCTACGATAAAGAAGTAATGTTGAATTGCCGCCTGACAACCTCGCTGACTAATGAAACACTCTTTGAAAAACTGGATATTATCTGTGCGGCGTTGGATGCCACTTATAAGCTGATAGACGCGCAGGTAGTTATCACAAGTAACGGATGTAATTAAGTTCAACCCAAACACCTATACATTATTCATACTTATGATTAAAAAACATATCTGACTCCCTTAAATAAGAAAAACCGATAACGATTCCGGCGTTATCGGCTCTGTTTCCTCCTCAAAGTTTTCGAAGAACTGCACCCAGAATTCTGGGTGGGAGGGATTGTTTTTGCTCCTTATCTAACAAAAACTTAGTAAATTAAATGAAAAAAAGACAACAAATCAAAAAAAAACTACTGTACCTTATGAAACTATCGCTCCTACAATGTTGCATTGCGATGATTTTTACGGGTATTTCGTTGGCAAAAGATGCTGAAGCGCAGGAATTGCTCAACCGAAAGGTGAGTGTTCAGATTGAGAACCGCAACTTTGAAGACGCTATCTCAATTATAGAAAAGCAGGCCGATGTAAAATTTACATACCGATCTAAATTATTAGCTATACCGCAAAAAGTATCATTGAGCATTGTCAATCAATCGCTTTCGCAGGTATTAGATAAATTGTTGACTCCGCTCAAAATCAAATATAAAGTAGTAAATAACCAGATTATCCTGTCAAGGTTGCTCACCTTAGCCTTGCCCGAAACCTTGCCCAATACAATTGCTTACCCTCCCAACGAAATCAATACAGCCGATATAAATATAAAAGGTACCGTAAGTGATGAAAAGGGAGAGGGCTTGCCGGGGGTAAGTGTAACCGTAAAAGGCACCACACGCGGAACCATAACAGGGGTAAATGGAGAATATAGTATTTCGATTCCTGATACCAAAGCCATTCTGGTTTTCAGTTTTGTAGGCTATCAGGCACAGGAATTAGTAGTAGAAAATCAGAGTGTTTTAAATGTAACCCTACAAACAGATACCAGAGCATTGGAAGAGGTAGTGGTGGTAGGTTATGGCGTACAGAAAAAGAAAGATTTAACGGGCGCGGTATCGTCTATCAACTCAGATGTTTTTAAAGAACGCAAAGAAACACAGGTTTCACAGGCTTTGCAGGGAGCTATGTCAGGAGTTATGGTCAATCGTAATGCTTCTCTGGGCTCAATGGGAAGTGCAACGATTCAAATCAGAGGGATTACTACCATTGGCGACTCTAACCCTTTAGTGATTGTTGATGGTGTGCCTGTAAGTGATGTAAATCAGGTAAACCCGAATGATATTGATAATTTATCAGTACTGAAAGATGCTGCTTCGGCTTCTATCTATGGTTCTCGTGCGGCAGCAGGGGTTATTCTGATAACTACCAAAAGAGCCAAAACCGATCAGGCATCTTTCAGCTATAGCTACGAAAGAGGTTTTGATACCCCTACGCAATTGCCTGATTATATGGGCGCCGTACGCTACATGGAATTGCAAAACGAATTACGCTGGAATGATGCCGGCAATGGCACAAACAAGTTTCCGGCATTCAGCCAGGATTTATTGACAGATTATGCACAGAAACACGCAACCAATCCTGATAAATACCCGGATACCCGCTGGATGGATATGACATTGAAAAACATGGCGCAACGCGAAGCACATAGTGTGAGTGTGGTAGGTGGTTCTAAATTCGTCAAATCGAATGCTTCGGTTCGTTATGAAAAAATCGGGGGTTTCTACGATAACAAAAACTACGGTCGTGTTTTTGTGCGTTCCAACAACGATTTCACGATTAATAAAATCGTAGGCGGAACCGTTGACTTTAATTTCAAAAGAACCAATACCGTTGACCCTACGGCAACTGACCCACTGTACCGTTCCAGAATTGCTGCACCGATTTATCCTGCTCTTTGGGCTGATGGAAGAATTGCTGATGGTAAAGCCGGAGAAAATGTATATGCCAAAGTAAAATACGGCGGCACCGATGCTTATACTTATAATCAGGTAGGGGGACGTATCGCACTGGATTTAAAACCCATTGAAGGCTTAAAAATCTCAGGTATTCTGGCGCCTATTTTTGATTTTGTAAGCCAGAAAAAATTCAACAAAAAAGTAGATGTCTATGCCTCGGATAATCCTAATCAATATATCACTTCTCTAATTGGCGGAGGATTAACTACTCGTCTGGATGAAAACCGCACCAATAATTATAGCCTGACTACGCAATTTCTGGCTAATTATATGAAAACCTTTGGCAAGCATGATTTGACCGCCTTAGTAGGGTATGAAAATTATTATTACAAAAGCGAATCAATGGGTGCCTCGCGTGACCAGTATTTATTTGATACTTATCCCTACTTAGATCAGGGCCCGGCGGCTTACAGAGATAATTTCGGAACGGCTTTTGAAACGGCTTACCGTTCCTATTTTGCACGGGCAACCTATGATTTTCAGGGAAAATACCTGATTCAGGCCAATGTTCGCCGCGACGGTTCTTCTCGTTTTAATTCGGCTTATCGTTGGGGTACATTCCCTTCTGTTTCGGCAGGTTGGGTAGTGAGTGAAGAAGAGTTCTTCAAAAAACAAAACCTGGTTTCTTTCTTAAAACTCCGTGCTTCATGGGGTTCATTGGGTAATGAGCGTATCGGTAATTATCCATCGGTGGGTATCATGAATTTCTACAATGCTCTGTTTTACCAGAACAATGTGGTGGTTTCGCAACAAACAGCGGCACAGGTACAATATGCTATTAAAGATATTTCGTGGGAAAAAACATCCTCTGTTGATCTGGGTTTAGATGCCTATTTCCTGAAAAACAAACTTCGTTTTACTGCTGATGTTTATCGTAAAGAAACTAAAGATATGTTGCTAGCCTTGCAGATACCCATATTTGTAGGCTTCGATAATCCAAACCAGAATACAGGTATGATGACCACCAAGGGCATTGACCTTGATTTAGGCTGGACAAGCACCGTTGGCAAACTCAGATATTCAGCCTCTTTCAATCTTTCACAATTCAAATCAACCATGGGTGATTTAGGTGGAACCGAATTCATTGGTGATAAAATCAGGAAAAAAGGCAGCCAGTTTGATGAGTGGTATGGTTACGTAGCACAGGGTATTTACCAGACACAGGAAGACGTAAATAATTCGCCGAAACTGAGTAGCAATGTAAAAGTAGGCGATTTGAAATATAAAGACATCAGTGGCCCGAATGGTATACCTGATGGAAAAATCTCACCTGAATATGACCGCGTGCTTTTAGGTAATTCTCAACCACAATGGATATATGGCGGTAATTTCAGATTAGATTACAGCGGTTTTGATCTGGGCATTTCGGTTCAGGGTATTGGTTATCAACGTAGTTCATTATTGCCTTATACCGATTATAATGCTGAAAACTTCGGCGCTTTCCCTGTCTATCTCGATGGTAATACCTTTAGTATGAATAATACAGCCGAACAAAACCTGAATGCTAAATATCCACGATTGACCGAAACCAACAAATCATTGAATCGTGGTTTATCAGATTTCTGGTTGTTTAATGGGGGCTATTTCCGCTTGAAAAATGTGACATTGGGTTATACTTTGCCAAAGGATCTTACCAAAAGAATCCTGTCAAATAATATCCGTTTTTACGTAACCGGAAGCGATATTTTTTCAATCAACAAATATCCAAAAGGCTGGGATCCAGAAGGCTTAGGTATCGTATCAACTTACATTGGTGGATTTACTATTGGTTTCTAAAACAAACGACAACAAAATGAAAGTAAAAATATATAGTGCAGTGTTGAGCTTATTGTTATTAGCTTCCTGCCAGAATTCTCTCGATTTATATCCTTTGGCACAGCCATCGGCCGAAAAATGGTATTCTAATGAAACAGAAATCCAATTGGCACTAAATGACCTCTATCGCCTGGACTGGTGGCAATGGGATGAAGACAATACAAGTGTCAATTATATCTCAGACGATGGTTTTTATCGCCAGACCCTGACCCCGATTAAATCGGGAACAGTAACCAGTCAGTGGGATTTTTCAACAACTACCTGGCGTAATGGTTATAAAGCCATTGCCCGCGCCAATCGTGCGATTGTTGCCTTAAATAGTACTGAAACCAAAGCAAAAGTAAGTCAGGCAAAACTGGATGTGTATCTGGGTGAAGCACGTTTCCATCGTGCGGCGCAATATGCCAAGCTGGTAGATAGATTTGGTGATGTGGTGTATTCTGATGGCGTAGTAAGTATTGAAGATGCCTATAAAGTAGGCAGAACAGACAAGAAAACGGTCACTACAAAAATCTATGAAGATTTTGACTTTGCCATCGCTAACTTACCGGCATCTTATGCCACATCGGCCGTAAAACGAGTAACTAAAGGCGTGGCAATGGCACTGAAAGCCCGCTTTGCTTTATATCAGAAAGACTATGCTACCGCAGCCACCGCAGCAAAAGCCTGTATGGATTTGAATCAGTATAGCCTGCACCCTGATTATGCTAATTTATTCTTGCAAAGCACCAAGAACTCAAAAGAAGTTATTTTCTCTATTCCGCGTTCTTTAGAGCAAAAAGTTACCTTAGGGCCTACTTCTGATAAAATTACCAGAAACTCAGGTGGCTTTGCGGCTACCAATCCAACCTGGGATTTGTTCTGCGCTTACTTATGTACTGACGGTAAAACGATTGATAAATCTCCTTTATATGACCCTCGCAATCCTTTCAAAAACCGTGACCCGCGTTGCACGGCTTCTATCGTAGAGTTTGGTCAGGCACATTTAGGTTTTATTTATGACCCACACCCAAATGCGGTACAGGTATTACGTTTAAGCAGCAATTCATTGGTTACCAATAACGATAACCGTGTCAATGCCCAGTTTGCTTCTTTCAACGGCCTAGTATGGAAAAAAGGCATAGATGATTCATGGTTGGCTAATGGTCGTTTAATTGAGCCTGAGCAGATAATTATCCGCTATGCTGATATTCTTTTGATGTATGCCGAAGCGAAGATTGAACAGAACCAGATTGATGATTCGGTGTTGGATGCCATCAATAGCGTAAGAGCCAGAGCCTATAAAGTAGCCACAACTGCTACGACACTTTATCCGGCTGTTACTGAGAGAAACCAGACAGAATTGCGCAAGATATTGCGCATGGAAAGAAGAATGGAGTTGGCCATGGAAGGCTTGAGATATATGGATATTGTACGCTGGAGAATTGCCGGAAAAGTACTAAACCGCCCGATTTATGGCATGCTTGACCCGGTTGACTTGAAAGCCAAAGTAGTAGATAAAGGCTTATGGTTCTTTGCCGGAACACCTACTATTGATGAAGATGGTATCCCTGATTTTAGTGCTATGGCTGCTACCGGTCTTATCAAAAATCTGGTTCCTACCTCGTGGAACGACCGTCAGTACCTATGGCCGATTCCGACTGCTGAAATTCAGATTAATCCGAATATGAAACAAAACGAGGGTTATTAATTAACCCTCTTCAATTACCAAAATTTTATTACTAATGAAAAATTTTAAAGCGATTCTAGCAGTTGCTCTGCTATTGGTATGCCAAACCTTAAAGGCACAAATCAAAACTTCTTACCGACAGATAAGCGGTATCTATCCACACATGGCATACTACAACAACGAAGGTGAATGTGGTACAGGTGCTGTAGTACCCTGGGCAGGTAAACTCTGGGTGATTTCTTATGGGCAACATTTCCCGTTTGGTTCATCTGATAAACTCTATGAAATCAGCAATAATCTTGACCGTGTCGTTCGTCCGGAGAGTATCGGTGGTACGCCCGAAAACCGCATGATTCATAAAGAATCAAATCAGTTGTTTATCGGGCCGTATGCTATCTCAAGCACAGGCAATGTGCGTACCATTCCTTATACAAAAATGCCGGGCCGCCATACAGGCAATGCCCGCCATTTATTTGACCCTGCTAACAAGATTTATTATGCAACGATGGAAGAGGGTTTCTACGAAGTAGATGTACATACCCTTGAACCTAAGATGCTTTATAAAGATGGCAACGTTGACCGCAAAAAAGGTGAAATGGCACAGGAAGCACAACTATTGGTAGGTGCGCATGGCAAAGGGGTGTATTCTGGGCAAGGCGTAATGGTGTATTCAAATAACGGTGAAGCCAGCCAATTGGCTATGAAACAGTTTGATATTGAGTCAGGGCTGTTGGCTGAATGGAATGGTAAAGACTGGAAAAATGTGCGCCGCAATCAGTTTGTAGAAGTAACAGGCCCGGGTGGTATCTATGGAAACGCTAATCCTGAAACAGACCCTATCTGGTCGACAGGTTGGGACCATAAATCGATTTTTGTAAGTGTGCGTGATGGTGGCAAATGGACATTCTTCCGCCTGCCAAAAGCCAGCCATAGCTACGATGGTGCCCATGGCTTCAATACCGAATGGCCACGTATCAGAGACATTGGTACGGCTGAAAAACCAGATTATCTGATGACTATGCACGGTATGTTCTGGCGTTTCCCTAAAACCTTTACTTCTAAAAATACAGCAGGTATCCGTCCACGTTCGGCTTATCTGAAAGTAATCGGTGATTATAGCCGCTGGCAGAATATGTTGGTATTGGGTTGTGATGATTCGGCACAAAAAGAGTTTTTGAACAAGCGTGGAGCCAAAGGAAACATTGAAGGTCCGGGGCAATCAAACTCTAACTTATGGTTTACTTCAATCAATACACCTGATTTATTAGGGCCAAACACAGCGCAAGGCGCAGTCTGGTTGAATGAGAAAGTTGCAGCCAACACTGCGTCAGAACCTTTCCTTTTTGCAGGCTGGAAAAAACGCATGGCATGGATAAACAATGCCGGCAATGAAGATGTAACGTTTAGTATTGAAGTAGATGTAAATGGTACAAACTCTTGGAAATTGTTACGCTCAGTATCAGTAAAAGCAGGTCAATCAGCCTCAATTACTTTTGCGGCTACGGAAGTAGGAGAGTGGATTCGTGTAAAAACGGATAAAGCAACTACTGCCACTGTTAACTTCAACTATACAGATGATAGCCGTTATGTAGCTGCGATGGATAAAATGTTTACGGGCTTAACTCCTGCCAATAGCAATAACTATAAAGGCGGACTTTTGTATGGCTTAGGTAATAACCGCCGTAAAATGGGAGTGTTGGCAGAAGATTTCTCTAATGGCAAATTCACCGAAACAGGCTATTATGAATTAGATAGTTTAATGAATCTGGTGAAGAAAGACGATGCTCAAACGGCTCAGTTTGTTCGTGAGAAATTTGCTGTTCCAAGCAATATCCTGACCATTGATGAGGCTTCTGTTTTAATCACAGACGATGCCGGAAGAAGATGGAGATTACCAAAAGGTAACGATGCCCTGACAGCTAAGACCAATAGCGCTTCGTTAAGAATTTGTAGAGAAGTAGCTACCGAGCGTGATTTAATGAATGCCCACGGTACTTTCTATGAATTGCCTGCTGAAAACGCAGACGGCTATGCCAAAATCAGACCGGTAGCCTCACACGCATTGGCTATTCATGATTATGCTTCTTATCGTGGATTATTAATTATGACAGGCTTAAATAACCAGACCGCTGCCAGCGAACATATCATTACCTCAGCAGACGGCAAAGCCAAAATATGGGCAGGAACCATTGATGATCTTTGGAAACTAGGCAAACCAGTGGGACAAGGCGGCCCGTGGAAAGATACACAAGTAACAGCTAATACCGCATCAGACCCATATCTGATTGGATTTTATGACAAAAAGAGCTTAAAAATCTCTCACAAATCAAACCAGCCTGTCACATTCAGAATTGAAGTGGAACCTATTGGTCATGGTCCTTGGATGTTGTATAAAGAAGTAACGGTTAAGCCTAATGAAACATTTGAGCACACATTCTCAGATTCATTCCAGGCGCGTTGGATTCGTTTCGCAACAGACAAAGATTGCCAGGCTACTACTTGGTTGACGTATAAGTAATTTAGTGATTGTGTGATTTAGTGAATGAGTAATTATATAAGCTGATAACCATTTATTCATTCATCAAAACCCTCTGTAAGCATTTAGAATTGTTGTTTAATAAATAGTTTTGTTTTAAATCCCCGAAAAGTTTTTCGGGGATTTTTTGCTTTTTCCCTTTTACATTTCTCGGTTTTACATTTTTAATTTTTCTGTTTAAATAGTTTTCTATTTTTGCATACCATGGAAAAACGAAACACATCAAAAATTCCTTTACTAGACCCTTCAGAGTTCGATGATTATATCTTCGCCGACTGGAAGCCTACCATATCGGGTTTTTATGATAAGTTTCATATTGCGCGGGTAGAAACCTACAAAGACCACTTACGTATTCCTATGCAGCCGCATCGCCGTTCGGTTTATTTCTTTGTGTTCATTACCAAGGGCTCGGTCATCAGAAGCAAAGGTCTTTCCTTATATGAGATAAAATCCAATAATTTCTTCTGTTTACCTTCCAATGTCATTACTTCAATAGAAAAAGCGGATGCAGATGCCGAAGGGTTTTATTGCCATTTTTCGCCAGATATTTTCAATCAATCATTTATTAAGATTGATATTGATAGAGATTTGCCATTTTTTCAATTTACAGACGAACCCCTGATTTATGTACAGGAGTCTGAACGTATTGTCAGAATTCTGGAAATCCTTGAGAAGGAATATCAGGCAGGCGACAATAAAAGGTTTGAAATGATTCCTATATACCTGATGTCTCTTTTTTTGGAAATAAAGCATCTGGCGCAGCCTGCCTCTCAGAATACCAAAAATGCGGCTACATTTATTACCCAGCGTTACAAAAATGCCCTTTCAGAATTTATCTATGAGAAAAAATCGGTACAGGAGTTTTCTGAATACCTGGCTATTTCTCCCAATCATCTGCATAAGTGTGTAAAAGCTACTATCGGCAAATCAGCGCACGAGCTATTGGAAGATATGCGTATTCTGGAAGCCAAAGTACTATTGAAACAAACGTCGATGAGCATTGGTGAAATCGCTTTTAAACTCGGTAGGTTCGATCCCAGCGATTTCAGCCGTTTCTTCAAATCCAAAACAAATCTTACTCCCCGCCAATATCGCCAGTTAGAAAATTGATTGATTTTGCATAGTATCAGTGAGTTATTGCCTATAATTTACACACCTTATTTATTCAAATTTGTATGGTAAAATTCCTATATAAAATTGTATAAATAATAGATATTGTGTATAAGGAAATCTTTCATTCTTTTTTGCCCCAAACATTACAAGTAGAGATTCAAGGCGAAATCTTAATGGTAGGTTTAAACCGACCTGAAAAGCGGAATGCTTTCAATGACGAACTGATTCTTGGCATCGAAAAAATATTTGAAAATCTACCTCCATCCATCCGTTGCGTAGTTATTTACGGCATCGGTGACCACTTCTCTGCAGGGCTTGATTTATCAGAATTAAAAGAACGAAACGCTGTTCAGGGTATCCATCATTCCCGTATGTGGCATCGGGCCTTAGAGAAAGTGCAGTTTGGTACTGCGCCCGTTGTTGCTGTATTGCACGGGGCCGTAGTAGGAGGGGGATTAGAATTAGCGGCTGCTTGTCATATCCGGGTATCAGAACCAAGTACCTTCTATGCATTACCGGAAGGACAACGGGGAATTTTTGTGGGCGGTGGTGCCTCAGTCAGATTACCCAAATTGATTGGTGTAGCCCGCATGACAGATATGATGATGACAGGCAGGGTTTATAAAGCCGAAGAGGGAGAACGGATTGGGTTAGCACAATACCTGGTGGCGGCAGGAGAAGGATTAGCCAAAGGCAAAGAATTAGCCCAGAAAATAGCTAAAAATGCCGAAATGACGAATTATGCCCTGATGCACGTCTTGCCACGAATAGCAGATTCGTCGCAAACCGAGGGCTTAATGCTCGAAAGCTTGATGGCTGCCATTGCCCAAAGCTCACCCGAAGCCAAGCAACGTTTGAATGATTTTCTGGAGGGAAGAGCAAAAAAAGTAGGCGAATGATGCAGGCAAATTATAAAAATATTGCTTTTGGCCCAACCCGTACACATAAACTGGTACGGGAAGATGGAATTATCCATTTTCGTCTGCAACAAGACTTAGCATCTACACCCGAGAAACTGACACAAAAATTAGTTGATTGGGCAGCAACCACACCTGATAAAACTTTTCTGGCGCGCAGAGATAAAACAGGAAAATGGCAGACTTTATCGTATGCCGAAACATTCAGCCAAATACAATCCATTGCCCAATACCTGCTGAACCTGAATTTTACGAGTGAAGAAACAATTGTTATCCTTTCAGAGAATAGTCTTGAACATGCTTTATTGGCATTAGCTGCTATTCATATTGGCATTCCCTATTCGCCCATATCTCCCCCTTATTCTTTGATTTCGCAGGATTTTGGGAAATTAAAGCATTGCCTGGAATTAATGACGCCCAAAGTCATTTTCGCACAAAATGGCACGCAATATCAAAAGGCACTTGAATTAGCTGGAAACTTATTTCCAAATGCTGAAATTATCACAGTTTATGGCGGCAATGGAATTGATTTTGCCCATTTACTGGCTACAAAACCAACACCAGAAGTAGAAGAGGCTTTTGCCAAAGTAGGTAGCGATACGGTAGCCAAAGTACTTTTTACTTCTGGCTCTACGGGTTTGCCAAAAGGCGTAATTAACACCCAGCAAATGTGGTGCACCAATCTGCAACAGATTACACAGGTTTTCCCGTTTATGTCGGCTACACCACCTGTGTTTATCGATTGGCTCCCTTGGAATCATACGTTTGGTGGGAATCATAATTTCGGATTAGCACTCTATAATGGAGGCACACTCTATATTGATGATGGAAAACCAACACCACAAGGCATTGAAACAACCATTCAAAACCTAAGAGAAATAGCGCCAACAGCTTATTTCAATGTACCTAAAGGCTTTGAAATGCTGATTCCTTATCTTGAAAAAGAACCGGATTTACGGCAGAATTTCTTCAAAAACCTGAATATGCTTTTTTATGCAGGTGCAAGTCTGGCACAACCGGTCTGGAATCGATTAGAGGAATTGGCCATAGAAACGATTGGTGAGCGCATCCCTATCATTACTGGCTTAGGCTGTACAGAGTCTGGTCCATCGGCTATGTTTGCTAATTGGGGCGGTGCTTTCTCAGGACTTTTAGGTGTGCCAGTTGCCGGAATGGACGTAAAAATTGTCCCTGATGGCGATAAACTGGAAGCACGCTACAAAGCACCGAATGTAATGAAAGGCTACTGGCGAAATGAGGAAGCTACCCTAAAAGCATTTGATGAAGAAGGCTATTATAAGACCGGCGATGCCGTGAAGTTTTTGGATGAAAATTATCCCGATAAAGGTCTGGTATTCGATGGGCGAATAGCTGAGGATTTTAAACTATCAACAGGAACCTGGGTAAATGTAGGCGTGCTGAAAGCCAAGTTGATTTCAGCCGGTTCACCTATTGTGCAGGATGTAGTATTGGCGGGTTTAGATAAAGAATATGTGAGTGCCATTCTGTTTTTGAATGCAGAGGCTTGTAGAAAATATGCTGATTTATCAGCTGAAATGCATAACCGGGAAGTTTTTCAGCATGAAATTGTATCAGACTATCTAAGTAAATTCCTGAGCAGATTTAATCAATCGGCTACGGGTAGTGCCAATCGGGTAGAGAAAATTGTAATAGCCTTAGACCCTCCCTCCATTGATCTGGGAGAAATAACCGATAAGGGCTCGTTGAATCAGCGCATTGTGCTGAAGCATCGGGCGCACTTGGTAGAACAATTGTATCAGTAAATATTCAACATTCAATAAAACATTATACTAATGAACCCTCCTTTCAGAGCCGACCATGTGGGTAGTTTATTGCGGACTCCTGCCGTTAAAGAAAATCGCTTAAAGTGGAAAAAAGGTGAGATTTCTGCCGAAGAACTACGAGCCATTGAAGATGATGCTATTCTGGAAACCGTAAAGAAACTGGAATCAACAGGCATGAAATCAATCACTGATGGTGAGTTTCGTCGTGATTATTTCCACCTCGATTTCCTGAAAGAATTAGCGGGTGTTTCAGTAACAGGAGGAATAGAAGCGAACCCGAATGCGAAAGTAGCAGAAGATGGTTTCAAACCTCCGGTATTAAGCGTAACAGGTAAATTGAAACACGTAAAAGATATTCAGGTTGATGATTTTAATTATTTGAAATCAATTGTTACACAAACGCCGAAAGTAACTATTCCCTCACCAACCATGATTCATTTCAGAGGTGGCAGAAAATCAATAGACATTAATTCTTATCCTGATATGGACGAATTCTTTCATGATTTAGCCACTGCTTATCGCGAAGAAATCGACCATTTATACAAAGCAGGTTTACGCTATCTACAATTAGATGATACGAATCTGGCTTATCTATGCGACCCAAAAATGCGCGTCGCCGCTGCCGAACGAGGAGAAGACCCGAATGCATTACCAAGAACTTATGCGGCTTTGATTAATTCGGTCATTGATGGTCGCCCCAAAGATTTAACCATAGGCATACACCTTTGTCGTGGCAACTACCGAAGCACCTGGTTTGCCGAAGGTGGCTATGAACCAGTAGCTGAAATTCTTTTCAACGAAATCAATGTAAATGCCTATTTTCTGGAGTATGACGATGAACGCAGTGGAGATTTTGCGCCTTTACGTTTTGTTCCTAAAAACAAAAATGTAGTTTTAGGTATTGTTTCGTCCAAGCACAAAGAATTAGAAAACATCGATGATTTATGCAAACGCATTGACGAGGCTGCCCAATATATGCCGTTAGAAAATATGTGCGTGAGTCCGCAATGTGGTTTTTCATCTACTCATCACGGCAACGACATGACCCAAGACGACCAATGGCGCAAGATTGAATTAGTAGTAAATACGGCCATTAAGGTTTGGGGGGAGTCTTGAGCATAGGGATAAGGGCAGAGGGCATGGAGCTTGTGGTATAGGGAAGAATTTATCATTTTTATATAATCAGTATTATCCAACCAATTCTCATGAAAAAAATCATGCTACTCATGCTCATTTCTACGTTTGGGTGGGCGCAATCGAAAGAAATGGATGCAGAAAAGACAGCTATTTCTTCATCTAAGTATTGGTTGGATATTGATTATGTGGGTGATAAAGTGATAGGGCATAAACTGGATATTCACTTGCCCAAAAATGGGAAGGCTCCTTATCCTGTCATTATTGCTATTTATGGCAGTGCCTGGTTTTCGAATGCATCGAAAGAAGAGGTATTTAAAGAAGGCCTGGGGCAGAAATTGCTGGAGAGTGGCTTTGCCGTAGTCAATGTCAATCATCGGTCGAGTGGTGATGCCCAATTTCCTGCACAGATTCAGGACATAAAAGCGGCGATTCGTTTCGTCAAAGCCAATGCGCAAAAATTCTCCTTAGATAATACTTTTATTGGAGTAACAGGCTGGTCGTCAGGCGGGCATCTGACTGCTTTAACAGGTACAACCAATGCCATTAAAACAGAAATCATTGGTGGGCTTGGCGTTGATATTGAAGGAGGTCTGGGCAAGCATACCGACCAGAGTAGCCGTGTAAATGCCATTGTAGATTGGTTTGGTCCGACTGATTTTTTAATTATGGATCAATGCGGTAGTTCGTTTTCACACAACGACGCTAAATCGCCTGAATCTTCTCTGATTGGTGGAGCAATTCAGGAAAACCCCGCCAAGGTTGCCTTAGCAAACCCTATCTCTTATGTCGGTAAAGATAATCCTCCATTTCTGATTTTTCATGGAGATAAAGACCCCTTGGTGCCTGATTGCCAGAGCAAAAAACTCTACGAAAAACTTCAAAAAGAGGGTGTGTCAAGCGAACTGGTCATTGTGGCAGGAGGCGGACACGGGCCGGGTGTGATGATTGATAAATACTATAACCAGATGATAGCCTTTTTTGAAAAGGAAATGAAGAAAGCAAAGAAATAATCGAACGCTTAACCTCAGTTTACTATGAAAAATATCATTTTTCTGATTCTTTTTACAAGCATTTCAGCTTTAGGCCAAAACATTGTCAGAATTGACTCAGGTAATATTAATGGCGCTCGTTATAGAATTCTTTTTCCGCCTAACTGGAAGTGGAAACTGGTGATGTATGCGCATGGCTACGAATTTAATGGTAGCCCATTACAGAGTCAGAGTCCTCAGTTTCTTAAAGCGATGAGTCCATTCTTAGACAGAGGTTTTGCAGTGGCGGCCTCTGATTATCAGTTTCAGGGATTAGCTCTGGCGCAGGGAGTAGATGATACAGAAGATTTGCGTAAATATTTCTTTTATAAATACGGCAAGCCAGATTCTACTTTTATGGTAGGAGGCTCGATGGGTGGAGGGGTCACTCTGGCTATTATGGAAAACTTCGATGCCAATTATCAGGGAGCATTACCGCTTTGTCCGCTTTCAAGTAGAATCTATCTGCAATGCCGCAAAGAGTTTGATATGTATGCCACTTTCAACGGTTTATTTCCGGGTGTGGTTGGTTCTTTAAGTACTATTTTTGATTTGAAAAACCCATACCAAGCGCAGGATTCAAGAAAAATGATGGCAAAGGCAATGGAAATCAAAAAAGCCATTATGGCAAAAGATTCTGTTTTAGCATTAGCCTTTGCCAAACGTTTCGATTTAAAATTAGACGATTTGCCTTTCTCACTATTCTTCAATGAAAATGTACTGAGAGACATTGCCCAGAAAGCAGGAGGAAACCCATTTGATAATACCAATACCGTTTATTCGGGTTTCCCCGATAATCTTCTGGTTAACCAGAAAGCCGAGCGTCTGCCAGCAACAGTCAATCCTGACGTGATTTTTAGTAAATACGATCGTTCGGGAAATATCAATAAACCTGTATTGTTGATGCATACCATTTACGACCAGTTGATACCGCCTACTTATGGGGTGGTCAATTTTGAAAACATGGTTCATCAAAAAGGTAAAGACCCCTATTTCACAGTGAAGTATACGAATGGGCAGGGACATTGTGTCTTTTCCCCCCAACAAATAGCCCTAGCCTTTGATGAGTTAAGAAACTGGACAAAAACCGGAGTAAAGCCTAAAGCTGGTTTTATGGAGTAGGTGATTATTCTTACCACGGAGTAGCACGAAGTTTTTTGAGAATATCGGATTTTAAGATTTCATATAGAATGATTGACATTAACAAAATAGTAGCCATAGATGTACATACCCATGCCGAGGTTTCTTGTCAGCAGCCGCATGACGATTATCGGTCTGAGTTTGATGTGGCATTTTCCAAATATTTTAAATCTGATAAACGCCCGACAATTCAGGAAACAGCCGATTATTATCGGGAATTGAATATGGCTTTTGTGATGTTCACGGTCGATTCCGAGTTTAATGTAGGCAAGCGCAGAATACCTAATAAGGAAGTAGCAGAAGGCGCATTGAAAAACGATGATGTGATGATAGCTTTTGCCAGTATCGACCCGCATAAGGGACGTATGGGCGCCAGAGAAGCGCGCGATTTGATTGAAAATTATGGAGTAAAAGGCTTTAAGTTCCATCCGACGGTGCAGGGTTTTTATCCACAAGATAAAATGGCCTATCATTTATATGAAGTCATTGCCGAATATAAACTGCCGATGCTTTTTCATTCAGGCCATTCGGGTTTTGGGAGTGGCGTGCGGGGCGGTGGTGGCCTGCGTCTGGAATATTCAAACCCGATGCATCTGGATGATGTAGCCATTGATTTTCCCGATTGCCCGATTATCATTGCACACCCAAGCTGGCCCTGGCAAGATGAAGCCCTTTCGGTAGCTATGCATAAACCCAATGTCTATATTGATTTAAGTGGCTGGTCGCCTAAATACTTTCCGAAACAATTGGTACAATATGCCAATACCTTACTAAAAGACCGGATGCTCTTCGGAACAGACTTCCCACTGATTACCCCTGAGCGATGGATAAAAGATTTTGATGAAGCAGGTTTTAAACCGGAGGTAAAACCATTAATTTTAAAAGAAAATGCAATCCGACTATTAGGCTTGCAGTAAAATGTCTATTTGATACCCTAATGATTATTCATCTCATGAAAAAAGTTTGCCTTAGCCTAACGCTACTATTAGTAGGCATTGTTAGTACTTATGCCCAGTCAACCCCAGAAGCTCCTCAACTAGAATTTGTTTGTGAACTAAAAGTAAAACTCAATCCGGCAATGGTAGTGGGCGAAACGCCCCATGGTGTCCGCCGTATTATTCCAATCATTGGCGGTACGGTTGAAGGCCCTGGCATCAAAGCCGAAATATTAAATGGCGGAGCTGACTGGCAGATTGTGAGAAGCGATGGGGTAGCAGAACTGGAGGCACATTACCAGATGAAAACCGATGATGGCGTAATAATCTATATCAAAAATACAGGCATAAGAGCCGCTACGCCCGAAGTTGCCGCACGTATTGCCAAAGGTGAGCAGGTAAGTCAATCAGAATATTATTTCAGAGCTATTCCGAAATTTGAAGCGCCCAAAAACAGTAAATATGAATGGTTGAATAATGCCATTTTTATCTGCAAAGCCCAGAGGAACCCGGATAACGTAGCTATTCAGGTCTGGAAAGTGAAATAAGAATCTATCAGCCTATTCAACCGCTATAACCATGATATTTAACACCAAAAACCTGATTGATAACTCACCAATTTCCCGATTACAGTACGCTACACTCATCGTCTGTTTTTTTATGAATATGCTCGACGGGATGGACGTTCTGGTTATCTCTTATGCCGCACCGGCTATCTCTCAGAACTGGGGAATCAGTCCGAAGGCTTTGGGAATAGTATTTAGCTCAGGTTTACTCGGAATGACTTTCGGCGCATTATTACTAGCCCCCATTGCCGACTTTATTGGTCGAAAGAATATGATAATTATCAGCGCCGCAATCATGGGCGTAACTGTTTATTTTACCTCTTTTGCCACATCTATCTATTGGTTAGTCGTATTCAGATTTATCAGTGGTTTAGGAATTGGCTGTATGCTGGCAAGCACAGCTGCATTAGCTGCGGAGTATACACCACATAAAACAAAGGACTTCTGGGTAAGTTTTGTTATTTCAGGTTATCCGATAGGGGCTGTTTTATCAGGGCTGACGGCTAGCAAAATCATTGTAGAGGAGGGTTGGCAAAATATGTTTCAGCTAGCCGGAATCGTTACTATTATCTCCCTGCCCCTGATCTATTTCTTTCTTACCGAATCCTTGGATTTCTATATCAAAAAACAGCCTAAAGCAGCATTAGCAAAAATTAATGCGATTCTTATAAAAATGGGCTTTGAAGCCATTGAGGCAATGCCTGATAAATCTTTGCACTCGCCTAAGGCTTCTATCGAGTCAGTAATGGGTAAAGAATTCCGGCTTCCGACTTTTCAATTGTGGATAGCCTTATTCTTTTCCTTTGCTACTTTATATTTCCTGACGAGCTGGATACCAAAACTGGCTACTGATGCTGGTTTATCTATGCAATTAGCCATTTATACAGCCACAGTATTTAATGTAGGCGCCTGGTTTGGGATTATGACTCAAGGCTATTTTTCAAGCAGATACGGCCTTAAAAAAACGATTGGAACTATCCTGATTCTGACAGGTATTCTGATGGCCATCTTCAAAATATTTATCGGTTCAGATGCTATTCTCTATGTATTTGGTTTGTTAGGCTTTGGTATACAAGGAGGCTTTGTAGGTTTGTATGCCGTAGCTGCCCGCATGTATCCTACCGAATTCAGAACAACTGGTGTAGGCTGGGCTATCGGCATCGGTCGATTGGGAGGTATAGTAGGCCCCGCCGTAGGTGGTATTCTGATTGGTATTGGTTTATCTCTAAGTACCAACTTTCTGATTTTTGCCGTTCCAACTATCATAGCAGGTATAATGACTTTGTTTATTTCTTCGAAAGAAGTGAGTTAGCTTTTCAAAAAGGAATGGCTCACCACCTAACTGAGCTACGTTTAAAAATTGAGAAAATTCTATTAAAAATATTCAACCATGAGCCAGATTATCTATAACTCTTTCGACAGAGAAGTACATCCCGCTTACTCAACTCCTGAATACAAATCAACAATATACCGGGCACCGCAAAAACCGTTGGTAGTTCTGAAACAATCTTTAACCGAGCTTACAGGGCCTGTTTTTGGCGATTTTAGTCTAGGACCGCTCGACCATGACCTGACCAAGAATACAGTTAAAAATGGTGACCCAATCGGTGAAAGAATTATCGTACATGGCAAAGTGATGAATGAAAACGGTCAGCCTATCCCTAATACATTGATTGAAATCTGGCAGGCCAATTCCGCAGGGCGTTATGTGCACAAAGTTGACCAGCATGAAGCGCCACTTGACCCTAATTTCTTAGGCGCAGGGCGTTGCATGACCGACAACGAGGGAAATTATAAATTTTATACCATTAAGCCGGGAGCCTATCCTTGGGGTAACCACTACAATGCCTGGCGGCCTAATCATATCCATTTTTCTTTATTCGGGGCTAATATCACCAACCGATTGGTAACACAGATGTATTTTCCGGGTGACCCATTGTTAGCTTATGACCCCGTTTTTCTGAGCGTACCCGAAAAGGGCAGAGAGTTACTCATTTCGAAATTCGATTTAAGTGCTACTGAACCCAGTTTTGCTTTGGGTTATCGTTTCGATTTTGTACTAAGAGGTTATAAACAAACGCCTTTTGAAACTTTGTAATTGACAATCTATCTATGTTGCAAACTCCCTCTCAAACCGTAGGACCCTATTTTGCTTATGGGCTCACACCCGAGCAATACATATATGATTTTAAAAGCCTCGTCGGCAACGAAATGGTGAGCCCGCTCGACCACGAAGACGCTATCACTATCACTGGTAAAGTATTCGACGGACAAGGTGTCAATATACCGGATGCACTCATTGAAATCTGGCAGAATGACGGGCAACATCAGCTTTTCGGCCGCTTTGGTACAGGTACTGATGTGCAGAATCGTTTTATTTTTTATACCATCAAGCCTACTTCTGTCAATGGGCAAGCGCCGCATTTATCAGTGATTGTTTTTATGCGTGGGCAACAGATTCATTCGTATACCCGCATCTATTTTTCAGACGAAGCAGAACTGAATAGCACAGACGAAGTGCTGAATGTAGTACCGGAAGATAGACGACATACGCTGATAGCGAAGAAAAACGGCTCAACCTATGAGTTTAATATCTATATGCAGGGCGATAATGAAACGGTTTTTTTTGATATATAAACGCTTATAACATTATGAGCTTATATTCTCAATATTTCTATTCAGATGAGGTCAACGAACTATTGTCTGATACCCAAAGCATCGCACAGATGCTTCGGGTTGAAAGCGTATTGGCTATGGCGCAGGCAGAACAGGGAATTATTCCAAAAGATTTGGCTGAAACCATTGCTAACTGTTGCCGAACCGATTTTATAGATATAGAAAAACTCAAAACAGACCTGATAGCAGGTGGCAATGCAGCCATCCCTCTGGTAAAACAACTGACAAGCACACTCAAAAACACCAACGCCGAAGCTTCAAAATATGTGCATCTGGGCGCAACCAGTCAGGATATTGTAGATACAGCGACCGTACTACAGATACAGGAATTTATCATCTGGCTTGATGAAAGATTAGATATTCTTTCTCAATTATTAATAGACTTAACCAGGAAGCACCGACAAACCTTAATGGTGGGCCGTACGCTTTTACAACAGGCCCGCCCGATTACTTTTGGCCTGAAAACCGCCAACTGGCTGCAAAGCATTGAACGAACAAAAGCCCGTATCAAAAATGTAGAAGAAAGAGTGCTGGTGATACAATTGAATGGCGCAGTAGGGAGTGGTAATGCTTTTCTTTCAAAAGAAGTACAGCAATCAGTGGCCGAAAAATTAGAACTGAACTATGTTTTTTCGTGGCAGTCAACCAGAGATAATATGGCCGAATGGGCCAGTGTTTTAGGGATATTGACAGGAAGCTTAGGCAAAATAGCCAGAGATATTTCTTTATTGATGCAAACTGAAGTTGCCGAAGTACTGGAAGGTGCAGGCGAAGGAAAAGGAGGCTCAAGTACCATGCCCCATAAGCGGAACCCGGTTTTATGTGCGGCAATCATAGCCAATGCCAATCGGCTACCTCATTTAGTAGCCAGTATATTATCTGCCATGCCACAAGAGCATGAACGCTCTGCCGGATTATGGCATTCAGAATGGGAAGTATTCAGCGAAATTATGATGCTGACGGGTGGTAGCGTTGAAAGAACTATTGAATTAATAGAAGGATTAGAGGTGAATGAAAGGCAAATGTTAACCAACCTGGAACTCACCAAAGGCTTGATTTATGCTGAAAATGTTTCATTAGCCTTGGCCCCAGAAATAGGTAAAACTCAGGCACATGAACTGATAGAGAAAGCCTGTAAGCAGGCAATTGCGCAACAAAAGCATTTGAAAGAAATTTTGTCTGAAATGTCTTTGGATTTACCTAACTTGGACGAGCTATTCACGCCTGCCAACTCCATAGGCAATAGTTTAGACATCATTGACGAAATTTTAGACAATCTTTCCAATCACTGAGATGCATTATGAAAACAAATTATAAACTACAAGGCACACCCAATAGTCCGGTGTTGATATTTTCAAATTCTTTAGGTTCAGAAATGATGATGTGGGACGAACTCGTTCCTTATCTGCTTCCTTATTTCAGAATTTTGCAATACGATATGCGAGGGCACGGCAGTAGTGAAGTAACAGCCGGGAAATATACCATTGAACAACTGGGCGAAGATGTAATAGACCTGATGGACGATTTGAAACTCGAAACTGCTTATTTCTGTGGTTTATCTATAGGAGGTTTAATCGGACAATGGTTAGGGTTGAATCACCCTGAAAGATTTGAAAAGCTGGTATTGAGCAATACAGCCGCAAAAATAGGAGACGATGAACGTTGGAATGCCCGCATTGATACCGTTACCAAACAAGGTGTACAAAGCATTGCGAGTGAAACAATAGAACGCTGGTTTACCGAAGATTTCAGAAGACACAACCCGAAGCGCGTAGCTGAAATTAAAGCCATGTTTCTTCGTAACAATCTTACGGGTTATGTCGGAGGTTGTGCCGCTGTAAGAGATGCCGATTTTAGAACAAAAGTGCAGAATATCTCTGTAGAAACACTAATCATTACAGGCGACGAAGACCCGGTAACCAATGTAGAGCAGGCAGAATATCTGGCTAATAAAATACCGTATGCCCACTTGAAAGTATTACATGCCCGCCATTTGGCAAGTGCCGAAATCCCTAAAGAATACGCACAGGTATTGTTGGATTTTCTGGTAGGAGATACCAACTATGCCAGAGGTATGCACGTGAGACGCACCGTGTTAGGCAATGCGTATGTAGACAAAGCCAACGAAAAAATCAACTCGTTCAATACTGATTTTCAATCGTTTATCACCAATTATGCCTGGGGTGAAATCTGGACTCGACCTAATCTGTCAAAACATAGTAGAAGTCTGGTGACCTTAGCTATGTTGATTGCTCTGAACAGAAAAGCAGAATTTAAACTGCATTTACGGGCTGCTATCAACAATGGCGTTTTGGTATCCGAAATCAAAGAAGTGATTCTGCAATCGGCTGTCTATTGTGGGGTTCCTGCCGCTAACGAAGCCTTTGCTTCAGCGCAGGAGTTATTTAAAGAAATGGGAATAGTGTATGAAAATACTTAAAACACAGGTAGGTATTATTGGCGCAGGCCCGGCAGGACTGACACTGGCTTTACTCTTGCGTAAACAAGGAATAAGCGCAATTATTCTTGAAAACAAAAGTCGTGAGTACGTACAGGCACGTGTAAGGGCAGGTTTATTAGAACAGAACACAGTTGATATTTATAAGAGTTTAGGCGTAGCCG
This sequence comes from Emticicia fontis, assembly GCF_054779675.1. Lineage (NCBI taxonomy): Bacteria > Pseudomonadati > Bacteroidota > Cytophagia > Cytophagales > Leadbetterellaceae > Emticicia > Emticicia fontis. Next base: position 64,962 of record NZ_BAAGXU010000006.1, read on the forward strand.
ACCGCCTTCTGCGAGAAGGACAGGAACATCATGGTGTATACCTGAGTTTTAACGGGCAACGCATCAGAATACCCTTTGGTGAACTGACAGGTGGCAGAAACATTACGATTTACGGGCAACAAGAGGTAGTAAAAGACCTGACTGATGCCTGGATAGTTGGAGGCGGACAGATTTACTTTGAAACCCCTGCCACAAAAATCGAAGATTTTGACACAGATAATCCGAAAATTCATTTTGAGTATGAGGGCGAAGCAGGTATACTGGATTGTGATTTTGTAGCGGCCTGCGATGGTTTTCATGGCATAGGCCGCAAGACTTTACCGCCAGATTCCTACAAAGAATATTCGGTAACCTATCCTTTTAGTTGGTTAGGGATACTGGCCCATGTAGCTCCCTCAACTGATGAATTGATTTATGCTTACCATGAAAGGGGCTTTGCACTGCATAGTTTACGGTCAGAAAAAATCAGTCGTTTATATATTCAGGTAGATAATGATGATTCGATTGATAACTGGCCGGACGAACAAATCTGGGAAGAATTAGCCATTCGCTTAGGCACAGCCGGATGGACTTTAAAAACCGGGCCGATTTTCGAGAAAGGCATCACCCCTATGCGTAGTTTCTTTACCGATAATATGCAGGCAGGGAGATTGTTTTTAGCAGGTGATGCGGCACATATTGTACCTCCAACCGGAGGTAAAGGATTAAATCTTGCCGTAGCAGACGTAAAACATCTGGCAGATGGCTTAGCTGAATACTACCAGAAAAATTCCATCAAGGCATTAGATAATTACTCAACGCTAGCCCTGAAACGCATCTGGCGCGCGCAGGATTTCTCTAATTTCATGACTACGCTCTTCCATAAACAGGATGAACACGGGTCGTTTACCTATCAATTACAAAAAGCAAAATTCGATTATATAAAAGTGTCAGAAGCCTACGCAACTACCATAGCCGAAAACTATGTAGGCTTGCCATTTGAGGCGTTTGAATAAGAAAATATGAAACAGGTTCCGATTATTGATACACATACAGCCGCCCGAATGGTAAAAGAGGGCGATACACTTTTGCAAGGTGGCTTTGGCATGACAGGCAACCCTGTGCATCTGATGCACGCCTTGGCCGAATCAGGCACTAAAAACCTGACTTTTATAGGCAACAATGCCGGAGAAGTAGGACTAGGCGGCGGGAGATTATTAAAAAACGGCCAACTCAAAAAACTCATTGGCTCGTTCTTTACCTCCAATCCTGATGCCGTAAAGGCCGTTCAGGCAGGTTTGATAGACTATGAATTGTTGCCACAGGGTACCTTAGCCGAAGCACTCAGAGCAGGTGGCGCAGGCATCGGTGGTTTTTATACACCAGCCTCAGCAGGTACCTTGATAGCAGCAGGTAGAGAAACGAAAGTAATAGATGGGGTAGAGCAGGTATTTATCAAAGGTTTGAGAGGAAATGTGGCTTTCATTCGCGCATGGCGGGCAGATACTGCCGGGAATCTGCAATACCGTATGACCGAGCAGAATTTTAATAAAGCCATGGCTACTGCCGCTGACTTGGTCATTGCAGAAGTAGAAGAGATTGTGCCAGTAGGAGAACTTCAACCAGAGCATATTCACACGCCCGGATGCTATGTAGATTATCTGGTGCAGGCTACTTTGACCTTAGAAGATTTGGGAGTGTCGGCTTCGGTTTCTTCTTCAAAGAAAGTAGATGAATCGCGGATGAATATGGCCAGACGGGCTTTGGCAGAATTGAAAAAAGGAGATGTCGTTAATTTGGGCATAGGGATTCCGACTTTAGTGGCTGACCTGATAACAGAAGAGCATGGGGTTATTCTGCACACCGAAAACGGGATGCTGGGCGTTGGTCCAGTGCCTGCCGATGGTGGCGGAGCAATGGATTATCCGGTAAATGCCGGAAAAATTCCTGTGACGGCTTTGAAAGGCAGTAGTTATTTTGATAGTGCCGATTCATTTGCCATGATTCGTGGCGGGCATATCGATGTGGCCATTATGGGAGGCTTGGAAGTAGATGAAGCGGCTAATCTTGCTAACTGGGCTGTGCCCGGAAAACCGTTATTGGGCGTAGGTGGTGCGATGGACTTAGCCAAAGGTGCCAAGCGATTGATTATCACCATGACACATACCAACCCTGATGGTTCGTCTAAAATCGTCCCAACTTGTACTTTACCATTAACGGCTTCGGGGGTCGTAAGTATGATTATAACTGAACTGGCAGTTTTTGATTATTCAGCAAATCAATTAACGCTGATAGAATTGATGCCAAATGCAACTCTGGAAGATGTAAGAGCTAAAACGAGTGCCAGTTTCGTAGAAAAACTGAGCTAAAATTTAAAAACAAATTGATGAAAGATTCCTATATCATAGATGCGATTCGTACCCCTATCGGTAGTTTTGGCGGTGGTTTATCAACCGTCAGAGCAGATGATCTGGCAGCTATACCTATTAAAGAACTGTTGAAAAGGAACCCAACCATTCCTGCTGAGGCTATTGATGATGTGATTTTGGGTTGCCATAATCAGGCAGGGGAAGATAATCGCAATGTAGCGCGTATGGCCTTGCTATTGGCAGGTTTACCATATACTGTTCCGGGCGAAACAGTGAATCGTTTGTGTTCTTCTGGTATGTCGGCTGTCATTCACGCCAATAGAGCCATTAAAGCAAGCGATGGAGAGGTAATTATTGCCGGAGGGATGGAACACATGACACGCGGGCCTTGGGTAATTTCAAAAACTTCAAAACCCTTTGGCAACGATGCCCAGATGTTTGATTCAAGTTTCGGCTGGCGATTCGTCAACCCTAAAATGCACCAGCTATACGGCACGGATGCGATGGGGGTAACCGCCGAAAATCTGGTTGAACTCTACAATATCAGCCGCGAAGATCAGGATTTATTTGCCTATCGTTCGCAACAAAAAGCTTTTGCCGCGCAACAGAATGGTGTTCTGGCAGAAGAAATCGTTGGTGTAGAAATAGCCGATAAAAAAGGAAATATCAATCTTTTTCATAAAGATGAATTCATTAAAGGCAATACAACGCTTGAAATATTAGCTAAACTCAAACCCGCTTTTAAAAAAGAAAACGGAACAGTAACCGCAGGCAATTCTGCTGGATTGAATGATGGCTCAATAGCCATGTTGATAACTTCAGAAGAAGCTATAAAAGCCTATCATCTTACCCCAAAAGCCCGCATTGTTTCGTCGGCGGTAGTAGGTGTAGAGCCGCGAATTATGGGTATTGGTCCTGTAGAAGCTTCAAAAAAAGCTTTGCAAAAAGCAGGATTATCATTAAATGAAATGGCAGTTATTGAATTCAATGAGGCATTTGCTGCGCAATGTCTGGCAGTTAGTCGCCAATTAGGCTTGGCAGATAACGATGAACGAATCAACCCCAACGGTGGTGCTATTGCTTTAGGGCACCCACTAGGTATGTCAGGCACACGCATCATACAAGCAGCAGTCAATCAGCTAGTAAGAACCCAACAACGCTACGCTTTAGTGGCCATGTGCGTGGGAGTAGGGATGGGTTACGCAGTGGTGATAGAGAGAGTTTAGCGGCCGCCGCTGCGGTGATTGAGTGAATGTGTGATTGAGTGATTAATGATTGGGCGAGTGAATGATTAGTGATTAAATACTCAGTGAAACTCTGTGCAATTACTTTGTGAACTCCGTGCTAAAAAAACATTTCGAATAATGAACCCACTCATTGAAAACTTACTACAAAAATTTCGACCAACTATCGGTGCTGATTATGATAGATATCGCAATCATGTATACCGCGTTTTTCTGAATTGCCTTTTGCTGGATACTAATCGAGATAACGAAGATAAATACGCCATCGCAGCCGTCTTCCACGACATTGGCATCTGGACTAACCATACTTTCGATTACTTAGCGCCCTCAATCGAACAAGCTAAAATATATCTTATCGAAACCAATAAACAGGAGTCGTTTGAGGAAATAAAACTCATGATTGACAATCATCATAAAATAAGCTCATACAAAGATAAATACCCTAAAACAGTAGAGACTTTCCGGCAAGCCGACTGGATAGATGTGAGTTTTGGAATAATGACATTTGGTGCAGATAAGCAAGCCATTCAATTGAATAAACAGCAATTTCCAACTTTAGGCTTTCATCGATTCCTGATACGCGCTACTACTAAAAACTTCTTAAAGCACCCTGCTAATCCTTTACCAATGTTTAAGAGATAGGTGAAAGGAACACGAAAAAGGAGAAAGAATTTGCAAGTCTAAATTTAGCGATAGCTTTCGTTAAGCCATAAGAATTTATACATTTGTATAATTCTATTCAAACCACCTTTCCATGAAAAAAAACATTCTTACAGGCTTCCTTGTCCTTTTTAGTTTTATTGGCTTTGCTCAAAGTACCTCTTCCGAAAAGACACTCATACAGGTTGATTTTAATAAAAAAATAGGGGATATGACCACCATGTGGGCATGGTTCGGTGCTGATGAACCCAACTATGCTTATATGAAAGATGGGAAAAAGTTACTGTCAGAATTATCGGCCATGAGTCCTGTACCTGTCTATTTCAGAGCACATAATTTACTGACATCAGGGCATGATACCTTAACACTTAAATGGGGCTCAACCAATGTATATACCGAGGATGCCAATGGAAATCCAATCTATGACTGGACTATTGTTGATAAAATATTTGATACCTATCTGGAAAGAGGCATCAAGCCATTGGCGCAATTCAGTTTTATGCCACAGGCGCTTTCTCCTAAACCTATGCCTTATGAGCATTACTGGAAACCCGGCATGCCTTATAATGATATTTATACAGGCTGGGCGTATCCGCCAAAAGACTATAAAAAGTGGGCAGAATTAGTATACCAATGGGTAAAACACTCGGTAGCGCGATATGGCAAAAAAGAAGTAGAAAGCTGGTATTGGGAGCTTTGGAATGAGCCTAATATTGGCTACTGGAAAGGTACTGTTGACGAATATTGCAAACTATATGATTATACAGCCGATGCTGCCAAAAGAGCTTTGCCAACCATTAGAATGGGTGGTCCCGAAACCACAGGCCCAAGCTGGAATAAAGCAGCAGATTTTCTGCAAACATTTCTGAAACACTGTATTTCGGGCAAAAATTATGTAACCGGAAAAGTAGGCTCTCCGCTCGATTTTATTTCGTTCCATGCCAAAGGTGCGCCTAAAATTGTAGATGGTCATGTGCAGATGAATATGGGCACACAGCTAAGAGATATTTCAGAAGGATTCAGAATTGTGGCCTCGTTTCCGACGCTTAAACATCTGCCTATCATTATCGGCGAGTCAGACCCGGAAGGTTGTGCTGCTTGTGGTATGAAAACCAATCCACAAAATGCCTATCGGAATGGTACGATGTATTCAAGTTATACCGCTGCTTCCTTTGCCCGTAAATATGCTTTGGCAGACCATTATGGCGTTAATCTGAAAGCCGCAGTGAGCTGGTCGTTTGAATTTGAAAATCAACCTTATTTCTACGGTTTCCGCGATTTAGCTACCAATGGCATCGATAAACCTGTGTTGAATGTATTCAGAATGTTCGGGCAGATGTCGGGCAAACGTGTAGAAGTAAAGGGCAATATGAAATATGATTTCAAGATGGTGAGGGACTCAAGCGTGAGGGGGAAAAATGCAGATATTAATGCCTTGGCTAGTAAAGATGCGACCTCGGCCGCTGTGATGATCTGGCATTACCATGATGATGACGTACAGGCAAAAGATGCACCCATTGAAATAGATCTGAAGGGATTGCCTGCCGGAAAAATCCGGTTCTATCATTATCGGATAGATGATGAAAACAGTAATGCCTATGAAGTCTGGAAGAAAATGGGCTCACCCGAAAACCCGACCAAAGAACAAATAGCTATCTTAGAAAAAGCAGGACAATTGACATTATTAAGTTCACCAAGTTATGTAAAAACAAACAATGGTAGTTTAAAGGTAAATCTTAAACTACCAAGGCAAGGCGTTTCCTTACTGAAATTTGACTGGTGAATCTATATCAATTTAGCTATTTGTCGCACTCTATTCGATATAATTATCAATTTCTTTATTTTTTGAAAATACTTGAATATTATTCTGAAAACTTGACTAATATTCGTAAGAAAAACAAAAGAACCTGATGGAATGGATCATAAGAGAATTAATCAATAAAAAAGACCTGATGGGTCTTAGAAATATCCTTTCACAAAACCCAACGCTTGTGAATGAAGGCTTGCCTTATGACGAAGCAAACCCAACCAAAGCGCATCCGCTACACCGGATTTGTGATGGCGTATTTAGCGGATATTATACGGATGAAGACGGTGTAGAAATGGCCAAAATATTTCTTGAGTATGGGGCGGATATCAATGGAGGTGAGATGATAAAAAAGAAAGATACACCCTTACTGGCAGCCTCAAGTCTACATGCTGATAAAGTAGCAATTTTCTATATAGAGCAAGGGGCAGATATTAATCATCCGGGATGTCATGGTGGAACTGCCTTGCACTGGGCAGCCTGGTGTAGCAGACCCAGTGTTGTAGAAAGACTTCTGCAAGCCAATGCAGAACTCAATAAACTATGTATTGATTTTAAATCTACACCACTTTTCTGGGCAGTTCATGGCTTGAAAGCAGGAGAAAAAAAAGACATAAGCGGGCATCTGGAAAGTATTGGAATATTACTAAGTGCCGGAGCGGACAAAAATATCCCTAATGCCGAAGGGAAATCGGTGTATGATTTGCTAGACGACACAGATATAGAGTTAAAACAACTACTGGTTTAATCAGTGCGTATTATCAAATACATGATAAAAGTAATAATCAAATGAAGCCTTGTTTTCAAACCAGAAAGCTCGTTTAGGCTGATGTGCCACATTCTTAACAAAACAAACGCTACCACTCTCAAATAAATAAGGTTTATATCCTTCTTTATCTACATATGTATTATCTATTGTATATTTTTCTTTTAGGAAGATATTGATTTTGGCAGGCCTTATACCGAAAGAAGCGTATCCTGCAATATCATCATAGAGAATTACAGAATCATAAAAATCCTCACCCTTGATAAGATTTTTATAGTCGTCTAAACTATTAAATAAATGAGCATATTGGTTGAGCGCAGCTTCATGAAGAATTTTACCATCAGACAAAACATAAGCCAGGTTATAAATACTGTCTAAGGCGCGTACACTGCGTTTGTTTGGGTCATTTAATAATAAATTAGTTTTTTCTTGAAAGGTTAGTTTTGTCAAATGGATGATTTTGTTGTCAGGAGTTCTGAACCTAAAAATATTGGTCATATTAGCTTAGTAATATTAAATATTGGGACTATAAGTTTTATAAAGTGATTTGAGAAGTTATATTAACTCATAGAAATTTTAGGGACTTGTAAGGGCCTCTTAGAAACAAATAATAATACATTAGCTTTTAATGAATGAGGGCATGAACAAAGGCGCAAAGCATTACTGTACTATTTTAAATAAACTGTAATAATGATTTACTATCTGATTTGAAGAGTTTGGCTAGAACAACTGATAGTAAATTAGTAAAATGGAAAGCTAATTGTTCGAATATTAAAAGACAATTTTTTGATTTTATGAAATTATTAGTCTTCAATACGTCTCTCAAACATTCTCATTTTATAATAAAATTACGGCAGTAGTTTATAATCTACTTTTTAGTGATTTTAAGAGGCTTGAACGGTACTTGTCAATGCCTCAATCTATTATTTTACAAATAATCAAGTAAAATATAAGAATACAAATATAGTATATTCCACCTGATTCTGCCAGAAAAACATAGAACTTATCCAGCTATTCTAGTACGGAATCAGAACAGGAAGACGACATTCAAAGAACCTGAAAAAGTTTATCTCGTACCAGTCATAGATATAGAAAAGAAAGGTTGCTATTAATCATTGGTATTTAAGTAAGAGTATTCTGAATAGCTGATATGGCAGATTTTTTATCAGCTAAGTTTCTCAATTTCCGTCTAAGGAGTTGCATTTAATAATATGACTATTGCTCATTAGCGTATTGTATAGTTTAGTCTAAACTGTCATACTCCCGACAATTCACCATTTAAGATTGTATTACGTTTGTTGCATGAAATCAATAAACGTATGCCTGAATCATTATTAATCTTATTTCTGACTGCCCTCATAAGTTTTATTGGCTCTGTGCAGCCAGGTCCTGTAAGTCTGGCAGTGGTACAAGCGACACTTTCGCGTAGTTTTAAAGTTGGCGTTTGGGTTGCCATTAGTGGAACGCTTCCCGAAATCATTTATACGATAATAGCCCTGAAAAGTCAGTTTTTTTTGACAAAAAATAAACAGTTTTTTGAATTTCTGGAACTGGCGACTATTCCATTTTTTTTGATAATCGGCATTTACAGTTTCTACTATGCTTCAAAATCTAGTATTGAAATAAAGGCAACTAATAAACCAAAAGACATTTTGAATGGATTTATCAGAGGAATGCTCAATCCGCAACTATTGCCTTTCTGGCTGGTGGTTCTGGTCTATCTCAATTCATTTTTTAATTTACAATCTTTTAGTTCACAACTCTCGTTTGTTTCAGGAGCGGCCCTGGGGTCATTTCTTATTCTGCTGATTTTTGCCTGGCTTACCAATCGTTTTCAAATCAGATTGCTCAGTTTATTTAACAGGTATTCTATTGACAAAATCATCGGACTGTTTTTTATCTCAATGTCTTTATATCAAACTCTCCGAATTTTTCGGTGAATTTGTCATTGAGCCGACAATTCGGCTTTTGCTAATGTGCCAATTTTGTAAAAAATTAAATCTCTATCAAAATGAAAAACAGACTTATTTCGGTAATTGCCATATTACTACTCTTTACCGGAAGCATTTTTGCACAAGAAAAAGCTATTTACGAAAAAAATGGGATAGCTATCGGTGGGTATGACCCCGTAGCGTATTTTACTGAAAGTAAACCTGTTGAAGGGAATGAAACTTTCAGTTTTATCTGGAATGATACCAAATGGTTGTTCAGTTCTCAGTCAAATTTAGATACTTTCAAAGCTAATCCAACTAAGTATGCTCCACAATTCGGTGGCTTTTGTGCCTTTGGTGTAAGTGAAAATCATAAATCACCAACCGACCCTAACGCCTGGACAATTGTTGATGATAAACTTTATCTGAATTATAGCAAAAAGGTAAAAGAATTGTGGTCGAAAGATATTCCGACCCGCATCAAAAAAGCTAATGATAACTGGCCAACGCTTAATAAGGCTAATGAATAAACTTAAATAATACTGAAATGAAACTCCGATATTTTTTTATATTCTTATTTTTAGGTTTGTGTGTTGAGGTTTTTGCTCAATCTGCTACGAGAGCAAAACAGTTTAACCTCGAAGACGGTTTGGCAATACAAGGCTATGATCCTGTTGCTTATTTTAGTCAGAATAAAGCAATTGAAGGCAACAAGCAATTCAGCGTAAATGTTGAAGGTATAACCTATCGGTTTGCCAATGTAAGCAACAAAGAGACTTTTCTAAAAGACCCTAAAAAATATGAACCGCAATATGGTGGCTGGTGTGCCTACGCCATGGGTGCTACAGGTGAAAAAGTAGAAATAGACCCGGAAACTTTTAAAGTCTTAAACGGCAAACTCTATCTCTTTTATCATTCATGGGCTAATAATACACTTCCGAAATGGAATAAGGATGAGGCGAATCTGAAACAGAAAGCTGATAAAAGCTGGATGAATATTTTTCATTAATCTATCTGATGAATCAAATGAAAACGCTTAAAATTGTTTCCTGGGTTTTACGAATCATAGCTGCCTTGATTCTTTTACAAACGCTTTATTTTAAATTCACGGCACATCCAGAATCAGTTGAGCTATTTACAAAATTGGGTGCTGAACCCTGGGGGCGAATTGGCACAGGTATTTTAGAGCTAATCACAGGGATATTACTATTGGTACCTGCAACAGCCTTTATTGGTGGATTGCTTGGCATGGGCTTAATGTTGGGTGCAATTGCTTCGCATATATTAGTCATTGGCATTGAATCAAAAGGCGACGGCGGGCAGTTGTTTATGTTGGCCATTATAGTTTTGGGTTGTTCAATAGCTATACAAATGATTCATCGAAAACAGGGGATAGCATTTGCTCAGAAATATCTGCCCACATCTATTAGTCATTTTTTCAGATAAATTAAATGAAACTACCGCTTTCAGTCATTAAGATTTTCAATTACGAATACTGGCCCTGGTGGGTATTTTACCTGCCAATGGCTCCGTATTGGCTTTACCTGGCATTCAAAACCCGCTCATTTACCTATTTTACTTCTGTAAATCCGGGTATTGAAGCCGGGGGTTTTTATGGAGAAAGCAAGATTGATATTCTAAAGAAAATCAATCCGCAATTTTTGCCGGTAACCGTTTTTATTGATAGAAGAAGTGCCTTTGAAAAAGTTATTCAGGTACTATCCACCAACCATTTAATATTCCCTCTCATTGCAAAACCGAATATCGGTGAAAGGGGTACAAACGTTGCCAAAATTGAAACGACTGAACAACTACAAAACTATCATTCAACAACTCAGCAAGATTATATCGTACAAGAATTCATTAGTCATCCGATTGAGTTTGGCGTGCTTTTCAGCCGCCTGCCAAACGAACGAAAGGGAAAGGTTTCTTCGCTGACTATGAAAGAATTTCTCACAGTTACAGGTGACGGGAAATCGACCATCAGAGAGTTAATCGAAAATTCTACCCGTGCCCGATTTCAGTTAGAAGTGTTAGAGTCTAAATTAGGTGAAAGTATTCACGAAAATCTACTCGAAAACGAAAAACTTTTATTAGAGCCTATTGGTAATCATTGTCGGGGAACAAAGTTTGTGAATGCTAATCATCTGATTAACGAAAAACTGGATGAGGTGTTCAGCAAAATAGCGGAAAGCTTTGAAGGCTTTTATTATGGCAGATTCGATATGAAAGTAGCAAGTATCGAAGACTTGTATCAAGGTAAGAACATAAAAATAATGGAATTGAATGGTGTAAGCTCTGACCCCGGACATATTTATGACCCTGACTATCGGCTCTGGCAAGCCTATCGGGATTTGCGCTGGCATTGGAAACGCAGCGCAGAAATAAGTATTCACAACCAGAAGAGAGGATTTCAGCCATTGCCATTCAGCGAAGTGTGGGCAATAATTAAAAAGCATTTTATGTAGATATATCATACAATCAGTATATTAGCATAGAATATTACTCAAGGCCCCTTATGAATCTTGATACAAAATACTGGTATCTACGAGACCATAAACTTTTCAGTGTACTTTCTTCATCAGAATTGAAATCAATATGTATGATAACAAATTTCAAAACTGCTAAGAAAGGAGAAATTATTTTGTTTTCACACGATGAAAATACAAGGGTTTATTTTCTGAAGAAAGGAACATTAAAAATTGTAGAGATAGATGAAAAGGGTAATGAAGTTGTGAAAGATGTTATACAAAAAGGAGATATTTTTGGTGAATTTACTTTGACCGAAACACAGTCTGATGAATACGCTGTCACGGTTTCTGATAACGTAATTTGTTGCAGTTTCAAAATGGAAGACTTTGAACAATTGCTGGAAAAAAATCCTCAATTGAGCCTTTCCTATACAAAATGGATGGGTTTCAGATTTAAAAGGCTTCAAAGTAAATATTCAAACCTCATGTTTAAAGATGTTCGTACTCGTTTTATGAGTTTCTTAGAAGAATGGGCTTCTAAAGAAGGAACACCTTCAGCCGATGAAGTGATTCTTAAAAATTACCTTACTCATCAGGACATCGCCAGCCTGATATGCAGCACTCGCCAGACAGTTACCCAGCTTTTCAACGAATTTAAAGAAAAAGGTATTTTAGATTACTCTCGTACTGAAATCATCTTAAAAAAAATATCCTGAATTTTCCCTAGTTTTTTGTTTAGGTCGTCTAGCCGACAATACAAATTTCAGCAACCCATGATATTTGTATTATAAACACAAAAAACGATGAAGAGATACCTCATAGGCCTCTGTCTTACATGGGCTTTAATTTCCTGTCAGAAAGAAGTAATAAGCAATAATGATATTACTTCAGAACCTGCAACTACATCAGGTACATTTAACCCAACCGGACAAAATCTTCTATTGAAGGGAAATTTTGAAAATGCTGTGCATAGCACTTCTGGAATTGTAAAAATTTATGAAGATAAAGACAAGAAGCGCACATTAGTTCTGGAGAATTTCAAGACCGATGACGGCCCCGATCTACGTATTTACCTTGCTGAAGATAAGTCTGTAACCAACTTTATCCAGATTACCGATAAAGTACAAAACGGTAATATCTCGTTACAAATCCCATCAGATGCTGATTTAGAGAAGCAAAACCATGTATTGGTATGGTGTAGAAAATACTCAGTATTGTTTGGCTTTGCTCAGATAAAATAACCCCACTCTTAAGATAAAATACCATGAAGAAAATCATTTTATTCCTATTATTGAGTCATACCTTATCGGCCCAATATTCATACCCTACAAGGCAGCGCAACTTCGATTTAGCCGTTGCTTTTGGGTCTGCTTTTTCCCCATCCATTTCCTATCAGAACCTGTATGGCCTTGGTAAAGCTAACCGCTTCAAGATTGGTTGGGGTTTGCGATTAAATACTTTTTTCAGCGGGCAAAACAACTATATCACTGCACCCGCAAGCATTACCTCGGGAAGCCAAAGTATTGTTGCCTTATTTACTGAAAATATCGCAGGTAATCTTGATACATTGCAACTAACAAAATCAAAGCTTGTTAGTATAAATAGTACAATTGTGCTGCAATATAGCTTCAAAAAACTTGATATAGGATTCAACATTGATGCTATCGGATTCACATTTGGTGGTAAGCAAACGGGCAAATTCGTGGCTAGTGAATCAAAATCATTGCATGCAACCACACAAACAGCTAAACCGACTCTATTCAACTTATTATTAATCAGTGATAGCGATAGGGGCAGCCTGAATTCAGAATTATATTTCAGATATTGGCTAAACAACCGTTTTGCCGTTCGTGCCGGAGCAAGTTTTCAATTTCTGGAATATACAACCGATAAAACGTTGACCTTTGAAAACGACCGCTTCCGGCATAAGGCATTGTTGCCATTTGTAGCGATTAGTTATACACCTTTTAAAAACAGATTATAAAGATGGATACTAATCGACTTAAGAATATTCCATTGATGTTTTTGCTTTTTGTCTATTTGCCCGCTCAGGCTCAGACATGGAAACCTGTAGCCGCAACAATAACATTTAAAATAAAACATGCATTCGGTGCAACTGCCGATGGCTCGTTTAAAGGTTTTGCAGGTATTCTCGTTTTTGACTCCCAAAATCTCTCAAATGCCAATATAAAAGCTAGTATTGATGCCAAAACAATTGATACGAGCCTGGAAATACGCGATAAAACACTGAGAGGCAGCAATTACTTTGATATTGAAAATTATCCTAAAATTTCGATGACTTCAACCAGAATTGAAAAAGGAATAAAAGAAAATGAATACCTGGGATACTTTAATCTGACGATTAAGAAAACCACGAAAAGTATAAAAATCCCTTTCACGTTTGTTCAAAGCGATTCAAAGGCTCAGTTTAAGAGTACTTTCGAGGTGAACCGATTAGATTATGAAGTCGGCGAGAAGAGTTCTCTTCTGAAAGATATTGCTACCCTTTCAATTACCTTAAATGTTCAACATTAAAATGACACGCCCAGCATCAATAGAAGTAATCAATCAATTGAGAAATTTACTCAATCAGCTAAGTTCAACCGAATATACAGAAAAACTTACGGTGCTCAATAACAGTAGTATCGGGCAGCACGTAAGGCATACGATTGAGTTTTTTCAATGTTTAATTAAAGGCAGCTCAATTGGAATAGTCGACTATGACGGCCGGGAGCGTAATCTGTTAATTGAAACCAATCTGCTTTTTACACGCAATATTTTAGCTGATATTGAGCGTAGTATTGCAACCGAATCAAATCTCTATAGAACATTTAGGATCAGAGTAAATTATGGCGAAAGCGACTTTGAGCTTATCGAGTCAAATTTTATGCGTGAATTAGTATACATGATAGAGCATTCTATCCATCATTTTGCTTTAATCAGGATTGGTGTTCAGGAGAATTTCAGACATATAAAAATTGAGCCAAATTTTGGCATAGCATATTCAACAATTAAACATAAACAAGCGCTTTTAGCTTGTGAAAATTGATTCTGTATCTATTACGATACAGAACAATTCAAGAAATGCAGATTAGTTGAATAATTCTAAATTCTTTATCGTTTATGTGTGTTCTGACCTATATTCCTACTGAAGAAAGAGGGTTTATTCTTACCTCAAATCGAGATGAAGCTGTAGCCCGTGAGGTGGCAACTCCACCCAGAAAATATGCTATCAATGGGCGCCATGTTTTTTTTCCGAAAGACCCTCGTAGTGGTGGCACCTGGATTGCCAGCAATGGAGAAACAACTTTATGCCTTTTGAATGGAGGAATTACTAAGCATACTCCGCAACCTCCTTACAGGCAAAGCAGAGGTAAGGTTATTCTTGATTTCTTTAAGTTCAGCGCCATAAACACCTTTATTGATGGCTATAATTTTGCCGGAATTGAACCTTTTACATTAGTCATTATTGAGAATATCCAAGAGCTGATAATCCATGAATTGAGATGGAATGGGAAAGCCCTTTCCAACAAAAAAATAGATACATCAAAAGCTCATATCTGGTCGTCGGTTACTCTTTATTCACCCGAAATCATTGAGATGAGAGAACAATGGTTTGCCGATTTTTTGCAACAACCATTAAACCCTGAAAAGGTACTTGACTTTCATCAATATGCAGGCGTAGGAGATATTAGAAATGATATCAGAATAAACCGCGACAATGTGCTCAAAACACTTTCTACGACTCAATATGTAATCAATCAGAAACTTTTTACAATCTATTATGAAGATTTGGTGACACACAAAAAGTATAATTACAGAGTAATTGAGTAATATCCTTCCAGATTTGCTGGCTTAAGTATGCACTATATAGTTACGAAGTAAGAGTAGCTTATTTGGATTTAAGCGTAGCTTTAACAAACTTTGTGAATACATTAGAAGAAATTACATTGGTCAATTCTCTGAAATCAGTTCATAAATAATATGATCGAAGTTGTATTAGTAGACGATGAAAAAGATAGTACAGAAACCTTGGATATTCTGTTAAAAACTAATTTCCCTGAGATACGAGTAATAAGAAAATTCAATGAGCCAACCAGCGCTATTGAGTTTCTGCAAAAAAATCACTTCGACTTATTATTCCTGGATATTGAAATGCCAACCATGAATGGTTTTGATTTACTGCAGGAAATTGAGAAAGATGATTTTGAGGTAGTCTTTGTGACAGCTTATGACCATTTTGCAGTAAAAGCTTTTAAATACAGCGCCTTTGATTATCTTTTAAAACCTGTTGAATCAGAAGATCTGAAAGCATGTATAGCTAAATACCAGGAGAAGAAGTATCAAATCAAATCCAGGCTGGAACATCTTCAAAAAATGGTTAGACAAACGGGCGTAGCGATTGAGAAAATAGCTGTACCCACTTATCAGGGTTTTGAGTTTATAGAGATAAAAGATGTTATCCGATGTGAGTCAGATGGCAATTATACACGTATTTTCTTTAACGACCACTCATCTATGATTGTTTCAAGAACACTGAAAGACTTTGATGAACTACTTGAAGATATGAATTTCCTACGTGTACACCAATCGCATCTTGTGAATCTCAAATATCTTAAAAAATATGTCCGTAGTGATGGCGGTTATATAGAAATGCAGGATGGAACGCAAATTACAGTTGCAAGAAGCCGTAAAGACGAAATAATGAATAAACTGAACTTCCTCATATTTACCTGACTCCAACAAGCCTTATAGTATCATAAATAAGGTATTGAATTAAAAGCATACATCTTAAATATAGCTCTCTACCGGATACTCAATGAAAATGACCGATTAATCAGTCAGACATTCTGCTTAATCATTCGTGTCCATTTTTTATCATTCTTTGTTCTATTTTTGAAATACGATCAAATTTGTATTTCAAACCATGAAAAATCTTCTCTATCTTATATTTGCCTTGCTCATCATGGCAAATACATCTCTTGCACAAATCATTAACCCCAAAGAGACTGCTAAACGTAAAGCAAACGACCGCGTTAATAGCAGTATAGATCGCAATATAGATAAGGGCCTGGATAAGGTTGAAGAAGGAATTGGTAGCATATTCAAGAAAAAAGATAAAAAAGCTAAGAAAAACGAAGAGGACGAAGCGGAGGAAGAAACAAAAAATTCAAAATCCAAAAAGAAATCAACTACTCAGAAAGAGGAGGATATAGAAGAAGATAATGCACAACAAACTACTGTAAATACTAACTCTGCAACGCAGACGCCTGTTAAAACATCAATGAAAGCTTACTCAAAATTTGATTTTATATCCGGCGAAAAAGTAATAGCGTTTGAAGATTTTTCACAGGATTCCGTGGGCGACTTCCCAGCCAAATGGAATACCAATGCCAGCGGCGAAATTGTAAATATAGAGGGCAATACATTCAAGTGGCTGCAAATGTCTCCTCAGGGGATATTCTATCCTGAGTTCGTCAATGAGTTGCCTGATAACTTCACATTAGAGTTTGATATGATGATTTCGGAAGAATTTGACAACAATGGTTCAGGATTAAAAGTGATTTTTCCAGATTTTAGTCAGCGTAATGCAGCTTATGACCAGCACTTCAATGGCGAAGCAAGAACTAATTTTGATATTCATCCTTTACCTGCTGGTGATGGAATAACATATGCCTGGGTAATAGACAATAAAAATACTAAAACAGTTGATA
Organism: Emticicia fontis; assembly: GCF_054779675.1. Taxonomy (NCBI): domain Bacteria; kingdom Pseudomonadati; phylum Bacteroidota; class Cytophagia; order Cytophagales; family Leadbetterellaceae; genus Emticicia; species Emticicia fontis. The sequence continues at coordinate 81,903 of NZ_BAAGXU010000006.1, forward strand.
ATAGCTCTTCACTTAATTGGAAATCGGGCAAGCCTAACCGGATTTCTATCTGGCGACAAAAAAATAGGGTAAGGTTATATATCAATGAGGCAAAAGTATGGGATTTGCCAAGGGCTTTCATAGCAGATATAAAATACTCCATACTATTTGCTACTTACACGACTGGTGGTCTGCTCTACCTCTCAAACCTGCGTGTGGCCGTTGGTGCACCAGATACAAGAAACAAACTACTTACTGAGGGTAAACTTGTTACCAGAGGTATTCTGTTCGATGTTAACTCAGATAAACTCAAACCGGAATCTTATGCAGTACTGAAAGAAATTGGTACAGTACTAAAAGAAAACCCGACAGTAAAAGTAAAAATAATAGGCCATACTGATAGCGATGGTGATGATGCCAAGAATCTTGACCTATCAAAGCGACGGGCTACGGCAGTAAAAAATGCGCTTAATACAGAATTTGGTGTTGACACTAAACAAATGGAAACAGATGGCAAAGGAGAAAGCGAACCGTCAGATCCCAATTCTACGCCACAGGGTAAAGCCAATAACCGCAGAGTAGAGTTTATCAAGCTTTAATTAACTATAGCCATGAAAATAAAGTTTTTGCTTGTTTTATTTTGCCTCGCAAGTGTTCGGGTAATAGCTCAATCGGTGAGTATTGAGCCTGGGCAGAGTATATTCGCCAATTCAACTATTGGTACGCAAATAAATTCTTCCCATACCCGACCCTTAAAAATTTCATCTGAAGAGCATCTGACCCCCATTGATTTTTATAATTATTCACAATTGCATGGGCGAATCCGAACCTCTTATAGCGGTATGCAGATATATGGCAAAAGCGGTATTCTGCTTTTTCCTACTACTGATTCAACCATAGGGCCTAAATTCTATATGTCTTCAAACGGCAAACTTGTATTGGCAGATAACGCTACTACAGGCTTTTATAGGCTAAATGTAATTGAGAATGGCGAAAACGCTGCATTTTTTGGCACTTCAGTTACAGGGGGCAGTGTTGTTGTTAACATCAATGATCGTGCGCGTTTAAGAGCAGGAAGAATCATGAGTAACAATAATATGGAAGATTTTGCCTCTCTTAATTCAACAGGTTTATTATTTGTGAGTTCTGAAAAACAACAGAACTATTCGGCTAATGGCAATTATGCCATGCGTATAGATGAAAGCGGTAGGGTAACAGTAAACCCTATATATATAGGGAATAACGCTTTTCAGGAGGCTAAAGCAAGCCTTGATGTTGGTGGAGCTATTCGTTCGCACAACCTTGATTTTACCGAAACCAACGCTATTGAAAGGCGTCCTGTATTTGCCGATAAAGATGGTGTGCTGGTATTGGGCGGAGCTTCTACCCAGTACGTATCCTATAATTTCAGCCAGGTACAGGTGCAGAACTGGGACGACCAGTTGCGCAGAGGTAGCGGTTACGCTTGGTTTAACACCATTAATACAGGAGGTACAATGTATTTGCCTGTTAACCTTCCGGATGGAGTAAGAGTGACCAATGTGCGTATGTACCTTGTTGATAATTCGGCCTCTGATATTTCTTTTACATTCAGCCGCAATACGCATACTACCAATGCCTTTTCTACAATTGCGTCTGCCACAAGTAGTAGTGCTAATGCCAGTATCAGAAGTATCAATCAGGATACCAGTGAGGTTATCAATAATCTGACTAATACATATTATGTCAATATTTCATCAGTCGGCAACTGGACAGGCAATACTTTGCAGTTTCATAGCCTGCTTATAACTTATCAATATTTATAGAAGCGATGAAAAACCTAATTCTTATTACAACTCTTTCCTGCATTTGTATGACGCTGTCGTCATTGGTAGCAGAACGACCCTCACCAGTTAGTATAAAAGCAGATGATTGCCTGCTTTCTTATCAGGGGAAACTCAACCAGCTTTTGCCACTTGATTTAATCAAGAAATACTATAAAGGCGATTTAGCAACGGCAAAACTAAAATACAGCCCATCGGCCTCAGGAAAATTTGACCGGGATTCTTATCGCTATTCATGGCCGAGCGATAGAAAAATGACAATTGGCGGTGCATCATATCCTGAATCGAACGAAATTGGGTTGATGTGGGTAAAGATCATTGATTTTTATTCTGAGAAAGAAGCCCCCTTAGCCACATTTAAACGATTATATCGAAACCCGACAGATGTTGAAAAAGAAACAGCCTTAAAAAAAGCAGAGACAGAATTAACGAAAAGGGGAGTTTCTGAAAAAGATGCGAAAAATACAGGAAATATAGCTAAAACACTGGCATCAAGAACTAAGTATATAGCTATACCAGCCATTGGAGATGCCGCAGCCTGGGAATACAGTAGCAATTATCTGATTGTGTTATCTGGTAAGGTTACATTCAGGGTAATTGCAAACATAAGCGGAGATGCTGAAGTAAATATAGAATTAGCTAAAAAATTAGCGTTCGAGATATTAGCTAAGTGTAAATAATCATCGAGCCTGTTTAAACTTCTTTCTTTTGCCTGCGAATTGATAATTTTACTCAGATGAGGCAAATTATCTAATTCTCGTCATAAAATAAAAAGTTTAAACAGGCTCATCAAATAAAAGCTTATAAACTTAAAATATGCTATTATGAAAAGGATATTTTTAATAGTATCATTGATAGGGTTAATCTCTGATACCTTTGCACAAATCCTCGAAAAACCCAAAGTCGCTTTTTGCGAATTTGGCAAAGGCTGTGTTTTTTATGACCACCCTTTCAGCTATAAACAACTAGATGTCATGTTTGACTATCTGGGTAATTTTGAAGCAAAAAAAGGGATACTAACCTTTGTTTTGGAGGATAATGCCAAAACAAATCATTACCCCGACAGGAAAAGGAATCCTGACGAACTGCATAAGTTATTTGGTGGTAAAGGCAATCCACTTTTTGTGCCGTGGTCGCTGTCTATCTATCAGAATATTCAACCGGAAGATGGAAAATGGAAGATAGAAAGTGAAAAACCACAAGTGGGTAACTGTCCTAAAGGAATAGATGCCCAATTGGCTAATATTAAAGTAATAGAAAGTGGTAACAAGAAATTTAGTAAACCCTTTTCGCCAGAACCTCTTCTACCCGCCAAAGAAGCAAATTGGTTTCCGGTTGAACCAAATGGGTATAAATGTATCCTGCAATTAACAGAAAGTAATACTTTCACTACCGTATATGACGTAAGAATAACTACCCCCAGGAATATGGAGGGTGTGATGAACTATACCATTAATATACCTAATCTACCCGTTTGCCGTATAAAAGTGAATTTTAAATACACAAAAAACTGATGGTATTCTGCATAAGTTTAGCCAATTTTAAGCATCAAATTTTTGTTTTCTGGCTGCATGAGTAGATATTACCTGAAGATTATCCTGTTTTTATGCACAGTTATTCCTGCACAGGCGAAAAGAGACACCTTGATTATCACAGATGCCTCTGTCTATTCTCCTGTTTATTATCATAGCCAGATTTATACAGGCACTTCTGCCGAATCAATTGAAACAATAAAAAAAAAATCAGGCTGGAAAAATCTTACTCAAGAATATCAGATACCACAGAACCAGACTGTCTGGATAAGATTTTATCTGAAAAATCAATTCAATAGCCCCCAAAAATATTTTATCAGGAATCCGGATAATGAGCAGAGCGATTATTATATTTTTCACAATAGTAAGCAGATAGCCCACCTCCGTAATGGTGAATTTGTATCAACCTGGGGTATGAACCGCAACGATTTGGTAGGTCTAACTACGTTTACTATTGATGCCTTGGAAACCATAGAAGTCTATATCATGGCATCAAACCATGAAGGCTTCATACCTTTTCTAAGACTCTTTTCACAAAAACCAATTAAAACATCTTATGCCCTGTTAAACGAAAAAAGGTATGAGCAGTGGCTTAATGGTTACTATGCTCATAACCTGGAAGAACTACAGGTAAGAACCTTTTATCAGGGAGGTTTAGGAATAATTCTGATTATTGCCTTTCTGATTTTTTACCGCAATAGGCAGGAAAAAATCTATCTGTATTATCTGCTCTATGTATTGGCTGCTTTTGCTTTTACCTTATTTAAGAGCCGGAGTTTTACCTATGTCGGGCAGTTATTAGGTTTATTGCCTATAATTAAGTTTTATGCAGCCGAAACCATTATGTGGCTGGGCTTTGCAGTTTACCTGCTTTTTATAACAGAACTATTAGATATTCGGAAAACTCACCCTCATTTATTTAAATTTTTATGTCTGGTGGCTAAGGTTTTTGTTGTATACAGCCTACTGATTTTTGTATGGCTCCTACTGACAAACGATTCTGGCCTGCAAATCTGGATTTTTAATAATAGTCGTATTCCAATTTTTTTATTGTATACAGGTATCCTGGTGTATATAGCAAGAAATGTACGTTCTTCAATGTTAAAATATCTAATGATTGGTAATGGACTTTTAATTGTTTTCGGCTTAATTGCCTGGCTTAAAGGCGGTGTATTCAATCAACAGCATTGGTATGGCGTATTCAATCACCTGTTTACACTTGCTTTAGGTATCTTGCTCGAAATCATTGTGTTTGCATTGGCCATAGCCAAAAAAATTGAAGAGGAACGAAATATAAAAAACCAACTGGAACAAAAAACCATGCAGGTAGAAATGATGGCCTTGCGTAGCCAGATGAATCCTCACTTTTTATTCAATAGCCTGAATTCTATCAGATACATGGTCATGGTGAATGACAACGAAAATGCAAGTGACTATCTGTCGAAATTTTCGAAGCTATTACGTATGATATTGAATCACTCTGAAAAGAATGTCATTCGCTTGTCAGAAGAACTGATAGCCTTACGACTGTATCTGGATATAGAAAAAAGGCGTTTCGGAGATAATTTCAGCTATGCCTTTATGATAGATGAACAGATAGAAGCTGAAGCTTTACAGATACCCCCCATGCTGTTGCAACCATTTGTAGAAAATGCTATCTGGCATGGATTGATGCCAAGTCCAAAACCGGATAAGCGGATAGAAGTGTTTATTAAGAAAATCAATGAAACGATGGTAGAGTTTCTGATAAAAGATAATGGAATAGGACGACTAAAAGCAAGTGCACTGAAAGAGAAATCAATGAAGCACCATAAGTCTAAAGGTACAGATATAACCAATCAGAGAGTTGAATTATTTAACCGTAACTATGCTAATAAAATTAATATTCGGATAGATGATTTATATGATGGGGATTTGCCAGTTGGCACTATTGTAAAAATCCTGTATCATTTATAGTCTTCATTTTTCTACTAATTTTAGCAGTCAGATAAACATTCCACCTTCTTTCTTCTTAACTTTATTTCGGAAATAGATGCACAGGATTAATATTTAGCAATTATTCAGAAATATTACATAATGAAGCCCCTTGAGCAATTAGAAGAGTTTAAATCATCGCCTGAACTGTTAGAGAAACTTTATCAGTATAGCATAAAAAGAGAGTATCATGCGGGCGATATCATCTTAAACGAAAATGCAAACATTCGTTCAATCCCTATCGTTACCCGCGGAACACTAAAGGTTATCAGAACTGAGGAAGATGGCCGAGAAATTTTACTGTATTATATTAAGCCGGGCGAGAGTTGTATCATGTCTTTTTTAGGTGGGCTACATAACGAAAAAAGTAAGTTGAAAGCAGAAGTTGAAAATGACGCAGAGATCCTTTTCTTACCTATAGAAAAAGTAGCCTTTTTTATCAAGGAGTATCCTCAATGGTTAGACTACATTTTCAGACTATATCATAAGCGTTTCGAAGAGTTGCTGGAAATCATTAACTCAATCGCATTCAAAAAAGTAGATGAGCGCTTGTTATCATTACTACACAAAAAACAAGAAATCAGCCGAAGTAATGTATTACATATAACTCATGAACAACTTGCAAACGAGTTAGGAACCGCCAGAGTTGTGGTTTCAAGACTATTAAAACAATTAGAGGATATGGGAACTGTTCAACTGGGAAGAAATAAAATTATTCTTGTGTAACTAAAGTAACTGTGTGAGTTTTTGAACTGATGCAATTTTGCAGTATCATTTTCAAAAACCAATGGACATAGCAGGGTATTCGGCATCAATTTTTATTGGAATCTCTTTAGGCCTCATAGGCGGTGGCGGTAGTATTCTCACAGTTCCCATACTGGTATATCTGTTTAGAGTAGATGCCGCTTTGGCAACTACTTATTCACTTTTTATAGTAGGTACAACAAGTGCAATAGGGTCATTTTCTTATTTCAATCAAAGACTAGTCAATAGTAAAACTGCTATCGTCTTTGGTATTCCATCAATTCTCACTATTTTTTTTACAAGAGTTTTTATTCTTCCGCTCATTCCTCAGAAACTTTTTAGTATTGGAAGTGTCACTATTACTAAAAATATTGTTCTCATGTTGTTTTTTGCTGTATTGATGATTTTTACATCATATAGCATGATAAAAAAAGACAATCATCCACATAAAGATAGTTTCCACAAGCCACAATTAAAGTACTCACAATTACTTCTGCAGGGCTTTTTTACCGGAATCGTCACGGGGCTAATCGGCGCAGGTGGTGGGTTTCTGATTATTCCTGCGTTAACAAATCTACTGAAGCTGCCTATGAAAATGGCAGTAGGCACATCACTGGTTATTATATCGGCAAATTCATTATTCGGTTTTTTATTTTCAATACCAAATACTACCATACAATGGGGCTTTTTATTAAGCGTAGTTCTCACTGCTGTATTAGGTGTAATAACAGGCAACTTTCTCTCAGCAAAAATTGACAGCAAAAACCTCAGACCTGCGTTTGGCTGGTTTGTGTCTGCAACAGGTGTTTATATCATCCTTAAAGAGGTTTTTAAGTAAAAACAGAAGAGAATAATCATCAAATACGACTAGGATAATGCCTTTAATACTTAGCCCGCCACAAATTCAGATGGTTAGAAAACATATTAACTGAAAGGTTGAAAAGAAAAATGAAGCAGAAAGAAAAAATTTCATCTTGTGTAACAAAAGTAGCTGTACGAAAAAAATAAACAATAGAAATTCGCATAAGTAAAAGAACACAAACATTAAAAATAGAATACTATGTTTTTTCAACATGTTTATGACAAGAGTTTAGCACAAGGCAGCTATTTTATTGGCTGTCAGGCTACGGGAGAGGCTATAGTAATTGATGCTCAGAGAGACATAGACGTGTATCTCGATATTGCCAGACAAAACAACCTTCGTATTACACACATTACAGAAACGCATATTCACGCTGATTTCCTTTGTGGTTCAAGAGAACTGGCCTCTGTTACAGGAGCAATGATGTATCTTTCAGACGAAGGTGGTAGCGACTGGCAATACGAGTTTGCACATCAGGGGCTGAAAGATGGCGATACTATTGAAGTAGGAAATCTGACCTTAACGGTAATGCATACCCCAGGTCATACGCCCGAAAGCATCAGTTTTTTGCTGACAGACCACCCAGCCACAGATAAGCCTGTAATGGTTTTTACTGGTGACTTCGTCTTTGTAGGTGATATTGGCCGTCCTGACTTATTAGAAAAAGCTGCAGGTCTTATCGGTACCAAAGAAGTGGGTGCAAAACAGATGTTTCAGTCATTAAAAAAGTTTGCTAACCTTCCGGAATATGTTCAGGTATGGTCGGCGCATGGAGCAGGTTCGGCTTGTGGAAAAGCTTTGGGAGCAGTGCATAGCTCTACAGTGGGCTATGAAAAAATCCGTAACTGGGCATTTCAGTATGGAAACGACGAACCGGGCTTTACTGATTATCTACTGGCAGATCAGCCAGAGCCGCCTAAATATTTTGCCATGATGAAGCACTTGAATAAAGTGAATCGGCCACTGTTAATAGAGGTTCCGAAACATCCTCAATTATCCAGAGAACAGTTTCTTTCTGCCTATACAAAAGGTATTAAAATAATTGATGCCCGCTATAAAACAGATTTTGCCAAAGGATTTATTCCCGGTAGTATCAATATACAAGGAAATGACTCATTTTCAACCTGGTGTGGTTGGTTGTTAAATTATCAGGAACAGTTCATGCTTGTGGCTGATAGTAGCCAGATTGAAGACCTGACACGGAAGCTAATGCGTATAGGCCTGGATAACATATATGGTTATATAACTGACGTGAACAGCCTGGGTTTGGAGCTTTCTACTGCCGATATAATCTCCTTAGATGAATTGAAAGGCATAATTGGTAACAATGACGTGCAAATAATCGATGTGAGAGGTGCCACTGAATATGAATCAGGGCATATAGAAGGAGCAACCAATGTTTTTGTTGGTACTCTAACAGATAATCTGGATAAAATCAGTAAAAATAAACAAGTAATTATTCATTGTCAGGCAGGCGACAGGTCAGCAATTGCGTATTCATTACTTATGCAAAAAGGATTTCAAAACATAAGAAACTTTTCAGGCGGAATGAAAGAATGGATGGCAGATAAAGGTAAAATTATAACTGATACATTACTATCAAACATAAATATTTAAAATAAAAAATTATGGGATTCTTTTCAGACTTATTCGGGAAAAAAGATAATGGCAATTTAATAGAAGCCATAAAAGAGGGAGCTTTTCTGGTAGATGTACGCTCTCCGGGTGAGTTTTCATCAGGTACAGTAAAAGGTGCAATCAATATTCCACTGGATAAAGTTTCCAGTCAGTTATCAAAATTTAAAGACAAGAAAAATATTGTTGTCTTTTGCCAGAGTGGTAACCGGAGTGGTATGGCAAAAAATATTCTGGAGCAGAGTGGTTTTCAGAATGTTATCAATGGCGGAACCTGGTATAGTGTGAATCAACTGGTAAACTCGTAAAGCAGTATTTCTTAGTATGTAGTGCGGCAGATCTGTAAATACATGCCCATTTCTGCCTGCACTACTTTTCAACTTCAATACCTCAAACGGGTATTCAGAAAGAACAATTATTAATAAATCTATTAATCAAAAAAACAATATGAAAAAAAATATGGGGTCCACCGATAGGGTCATTCGCCTTCTGGTAGGTGTTATAATAGCGGTTTTATATTTCACACATATTATTTCGGGCACATTAGCCATCATTTTGGGCGCGTTGGCAATTGTATTTCTATTAACTTCATTTATTAGTTTTTGCCCCTTGTATTTGCCTTTTGGAATCAATACATTTAAGAAGAAAACCAAATGAGAAAATATCTGCAAAACTGGAATCTGGTAAGAATTCTGAGACTTGTATTCGCCATTGTCGTTATTGTACAGGGCTTTCAGGTGCACGAATGGCTACTTGTAATATTAGGTGGGATTTTCTCATTAATGCCTTTGATGAACATAGGTTGTGGGAGTACCTCAGGATGTAGTACCTCATTCAACTTCAACCAGAAAAAAAACAGAAGATACAATTGATGAAGAAATTTGCTAAAGAAAACTTACTGACGATTATAGGTGCATGCATTGGTGCAATGGCTGGGTTTCTCTATTGGAAGTTTATTGGGTGCAGCACAGGCAGTTGTCCTATTACTTCAAAGCCATTAAATAGTATAGCATATGGCGCAGTTATGGGCAGCCTGTTATTTTCTGTTTTTCAGAGCAATAACGAAGAAAGAGCATGACATTTATTTTCGTTTGCATGCTCTTTTTGGATTTTTCTTGGTTTAATCCGTAATTATCAGGCTATCAGTTCAGCAACCTGGCTAAAGTCATATTCTTTTACAATGTAATCAGCCACTCTGTCTATTTCTTCACAGGTAGCACAAAAAGAAATGCCAACACCCGCTTTTTCAATCACACATACATCGTTCGCGCCATCTCCTATCATAATTGTGTCAGAAGGATTAATCCCGTAGTGTTTACAGATGTATGTTAAGGCGTGGTTTTTACAATACTCGTGTGAGCAGGTCTTATTTTTTTCAGGAAAGAAATAAGAAGGGATTTTTACTTCCCCTGTCGCAATCCCATGAGAGAACTCAAGTTCATTAGCCAGCGTAAAATCCAGGCCTAATTTGTTTTTCAGGTTTTTGGTAATGCAATCATAACTATCAGAGACAATACCAATGATAAACCCTTTTGCTTTCAGACTGTCTACTAACTGATGGATATTTGGTGTAAGAGGAATACTGTCTGCTACTTTTAATAACTCATCTAATGATTTCCCTTTCAGTAAGGTAGCTATCTGCTTGGTACGCGTAACAGGGTTTTTCTGGTGCTTCACAATTTCATTTAGCTCTGGTGCAAAATCAAATTCCCTGGCAGCAGTATGGATAAAACTCTTTCGGGTAATGGTATTATCCATATCAAAAATGGCAATCTTTTTAAGGTTTTTCAGATTCTCATGGATTGCTATGTCCATTTGCTCATTAATCACCTGAATGTCTTCATACGTTTTTAAATCATGTGCACCCTTAAATCTTGATTTTGACAAGATAACCGAAGCCACCTGTCTCGACATCTTGCCTAGTTGCAGAATACTTTGCATACGATTTTCGATATGCCCGATATTTACTTCAACAATCCGGGCTTTCTGGTGATACATATCAATCAGTAAGCCAATGTCTACTCCATATCCTTCTTCAAAATCGACTTTGAGAAACAGGCTCCTTTTACCAGCAATCATGCCACTCAATGGCTGGCGGAAAGTCGGAAACTTAGGATACAAGATAGAAAGTAGCGGTTTTGCTACCAGTTCAGTAACTCTCCCGGCCTGTCGGGTAAAATAAGATTTTACAAAGTCAGCTTTATTAGATAAAAGTGGCTTGCAGAGCAATTCGACTATATCGGCAGGATAGGTAGTAATATCTGCATCCAGAAAGGCTATGATTTCGTTTTTTGCATATAATACGCCATCTCTCATGGAGGTGCCTTTGCCCTGTTTATTGCTGGTAATCACTCTGGCGCCATGCTTTTTGGCAATGTTTACTGTATTATCTTTTGATTTATCATCTACGACCAATATTTCTGTCACCTGCGGATGAGTTTTAACTATATCTATGACACACCCGATGGTCTTTTCTTCGTTGAGTGCCGGAATTACGACTGTTATCATCTTCTTTCTATTAAGTTTTAGTGGTTATTCATTACTGTTTTTCTTCCTGTCTCACAGCAGATTTGATGCATAAGACAGGTTTATTGGCATGGTTAAGAATTTTTTGTGCATGAGTTCCTAATGAAAAGTCTTTCCACTCATCATCAATCATCGGATTAATCACAAGTAATTCTGCGTCATTTGAATCTGCATATTCTAGTACAAAATCGGCAATATCATCGCAAAACTCATTTCTATGAATCAACTCCACGCCTTGATTCCTTAAATTAATGGCCAGTTTGCTTATTTGATTGGTCAGAGAGTCGAAAGAAGTAAATTCAGTAAAGGAGGCCACGCCTAAAAATTCTACTTTTGTACTGGTGGTTGTAAAAAAATGAGAAATGATTTTGAATTTAGTTTCAATCTCAGCCATCCTTCTGAAAGGTAATAAGATATTACGGAATGTAAACTTTTTGTAATCTGCCGGTACAGCCAACACCGGACAAGAAACATTTCTCATAACTGTATAAGTATTACTCCCCATAAAAAAAGCTCTGGAACCTGACAAACCATGCGACCCCATAACAATCAGATTGGTATTTAGTTGCTCTGCCAGTTCTTCAATACACTCGGCAGCATGAATATAGCTGATGGCTGTATGAGTAATAGTTCTGATTTTGTACTGTCTTTCCAGAGCATTAGCTAACCTTTTCAGCCCTTTTTTATTCTTTTTTTCTAATTCCAACCAAGCTTCATGGCTTCTGGAAACACTACTAAACTTAGGAACTACTACATGTAGCAAGTGCAGGGTAGCATCTTCTCTCTTAGCGAAACTGGTAGCTACCATTAAGGCATTATTTGCTGTCTCTGAAAAATCAGTAGGAAAAAGTATGTTTTCAATCTTCTTATTCATAGGATTATAAGTCAACATGAGCAAGCTCGACTTGATTATAATGGGTCTGAGGTACTTGGGCTTATTTAAAAGAACCAGAACCATTTTCTAATCTTAAATTCAACACTTCCAATAAATTCATCTACTGTATAGACATTAGCAGTATAGACGCCTGACTGAAGTTTCCCCTCTGCCAGAAATTCAAATGCTATCTCTTGTGGGTTTTTATAGAAATCCACAAGTTTTGTTTTGTGCACTTCAGTCAGCAAGTCTTTTTTATCCTTACCTTTCACTATTGTATTCTTTATCCATCCCGCAATAGGATTGTTTTCTTCATCCCGAATACTTAGGTGTACAGACTTGATTTCAGCATTATGGGTTTTAAAAATTTCAGGAATAAAAAAGGAAATTCTTATTTTTTGGGCTTTTTTAAGCATGCCTTTTAATTGTATAATCTTTACACAGAATTTATTAGTGGTCATCGTTATTTCGTTGTCTTTAACAGCAGTTTGCCGGAATTATACTTCTATTTATTGACCAGAAGCAGTATAGGTACTGATATCTGGATGGTTTAAATATTTTTATAGTCATCTACTCTCAAAAATATTTTGTTTTTTAGTAGAGGATATGCAAATTTCCTTGTTATCTATTAGAGCCAGCTAAACGCGATATTAGATTTAGCTTAGAATTTCTGACTATTTTTTTAAGGTGTATGAAAATACTAGTAGTAGAGGATGAACTCAAAACCATACAGGCTATCAAGCAAGGCTTAGAAGAAAACCATTACGAAGTAGATATTGCTTATGACGGGCTGATTGCCAGACAATTAGCACTCCGTAATAACTATGCCTGTATTATAACTGATGTAATTATGCCGGGTATCAACGGCCAGCAACTTACGCAGGAATTGCGGGAGGCAGGCATAAAAACTCCTGTATTAATGCTCTCAGCGTTAGGAGAAACTCCTGATAAAATTGCCGGATTTGACGCAGGCGCCGACCAGTATCTGGTTAAACCTTTTCAGTTTGTTGAATTGCTGGCAAGAGTCCGGTCACTAACCAAACGAGCTTCTGAGGTTTTAATCAGCCATCATGTAATCAAATTTGCCGATCTGGAAGTAAATCTTGGTTCAAAGACTGTCAAACGAAGTGGTAAGAGAATAGACCTGACCGCTCTGGAGTTCAGATTGCTTGAATATCTGTTAAAAAATCAGGGTTGGGTATTATCAAAAGTCCAAATTGCCGAAAATGTCTGGGACGTAAATTTTGATACCCGCACCAACTATGTAGAAGTCTATATCAATTACCTGCGTAAAAAAATTGACAAGGATTTTCCTAAGAAATTGATTCATACCGTTATCGGCATGGGATACGTATTAAGAGAAGATTAGCCTATGTCTCTAAGAAAACAACAAACTATTCGATTTGTGGCCGTAGTAACAGGGATTCTTTTTACTGCCCTGATTTCTATTTACTATTTCATCGCCTATTTTCTGGATGAGAATTTTAACCGGCGTTTGAGTAACAGAAGTGAAACGGTCATTAACTGGCTTTCGCAAACCATAGAGAACCAGGAGAATATGCGCCTGCTGGAAAGATTGCTGAAATCTCGCAAAGACCAGATGCCCTCCGAAGAAATTCTGATATATAATCTGAAGAATGAACTGGTATTTATATTCAACAATAATGTTTTTGAGACGATTGATAGCACAAGATTAGAGGAAATAAAAATCCAGCAGAAGTCAGAATTTATGGTAGATGACTTCAATGCTGTGGGGATGCTTTATCAAACTTCTACTCAATCTTATGTCATTATTGCGCTGGCACGTGATGAATACGCCATGATATTTCTTAGACAAATGCGGTGGATGATGTTGGCTCTCATTCTTATTTCTTTGTTTGTCGTATCAATCATCGGGTGGATATACGCAAAAAAAACGATAGAACCCATCGAAAATATCAGCGAAGAATTAAGTCAGATTTTTCCAAAGAATACAAATCTAAGATTGAGGAAATTTGATGGAGATAATGAAATCTCTCAGTTAAGCGAAACTATTAATCAGTTATTGGATAGAGTTGAGGAAGGAATTCATTTACAACAAATGTTTATTGCGAATGTTTCACACGAGCTTCAGAATCCACTCACGAGTATTTCCTCTCAACTTGAAGTCAGTTTGTTAAATGAACGTACATCCGATAATTATAAACATACCATTCAATCAGTATTAGAAGATACTACCGATTTAATCGAATTAGTCCAGAATCTGCTCAATCTCTCCCGCTCAGACAGCGATATTACGCATTTACTGGTTGAAAAAGTAAGAATAGATGATATTATCTGGGAAGTGCATGATATGGTGGCCAATCATAATGCCCATTATAAAGTCCATATCCATTTCACGGCTTTACCAGAAGACCCCGAGCATCTTTGTATTGTAGGAAGCCACTCTCTTTTAAAAATAGCCTTATTTAATCTTGTCGAAAATGCCTGTAAATTTTCTTATGACAATCAGGCTTATATCAGCCTTTCAGCCAGTGCTAAACAGAAAAAAATCTATATAAAAGATAATGGTATTGGTTTAAGTAAAGAAGAAATAGAAAAAATATTCCAGCCTTTTTACAGGGCTGAAAAAACAACTGATGTGAAAGGCTACGGCATAGGACTTTCATTGGTAGATAGGATAGTCAAAATACACAAAGGCAAAATTGAAGTGACATCTCAAGTAAATAAAGGAACAGTTTTTAAGATCACTATCGATACCTAACTGGTTTGGTCAGCATATTTCCAATAGAAGATGCTCGTTACATAGCCTGCTACACTGGTTAAAAATACAATCAGATAACTGAAAATATTGAGTTGTAAACGATAAATTCCGCTAGCTCCGCTAAATATGCCAGGAACAGCCCACGGAAAATAAGTGCCATATCCGGTTGCTGCAATAATCTGGGCAAATACCAATGCCAGCGCTACAAAACCCAACGGAGCCAGATACCCTTTACCCCAGATAGCAAAGAAAGCAATAGGAGTACCAAGCAGAATTGTTAAAAGTGTAGTAATTAAATAATCAAGTATATAAGCAGACAAATTTGAAGCTTGAAAAGGGGCAATTTGAAGGATAGTACCAATAAGATAGGCTATCAAAACATTGGCTATCGCCAAAGCAAGACACCACAGTAGGTATACGAAAAATTTGGCATTTATAATTTGCGTTCGTGAAGTTGGCAAAGCCAGTAAATCTTTAGCTGTTCCTTCACTATACTCTCTGCCAAAAATCCAGCTTGCAACAAAACCAAATACCATTATACCACCCACACCAACCGCCTGAGTCAGGATCATAAAATATGAATCCCAACTGGCAGCAAAATTCATGGCTTGTGCTTTCGCGTTAAATGAACCAGCTTTTTCTAAAGCCTTTGGGTCGCGCATCATCAGCATAAAGATTCCTCCCATAATAGGTGCTAATCCAAAGGCAATGAAGCTTACCCACAAAATGTTGACATTTTTGCTTTTTATAAGTTCTGTTCGTATTGCCTGTATTTGTCCTTTCATGACTTAGGGTCTGATCGTTCTCAAAAAAAACATCTCAAGGTCTTCGGTTTGTAAATAGAGTTGAGTGGGTGGAATCTCTTTTTCAACCAATAAAGTTGCTAGATATTCAGGATTAGTAATGGCACATTCATTAATAACTTCGAGTTCATTATTAGCATTCAGTATAACTTCATATCGAGCCTCAATGAGATATTGTAGTGCCTTTTTGTTATTGTGCGTATTGACTAATACTTTCTTTACTAATCTTTTATTTAACTCTCCGATAGAAAGTTCATCAATAAGTTTCCCCTGATGAATAATGCCTATTCGATCGGCTACCTTTGTTATTTCACTGAGTATATGGCTCGAAAGAAGAATAGTAGAGCCTTCATTAGCCAGTGTAATTAACAGTTCTCTTACCTCAGCAATGCCTTCGGGGTCTAAGCCATTAATGGGTTCATCTAATATCAATAGCTTGGGTCTGTGTATCAGTGCCTTTGCCAGACCTAACCTTTGTTTATTGCCTAAAGATAAATGTTGCGCTTTTGTATGTATAAAATGCCCTAGTTTTAATTGCTCTATAATGTTATTGATTAATTTTCTGTCTCTTAGCTGTCTGTATTGATAATAGACTTCAAGGTTTTCCAAGACTGATAAATTCGGATAGGCATAGGGTGTTTCTACCAGATACCCGATATTGTTCCACAAATTAAAATCACGTGTCAGTTTTCGGCCAAATAAAGAAATTTCTCCATTGCTTGGCTGAATCATACCTAGCAGCATTCGGATGAGGGTTGTTTTACCCGCCCCATTTAACCCCAGAAAGCCATATACTTCTCCTTCATTTACATGAATAGAGATATGATCAATAGCAGCAGTATTGCCAAAGTATTTACTGATATCTCTTGTACTGATTATTTCCATAGAAGTAATTCTGTAGTACTTAAAATACTGAAGAAATGATTTTAGCTTTGAGTTATCTTTGCTGCCACTTTACCAATAGTTAAACCCTGCACCAGGATACTAAATACCACACAGGCATAGGTAGCAATAATAAGAATTTGCTTGGCTTCGCTATCTGGTAATGATAGCACCAGCGCAATAGACAAGCCACCTCTTAATCCGCCCCATATGATAAGTCTTGCTTCTTTCGGCTTAAAACGAGTAAGGTCAGACAGCAGTAAATTCGGAAGCCATACTACTATTATCCTTGATAAAAGTACAATAATAATAGAAGCAAATCCCACAATAAAATAGGTAGACTTGAAATCTATCACAATGACTACAAATGCAATACTAATAAACAGAATAGCATTGAGGATGACATCAATTAACTCCCAGAATTTATGCACATATTCCAGGGTTGTATCGCTCATGGCTTTGTTTTGGTTGTAGTTACCGATAAAAAGCCCCATAATAACCATTGCCAAAGCTCCTGACAAATGGAAATATGAACAAAGACTATACCCGGCCATCACAAAGGCAATGGTCATCAGTACTTCTGTTTCATAATTATCAATTGATTTAAGTAACCAGTATAACAAATAGCCCAGAATTAAACCGAAGAATATTCCTCCAACAGCTTCCTGAATAAAGAGTACGGCAAAATGTCCAAAATCAATGTGGGAATTACCTAGTTTCAGGGTCTCTAGTAATGCTATAAAAATAACTACCCCCACGCCGTCATTAAACAAAGATTCCCCAACAATAGTGGATTCAATCCGTTTAGAGACATTTGCTTTGGTAAGGATTCCTAATACGGCAATAGGATCGGTTGGCGAAATTAAAGCGCCGAAAACCAGACAATGAATAAAACTAACCGGAAGTTGTAACCAGTCGCATAAAAGAGATAAAATAGATGCAATAATGATTGTCGAGGCAATCACCCCACCCACCGCAAATATCCCTATAGGTTTCCATTGTTTCTTTATTTCATTCCAGGGGGTATGCAATGAACCTGCAAATAGGAGAAATCCCAGCATTACATCCAGAATAACATAGCTAAGGTCTGTCTGGGCAATGATGTTTTTGACAAGCAGGTAATGCTGAAAATCCCAGATTTTGCTACTGACGATAATCAGAGAAAAAATAGTAGATAAGAAAAACAAGCCAATCACAAATGGCATTTTAATAAACCGATGATTCACATAGGCAAAAGCCGCTGAGAGCGTAATGAGGATAATTAATAGAAAGTAGCTGTTCATGTCGTTAATATAAGGCCTTCTTAGTTAAAATTTCAGGATAATTATCCGCTAATAAAAGGTACAATTGGCCCTAAAACGCTTAGAAAAGGTAAATACTATTCTATTCCCTTGTCCTATGCCAAAAGCACATCTTGTATAATTTTCTTTCCAAAGCTATGGATATGAATAAATACCCAATGGATGCTATAACTACATCAAAAACAATACTTTATAAAGTTTTAATTGAACTACCTGCATAGCTTGAAATAAGAACCACTAATATAAACGGAAAAATAATTTACCACAAAAGATTATTGACCTTTGGATATCCCATTACAAATAAGGGCCTAAAAAATCAAGAGCGTCAAGCCTGCAATAATAACACGAGTTATCAAAGCGGATTTAAAAGTTGCTGATATGCGTTTTGATTAGCTCTTCTATCGCAAAAACAATTCAACGCTATCTTTTTCCATCCTATCCAGCATTTCTTCATTTGCTCTATTTCCTTTTTCTGGCTTTCTATTATTTGATTTGCCAGTTTTCTTACCTCGACATCTTCAATAGTAGCATGCTCACATGTCAAAATAGCAGAAGAGTGATGAGAAATCATACCTTTCATATATTACTGGTCCTTGATAAAAGTCTGCTTTCTTAAAAATGTCAATGTGATACCGAATGTAATAATGCAAGTCAGAATAATGATGAGATTTAATTTCTTATTTGCATACATTTTGGGCATCAATAGAATCATCAGAACTGCCATAGGTAAGACCATCAGTAAGGTCATGTAGAATCTTGTCATACTCAGATAAATGTGGTCGAATTGACTTACATTTAAATACATTACGGCATACATCACGACAAATGACACAAATAAAATAAAACATAGCTTCTTGTAGTTATCAGTTTTTATGGCTTTAAATATTTAAAGTTGAGGAATAAATGACTGCTTATTACAAGGGTAGTGTAATTGATTACAAAAGGAGAAGAGCGTTTGTCAATCAGTGACTCATAGACAAATGTAACATAATCTATTCTAATATCTACTGTTTGGCAATAATTACAGCAAAAATAATTTGCTCAGTATGAATTAGTTAGAAATAGATATTTTTAATTTTTTTGCAAATAGGTCTTATTGCTTACATCAAAAAAGCTGAAATTGAAAAGCAAGGAAGTTAAATTTAAGATTATACTTCTTTATTATAATGCTGTAGAATATGTTTTGGCCACTCTATAAAAAAGATAGTATAATTTGTGAGCAAATTTATTGCTAAAATTTCTGTGCAAATCTTGTGCAAATAAAAAAGCACTTACAAGAATAGTCTCATAAATGCTTCATTATCAGGTGACCCCGGAGAGGCTCGAACTCTCGACCCACTGATTAAGAGTCAGTTGCTCTACCAACTGAGCTACGGAGTCAATATATATATTAATCAATTACGTTATCCAACGACATCGGCCGCCGTGCAGTCATATATGCAAATTTAATTTTTTTTGATTTGTAACTATCAATTCAGCTAAAATTATTTTCTGCTTCAAAAAAGTGTCTTAAAAAACTATTAACTTGCTTTATACTATCTGCTTTAAACCTATGCAAACATTGACACATTACCGTACCTGTAACCTATGCGAGGCTATGTGCGGGCTCGAAATCAAAGTAGAAGACGGGAAAGTGATAAAGATAGAAGGAGATAAAAATGACCCTTTCAGCCGTGGACATATTTGCCCTAAAGCAGTAGCGCTAAAAGATATTTATGAAGACCCCAATAGATTGAAATTCCCCCTTAAGCGTACTGCGGATGGTTGGCAGCAAATCTCATGGGAAGACGCTTTTGAAGAAGTTATTAGCCGCATAAAAGAGATACAAGCAAAATACGGAAACAATGCAGTTGGCATGTATCAGGGGAATCCTTCAGTACATAATTTGGGTACCTCTATGAATTCTCCCGGTTTGGCCAGAGCACTTCATACCAAAAACTTGTTTTCTGCTACCTCTGCCGACCAGCTACCTCATCATTTTGCTGCCTGGCAAATGTTCGGGCATCCGATGCTGATGCCTATTCCAGACATTGACCATACCGATTATATGCTCATTATTGGCGGGAATCCCATTGCTTCTAATGGTAGTATTATGTCTGTACCAGATGTAGCTAATCGTCTGAAAGCTATTCAGAAAAGAGGTGGTAAAGTGGTAGTAGTCGACCCGCGCTTTACTGAAACAGCTGCCAAAGCTGATGAACATTATTTTATCAGACCGGGAACGGATGCTTTTCTTTTGTTGGCAATGATTCAGACTATTTTTGCTGAAAACCTTGCGAATTTAGGGAGATTAGCTGAGTTTACAGATGGTGTTGAAGCTTTGAAAGAGCTTTCTTTACCTTTTACTCCCGAAAGAGTAGAAAAACAAACAGGGATTTCTGCTAAGCAAATTCGTCAACTAATATCTGATTTTACAGAGGCAAAGGCTGCCGTTTGTTATGGCAGAGTAGGTGTATCTGTACAAACTTTTGGAGGTATTGCGCAATGGTTGATTAATGCCATCAACGTACTGACAGGCAATCTGGATAGTGTAGGAGGGGCAATGTTTACCAGCCCTGCAGTAGATTTTTTAGCAAGAGCTAAGCCAGAAAATAAATTTAACCGCTGGCAAAGCAGGGTCAGAAAACTGCCTGAATTTTTAGGTGAATTACCGGTGGTTACCCTGGCAGAAGAGATATTAACGGAGGGCGAATCACAGATTAAGGCCATGATTATCAGCTGCGGAAATCCTGTCCTTTCTACGCCTAACGGTGGGCAATCAGACAAGGCTTTTGAGCAATTGGAGTTTATGGTAGCTATTGATATTTATATCAACGAAACTACCCGCCATGCACATATAATTTTGCCGCCTGCAACCGGGCTGGAAGTGCCACATTATGACATGACTTTCCATGTATTGGCAGTCAGAAATACGGCTAAATACTCAGAAGCGCTATTCCCGAAAGCAGAAGGAACTAAGTATGATTGGGAAATATATCAGGAGTTGGTACACAGATTAAATAGCGCTCCTGATACACCTTTTAAACCCGAACCACCAGAAGTGAAATTAGATATGGGTTTGCAGTTTGGCCCTTATCAACTCACCTTACAACAATTAAAAGATAATCCGCATGGCATCGACCTTGGTGCATTAAAGCCAGTTTTGCCAAAACGGCTATTGACACCGGATAAGCGCATTAATATAGCTCCTGAACTTTTGGTGAAAGACATAGCAAGGCTTTATCAATCTTTAAAAATTACTGATGCTCAAAAGGGATTTGATTATCTATTAATTGGCAGAAGACATTTAAGAGATAATAATTCATGGATGCACAATTCGGAGCGATTGGTGAAAGGCCGAAACAGATGTACACTGATGATGCATTCGGCAGATGCGCAAAAACTCAATTTAGATAGCCAGTCAATAGTGAAAGTAACCTCAAGAGTAGGATGCGTGGAGATACCCATTGAGATTACCGACCACATGATGCAGGGGGTAGTGAGTATGCCGCATGGTTATGGACATGCCCGTAAAGGAGTACAATTAGATATTGCGTCTAAATACGCAGGTGTAAGCATTAATGATTTAACAGACGAGTATGTTTTAGATGAACTGACTGGCAATGCGGCTTTTAATAATGTGGCCGTAAAAGTGGAAAAAGTGCGCTGAAATAGTGGATAAATACAGAGAAATTTACATTCGTTTTTTATGAAGTTGTTTAGGATTTTCGTTACTTGTTAAAAATAGGGGTGTTTTGAGTGAGCCAAATCAAATGATAGAGCCATAGCAGAGCTATGGTCGAAATTATTTGATGCAGGCGTAACCAAAACAACACATCTTTGAATGGAAGGAATAATCCTAAACAACTTCTATATTTGTAATCAATCAGTTCACTTATCTAACCTTCAAACTGTAATGCTTACTTCCTTTTCAAATTTCGTTCGGCGCTATGCGTCGGGGCGAAATGTGCTGATTTTCTTTGTTCTGCAAATGATTATTTCAGCCATCATTCTGCCTTATATGCAAGGCAAATTTGACCCCACAAACACATTAGGCGTTTTAGACCTGAAATTCGGATTCACCCCCGACGAAGCCTATAATATGTTAAAGGCTTATGGGGAAGAAGGAAGAAAATATTACTTCTTTGCCGAAGCAGTCATTGACATTGTTTATCCGATAATTTACACCATTACCAATGTTTTGCTACTTAGTTATGTCTTCAAAAAAGGATTCCCAGCTAATAGCTTTATTCAACAGCTCAATATTTTTCCGATTCTAGCCACTATTGGCGATTTTGCAGAAAACGCAGGTATTATTGCCATGCTCAATGCTTTCCCTGAAAGAGCTGATAACGCGGCCAGTTTTGCCTCTAATGCCGGAATGTTCAAATGGATAGCCTTTGGTACCAGCATTGCATTATTTTTGATAGGTATTGTAGCATGGATTATTGCGGTAGTAAAGAAAAAGAATTTTGCTTAATAGATAGGAGAAAGGAAAATGGACCAAGGAAAAAGTAAAAAGTATGAATATTAATTTTACAATACTTTTTACATTCTCCTTGTTCCTTTCTCCATTTTCCCAAACTTTGTATTTCAAATTAAACAATTATAAAAAACCATGGAGTATAGAAGATTTGGACGTACCGATTGGAACGTCAGCGAAATAGGGTATGGTATGTGGGGATTAGCAGGTTGGACAGGCTCTGACCAGGATGAAGTAGGGCAGTCGCTTGACCGCTCAGTTGAATTAGGCTGTAATTTTTTTGATACCGCCTGGGGCTATGGCGCCGGAAGAAGCGAAGAAATTTTGGGTGATGTATTAAAAAAATATGCGAATAAACGCTTGTATTTCGCTACCAAGATTCCTCCTAAGAACTTTACCTGGCCTTCAAAATCACACTTTTTATTAGAAGATTGTTTCCCGGCCAGTCATATCATTGAGTATACAGAAAAGAGTTTGAAGAATCTGGGTGTTGATTGCATTGACCTGCAACAATTCCACGTTTGGGAAGATGCCTGGGCCAATAACGATGATTGGAAAGAAGCTGTTACCAAACTGAAACAGGAAGGTAAGGTAAAAAACTTTGGTGTCAGCGTAAACCGTTGGGAGCCGAACAATGTATTAGAGACTTTGAAAACAGGCTTAATAGACACCGTACAGGTAATCTATAATATCTTCGACCAGAATCCGGAGGACGAATTGTTTCCACTTTGTAAAAAAATGGATATTGGTGTAATTGCCCGTGTGCCATTTGATGAAGGAACATTAACAGGTTTATTGACGAAGGATACTACTTTTCCTGCTGATGACTGGCGTTCTACTTATTTTGTGCCAGAAAACCTGATTCCAAGTGTAGAACATGCCGATGCCCTAAAACCATTAGTACCAGAAGGTATGACCATGCCCGAAATGGCTTTGCGCTTTATCTTGTGTAATGACGATGTACATACTATTATACCGGGTATGAGAAAAATACGCCACGTAGAAGCCAATATCGGTAGCAGCGATGGAAAAAAATTAGACGAAAATCTCCGCTTAAAACTCAAAACCCATCGTTGGGACAGAACCCCAACAGAGTGGTCGCAATAGTTGGAAAACGGAACATGGAGAATGGAAAAAGGAAAAGGTATAAATTTTAAACAGAAAAATTTAAAACCGAAAAAGGTACTTTTCCTTTCTCCTTGTTCCATTCTCCCTTCTCCATAGTATTATGCTTTCAACAACAACCATTGCCTGTATCGCAGCTTTTTTTGCAGGCTTTATCGATTCTATAGTAGGAGGCGGGGGCTTGGTGCAAGTCCCTGCTTTGTTTATTTTGTTTCCCTCTTATTCGGTGCCACAGGTCATTGGTACTAATCGCTTTTCTTCGTTTATGGGTACCGCCGTGGCAGGCTATCAATACGCCAAAAAAGTGAAGATTCCCTGGAGAACTGTAATCTATGCTGGCATCGGTGCAGCTGTCATGTCGTATTCAGGTGCATTATTATCAAGCATGATGAGCGCTCGCATTTTGAAGCCTACTATCCTGATTTTAATGAGTGTAATAGCCATTTATACCTATCGCAAAAAAGATTTAGGACAAGAAGAAAAACTTCGCTTTAGCTTACAAGTCATTCCTTTCTGTGGATTGCTGATTGGAATGGCTACAGGATTCTATAATGGTTTTGTGGGCCCGGGTACAGGTAGCTTACTGGTATTTGGTTTTGTAAGTATTGTGGGTTACAGCTTCTTATCGGCATCAGCCATTTCAAAAGTAGTCAATGTAATAGCAGATGTTGCTTCGCTGATTTTCTTTATCAATAAGGGATTTGTGATGTTTCAGATAGCGTTTCCGATGATGATTTGTAACATGGCAGGCTCGTATGTAGGTAGCAAAATAGCTATTCTGCGTGGCAATGCCTTTGTGCGGGTGATATTTTTGATTGTGGTTTTGGGATTAATAGTGAGGTTTGGCTATGATGTGTTACAGATTTTTAAATAAACTTGAGTTGACTCAGTTTATCCACCTATTCTTTATATTAATTGCCTCTACTTTATACCCACATAGATTCACTCCCATTTAAGCATTAAAATTTAAGAAATAAAATAATCTGCTTTAATCAAGCATATACTTTTTTCTTTATCTTTGTTCACCTTATGTCATGAGCAAAACTATCTAAGTGCTATTTTACGGCTTCTTATAGTGCGCTTTCTCTCCTCATACTCATTTACTAAAATTTCAAGCTGACCATTTAAAAATCTGACAATCAATAGATTGGCTGTTAGCGCATGTCATTTTCTTAACAATTTTAACCATTATTTATGAAGTTAACTTTTTACCTTAAAGCGACTCTCTACTGGAGCCTGTTATTGCTATGTTCTCTCGGTGCTAAGGCACAGAAAAACTACTTTATCGCCGAAAACTTATCAAATACACGTTTAAGTGCAGACCCCTCTCTCTCAAAAAACATTAAAAAAACAGATTTTTACCAACTCAAAGAAAGCGAATTAAGAGCCTATTTATCAAAGGCTCCTCTTGAATTCAGTAATGGTGTGGCGCTTCCACTAGAAATCCCTTTGCCCAATGGAAAGATGGAAACCTTTCATATGTTTGAGTCGCCGATTTTATCGCCACAGGTAGCCGCTAACCACCCGGAGATTAAAACTTATACCGGCAGAGGTCAATCGAATACGAATTATACGATTCGTATCAGTTTTACGGGCATAGGTTTTAATGCAATTGTTTTAGGGATTGATAACGACGCAGCTTATTATGATAAAGTTTCAAAAGACACATCAGACCATTTATACCGGGTTTATTTTGCCAAAGATGCGATAAGCCCTAAAAGTCAGAAATCTACTACCGGAACGGGTAATAAATGTGGCGTGCTGGATACAAAAATTACTTTGCCGAAGACCAATAATAATAGAGTCAAGAGTACGAATGCTACTACTAATAATTCAGGTGCCACGCTCCGTACTTTTCGGCTAGCCATGGCTGCCGATGCTGAATTTACTCAGCAAGCGGTATATGGGGGTAATAAAAATAATGCCTTTGCCGGATTGGTTGGTTATGTAAATAGAGTAAATGCCGTTTATCGTGCTGAATTAAGTGTGGCGTTTACCTTAGTAAGTGATGTAAATGTGGTCTTTACCAATACTGCTACCGACCCTTATAACAATAATGACCAGACAGCAATGTTAGAGCAAAATCAAATGGCATTAGATTCAATCATTGGAAATGCTAACTATGATATAGGGCACGTTTTAGGAACTGCGCTTGGCTCAGGAGGAGGTATTGCTTTTAGTCCTTCGGCTTGTAATAACGACGTTAAAGGAGCAGGCGTATCTGGCGTAGGTGACGGTTCTTTTGCACCCGTTTTTGATGACCAGTTAATAACACATGAGATGGGGCACCAATTTGGTATGAGTCATAGCTATAATAGCTCTATTCCGGTTTGTACTACTCGTGAGCCAGGCACTTCTGTTGAGCCGGGGTCTGGTACCACCATTATGAGTTATGGCTATACTTGTAGCGATGAAACAGGGAATGACGATTATGAATCATCCTATCAGCCTTTTTTGAATTTTCATACAGTTAGCTATGCTCAGGCAGAGGCCTATATTGCTACTTTAACTTGTTTTACCACTACGAATACCAACAATACGGTTCCGGTAATAAATTCGTTTCCTGCCAATATCACTATCCCAAAATCAACACCGTTTGTATTAAAAGGCACAGCTTCTGATGCGAATAGCAGCAATGTATTAAGCTATTCGTGGGAAGGAACTAACGTGGGAACTGTTGTGCCAGATCCTACTACCTTAAGTGATAATACCAAGGCTCCCTTTTTCAGAAGCTATCCTCCTGTTGCTACGGGTATAAGATATTATCCAAGATTAGAGGCTGTCTTGAATGGAACAAACAAAGCTATAGGCGATAAACTCCCATCAGTAGGGGTAGTCACAACCCATCGGATGACTGTGCGGGATGGTGTAGGTGGAGTTACTTATAGCCAGGTAACTGTAACAGTTGATGCCAATTCAGGACCATTTTTAGAAACTACTAATCTGGCTGGAACCTATACAGGCAATACAAGTAAAATAATTACCTGGAGCGTAGCTAATACCACAGCCGCCCCTGTCAATTGTGCTCAGGTAAATATTCTGCTCTCAACTGATGGTGGATTAACATTCCCTATTACCCTTGCCGCTAATACACCTAATGATGGCACAGAATCAATTATACTCCCCAATGTAAACACAGCTACTGCCCGCATCAAGGTAGAAAGCAGCAATAATATCTTCTTCGATATTTCCAACAGTAATTTTTCTATTACTTCGGGTAGTATTGCTGCTCCAACCAATGTATTGGTAAGCTCAACAGCTATTTGTAGTGGTACCAGCGTTACTTTATCAGCCAATTGTGCCGCAGGCGTAATAACATGGTATAATGTACCAACTGGAGGCTCTGCCCTTGGCACAGGTAATGGCTTGAGCCAAAGCCCAACAGCCAATACGACATATTATGCCACTTGTGAGAGTGGAAATACTAAAAGCTCAAGAGTAGCAACCAGCACAGTTTTAGTAAATGCTCCTGCCGTAAACCTGACAGCTAATATTTCAAGCGGAAGTACTGCATTTGCTGCTACCCAAACTATTACTGCTTCTAATAAAGTGATTTCACCAGCTAAAGTAGATTATAAAGCAGGTAATGCTATTGTATTAAATACAGGCTTCGAAACACAGAGCGGAAGTACTTTCAAGGCTAGCATAGAAGGTTGTCCATGAGACTTTTAAATTCATAGCCTGATAGAATTCAGTATAGAGATAGTATAAGAAAAGTCCCTGTTTGCACTGCCTCAATAAGTGTCTAACTTTTGAGAGTAGTCCAAACGCGGACTTTTTTTATGCTGTAAAATTGATGTATAGCTGCTAGTAATTGTATGAGTAACCACATCATTTTTTATCAGTGAGCTATTCAAAAGTGGGTCAAATAAGTAATGGATGGTTCGTTTTATTTCTTTGCAAGCAAAGATTTGGTTGTTATCTAAAAAAATGATATGGCAAATATTCATAAGGTTGGAGTCAGAAAGCGAGTTTTAATAGGGCTATAAGCAGTTAAAATGTGATTAAAATTTGCACATTAAATTTTCATTATTTCAAGAAATATTGTGTTTTTATGATTGCAATATATTGATTATCAATAAATTGACTTTTGTTGCTATATTGTATTTATCAGAAATGAAAACAGGTCTACATAGCAACTATATCAATATTTAAAAATGGTTTGTTAGCTTTGTATAGAGATATGAAAATTATGAATAGAAATAGTATAACGAGTCACCTCCTCAAAATATTCGGGATATTTTGTGGCTTGTTTTTGGTTACTTCTATTTTTGTTAAAGGCAGTAGCGCTAATTACGAAAAAATACAAGGCTATTATTTCACAGCAAGTCAAGACAATACTGCCAATAGTGTCTCTCAGGATTGGGACTCAACTATTCCATACGATTTATTATCAATCCTGAGTTCAGGAGAAGAAGTAGATCCTACCGACGAAAGTACAGGGGACGACACTATTGAAAGTGAATTCCCTTTACACATATCCTATTTTAATTATAATTTTCTAGAGAGTTCGTTTATAAATTTTAATTTATCTCTTCAAAAACGAATTACGATCCCCTTTTTCTTACTCCATCATTCGTGGAAGATCCCATTTAATTAATTGGTTGCTTACATCTGGATTTAAAATCTAAATTTTCAAAGGTTTTTTAAGGCATTATTTAGTTTGAAAATTTCTTTCAATCAATAGGCTTACCATTCTTATTTTTAAAATATTCATGAAATATTCAATCATTTTTTTAGCAATCTCTGCATTGTATATAGCAGGTTGCAACCACGCTGAGCACACAAAAGAAGAGGTATCTGAATTTATAGTAAGTAGCCCGATAAAGGTTGATACTTCTATTAATAAGGAGTATGTCTGCCAGATTCGAGCCAGCAATCACATCGAACTGCGCTCTCTGGAAAGAGGGTATTTAACAAAAATATTTGTTGATGAGGGTCAGCATATCAAACAGGGGCAACCTATGTTTCAGATTATGCCTCTGGTGTATCAGGCTGAAATGGAAAAGTCGAAAGCTGACGTAGAATACGCTGAAATTGAGTACCAGAATACCAAAATACTAGCCGATAAAAACATTGTTTCACCACAAGAACTGGCTCTAGCTAAAGCAAAACTTGACCGTGAAAAAGCTGACTTAAAATTATCAAGTACTCACCTGGGTCTAACAAGTGTTAATGCTCCCTTTAGTGGTATCATGGATAGATTCCATATGCGATTGGGAAGTCTGGTAGACGAAGGAGAATTATTGACTACCTTATCTGATAACAGTAAATTGTGGGTTTATTTCAATGTTCCGGAAGCTGAATATCTGGAGTATGCTACCCGCATCAAAAAAGAAGGACCTCAAAAAGTAAAATTATTGATGGCCAATAATGAGATTTTCAATCATGATGGTCTTTTTGAAACGGTTGAAGCTGATTTTAACAATGAAACCGGAAACATCGCTTTCCGTGCCACATTCCCGAATCCGGAAGGTATTTTACGTCATGGAGAAACAGGCACAATCCTGATGCCTTCGCATGTGAAAGATGCCCTTTTGATTCCACAAGAAGCTACTTTTGATATTCTTGATAAAAAATTTGTATTTGTAGTAGATGAAAAAGGCGTTGTTCAAACCAGACAAATCACAACTGGCTTAGAAATGCCTCATATTTATACGGTTACGAGCGGCTTGTCTACAAATGATAAAATTATAGTTGAGGGTTTACGTAAAGTTAAAAACGGCGACCACGTTAAAACTAAATTTAAACCTTACCGGACGGTTGTTGAAGAGTTGAAAAACCTTCACGCAGAGTAATTTTTAATCTTATCAAAAGCCTTATTGGTTTTAGATGGTGCGACTATTCGCAACCCATAAGGTATTGACAAAACTCAGAAAAAATGTTTAGTAAATTCATACATAGACCAGTCCTGGCTATTGCCATGTCTCTGGCGATCGTCTTTTTGGGGGTGTTGTCGATTTTTACGCGCCCCATATCCCAATTCCCTGAAATAGCCCCGCCACGGGTAAATATTTTCATTGAGTTCCCTGGTTCAAATGCAGACGTATTGGTAAAATCGACCCTGACTATCATGGAGCGTGCCATCAATGGTGTGCCGGGTATGCAATACATGATGTCGGATGCAACAAGTGCCAGTGAAGCAACAGTTCAGATTGTATTTGACCCAGGCACCGACCCAACCATTGCAGCAGCTCGTGTAAAAACCCGTGTGGATCAGGTTTGGGCAAACTTACCTCTTTTAGTACAACGTGAGGGGGTTATTATTACACCCGTACAGCCGAGTATGTTGATGTATGTCAACTTTTATAGTACAGATAAAGAGTATGACCAGAAGTTCTTGTTTAACTATGCTGATAACCTGGTTGTACCTGAATTACAACGTATCAGTGGGGTAGGTCGTTCTGAAATTGTTGGTAGCCGTGCCTTCTCTATTCGTGTATGGTTGAATCCTGACAGAATGAGAGCCTATAATATTTCTGCTGATGAAGTATTGACTGCCATTGATGAACAAAGTGTATTGGGGCGTCCGGGTCGTGTGGGTTTGAGTTCCGGTAAGGTTGCCCAGTCACTCGAGTACGTGTTTACTTATCAGGGCTGGTACAATAAGCCTGAGCAGTATAAAGACATCATCATCAGGGCAAACTCTGAAGGTGAGATTTTAAGATTGAAAGATGTAGCCAACGTAGAGGTAGGTAGTGAGTTTGTGGATATTTATACCAATAAAGATGGTTATCCTTCGGCTTCCTTAATCCTGAAACAAAACCCTGGTAGTAACTCCAATAAAATTATTGGTGATGTAAAAGCAAAACTGGAAGAGTTGAAGAAAAACTTCCCTCCGGGCGTTGATTACGAAATCAACTATGACGTTTCAAGCTTCGTAAATGCTTCTATTGATCAGGTATTGCATACGCTCTTAGAGGCATTTATTCTGGTTTCATTAGTGGTATTCCTTTTCCTAGGAGATTTCCGTTCTACTTTGATTCCAACTTTGGCCGTACCGGTTTCGTTGATTGGTGCATTCGTTTTCATGCAGTTCTTTGGGATTGGTATCAACCTTATCACGCTCTTTGCCTTAGTATTAGCCATCGGGGTTGTGGTCGATGATGCCATTGTGGTAGTAGAGGCGGTGCACGTAAAGATGCATGATGAACATTTAACGCCTTTCAAAGCTGTACAGAAAGTATTGAGCGAAATCAGTGGGGCGATTATAGCGATTACCCTGATCATGACAGCGGTATTTGTACCGGTAGCATTTATGACAGGTCCGGTGGGGGTACTTTACCGACAATTCGCCATTACAATGGCTTCGTCTATCGTACTTTCCGGTGTGGTGGCTCTTACGCTTACGCCTGTATTATGTGCCATGATTTTGAAAAATACACATGGACAAGCGCGCAAAAAATCACCTATTGATAAGTTTATCGATTGGTTCAATAGAAGATTTGAATGGTTGTTAGGTAAATACACCAAATTCCTGACAGTAATTGTGAATCGTAGAGTGGTGACTTTTGGGGTATTAATACTTTTCGCAGCAGGTATTATGGGGATCAACACTATTCTACCAGCTGGTTTCATTCCGGGTGAAGACCAAGGGCAGATTTATGCGATTATTCAGACACCTCCTGGTACTACCCTTGAAAGAACGAATGCAGTTTCAATGGAACTACAGAAAATAGCTAAAGAAACGCCGGGTGTACAATCGGTAACGGCTATGGCAGGTTATGAAATCCTGACCGAAGGTCGTGGTTCTAATGCTGGTACCTGTTTAATTAACTTGAAAGACTGGTCGGAGAGAAAAGAATCGGTGAAAGAGATTATTGAAGAGCTGGAGGAGAAAACAAAAAATATCGGAGCGGTTATTGAATATTTCGAGCCACCAGCGGTACCGGGTTATGGTGCATCTTCAGGTTTTGCGGTTCGTTTATTAGATAAAGGTAGCGACGTAGACTACCAGAAATTCGATCAGGTAAATAAAGACTTTGTGGCTGCCTTGAAAAAACGTAAGGAACTCTCAGGTTTATTTACTTTTTATTCTGCCAACTATCCTCAATACGAGATACAAGTAAATAATGTATTGGCGATGCAAAAAGGGGTTTCAGTAGGTAAAGCCATGGAAAACCTGAATATTATGATTGGTAGTACATACGAGCAAGGTTTTATACGCTTTAATAAATACTACAAGGTTTATACACAAGCTGACCCTGCTTTCAGAAAAGACCCGACTGATATTTTGAATATGTTCATCAAAAATGATCAGGGAGAAATGGTGCCTTATTCAGCTTTTACAACTATTAAAAAGACACAAGGGCCTAACGAGATTGCCAGATATAATTTATATACATCAGCCCTTATCAATGGGGTTCCGGCTCCGGGTTATACTTCAGGTGATGCAATTAGTGCGATTCGTGAAGTAGCTGCAACGGCTCTACCTAAAGGTTACGATATTGCCTGGGAAGGTCTGTCATACGATGAGGCTCGTCGTGGAAATGAAGCAATCATCATTTTCATGGTGGTAGTATTCTTCGTTTATCTGGTTTTGGCAGCCCAATACGAAAGCTTTATCATGCCGCTGGCCGTTATTCTGTCTTTACCTCCGGGTATATTCGGCTCTTTCTTATTATTAAAAGGAATGGGATTGAGTAATGACGTATTTGCTCAGATTGGTCTGATCATGCTTACGGGTCTATTAGGTAAAAACGCCGTATTGATCGTAGAGTTCGCCATTCAAAAACGTAACGAAGGTGTTACGGTGTTGCAAGCTGCTATTGAGGGTGCAAAAGAGCGTTTCAGACCTATCCTTATGACCTCTTTTGCCTTTATTGCGGGTATGATACCACTGGTTAGAGCACATGGTGCGGGTGCAGTAGGTAATAAAACCATCGGCTCTTCTGCCATGGGAGGGATGTTGTTCGGAACAATTTTCGGGGTATTAATTGTGCCAGGGCTATATTATATTTTCGGTACACTGATTGATGGCAGAAAATTAATTAATGATGAAGCCGTCATGACATTGAGTGAAGATTTAGTAGAAGGGCAAACTGAATTGGGTGAACAAAGTAGACTTAGAAAGTTAATTTCAAAAATCTTGAATCAAAATGAAGAACAAAAGAATAAAAAGATATAGTGTCTTTCTAGGACTGATTGTTGCATTAGGTAGCTGTAAGGTAGAAAACCTGCCAACCAAAACAGTCACCAATTCATTGCCAGACAAGTACGCAATGAATGCGGATACTACTAAAGCCGAAAGTATTGTCTGGAGAAACTATTTTAACGATAGTAACCTGACCGACCTGATAGATGAAGCCCTTAAAAACAACCAGGAGTTGAATATCATGCTTCATGAAATCGAAATCAGTCGGAACGAAATCATGGCCAGAAAAGGGGAGTATCAGCCATTTGGTTTTCTAACCGCAGGTTTGGGTGCTGAGAAGTCAGGCCATTATACCTGGGATGGTGTTTCGGAAGAAGATGCGAAATCAAGATCGGAAAAACTACCGAAGTATATTGGTGAACAGGCTTTGATGGGGACATTTTCATGGGAAATAGACGTTTGGAAAAAACTCCATAATGCCAAGGATGCTGCTGTAAAGCGTTATTTGTCTGGAATTGAAGGTAGAAATTTTGTAGTAACAAACCTCATTGCCGAAATTGCCAACTCATACTATGAACTGGTAGTGCTAGACAATCAGTTGGAAATTGTACAACAAAATATTGGTCTTCAGAAAGATGCGCTTGAAATGGTAAAAGTGCAAAAAGATGCGGCACGAGTAAACCAATTGGCGGTAAATCGTTTTATGGCGCAGGTATTGAATACCGAAAACCTTAAATATGAGATTCAGCAGCAAATTATAGAAACCGAAAACCGGATTAATTATTTGCTGGCAAGAAATCCTCAGCCTGTTAAGCGTAATTCTGCCAATTTGAATAATATTCAATTTTTGAAGATTTCTGCCGGAGTTCCATCGCAATTGTTGAGCAATCGTCCTGACATCCGCCAGGCAGAACAGGAACTAGAGGCCGCAAAACTGGATATTGCAGTAGCAAGAGCTGCTTTTTATCCTAATATCACCCTTCGTGCAGGGATTGGTTTACAGGCATTTAATCCGATTTATCTGATTAATCCTAAATCTCTTGCCGTTAATTTTCTGGGCGATTTAATTGCTCCCCTAATCAACAAAAATGCGATTAAGGCCAATTACTATAATGCCAACGAAAAGCAGATTCAGGCAGTATATAAATACGAGCAAGCAGTTTTGAATGCGCATCTGGAGGTAATTAATCAATTGGCAGGGAATAAAAATTACTCTGAAAGTTACGTAACCAAATCCAATCAGGTAGATATTCTGAGCAGTTCTATCGAAATCTCTAATAGCCTGTTCAAATCAGCAAGAGCAGATTATACCGAGGTTCTATTAACGCAGAGAGAAGCACTCGAAGCAAAAATGGAATTGATGGAAATTAAGAAAAAACAACTGAACGCCGAAGTAAATATTTATAAGGCATTAGGTGGTGGTTGGAAGTAATTGGTTATTCTTCAATTAGTACATATTTTGAAAACCTGAAAAAATCGGTGGGCTTGTGTCTACCGATTTTTTTGTAAGAAAGAGATACAATAAACGGCAATAATTACTACCCATACATGATTCTTATATTAATCTTGAAGAAGCCGACTAAAGTTATTGGGGAAGTTATACTTTTGGTTTTAAGTAAAATATTCAGAGCTTAATTCTTTGCATACTATTAACAATACAGAAGTGTATTTTCGTTTTATATAAGTGCCTGATTTAATTTAACAGGAAGTTTAGATAAAAAAAATACTAAGATTCTTAATTATGCACTACATTTGTACTCATGTTTAAATTCAAGCAAATAGGACTTATATTCCTTTCACTCGCTTTAGTGGTGAAATCGTTTGTAGTTCCTTTCATTTGCTTAGATTATGAACTTCGTAAAGACTTTATTATCAAAAACTACTGCGTTAATAAGAACAAGCCTGAATTACATTGCGATGGTAAATGTTTTTTGGCTAAAAAAATTCATGCACAGACCGAAAAAGAAGAACAAAACGCCCTTCAAAACTTCATTTATAAACTCTTAGAAATAAATACATTTGAAAGTCAAAGTAATTTTGATTTTACTAATGTGGTTGAGATTAAAGATTTTTCTGTTAATAATTTCTCCTTTGCAGAAAAGACAACAATTGATTTTTCATCTTCTATTTTTCATCCCCCTTTATACCAATAATACATTCTATTATTGATGTTTTATAGCCAAACTCCTTTCGGATGGCTATTTACTTATTTCTATATATTTTATTTCAAAACAAATCATCTGTGTTTGTTGAGGTATGCTAATATGTATCTCAAAAACGCATATTTATACATTTACAATAATGAAAAACTTCTCATATTTGTTTATTGCCCTTTTTGCATCTCTTATCATTGTTTCATGCCAAAAGGAAGATGCTATCAATCCTAATGATAAAAATACAGTAACGCTTGAATTTGATAATCGTATTGGCGACCAAAAACTAGTATTAGGTACAACCACAGCAAAAAACTCTTTGAATGAAGATTTTACAGTTACACGCCTTAATTACTTCGTTTCAAACATTTCTCTTAAAAATGAGAATGGTAATGTAATAAAGTTCTCTGATAAATATTTTCTTGTAAAGCATTCAGACCCTACTTCATGGCTTATTAAACTCGAAAATGTTCCTGCTGGTAATTACAATGAGGTTTCGTACATGATTGGCGTAGATAGCTTAAAATCGGTATCTGATGTTGGTCAACGCACAGGTGTACTTGACCCTGCTTCTTATGGTGACGATAACATGTATTGGTCTTGGAACATGGGTTACATCTTCTTCAAAATGGAAGGAAAATCAAGTGCCATTCCACCAAACATGATGAATATGACTGAGTATCAGTTTCACGTTGGTGGTTTTGGTGGGATGACAGGTAAGACACCAAACAATCTTAAAACTATTATCTTACCAATAACTACTACAACGGCACAAGTTAGAGGTAATGTTTCACCACAAATTCATATTATTAATGATGTTCAAAAAGTGTTTAGTGGGGTAAATAAAGTAAGCATTGCTACTTCTTATATGACCCATGCACCCGAAGCAGGTATTCCAATAGGTCAGAACTATGCAAAAAGTTTTATTGTAGACCATGTTCATAACGAAGAAAAATAATGAAATCAAAGTTCGTTATATTAGTTATTAGCAGTTTGATTTACTTGGGAGTTGCTTGTTCAAAAGATAGCTCCCAAGAGGTTAAACCCGAAGAACTTTTCACGGTTCCTGCTAATTTCCCCAAACCGGTGTACGATTTTTCTAAGAACCCTATTACTAATGACGGCTTCGAGTTAGGTAAAGCACTTTTCTTTGATGGGAACTTATCAAGAGATGGAACAATTTCGTGTGCTGAATGTCATAGCCAACCGTATGCATTCACCCATCATGGACATGATTTAAGCCATGGTATTGATAACAAGATTGGCATCCGCAATGCCCCACCTATTCAGAATATGGCTTTTCAAAAAGAATTTTTCTGGGATGGGGGCGTATTTGATTTAGATTTATTTTCTATCGCTCCGATTGAAAACCCAGTAGAAATGGACGAAAAATTAGGAAACGTTTTAGAGAAACTACGTAAACAGGAAAAATATGCTACGCTTTTTCAGAAGGCCTACGGAAGTAAAGAAATTACAACTGAAAGATTCCTGAAAGCACTTTCACAATTTATGCTTACACTGGTATCAGCCAATTCACGCTATGATAAGTATATAAGGAAAGAGACAGGCGGCACACTTAGTACTGATGAATTAGAAGGATTAGATATCTTTAAACAAAAATGTGCCTCTTGTCATTCGGGTGAACTATTTACTGACCATTCGTATCGTAATAATGGGCTACCTGTTTATAATAAAGATGATACGGGTAGGCAACGTATTACAGCATCAGAAGAAGACAGTTATAAGTTTAAAGTACCAAGTCTAAGGAACATTGCCGTAACAGCCCCTTATATGCACGATGGGCGTTTTTATAGTTTAGATGCTGTCTTGAATCATTATACAGATGGCATAATAGATTCAAAAACATTAGATGGTTCATTAAAGAATAATCAAACGTTAGGTATTGCACTCAACAAAGATGAGAAAGCAAAATTGACTGCATTTCTGAAAACATTAACGGATGAAGAATTTTTGAAAAACAAAAAATTTGGCATTTAAACATGAAAAAATATTTTGCTTTTATATTATTTGGAATGATTGTTTTCAATGGTATAAGTCAGGAACCAACTTCTAAATTAGAAAAAGATGGTAAAGACCCTGTTTGTGGCATGAAAGTAAAAAAAGGAACGTCGCTTGTAAGTGTTTATAAAGAAAAGCAACATGGCTTTTGCGGTAAGTCTTGCAAAGAGAAATTCGATAAAGACCCTGAGAAATATGTAAAGAAATGAATCGAAAAAAATTCATCTCAACGCTAACTTTTAATCTGTCAGGTCTTTTAGTTTTAGAGAATGAAAAGCCTTCTAACTGTATTATAAAGACTAAACGTATTTGTAATATTTGTCAGTTTAAGTTAGGGAAAAGTATCTATTTTGAAAAAGGGGTAAAGGACGTGAAAGTTGATTGGGTAAAAGAAACAATCAAGATTTCTTATGATGCAACCAAGACCAGTCCCGAAAAATTGAAGCAATATATTATTTCGATTGGTTATGATGCGGATGAATTAAAAGCAAACGTAAAGAAAAGAGAAATTTTAAGGTATTGTTGTGAAAGCAATATAACTATCTGTAAATAGAATAATATGAAAAAATTACTCCTTATAGGATTATTAATCAGCCATATTCAGGTTTTTGCCTGCGATATATGTGGCTGTGCCAATGGCAGTGCGTTTGTTGGACTCACACCACGGGCAGGTGCACAATTTGCGGGTATCCGTTATAGATACCGTTCTTATGATTCTCACTTGAATAGTGTATTACTGAAAACCCGTGAAACCTTTCAAACGGCCGAATTATGGGCAAGGTTTTATCCAATCAAAAATTTTCAATTAATGGTTTTCGTGCCTTATAATAACAATCATCAGGTTTTGTTAAATAGCGGTACAGAAGCCTTAAAAAGCGGCATTGGTGATGCAATTATTTTAGGTCATGTAAATGTGTTTAATACATTTATGGATACAACTAATACAAGCCATATTTACCAAAGTTTAATGATTGGCGGGGGGGTAAAATTAGCTACTGGGAAATTTGAATATGGGTATGAGGATGAAATTAATCCTAATTTTCAGTTAGGTACAGGAAGCACAGATTTTCTGCTAAGTGCTATTCATACTATCAAAATCCATGATTGGGGTTTAAATACAGAGATTGGTGGAAGGATTTCAACCAAAAGTAATGCTAAATACCGTTTTGGAAATCGTATCAATGGCTCATTAACAGCCTTTTATTCTAAAAGTCTTGGTGTGTTTTCTATTATGCCAAATGCAGGTGTTTTAATGGATTACGGATTTAGAGATATAAAAGAAGGGCAACGTAATTCACAAACAGGAGGTTTTGCGGCACTTGCCAATGCAGGAGTTGAAATGTATTACCGTAGATTTAATGTTGGAGTATCTTATCGACTTCCCAT
This sequence comes from Emticicia fontis, assembly GCF_054779675.1. Lineage (NCBI taxonomy): Bacteria > Pseudomonadati > Bacteroidota > Cytophagia > Cytophagales > Leadbetterellaceae > Emticicia > Emticicia fontis. Next base: position 119,820 of record NZ_BAAGXU010000006.1, read on the forward strand.
TTACCAAAATCTGGGAGGTGGTGAACTAAAGTCACTACCACAATATGGTATAAGTTTTACAGTGAATTTTTAATAGGGAAATAATACTGTAAATTCATAAAAAATGCCCTCATGCAAATGAGGGCATTTTATTTATAAATCGCTGAAATCAAAACCTTCTAAGAATTTGGTAGTGAAGTGGCCCGATTTAAACTGCTCGTCTTCCATGAGTTTAATATGGAAAGGAATCGTGGTTTTCACTCCTTCAATCACAAACTCCTGCAAGGCGCGTTTCATGCGGGTAATCACTTCTTCTCTTGATTGGCCTGTTACAATTAACTTGGCAATCATAGAGTCATAGTTTGGCGGAATGGTATAACCTGCATACACGTGGCTATCAACTCTCACCCCATGTCCACCCGGTAAATGCAGATTAGTGATTTTACCCGGTGACGGACGGAAATTATTGCCCGGATCTTCTGCATTGATACGACATTCCATTGCGTACAATTTCGGGAAGTAGTTTTTACCCGAAATAGGTACACCAGCCGCTACTTTTATTTGCTCTTTAATTAAGTCAAAATCAGTTACCTCTTCAGTAATCGGGTGCTCTACCTGAATACGGGTGTTCATTTCCATGAAATAGAACTCACCATATTTATCAACCAGAAACTCGATGGTTCCGGCACCTTCATAACCGATAGCTGCGGCACCTTTAATAGCCGCCTCACCCATTCTCTCACGAAGCTCTTGCGAAACAATAGGAGATGGGGTTTCTTCCACTAATTTCTGGTGACGACGTTGGATAGAGCAATCACGCTCTGATAAGTGGCATACTTTGCCGTATTGATCACCAACCACCTGAATTTCGATGTGGCGAGGCTCCTCTACAAATTTCTCCAGATATAGGCCATCGTTACCAAAAGCCGCTCCTGATTCCATTTTGGCATCATCCCAGGCTTTTTCAAACTCACCTTCATTTTTGATGATACGCATTCCGCGTCCACCACCTCCGGCAGTTGCTTTCACAATAACTGGATACCCGATTTCTGCTGCAATTTTCTTGCCTTCTTCAACTGACTCCAATAAACCTTCTGAACCCGGAATAACAGGTACACCAGAATCTTTCATGGTTGCCTTAGCCGTAGCTTTATCACCCATATAGTTGATTTGCTCGGCAGTAGCACCAATAAATTTGATACCGTATTCAGCACAAATTCTTGAAAACTCGGCGTTTTCTGACAAGAAACCATAACCCGGATGAATAGCATCAGCATTAGTGATTTCGGCAGCAGAAATAATATTTGGAATATTCAGATACGATTGTTTGCTGACAGCTGGGCCGATACAAACGGCTTCGTCGGCAAAGCGTACGTGTAAACTGTCGCGGTCGGCAGTTGAATAAACAGCCACCGTTTTTATGCCCATCTCTTTACAGGTTCTGATGATACGCAGGGCAATTTCACCACGGTTGGCTATAAGTATTTTCTTGAACATATCGTTTCAATTAGGAATTGTAAGCGTTTCGGCTATTGAATCAATTAACAATTTTGATAGAAAAATGTTATGAAACCTGTTCTACAATTAAACCTATCAAGGTTCAACCAAGAACAATGGCTGATCAAACTCAACAGGTGAGGCATTATCAACCAATATTTTCACGATTTTTCCAGATACTTCTGATTCAATTTCATTGAATAGCTTCATCGCTTCAATGATACAAACTACTTTACCAGTTGATACTTCATCACCAACTTCTACAAACGATGCTTTATCAGGGCCTGCAGAGCGGTAGAATGTACCAATCATCGGCGACTTGATCGTGATTAGTTTGCTGGTGTCTGCGGCAGCTTGTGCAGCAGGCGCTGCTGGTTGAGCGGCAGGAGCTACTGCAGCAGGAGTTGGAGCAGAAACAGGGGCCTGAATAGCAGGAGCAGCTACTTGCTGAACTGCCACAGGCGCTACATTTGAATAGCGTTTGATAGCCAGTTTTAACTCCGATGTTTCGATATTTACTTCATCTAGTCCTGATTGAGCAATAAAGTCTATCAGTTTCTGAATGTCTTTTGTTTCCATGAAGGGTAAAGATTTGTCGTTTGTAATTGAGTATTTTTATCTGGTTCTTAGGAGTATATTCCTACAAAAGTAAAAATAAAGACGACACCCACAAAGAAATCCGGAACGCTATGCGTTGATTTCAGAATTAAAAAACTCTTAAATCAATTCTATTCACTCCTTATTTCTACACAAATGAGATGTCGTCTTTTACTAATATCTTATTTCTCTTTTACTCTCGAATCGTATTCGTAAGAAGTTGTATTTACACGAATCAACTCGTCGTTTTCAATGAAAAGAGGTACTTTAATGGTTGCGCCAGTTTCAACAGTAGCAGGTTTCGACGGGCTATTGGCTGTATCACCTTTTACGCCTGGTTCTGTATAAGTTACGCGTAGCTCTACATACGCAGGTAACTCAACGCTTAGAATCGTTTCAGTTTCGGCGTGTACCAGAATATCCACTTGTTGGCCTTCCTTCATAAGATCGGCTTGTGGAACCATTTTGTCGTCTATATTTACTTGTTCGAATGTCTCGGTTTCCATAAAATTGAAACCTGTTTCGTCTTTGTAAAGAAACTGGTATTGTCTTTTTTCTATTCTTGCTGTAGTAACCGTCACACCAGAGTTAAAAGTATTATCGATTACTCTACCTGTACGAAGGTTACGAAGTTTTGTTCTTACGAAGGCTGGACCTTTACCAGGTTTTACGTGTTGGAACTCTACAATTGTATATAGATCATTGTTCCAATCAAGACAAAGGCCATTTCTGAAATCTGCTGTTGTTGCCATTACTAATGAGTGATTAGCTAAAATAAAGCTTAATTATCAAATATATTTATCGTTCAAAATTAAATACCATACTCACAAAAGGCATCAAAGGAAAATCGTATTTAAACCGCCCAAAATCAACATCTTTATTGTTTCTACGATAACGTGCACCGTATTGGCTGAATAAAAGACTTACGCCTACCCGTACCGTGAAGCCATCCTGCGGTTTGAAACCAATGTATACTTCGTTATTGGTAGTACCTCGCCCGCCAAAAGCTAAATTTAAATGCGGTGGTCTCACACTCATCGAGTCAAGAACCTGTCCGCTTTTATTATTTACTACAAGCGAATCCCTTGTTCTTCCAAAGGCAAATCCGATTAAATCGAAATTGGCACCTATAAGTACTTTGTTTGCCTGGAATTCCAGAATCAATGGAATATTAAATGCGTTTGCACTGGCTCTAGGATAAGGAGTAAAGCTAACTGCCTTGTTTTTCGATTCGATGCCCTCATAGGTTTTACCTTTCGCAAAAAAAGTTGTTATTCTTAGACCTGTTCCTATGGCAAAGTTATTCTTTTTGCCCATTACCAGGGTTTGACTATACATAAAAGACGGAACCTCTGTTTTTTTATCGAAACCGTAATTTAATGAGTAGTGCTCAACTACTCTCATTTGTTGTGCAAATGAGACGTTCAACCCTAATAGAGTTATTGTAAGTATCAGTAATTTTCTCATTTTACTGCGTTGTGTATAGATAGTATGTTGTTTTTTACTTTCTTAGTAAGCCCACTTAATATAGGCCGAACCCCACGTGAAACCACCTCCAAAAGCTGCCAGAATCAGGTTATCTCCTTTTTTCAACTGGCTCTCATAATCGAAAAGACAAAGCGGAATTGTTCCGGCTGTAGTATTGCCATATCTCTGGATATTTAGCATTACTTTCTCATCGCCAATACCCATGCGGCGGGCAGTTGCATCAATGATACGCTTATTAGCCTGATGTGGTACCAACCACGAAATATCATCACTAATCAAATTATTGCGTTCCATGATTTCTGCTGAAATATCAGCCATGTTCGTTACCGCAAATTTGAATACTGACTGACCTTCCTGATGAATATAGTGTAAGCGTTGGTCAACGGTTTCGTGAGAAGCAGGGAAGCGGCTTCCACCACCTTTCATAATCAAATGATTTTCACCTGTTCCGTCAGAACGTAACAGAAAATCCATCAGTCCATTCTCTTCTGTTGTAGGCTCAAGCAATACAGCGCCTGCACCATCACCAAACAATACGCAAGTAGTACGGTCGGTATAGTCAATGATAGCAGACATTTTATCTGCTCCAATCACAACCACTTTTTTATATTTACCCGATTCGATAAATTGTGAACCAATAGAAAGGGCATATAAGAAACCAGAGCAAGCAGCCAGAATATCGAAACTACCAATGGTAGGTATACCAACCTGAGTACAAACCAGATTGGCTGTTGACGGAAACATATAATCTGGTGTTACCGTCGCACATATTACTAATTCTACTTCTTCGGGCTGGGTATTTGTTTTTTTGAGGAGACCTCTTACGGCTTCGGCTGCCATGTGAGAGGTAGCTAGACCTTCTCCACGTTGAATATGGCGTTGTTTGATACCTGTTCGGGTGGTTATCCACTCATCACTGGTTTCTACAATCTTAGATAAGTCGTCGTTTGTCAAAATATCTTCTGGCACGTAGCCATGAACACCTGTGATAGCTGCTCTAAGTTTCATTGTACGATTTTTTCCAACCCCTTAACAGAAGGTGAGCTTAGGTTGCTTTTCTTACCGGGGTTAGTTTATCAGTAGGAAAAGTATTTTTATTAACAAAAAATAAGCCTGTAATGTTCTACACTACGGGCTTATCTATTTTCGTATGCTTCTACAATTTGTTCCGTTACCTTTGAGTCTACCTGGCGCTTGGCTAGTAAAATCATGTTTTTGATAGCTTCCGGGCTTGAAATACCATGGGCCACAATCACATTTCCTTTGATACCGATAATCGGGCTACCGCCGCCAACTTCATAGTTCATGCGGTCAATTAAAGGGTCATGAATGCCTTGTCCTGCGGCGTAGTCATACAAAGACTCACCCATTTTAAAAATTACATTTCCGGTAAACCCTTCTGTAACAATCACGTCGGCTTTGCCATCAAACAAATCACGACCTTCAACATTACCGATAAAGTTTATCTTCTTGCTGATTTTTAACAACTGATAAGCTGCCTGTACAACGGTAGAGCCTTTTTGCTCTTCTTCACCGATATTAAGCAAAGCTACTTTTGGCTTCTCGATACCAAATGCAAATTTGGCATATAAGGAACCCAGTTCTGCAAACTCGGCTAATACTTCCGGCTTGCAGTCGGCATTAGCACCTATGTCGAGCATAAGGCTATATCCACCATTTTTTAAAGGGAAAAAGCCGGCAATAGGAGGGCGTTGGATATTGCCCACTGTTTTTAATGTAAACAGCGAACCCACCATCATTGCACCTGTATTACCTGCACTACAAAAGGCATCTACCTGCTTTTCTTTTAAAAGCTTAAACCCAACTCCAATACTGGAATTGGGTTTTTGTGAAAATGCTCTTGTAGGATGCTCACTCATCTCGATAATGTCATCGGCATTAACCATTTCAATAGAGTTAGCAGGATACTTTAAGGTTCTTAAAATATCTAACATTACTCCCTGCTTACCCACCAATACGATTTTCGTACCTTCAGGTAAATGGTTAGCAGCTATTACGGCACCTTCGATAATGGCTTTGGGAGCAAAATCTCCTCCCATAACATCAACGGCAATTTTCATAAAGGAATGGCTTTAGTGAATAAATGTTTGCTTGTTTCTGAGTGATTTTCAAGAGAATACTCTATTCAAATAAATAACCAGAATCAAGTATTTACGATAAAGTCTTATGCTTTTTCGTAGCTTTCAACCACTAATTTACCTTTATAATACAAATTTCCTTCAAATACGTGCGCACGGTGGCGTAGGTGGATTTCACCTGTCGATGCATCTACCGACAATGCTTTTGTTGATAAAGCATCGTGTGTTCTACGTTTATCTCTTCTGGTAGTCGAATGTCTTCGTTTTGGATGTGCCATTTTTCTATTTAATTTAACTAATGCCGTCTTTCCCAAGAAAGCATTAATATTTTTTGTACTTTATATTAACTTAATTCTGTCCTTCATTCGGGTTCTTCAGCGATAGGAGTGCAGCCCAGCGTGGGTCAATTGCCTCTTCTTTCTCCTCGTCCTGTCCTCCTTCGTCTGTCGAATATATAAATTTATCGTCCTCTTCTTCCTCTTCATTTCTGAATCTCGGGTGTAGTTTCTTCATAGGAAGCGAAACCCCGATAAAATCATAAATGTGTTGGGCAAGGTTTATAGTTGCGGTGTGTTGAGGAATAATCTCTATTTCGTCGGTGATTTCTTCATGTCTGTCACCAAACTTATAGATATATCTTTCTTTTACATGAATCGGCTCTTCAAAGGGTTCCAGGCATCGATCACACGTCAATTCTACAACTCCTTCAATATCAAAAGACAATTGCATCAGTGCCGAGTTCTTATCAAGTACTACAGTAGCCTTAAAATGGCCTTTTGTAATAATATCCTGTTCAAAAAACTCGAAAAATTCATTGCCCCCTTCAAACTCATAAGTATAATGCTTATTATTTTCGAGGCCCTGAATATGAATGTCATATTTTGATGTTACCTTGCTCACGTTTTTACAGAAAGGTTGCAAATTTACTGCTAATTTTGGAATTAAGAAAGTTTTTAGAGAAAATGCTTAAAATTCTTAGAAATCATCGTGCGTTTTTTATCCTGTTTTTCTTGTGGTTGATTATTCTGGCCTGTTTACAGATATTTTTTTCGCCCACCGAGATGATGTTTTGGGTAAACCAACACAATAATACTTTCCTCGATACTTTCTTTCAATTGATTACGCTCTTAGGTGAAGATGGCATCTGGCTTGTACCATTGCTGGTGTACCTATACCAATATTTCAGAGAAAAAAAAGACGTAAAAAACAAAGCAATAATGCTTATAATTATTTGGATTACCAAAGGAATTATCTCTATTGCACTGAAAAATCTTTTTAATCTGCCCCGACCGATGGAAGTGTATGAACACAGCGGCCGAGCGATTCATGTGATTCAGGGGCTGGATATACACCATTGGCAGAGTTTTCCATCAGGGCATACCTTCACAGGTTTTGCTTTTGCTTGCTTTTATATGCTCGTGGCCAAAAACAAAACACTTGGTTTTTTGTGGCTAGGATTAGCAATGTTGATAGGATATTCAAGAGTCTATTTATTCCAACATTTCCCAAGAGATGTTTTTGTGGGGAGTATATTAGGTGTGGCGGTGGTGCTGGCGATTGTACTAATTGTGGCGCGAACGTCCCGTTCGCTGTTAGAAGAGAAAGCATAATTCAAATAGATAGACTATTGCCAGTTAATAACCCAACCCCGAACGGGCGGTACGCTGCGCGGACGTTCGCGCCACAAAAATATTACTTCCGGTTATCCTCACCCAAAACCATACTCAAATAACTACTATACCGACTCTCGGCGATAGAACCTTCTATCACTCCATCTTTTACAGCACATTTGGGTTCGTCAATGTGTAAACAATTATGGAAACGGCATTCGCCTAAAAGCTCTCTCATTTCTGGAAAGTAGTGACTGATTTCTTCTTTTTCCATATCTACCAATCCTAATTCTTTAATACCGGGAGAATCAATGATAAAAGTATCAGCGTCTATTTCAAACATTTCGGCAAAAGTAGTGGTATGAACACCTTTGTTGGCAAAGGTTGAGATTTCTGAGGTACGCAAATCTAAATCAGGAGCAATGGCATTCACCAGAGTAGATTTACCAACGCCCGAATGACCTGACAGAAGTGTTACTTTCCCTTTCAGCAAATCACTGAAAGTATCTACCCCTATATTGTTGATAGCAGAAGTAAATAAACATTTGTACCCCAGGCTTTCGTATAGGTCAGCAAGTTCTTCCTGATAAGCTATCATTTCATTGTCTAGAATATCCAGTTTATTGAATATTAAGACCGTTGGAATTCTGAATGATTCGGCAGTTACCAGAAAGCGGTCAATAAAGCCTAAAGAAGTTCTCGGAAAGGTTAGCGTGGCAATTAAGACAGCCTGGTCGAGATTTGAAGCTAATAAATGCCCATGTGCCGTTTTATGCACTGATTGGCGGATAATATAGTTTTCCCGAGGGAGAATATCGTAGATAATACCAGTATTTTCGGTTTCGCTTTCAATTTCATAGGCTACTTTGTCTCCTACGGCTATGGGGTTTGTTACCTTTAAATCCTTGATTTTAAACTTCCCTTTTAACCGACACTGCAAAACATTCCCCTCACTGGTACGAACTTCATACCAGGAACCCGTAGAACGCATGACTAAACCTATCTTTTGGCTCAAAACTTGCTAGAGTTTAATTAATTAATGCTTAAATACAATTTAAACAACAAAGCTTAAATTAATCTTAAAAACAAAACAATTCTCATTTTTAATTTTTTATGAAAGCTGGCCCCGTTTAACAAAGCGTTTTGTAACAACTACTTACGTAAATCTAAATTTTAACACAAATTTGACTATTGTCTATTAATTATATAGGATATACTTAGAAAAATAGCCGTTAAATAAAATTTTAAGAAATTTTTAAGAGTTTGCCACAACGTTTTGTTCACTTCTTACGTTATTTAAGTATCAGGATTATCTATTATTTAAACAAATCTAATACAACCATGAAGAAGGGAGTTTTATTCGGAATCGCTGCTGTAGCTGTGGGAGTTGTGGTTTTTTCTTTAACAAAGAAAACCAACCCAACCTTACCTTATTACAGACCTTATGTAAGATAATTTAGCTCATATGAATTGTAGCCAAAAAAATTTTACTCAAATATCAGGTTCTCTATACTTATTGGCTATACAAGCCAGTACAGAGAATCTTTTGCCTATCATTTAAGGGTGTATAGATATATGCCCTTAACGTCTTCTTATTGACTATTTTTCTGGTACTCTGCTCTTAGTTTTTCTTTCTCGATAGGCACCACCCCGACTGATTCACAAACCAGGCCACCCCCTAAGTTAGATAATTCTGCAATAGTTTTAGGTGATAATTTCAGTCCTAAACAAATAGCTGCAATACTTACTACCGTATCGCCTGCGCCAGACACATCTGTAATACTTCTTAAATGTGCCGCTACATGATGCACCTCATCCTGAAAATCAATAAAAACACCCCTTTCAGAGAGAGTCAGGAAGATACCATTGACACCTAATGCTTTTTTTGCTTCAGCTACCACCGACTTAATATCTTCCAGATTATCAGCATTGAAATCTATTTTCAAGCCTTCTTTCAACTCTTTTAGATTTGGCTTAAATAAATCTGTTCCCTGATAATGAGTAAAGTTACGCTTTTTCGGATCAACAATAGTAGGTTTTTGATGCGCTTTGGCAAAAGCGACAATTTCCTGGATACTCTGTTGGTCTAAAACTCCTTTGTCGTAATCTTCAAATATCACCACATCGCAGGTCGGAATCAGAGATTTAGCTTTTTCTACCAACTGGCTTCTCTCTTGTGCATTGATAAGCGTATCCATTTCAGAATCTATTCTCACCACATGCTGCGAACCCGCCATAATCCGCTGTTTCACTGTCGTTACCCGGCCAGGACTTTGTATAATGCCCTCAGTAGGTAAATGACTGGTATTTAATAATTCGATTAAATCTTTCGCTTCTGAGTCAGCCCCAATTACTGAACATAACACAGGTGTAGCGCCTAAAGATTTTATATTCATGGCTACATTTCCGGCTCCACCCAAGCGTATTTCTTTGCGTTTTACATTCACAACCGGTATAGGCGCCTCTGGTGAAATTCTTTCTACTTTTCCGAATATATAAGAGTCAATCATTACATCACCTATAATTAAGACTCGCAGATTATCAAAAGAATCAAAAATTTGATTGACTGTCATTCAAATATGGATTTCGTATTACCAACTATTTTTTGGAGATGCAAAAGTAAGGATTTTAAACGATTTTTTAAAAAAATCATACATTTTGGCAGAGAGATTGCGTTATTTGTAAGCGATTGTTTTTAATCAATAAGATTATAAAAACACGATAATCAAATAGATAAAGAGTACATTTGCCATACTGACTACCAACAAAACTATGCGTTATAGTATCCTTTTATTAGCTGTACTAAGTTCTTTTTATGCAACTGCCCAGAAATTAGAGCAGTTAGGCTCTGCCATCAATACAGAGTATAGTGAACTGAATCCGATTATCTCACCTGATGATAAAATTTTGTATTTTGTAAGAGTAAGCCATCCTTCTAATAGCTTTGGTACGAAAGGTAGTCCGGAAGCGCCAGGAAGCCATGATGTATGGTATTCGGAAAAGCGTGATGATGGAAACTGGACGATAGCCCGCAGAATGCCTAATACAATTAATAAAGATCAATATAATGATTTGTTCAGTATTACACCTGATGGGAATAAGATTCTGATTTCGGGCGTTTATCATAACGGCCGAAGAGAAAATGCAGTAGGGATTTCGATGTGTAAAAGAACAAAAACTGGCTGGTCGGAGCCTGAACAGATTGTAATTCCGAAGTTTGATGAAATCTGTAAAGGCCAATATCTGACTGCCTGTTTATCTAATGATGGTAAGACTTTGATACTGGCTTTTAGTGAAAAGAAGAATTCAAAAGAAGATAATTTGTTCGTAAGTTTTTTGGCAAAAGACGGGAAATGGTCAAAGCCTGAGAGTCTGGGGCCTGATATTAATACTGGTAGTACTGAAACAACACCTTTTCTGGCATCAGACAATTATACCTTATATTTTGCTTCGGACAGAAAAGATGGAGGATTAGGCGGAACAGATATCTGGGTTGCCAAACGTAAGGACAGAAGCTGGACGAAATGGTCGAAGCCGGTGAATATGGGCGATAAGGTGAACACAGATGCCAATGAATATTCATTTTCGGTAGCAGCATCAGGAGAGTATGCCTATATGAGTACAAAAAAGAATTCAGTTGGAAAGAATGATATTGTTCGTTTTAAATTGCGTGAAGAGAAAAAGCAGGAACCTGTGGTAGCAGGTTTGCAAACATCTGGAAAATCGGAAGAACAAAAAAGTCTGGATAACGGCGGTACACCTATTGATGCTAATAGCCTGGCTCCAACACCTGTAGTAATTGTAAGTGGGAGAGTAATAGATAGTAAAACTGGGAAACCATTACAAGACGCTAAGATTATTTATAAAGTATTACCTAATGGTGATGAGGGGGAAGCGTATGTGAATCCACTCACCAATGAATATAAAATTGTGTTACCCTATGGAGCGAAATACAGTTATCGGGCCGAAGCGACCGGATCGATAGGTATTGAAAAATTCATAGATTTAACACAGGTAAATGAGTTTAAGGAAATAAAAAACGATAATATAACAGTGGCTCCAATAGAAGTAGGCGTAGAATTGCCACTCAATAATATCTTCTTTGAATATGCGAAAGCCACATTGCGCCCTGATTCTTATCCGGAATTAGATAGAATTGTGGATACTATGAAAGAAAATCCAAATCTGGCAATAGAGATTCAAGGACATACGGATAATGTAGGCTCTAATGAAAGCAACTTAAAACTATCAGAGGATAGAGCAGAGGCTGTGCGAAAATATATCGTTTCTAAGAAAATTCAGGCCGCAAGGGTAACCAGTGTGGGTTTGGGAGAAACGAAGCCAATCGCGACCAATGATACTGAGGAAGGCAGAGCCCAAAACCGCCGTGTGCAGTTGGTTATTGTAAGGAAGTAATATTTGTCTTGAACTGTGATTTACAAAATCACAGTTCTATTCCCATAGATAAAAACTCTATCGTTAAAGACTAATTTCAAAGCCTGAGTCAACACAGATTTTTCTACTTCTTTCCCATCACGTGCCATATCCATATAGGTATATTTATGGTCAACGTTCTTTATATTCTGGGCAATGATGGGCCCTTCATCTAAATTATTATTCACAAAGTGAGCCGTTGCACCTATAATCTTTACACCCCTTTCATAAGCCTGTCTATATGGGTTAGCACCAATAAAGGCTGGTAAGAAAGAGTGATGAATATTTACTATTTTATTAGGATAATGCGTCACGAATTCAGGAGAAAGAATACGCATATATTTAGCCAAAACTACATACTCCGGTTGATAAATCTCTAAAGTGCGTAAGATTGCTTCTTCATGCTGCTCACGGGTTTTATGCTCATGGCTCACATAATGAAAAGGAATACCGAATTTGCTCACCAAGGGTTGCAGGATATTATAATTGCTTACCACAGCCAGAATATTAGCATCGAGCTCATCAAAATTATAACGGATTAATAAATCAGATAAGCAATGATGCTCTTTCGTGCACAACACTATTACATCTTTCTTCTTTTTAGGATTGATTCGCAGATTAATAGCTGTAGACAAAATATTTTCTCGCAGGTCTTTTAAGACTTTCTCAGGGTCTAGCTCAGGAGGTGCTACAAACTCTGTACGCATAAAAAACTGCCCGTCAGGACTCACGTATTCATCTTGTGACAGAATATTACATTCGTTTTTATATAATACACTGGTTACCAGAAAAATGAGCCCTTTGGCATCCGGCCCGTCCATTAAAAGAATATGCTTTATCATATTTATCTGCTAAAATCTTTCAAATTGAGATTTAAATCCCCATAAAACCCTGCAATATAATCACTGCACTTATTTTATCAATATTCCCTTTCACTTGTCTGTCTTTTTTCTTCATTCCTCCGGCAACCATAGTCTGCACAGCTATTTTTGAAGTAAACCGTTCGTCTTGTAAATGAACAGGTATATTTGGGAAATGTGTTTTTAATTCCTCAAGTAATCGGTTAACATAAGCGGTGCCATGTGTATCGGAGCCATCCAGATTTTTAGGCATACCTAACACAAACGCTTCTACTTCCTCTGATTGCATATATGTTTTCAGATACTCAAGCAGCGTTTCGCTGGGGACTGTCTCTAAGGCTGAGGCGATGATTTTGAGCGGATCACTCACGGCTAAGCCTGTGCGTTTGGCTCCGTAATCGATAGCTAGTATTCTGGGCAATTGATTGTCTTATTTAAGATGAACTAGATACGTTTGGCTTCTTCCCAGAAAACATCCATTTCGGCCAGTGTCATATCTTTCAGATTTTTATTGGCTTCTTTGGCTTTTTCTTCAAGGTACTGAAAACGTTTGATAAATTTCTTATTGGTACGCTCTAAGGCCGTTTCAGGATTCAGGTTAATAAATCGGGCATAGTTTACAAGAGAGAATAATAAATCACCAAATTCACCCTCTGCTTTTTCGGCATCAATCACTTCCTCATTTTCAGCATTGAATAGTTCTTTAAACTCCTGCATTTCTTCTTCTACCTTGCCCCATACCTGGCTTTTCTCTTCCCAGTCAAAACCCACACCTCTGGCTTTTTCCTGAATTCGCATAGCTTTTACCAAAGCAGGCAAAGATTGTGGCACACCACCCAGAACTGATTTGTTTCCCTCTTTCAGTTTCAACTGTTCCCAGTTCTGTTTTACCTGTTCTTCATTTTCTACTTTTACATCGCCATAAATATGCGGGTGGCGGGAAATGAGTTTATCGCAGATAGCATTTAGTACATCAGCTACATCAAAATCGCCTGTTTCAGAAGCAATTCTTGAATAGAAAACCAGATGGAGCATAATATCTCCCAACTCCTTTTTTATTTCAGGCAGGTCTTTTTCCAGAATAGCATCCGATAACTCATAGGTTTCTTCAATAGTCAGATGGCGCAAAGTATCCATGGTCTGTTTTTTATCCCACGGACATTGCTCTCTCAATTCGTCCATAATAGTCAACAATCGGTCGAAAGCCATGAGTTTCTCCATGCGTTCAGGAGGAAATACCAAAGGAAGTTTATTGCTCATAAATCTATTATTGCTAGCTTGAAATTTTCGTAAAGTTCGGGAATAAAAAACAAAAAAGCCACCTGAAATGAGCAGATGGCAAAATATTAATCAATGAATAATTCTCATTAAGTTTTCCATTTAATGGCACAGCCGATAGCTTTGGTAGTGGGAGTTACGACAGGCTTACCCAACAATAAACTATTTACGGCATCGCTCACATAGTGCTTGGTTACATTAGCAGGATCTTGCGGATTATCGTCGATAGCGCCAATATAATGCACAATAATTTTACCATTCTCTTTATTCAATACAAAAGCATGAGGTGTACGCATGGCACCAAATGCTTTAGAAACAGCCTGGGTATTATCTGTGAGGTATGGATAAGGATAGCCTTTTTCTTTAGCCCTTGCCTGCATATTGACAAAAGAATCTTCCTCATAAGCCTCAGGATCATTTGGATTGATAGCAATAACGGGATAGCCCTGTGGTGCATATTTTTTATCAATATCAATCACGCGGTCTTCGTAAGATTTAGAAAACGGACAATGGTTGGAAATAAAGACCACAATGAAGCCTTTCGCCGAATCAAAGTCTTTTAAGGAAACCATTTTGCCGTCAACATTCTTCAACTTGAAATCAGCTATGGCATCACCAACGCCATAACCAGCCAGAACTTTTTGGGTTGGCTCAGGAAGCTCTCTATCCATAGCTATCGCCAGAGGGGTATAAAGACTTACTCCAATGAACATACTCAAAACAAACCCAATTTCCTTTTTCATGTTATGTGATTTTTATCAAAAATCTGCTAAACTTAACGTACGTATATTAGATTTATTTTAATACCGATAGTTTAAATTTAATCATCAGACAAATATAAAAATCTTTTAGCAGATAAACACTGACTTGGGTCATATAGTGATTCTAAGGCTTATTTTATAATAGAAAGGGTTAATTTATACCCCTTTCTGAATAGCTTTCTGATGATGCCCTATATGATAGTGCATAAAATAATACATTTCCCTGATTGTCATCAGTTTTAAAACAGGATGCCTGATAGCTACTTCATCTACTTCGGCTTCTGACCATTCGTCCAGATAATTGACAAGTGTTTCATGATGTTTTACAAAACTATTAAGCAGAATGTCTTTTGATGGATTTTCGGGTAATAGTGGGACAAACTTACCAGTTGCTTTGATACCTGTTCCCAAAACATTCAGATAAGCACTCACAACCCCATCATAGTCTAAAACAGGGCGGTCAATTTTACCGAATTGATTAATCAGAACTTCTTTTGGAAGGGCTAACCCTTGATTCAATCCCTTAACAGATTGGGTAAGATGCAGCAGGTTTTCAGCAATTGACCATTTTTCGCCAATAGGGGCAAAGAATTGAGTTTCATTGACATTCTCAATTTCTTGTGCAATACTGCTGAAACGCGCTGTTATAGCTTCTTTTAGTTCTGGTTTTGTCATGATTGTATGATTGAAAAATGGATGAAGGAAATCATGGGAACGTACACGGCACGTTCCCTGACCTATTACCTGTTAACGCACTATTAAAATCGTTGTATTTATACCAAACGTTCGTTTCTGAAATCAAAAACTAAAATATGTATCCGTTCGGTACTCTAAATCTATTGTAATTTCAACATTGTACGGCTGAAAGCATCATAGAGATACTGTTTCTCTCCATAGAGTTTCGAAAACATCACTGCGCCTTCAAACTCCATAATGGTTAATTGCGCTAATTTGAAAGAAGTCTCCTTGTCTTTTTTAGTCATAAAAATCTCTTGTAGTGCCACTGTCCAATCGTTCATGATGTTTTTCAATACGTCATGAAACTCAGGTATTACTCCGACAGTTTCGAGTGTGGTATTACCTACCAGGCAACCTCCCTCTTTCTCTAAAAGCAGCCTACCCATTTTTTTCAGGAGTTTACTCATGCGCTCTTCAGGGGTAAGACTCAAATCCTGTGCAATCGGATAAACCCTCTCTTTCAGATAATCATGAATCCAGACTAGCAAGTCTTTCATCAGCATCTCTTTACTCGGAAAATAATGATATAAGCTGCCTTTTAATAAACCACAATTCTGGGCGAGGTCTTGCATAGAGGTATTATGATACCCCCTGGTTCGGAAAATATCTGATGACTTTAGCAAGATTTCCTCTTTTGTAACTTTCTGAATGGGCATTAGTATCTGATAAATAAAGCAACTGACGAATAGCTTGACAAATATACAAAGAGTTTTGATTTTACCAAACGGTTGGTAGGTAAAATTTGAACATTAATTTTTCTGTACTATTATGTAATTTCCTTCTATGGAGTAATTAATACCTATTCTACCTCAAAATATGCCTTTCATCATATATAGAGATTAAAAAATAAGCTTAGGAAACCATATTTTTGTGAAAACCGTTTTGTTTTCATTGGTTTTTACAAACACTATCATAACGATATGAATAGAGCTTTTGGACTTCCTATAGCGGTGGTCGTATTTTTTTTGATTGACTTATATGTCTGGCAGGCAGTTAAATTGCTGATACGTTCGTCAAGTGTGCTTACACAAAGAGTAGTCGGATACGGATATTGGGGTTTCACCATCGTTTCAATCATAGCATTTATCGCAGCGTTGACCTATTCACCCGCAGCACCACCTGTTAAAGCCAGTTTTCGTACATTTTTATTGGCAGGAGTTTTTATTATCTATATATCAAAAATATTCTCTGTACTGGTATTATTTATTGATGATATCATTCGCTTTTTCAGATGGATTGCTTCGTTTTTTCAAAGTACTCCTGCACAAACGCAAACACCAGTTACCGAAAATTTACAACCTGTATCCACGGGTATCAGTCGTTCGGAATTTCTTGCTAAAACTGCTTTAGGTTTAGGCGGTTTGCATGTGGGTGCCATGACCTATGGTATTTTATCAGGTGCGCATGATTACCATCTGAGAAGAGTAACGCTTAAGCTAAAAAATTTACCCAAGCAATTTGACGGAATGACTATTGCGCAGCTATCAGATATTCACTCAGGTAGTTTTTTTAATAAAACAGCTGTAAAAGGTGGGGTAGAAATGCTGATGAAAGAGAAACCGGATGTATTTTTCTTTACCGGCGATTTAGTGAATAATATTGCGCCAGAGGTAAAAGACTATATTGAGATTTTCTCTAAAATTAAAGCACCTCTGGGTACATTCTCTACACTGGGTAACCATGATTACGGGGATTATACAGATTGGGGATCATTAGAGAAAAAACGTCAGAATCTGGCAGACCTGACGGGTGCGCATAAAACCATGGGTTGGGATTTGTTGATGGATACACACCGTGAATTGAAAGTGGATGGTGAGAAAATTGGAATTCTGGGTATTCAGAACTGGGGTGCAGGTGGTTTTTCGAAACATGGAGATATGGAGAAAGCAGTTGCTAATACACAGGAATATCCTGTTAAATTATTGCTCTCGCATGACCCAAGCCATTGGAGAGCACAGGTATTGCCTAAATACAAAGATATTGATGTGGCATTCGCAGGCCATACGCATGGAATGCAATACGGCGTCGAATTGGGGAATTTTAAATGGTCGCCGGTGCAATTGCGTTACAAAGAATGGGCTGGTTTGTATGAAGAAGGAGACCAGAAACTCTATGTAAATCGTGGTTTTGGTTATATAGGTTATCCGGGACGTTTAGGGATTTATCCGGAGATTACAATTTTTGAATTGAAATCGGTATAAAAATAAGAGGGCGAATATCTAACCAGATATTCGCCCTCTTATTTTTATATAC
This sequence comes from Emticicia fontis, assembly GCF_054779675.1. Taxonomy (NCBI): domain Bacteria; kingdom Pseudomonadati; phylum Bacteroidota; class Cytophagia; order Cytophagales; family Leadbetterellaceae; genus Emticicia; species Emticicia fontis. The sequence goes on from NZ_BAAGXU010000006.1 coordinate 137,414, forward strand.
TAATGGTTTATTGAAGTAAGTCCCACTTGATACCCATTTTGGCAAGTCTATACAAAATAGAGACTCTCAATACGCCCAAGCCATATTTTGAACTTCTGACGAAGTTAATAGAAGAGGCCTCTTCAAAATATTTAGTCGGACAAGTCACTTCTGCTATTTCGAAATCTTTCCAGAATATCTGTGCAATCATTTCATTATCAAAAATAAAATCATCATCACATTTTCTGAAAGGAACAGTTTCTAATACTTGTTTTGAAAACGCACGGTAACCTGTATGGTATTCTGAGAGTTTTTGTCCTAATAATAGATTTTGAGTAAAAGTCAGAAAACGGTTGGCAATGTATTTATACATCGGCATACCTCCTTTTAAAGCCCCTTTACCTAAAATTCTTGATCCAAAAACAACAGGATATAAGTCTTCGCCAATGATACTTACCATGGCTCTGATTAATTTAGGCGTATATTGATAATCAGGGTGAACCATTACCACTATATCTGCGCCTATTTCAAGTGCTTTGGTGTAGCAGGTTTTCTGGTTGCCACCATAACCTTTGTTTACGTCATGGCGGATCACGTGATGAATGTTCAATTTTTTAGCTACTTCGGCAGTATCATCCGGACTGTAGTCGTCTACTAAAATTACTTCGTCAACAATATCAAATGGAATTTCTCGGTAAGTGCGCTCAAGTGTTTGTGAAGCCCGGTAAGCTGGCATCACGATTACGACTTTTTTGTTGTTATACATAAAATATTCAGGTTTTCGGTGCTAATTTGCAACCGATTTGCGGTGATATATCACCATTTGGGAATTGGGCTGTAAAATACAGCATGATTCTTTTGATTTCCAAGAACAAATTATTTACTAGCCTGTTATAACTAGGCAAACAAAATGCCAAATCATATTTATCAATACACAGAACTAAATCCTGTGTTACCATTTTTATTATGACATTATCAAGTGAAACAATTTTTTTTATAGGATTTTCGATTTTTGTAGCATTAGTGATGGCGCTGGATCTGGGAGCGTTCAGTAAATCGAAAAGCCATGTAGTAAGTTTTAAAGAAGCAGGTATCTGGAGTGCCGTTTGGGTGACGTTGGCTATTGCCTTCTTCTTTTTTATCAGGCAATATGGTCACCTGATTCACGATATAAGTAACTTGTCACATATACATGAAGTTAAAGAGAAGTATTATGAGTCGTTGATACTTCCTCCTAATTTTGAGGCTGCCTTAAGGGCTTTTCAGAATAGTATGGCTATTGATTATCTGACGGGTTATCTGACAGAATACTCGTTGTCGATAGATAATATTTTCGTATTTATTCTGATTTTTAATTCCTTCGGGGTGCAAAAGAAGTTTTATAAGAAAGTATTGGTCTGGGGTATCCTTGGTTCTATTATTTTGCGCTTTATTTTCATTTTCGTCGGTGCAGCCTTGATACAGGAATTTGAATGGATTCTATACATCTTTGGCGCATTCCTGATTTATACGGGTATTAATATCTTGCGGAATAACGGTGAAGAAGAAGAAATAGATCCTGCCAAGCATCCGGTGGTAAAATTTGCTTCTAAATACTTCAATGTCTATAAACGGAATGTGATTGACCACTTTTTAGTTTTTAACAAACGTTATAAAAAATGGTATGTGACACCACTTTTTCTGGTAATGCTGGTAATTGCCGGAACTGATGTAGTTTTTGCGGTTGATTCAATCCCTGCTATTTTTTCTATCACCAAAGACCCTTACATTGTTTTCTTCTCTAATGTATTTGCCATTATGGGGCTTCGGTCAATGTTTTTCTTTCTGGCAAGTATCATGACGCTTTTCCGTTTTCTCAAATATGGTTTAGGCGTTTTACTGACTTTTATCGGTGTCAAAATGCTTTTACATCACCAACTGACCGCCATCGGATTTACGAATGTTCATTCCTTACTGGTGATTGTGGGTATACTGGTCATCAGTGTAGGGGCAAGTGTGGTGTTTCCTGAGAAGAAACCGGCAGCATGATATTTTATGCAGCCGTAACACGGAATGTCAATATCATTCCGTGTTACGGCTCCACAATCTTTCAAACTTCCAACCCTTTGCACGCAGACTGATAGGCAGATAAGCATGGGCATCTTTTGGCGAAATGCTTTCATAATACAAGTCATCATCCGTTAAAATCAATGATTCGTAAGTGTCAGCGTCTTTTACGGTAATATCTGCAAAAGGCAGCTCCAGATGGAAGCCTTTATTCTCTTTCACCAATTGATTTTTCAGGAGCCAGCGGGTATTAAACTTTTCAGTCGTATGCGGCTCAGGCGTATAATCACCTTGCGATACTTCTAAGGCATATTCCAGATATTTCTTCAATAATTTAGGCCCTAGATTCTGTGATTGGTCTACCTGTAATTGATGTGGAAGAATACTGCTCACAATATAAATAAACTCTCTTGCACGCGTAACAGCCACATTCAATCGATTCTCACCTCCCTGCTGATTCAGACTACCGAAGTTCATTAATAATTTACCTTTCAGATTAGGTGCATAGCCAACTGAGAAAATAATAATATCATATTCATCTCCCTGTATATTTTCTATATTTTTAATCACACCCCAGCCTTCGCCCAAGACGGGTGAGATAGTCTGGTAAATCAAATCAGCCTGTTTAAAGTTGAAAGTTACCACGCCAATAGTTTTATCTGGCGCTTTACGTTTCAAATCTTCTACAATCTCCAATACTTTCTGCGCCTCCGTCGGATTTGTATTATTCTCCCAGAAACCATCCAGTTTGATATAGCTGATAGCAGGTTTATTCTTACTGATTTCGCTGTAGTGAGGCAATAATTGTAAGGAATTCTTATAAAAATGCTGATTTGAAAAGTCAATCAAATCTAACGAATGACTGCGATAATGCCCTTTTAACCAGGCCTGCGGCAGATATTGCGCAGCTAAATCAAGTAGAGAATCTATCTCTAATACCGTCTCATCTTCGGCATCTTCATCGTAGCGAATCTGGTATAGGTCAGTCGGTTGCAATTGCTTGGAGTCTCCGGCAATAACCACCTGTTTACCCCGATAAATAGCCGGAATGCCATTCTCTGCAAAACATTGAGATGCCTCATCAAAAATCACCAGATCAAAAAGGGATTCAGTCGGATTCTGGCCTGCCAAAGGAAAAATAGCTGATACTGATTCAGGCGAAGCCATCCAGCAAGGAATCAGTTTAAAGATTTCTTCTGAATGGTTTTCCAATAATTTTCTAACAGACCACAGTTTACGCTTTTTGGTAGTCTGATGCTGCAATTCACGGTAAGTAACTACGTTCTGCAACCGATTAATCACCAGATCCTGATAGGTCTGTTCACGCAATTTCAACAATAATATTTCCTGACTTAATTCCTGTTTTTTGAGTACACATTCCTGTAATTCAGTTTCTAATTGTTCTACTTTTAAAGAACTTACTCCACGTAAAATAGGGTAGAGGGTCTCAATATGTTGTGTCCATGCGATGCGTATAGAGTTGAGGAAAACCTCTGTTAAAGCATTGATGTCTACCTTCGAATTTTCATAACTCAATAAGCGTTGTAATACTTCTGATTCAGTTGAACTAAAAGATTCTTTCAATTCATCAGCCTCAACAAGCAAATCAAATTTTTGTTTCAGATAGGCAATCCAATCCTGTTTTTCTTCGGGCTTATCAACCAGCTTTTCAATTTGCTGATAAGACAAATACAATTGCCATTGCACAAATTCCAATTTGGTATCAACAATCAGCTTTGCTAAATCCCTGAAAGGATTAATAGAAAATATTTTTGATTGATTAATTATCAAACTGGTCTGGCGCCGGATAGGCTCTTCTTGCTGATAAATGGCATACGCTTTATTGGCCAGAATATAATTCTGTAATTGATTTTTAATCGTTTCCCAACTATCTCTTTCATTGATGGCAATCTCCTTTTTGCCCAGCCTTTCTTTAATATCTTCAAAGGCAATGCGCTGCTGAATCTTCTTATTCAATACCTGCAAACCCGCTTCGCTCAGTGGAAGCCTGTTTTGAGCTAACAGGATTTCAATTTCTTTTTTATCCTTCGAAAAGAATTTCCAGACAAGAGAATTAAGCCCCGATTGACTTGCCTCATAGGCTTTTTCTGCCTGCGTTTTTCTGAGTAACAGGTCACGGGCTGTTATACTTTGCTCAATACCATCCTCAATAAACAGTTGCTCCAACTCAGCATAGATTTTTTCCAGATCAAACTGACGATTACTGATGAATTTTCTTTCCAGAACAATCGCTTTAAAAATTTTGCCTACTGGTGCATTTTCAAAATATTGAATGAACTCATCCACCGTATTTTCATCCAGTTGATTCAGTTCAATAATAGAAAACAACTGGCCATTTTTTTGTTGAAAAGCAATGGCAGCTCCAATGGTATCCGTAATTTTTACAAGATCAGTAAAAGCTCTTTTGCTGAATGAATTGCGCAATTGCCAGAAGTCATAGCCAAGTCCGTTTTGTAATTTAGCCTGATATTGCAGATAACGGCTTAGTCTACCCTCAAAATCAGCTAGTTCATTAAGTGAGAAGGAGCGATAAATGTCTTGTAAATCAATAGAAGGCTTGTTGAGGCTACTACTCAAATACAATTCTTTTACAGATGTTCCAAAAATGGTTTCATCAAACAGTGCTTCTTTCAGGCTCTGTAATTCTTCTGAAATCTTATCAATTCTACGGCTGATTTGCGTAAAATGGCGTTCCAGAAAAATCGCATCCAACCCTTTATTTTTCTTCTGAAAATCTTCAATCTGCTCTATTTGTCTGGCAATTTTCTCAAAAAGTGTTTTTCTATCATTCTTAAAATCATGAATCAAAGCCACGAAATCTGTCATAGCCACTTTTCGCAGGCGCTGATAAACAGTATCCAATGCCACACGTTTCTGGCAAACTACCAATACCCTTTTCCCACGTGCCGTAAAATCAGCAATCAAGTTGGCGATCATTTGTGATTTTCCTGTACCCGGAGGCCCCTGTACCACAATCGAATATCCTTCTTTTACCTGCTTGATAGCATCTTCCTGCGATGCATCAATCGCAAAAGGCAGAAAAGCTGTTTCTTCTTTAAATACAGGCCGGAGACTAGGCGGAGAACTATGTTGAAACAACTCTTCAAAAGTATCCAGTTCATAATGCCCCTCCTCTGCGTTTTCTATCAATTGCTCATAGTCTGGTACCAGATAAGAACCTGCTTGTGGGAAAATCCCTAATACAGCCTGCGGATACAATTTTAGTTCACCATTACGCTCATTGGCATCTAATTCTGATTTAGCCAGTTTTTCAAAATCAATCAGTTGATTCTGAAAAACCTCCTGATTGAAATTAATTTCAAAAGGGCTGTCTTTCAACAATTCATACAATTGGGTCCTGAAACCCAGACTATCTTTATCAAAATCCTCAAAAGATTTTTCCAGCCATTCATCAGGTAGTTTTATCTTATTAAAATACGAATAAGCCAGCAGAAAACTTCTATTAAATCCTTCCGGTTCATCTCGTTGTTCCAGAATCCACTTTTTGCCAGTATTCTTTAATGTAACCGGGAAAAAAAGTAATGGGCAGCGCACAACAGTCCCATCAGAAAGCTTGCCTTTTACAAAAGGATAACCTACATATAAGTCTTTCGCACCGCGTTCTTCTTCAATAAAACTCTCCGTTCTTGCCAGTTTGCGTAGCCTTTGGCTTACTTCGTTCACTTTATCGTAGCGACTATCCTGTACATCGCACAGCAAAATCTGGTTTTTCTGGCTGATTAACTGTTGGATATAGTCAAAAGAGGGTTTGTTGTCTAAAAAATTCAGACTATGTAAATCAAGAAATTGTTCCTGAGGTAAATTTAATAATAAAAGCGACCTGTTACGCGAAGTAAGGTTCGTTAGCCGACGGAGGTATGTTTTTAGTAGTTTTTGCAATTTATTCTTTAATTCCGGGTATTTCTTCTATAATTTTTTTTTTTTTCTGAAACGAGTTTTATGGCTTTTATAGTATCTTCCTTAGTTGTTCCCTTCATAATTCAAATCCCTCTCTGCCCTCTTTCAAAAAGGTATTCACCGTAACGACTACCTTTTCTGAGGCCGCTTGAGTGGTTAATATTTGAACAGAAGCAGAAATTATTTGCATTGATTTGCTTTGCGCGTTTTCTCATGTCAATAGTGGTTATACGGACGTCTAGTTGTGAATGTTTATGCAAGATTTTGTATCTCCAAGTAGACATTCCCTAAATTTCCGACTTAGAATTGTGTTTTCAAAGTGTTTTAGAAGTTTTTTGCTATAATCAAACTGTTGCTTTCTTCTCCGTGAACCATTCATCAACCTTTAACATACCTTAACATTTTCTGTTTGGATTAAATTATTTAATTCTGTTTATTCGTTATAGCAAAATTATAAACGACAAAATGGGCATTGGCAAAAAACTTATGCTTACTTTGGCGTTTATTTGTATGTAATTATTCCTCAATACACCTCAAAATTATGTTAAAAACCTACCGACAACTCCCGATCAGGCAGATAGCTATTACTTTGCTTGTGGGACTTTTCTTAATCGGCGGCGATGTTTTTGCCCAGAAAAAAGAAAAGAAAAGAAAGAAGAAAAAAGGCGATGCCGCCGCTATGGCTGAAAAACCGGTCATCCCCGATCCGGTACGAGTTACTTCAGTAGAAGGAATCACAGAGTACACCCTGGGCAATGGCTTAAAAGTGTTGATGTTCCCCGATCCATCTAAGCAAACGATTACCGTAAACATTACCTATCTGGTAGGTTCTCGCCATGAAGGCTATGGCGAAACAGGTATGGCTCACTTGTTGGAGCACATGGTGTTTAAAGGTTCAACCAAGCACACCAATATCCCACAGGAACTGACCGACCACGGTGCGCGCCCGAATGGTACTACCTGGCTCGACCGTACCAACTATTTTGAGACTTTCTCGGCAACTGAAGAAAACCTGAAATGGGCTTTAGATCTGGAGTCTGACCGTATGGTGAATTCATTTATTAAGAAAGAAGATTTAGAAAAAGAGTTTTCAGTGGTGAGAAATGAATTCGAAATGGGTGAAAATGACCCTGAAAGCGTATTAGGCGAAAGAGTGATTTCAACGGCCTATTTATGGCATAATTACGGTAATTCAACCATCGGTTCACGCGAAGACATTGAGCGGGTACCAATCGATAATCTACAGGCATTTTATAGAAAATATTACCAACCGGATAACGCCGTATTGTTGGTAGCCGGAAAGATTGATGAAGCCAAAACCATCAAAATGGTAAACGAATATTTTGGTTATATTCCTCGCCCGACACGCGTATTACAACCTACTTATACAGTTGAACCTGTGCAGGATGGCGAGCGTTCAGTAACCCTACGCCGAGTAGGTGATGTACAAGCCATAGGCGTGGCTTATCATATTTGTGGCAATGCGCACCCTGATTATCCGGCTTTAGACATTTTACAAGGAATCCTGACCAGCGAGCCTGCAGGAAAACTCTACAAAGCCTTGGTTGAAACTAAAAAAGCATCGGGTCAATACGCCTATTCATTCACAAACAAAGACCCGACAATCTTGTATTTCAATGCCTCGGTTTTGAAAGATAAAGATCTGGAAGATGCTAAAAAGACCATGTTGGCTACTTTGGACGCCGTTCCAACCATGGAAATTACCAAAGAAGATGTAGATCGTGCCAAAAACGAAATCATCAAAGGGCTTGAGCTGACTTTACGCAATACTGAAAGAACAGGTTTACAATTGAGCGAATACATTGGCGCAGGAGATTGGAGATTAGTATATATCTACCGTGATGCCATAGAAAAAATAACACCTGCCGATGTAGCCCGGGTTGCAAAATTCTACTTCAAATCATCCAACCGTACGATTGGCTTGTTTATACCAGAAGAAACACCTGACCGTGTAAAAGTACCGGATTCTCCGAACGTAGATGATTTAGTGAAAAACTACAAAGGCCGTGCGGTAGTAGCGCAAGGAGAAGCGTTTGACCCATCTCCGGCTAATATCGAAAACCGAACGAAACGCGGACAAGAGCCTAATGGTCTGGAATACGCGCTATTGCAAAAATCAACGCGCGGTAATACCGTAAGAGCTAATATTACTTTGAGAATTGGCGATGAGCAAAGCCTGCAAAACAAACAAACGATTTCCTCATTTGCGGCTTCGATGTTGAATAAAGGAACAAAAAGCCTGAATCGTCAACAAATCAAAGATAGTCTCGATAAAATCAAGTCGCAGGTATTTGTCGGTGGCGGCGGAAATAATATTGTTATAAATATCGAATCAAGTAAAGAAAATTTACCAAAAGCGCTGGCTATTGTAACTGACATTCTGAAGAATCCGGTATTTGATGCCAACGAGTTCGATAAATTAAAACAAGAAAACATTGCTCAGATAGAAGCACAAAAAAGCGACCCGCAAGGCCTGGCATTCACAGCTTTCCAACGCACAATGAATCCTTATCCTAAAAGCGATGTGCGTTATGTAGGAACATTAGATGAGCAACTGGAAAACGTGAAGAACGTAAAACTGGAAGACGTGAAGAAATTCTACTCAGATTTCTATGGTGCTTCGGCAGCTACAGTTTCAGTAGTAGGAGATTTTGATGAGCCAGTAGTTAAAAACATCATCAGTTCTTCTTTAGGTAACTGGAAAAACCCGATTCCTTTCAAACGTATTCAGGCAGTTTATCAGGATATTGCGCCAAGTGCCAATGCGATCAAAACACCTGATAAAGCCAATGCACTCTTCCTGGCAGGTCTGAACTTACCTTTGCAGGATACAGATGTTGATTACCCTGCCCTTATCTTGGGTAACTATATGCTGGGTGGTGGCTTATTAAGCTCTCGTCTGGCCGTAAGAATCCGTCAGAAAGACGGTCTTAGCTATGGTGTAGGTTCACAATTGTCAGGTATGCCATTTGATAAATCAGGTACCTTTATGACATACGCTATCTATGCTCCTGAAAATGCTGAGAAACTGGAAAAAGCGTTCTTCGAAGAAATGAACAAAGTGGTAACCGAAGGCTTTACAGAAGAAGAGCTAAAAGCTGCAAAAACAGGCTGGTTACAAAGTCGTAGTGTATCTCGTTCGCAGGATAACGAGTTATCAAGCCGTTTGAACAACTACTTGTATTACGACAGAACATTGGCTTTTGATGCGGATTTTGAGAAGAAAGTGGAAGCTTTAACCGCAGCACAAGTAAATGCAGCTATGAAGAAATTTGTTGATCCTAAGAAAATCTCTATCGTAAAAGCAGGAGATTTCGATAAAAAACCAGCAACTGGTACACCAGGTTCAGCAGCAGGTGTGCAAACAGGCGGAAAGAATTAATAATTGTGGCGCGAGCCGAGCGACGGTCGCTTCCGGCTCGCATACTTTATAGAATTAGTAAACAAACAGAGTCGGCTAATTAACCGACTCTGTTTGTTTTAATAAGCCCTTATACTCATTCAGACCTTTTTCAGTCAGATACGGTATTATCAGCGTAAAAGCAATATTCAGGTAAGTGGGTAATTTATCTTCTTCTTTTCCCTCAAACAAAATCTCGGCACTGGCCAGCCAGAAATCGCCGATGATAAAAAGCTGATTGAAAAAGTTTTCGTATTGCCCTTCAATAATATCAGGTTTCAGAAATCCAGCCTGAATACCTGCATCTATTCCTATTCTGAGAAAGATTCTCCTGCTTGTCAGCAAATCCCGATGTTTTTGTTTCAAACCCGGATTCCGGCGGGTAATACTGATGAAATCCTGAATAAGGAATTTATAATTATATAGTTTTTCAAAAACAAAAGCACAAAGCTTGTAAAATGCTCGCAGGTTAGTGGTAGAAAATACCGCAGGTTCTTCAATTACCTGATTCAATTCTGCTATTAATTGTTCGTAGAGTGTCTCTGCAATTGCATCAGTATTCGGGAAATGATAACATAAATTGCCATGACTCATGCCCAATTCCTTCGCAATATGCCGCACCGTAACTGCATCTATACCATATTGGTTAAATAAATGTAGTGATGTTTGAAGAATCCGTTGTTTGGTAGTCATGAAATAATCAGAGAATATTTCAGCGAAGATACGAAAAAAACCTGATTAGAACATTTGTTCTAATCAGGTTTTTGAGCAATGCTACTATTTGAATTTACTTCTTATAAATTCTATACAATCTCCCTTCGTCAGTAATCGCATACAAAGCTCCATCTTTACCTTGAGTAATATCACGGAAACGTTGGTCTTCTGAGGCCAATAATCGCTCTTCACCTACTACTTTGTTATTTTCAATCACCAGGCGGTCAACGTGTTTGGCACTTAAACAGGCAAGGAATAAATTATTTTTCCATTCGGGTATCGCATCACTGCTATAGAAAGTCATACCACTGGCCGATACAACCGGATCCCAATAATAGACCGGTTGCTCCAATCCTTCTTGTTGCTGAATACCTGCACCGATTTTTGGCCCCTTATATTCAATTCCATAAGTAATAATAGGCCAGCCATAATTTTTCCCGGCTTTAATAATGTTCACTTCATCGCCACCTTTAGGCCCGAACTCGTTTTCCCATAAATCACCTGTAACGGGATGGAAAGCCAGTCCCTGTACGTTGCGGTGTCCATAAGAATATATTTCAGCTTTATTCTCTTTTTTTCCGGCAAATGGATTCCCGCTTACTGGTTTACCATCCTTCGTAATTCTTAAAACCTTACCCAATGCCGAGTTCAAGAATTGCGCTTGTGGTCTGGTCTCAAGGTCAGATCGTTCACCGGTACTTACAAAGAGGTTTCCACTCTTATCAAATACGATTCTGCCACCGTAGTGTTTGTCTCCATTATAGGCAGGAGTGGCCATATAAATCACGGTAGCCCCTTCAATAGTTTTTTCATCGGCAGATAATTTGCCTTTGGCTACTGCAGTGAGATTTCCGTCAGAAAGTTTGTTAGAGAAAACCCAGTAAACCATGCGATTACTACTAAAATCAGGATCAATGGTTAATCCTAATAAGCCCCCTTGTCCGTCCGAATTTACCTTTGGAATACCAGTGATAGCTTCACTTACTGAGCCTGTGGTACTGACAATCCTCATCGTTCCTTCTTTTTCTGTAATCAGCAATCGGCCATCAGGCAAGCTTGTAATGCCCCAGGGTTTTTTCAGGTCTTTGGTTAATACCGTACCTTCGTAAAGCGTCTGTGATTTTACAGCCCCTATTCTGGTTTGTCCGGCAAAAGCAGGTTTATAATCTGTATTTGGTTTTTCAGTTTCTACCGAAGCCCCTGTTGAGATACTATCGCCGTCGGCAGTGGTTTCAGCCGCTTTCTGGGAGTTGTTTTTACAAGAGGATAGACCAAGCAGCATAGCCGCCAGAATTGTCATGATTTGTTTTTTCATCGTTGTGCTTTGTTTGTGTAATACATACAATCTTAAAATTTAATGCCAGCATGAGGAAATGAATTTGAAGACTATTAGTTTTATAACTAAACTGAAAGCAAAATGTCTGATACTGAATGAAATAATTTTATTTCATTCGGATTGAACGCTTGTTTTAGCCTCAGAAAAGTAGCTTTACACAGATTTCCGGCAGATTCATAATAATAATTAATTAGAACATTTGTTCTAATTAATTATTATTTAGTACATTTGTTCTAAATTTTAATAATCAGCTAATGACAGCCAAAATAAATCATTCCTATTTACTTTTAGCAAGAAATATATTCATTGCCATAGGTACCAGTTCTTTAATTGTGTATACCAATTTTCATACACGAAACGGTTACCTGGCTATGTCGGTTATTGCACTTTCAAGTTTCCTGATTGGATACCTGGAACCCCGCAAAGGCTGGATTCTCGCCCTGATACAAGCCTCAATCGTGATAAGCTTTTATTATATCAAACCTATTGAGCCTGTTGATGAAGACCTGGCCATGTTTACCTCACACGTAGCCGTAGGACAATCGCTGGTTTTTAGTTTTATAGCAGGGGCATTAAGAAGATTATATCTGAAGAAGTAAAGCTACTTCTGTCGATAAATTTTTATAGAATTGAAGGGCTTTGAATAGCCCTTTTTTTGTATCCGGCAGTATATAAACAAATAAGCACGAGAGTAAAAAGACTAATACGACCGCATTTACCGACTCTTGTAGAGTATAAGCCAGAAAATTATCGTAACCCAGGATTTTAATTTCTTATTGGCGAGCATAAAAGCTTATTTTTTAGTAATTTACCAACAGACTCTAACACTCTGAATATTTCCTCTATGCGTTACCTTTCCCTGATTTCGCTAGGTTTGCTGTTGTCTTGTCAGCAAAAAACACAACAACCCGCACTTTCACCCGAACACCAGAAGGCTCTTGAGTCTATCAGTGTGATGGATGGCTTTAAAGTAGAGATGGTAGCATCAGAGCCTCTGGTAGCTGACCCAGTGGCGATGGAGGTAGACGAAGACGGAAATATGTATGTGGTGGAGATGCATGGCTATCCATTAGATTTAAGCCGCACAGGAAAAGTAAAACTACTGAAAGATACTAACAACGATGGCTATCCTGACACAAGTACAGTCTTTGCTGATAGCCTGAGATTACCCACAGGCATCATGCGTTGGGGAAAAGGAATCATCATTACTGATACACCTGACGTTGTTTATTTAGAAGATACCAATAATGATGGCAAGGCCGATATAAGAAAAGTAATGCTGACAGGCTTTGCACTATCCAATCCTCAACATAACCTGAATACACCCCGTTTTGAATTAGACAACTGGATTTATCTTGGGCATGAGGCTGTAGTTACGCCATTTGTGTATAAAAAAGAATTTGGCGATGAGGGACAGAACATCTATTTTCCGGGTATGCCATTGGGGCAAACCTTAGGCAAAAACGCCAATGGCCGTGCCGTAAGATTCAAACCTGATACCTATCAGGTAGAAGAAGTATCTGGCGAAACACAGTTCGGACATACAATGGATGCCTGGGGGCATCATCTCTACACCAGCAATGCCGACCACCTCTTTCATGAGGTTCTAGCTAGTCAATACCTGAAAAACAACCCCAATTTATTGCTTTCAAATGCCAGTCAGGATATTTCTGACCACGGCAATGCAGCGGAAATCTATCCGATTACGCAGAACCCTAATCATCAATTATTAACTGATGTAGGTGTCATTACCTCTTCTTGCGGCGTTACATGGTATTTGGGTGGGGCATTTGGTGATAAATTCAAAGATGTAACCTTTGTAGGTGAGCCTGTGCATAATCTGGTACATGCAGATGTAATCAAGCAATCAGGGGCAAGCTTTACAGCCAGCCGTCTGAATGAAAAATCTGAATTTTTAGCATCCAAAGATGATTGGTTCCGTCCGGTGAATTTCTATATCGGGCCTGATGGGGCTTTATATATAATTGACTATTACCGCCAGATTATCGAGCACCCTGAGTGGATGTCAGATGAAATCAATAAATCAGGTGCCTTGTACAATGGTTCTGATAAAGGGAGAATTTACAGGGTAGTACCCGAAAAAGGTTTACCGATGGATTGGCTGGGTAAATTGAATCTATCCAAACAATCAGATGCAGAACTGGTAAAATTATTGGAAAACGAGAATATCTGGTATCGCCGCACAGCTCAAAGATTATTATTCCAACGTCAGGCAAAAGGCATAAGTAGCGCTTTGAGAGATATTATCGGCAAAAGCACCTTGCCTGAAGCAAAAATCAATGCTTTGTGGCTGCTGGATGGGTTGAAAACTATTGAAACACAAGATATTATTCAAGCGTTTCGTGATGATGAAGCAGGTGTAAGAGAAAATGGTATTAAGGTGGCTGAAAATTATATCAACCAATCGCCCGCTAAACCAGATGCCGAAAAGCTAAAGAAAGAACTCATTAGCCTAGGTAATGATGGCAATAATAAGGTAAGGTTCCAATTATTGAATACATTAGGATTTGTCAAAACACCTGAATCAGAACAAGCCCGTTTGGCTATTCTGAAAAGAGATTTTCATGATAAATGGATAGGAGTGGCTTGTATCGCTTCGTTTGCAGGCAAAGAGAATCAGGTATTTGATTTCGCAGTAAAAGAACTGGCGAAGGAAAAATCAGAAGAAACGGCAGAGTTTTTCTCCAATTTAGGCGCAACCATTGCCAATAGCGGAAACAAAGAGGTATTTGCTGCTATTTTTTCTTATATAAGTAACACAGGCGAAAACACCAACGATGATTGGTGGAAAGCGGCTACCATCAATGGTATCTCTAAACTCTGGCATTATAAAGGTATTACTGTTCCGCTTGCCGATGCAGATAAAGATCGTCTGGTATTGGCTTTCTCAGCCAATAATTCACCCGAATTCAGAAGCGCCTGTCTGGATTTATTAGAGGTAACTGGCTTGCCAAAAAGTGGTGGCAGTGCAGGTAAAATCAAAGAAGCAAAAGAGTTGTTAGCCGATAAAGGTCAGGATGAAAACCTACGTGCTGATGCCGTGAAATTACTTTCTATTGCCAATGCCAGTGCATATAAAAAGGATTTCTTGCAGATATTAAGCGCTAAAGAACCTGAACTTGTACAGGCCAGTGTTTTAAGAACGCTAAGTAAAATAGGAGATAAATCGACTTTTGATTTCTTATTAAAAGAATTTAAGAGTTTTTCTGCGCCAATTCAGCAAAAAGTAGTAGAATTGTTAATGGCAAAGCCTGAGCGCATTCCACTATTATTGACTGCCTTAGAACAGAAGAGAATTGATAAATCGGCAATCGGTTGGCGCCAGATGGTTGATCTGATGAATTATGAAGAAACCAATATCCGCGCTTTTGCCCGTAAAGTTTTAGCAGTAAATGAAGACCGCAAAGCCGTTTTGCAGACTTATATGAAAGCGCTTGATATGAAAGGTGTACAGGCCGATGGCAAAAAAGTATTTGAGAAAAACTGTGCTACCTGTCACCAGATTGAAGGTGTAAATGGGGTCAATTTTGGCCCGAATCTTTCAACCTTAAGAAGCCGTAATGCTAATTCGATTCTGACAGAAATCATTAACCCGAATAACTCTATTGCCGATAAATATGATTTCTGGACATTGACTTTCAAGAATGGTAATAGTATGGGTGGCTTGATACTGCAGGAAAATGCCAATGTATTGACATTGAGAGAAGTGGGAGGGAAAGAAAGTGTGATACAGAAAAAGGACGTAGCCAAACTGGTAAAATCTGAAACCTCAATTATGCCGAATGGTCTGGAAAATGCCATCAGTGTAAAAGAAATGGCCGATTTGATAGCTTTTATTCAAAATAAATAGATGTCTTATGAGCAAATTCTTCGTATTGGTTTGTCTGGGCTTACTTAGTTTAAACGTATTGGCACAAGATACTTTGAAAATAAACGGACTTAAAAAGCCTGTCGAGATTATCAGAGACCAGTGGGGAATTGCACATATTTATGCACAAAACGAAGAAGACTTATTTTTTGCACAGGGATATTCTGCGGCCTATGACCGACTCTTTCAGTTTGAAATATGGCGCAGACAAGCCACTGGAACAGTAGCAGAAATATTGGGTGCTAAAGAAACTAAACGTGATATTGGCACAAGATTATTCAAATTCAGAGGGAACATTGAGCAGGAACTCAATCATTATCACCCTCGTAGTGCCATAATTATAAAAGCCTTTGTTAAAGGCATCAATGCTTATATCTCCGAAATACTCAAAACCCCTGAAAAACTCCCCTTCGAATTTAAGGTATTGAATATCAAACCCATGCTTTGGACGCCCGAAGTAGTAATCAGCCGTCATCAGGGTTTATTAAGCAATGTACAATCAGAACTGAATTATGGCAGATTAGTACAGCTATTAGGCGCCAAAAAAGTAAAAGACATACTGAACTTCCATCCGGGCGAGCCTGATATTGATTTGGATAAAAGTATTGATGGAAAATTGCTTTTCCAGAATATCCTCGAATTATATGATGCCTTCCGCAAGCCTTTAACTTTTAATAAAGAAGAAGTAAAAACCAGTTTTCTGGAAAATACCATTGACGATTCAAGATTTACAGGCTCCAATAACTGGGTGATTAGTGGTAAAATCTCACAGAGTGGTTTCCCTATGCTGGCGAATGACCCACATCGCGCGCAAAGTACCCCAGCCTTACGCTATTGGTGTCATCTGAATGCCCCTGGCTGGAATGTAGTAGGGGGTGGAGAGCCAACCATACCGGGTATTTCAATAGGTCATAATGCGTATGGTGTCTGGGGATTAACTATTTTTCAGACGGATAATGAGGATTTATACGTCTATGACGTAAACCCTGAAAATCCGAATCAGTATCGCTACAAAGGTGTTTGGGAGAATCTGAAAATGATTACAGATACCATTAAAGTGCTAAATGCCGAACCTGTCATTGTTCAGCTAAAATATACAAGACACGGGCCGGTAGTATTTGAAGATAGCAATAGCCGGAAATTATTTGCCGTAAGAGCAGGTTGGCTGGAGGTCGGTTGCTCGCCTTATCTGGCAAGTTTACGTATGAATCAGGCAAAAAATTGGGATGAGTTCAGAGAAGCTTGTAGCTTTAGCCGTATTCCTGGTGAGAATATGATTTGGGCAGATAGAAAAGGCAATATTGGCTGGCAGGCAGTAGGCATCTCACCTGTTCGCCCTAATTGGACGGGTTTAGTGCCAGTTTCAGGCGATGGGCGATACGAATGGGCTGGTTATCTCAACATTAAACAATTGCCAAATAAATCGAATCCCACCGAAAATTATATCATTACGGCTAACGATAATCTTACTCCTGAAAATTTTCCAAACCGCAATGCCATAGGTTGGGAATGGGCAAGTCCATATCGGGCACATCGCATTGAGGAGGTCCTGGGTAGTGGTAAACGACAAACCCTGACCGACTTCATGCAATTGCAGAACGATTATGTGTCTTTGCCTGCCAGAAACTTTGTGCCTCTTTTAAGTGGTGTTTCGTCTAAAGATAAAGACACCGAAAAAGCCAGAAAGCTATTATTAGATTGGGATTTTACTATGGAACCTGGTTCTATTCCGGCTACAGTCTATTTAGAGTGGAGAGAATTGATGGAGCAGGAATTAATTAAATTAATAGTGCCCGAAAATGCGCGTACGTACGTCAAATACCTCTCTACTATAAAAATGGTTGACTGGCTGGTTTCAGGCAGAAAAGAGTTTGGTAAGAATCCTATTGAAGGACGTAACGAATTTATCATTGCTTGTTTAGAGAAAGCAGTTGATACCATCAGGAAAAGGCTTGGCAATGATATGCACGATTGGCAATATGGGCAATTGAAGAACAAGCATATTTATATTACACACCCGATGAGTACGCTGGTTAATGCCGATATGAAAGAGAAAATCAACGTCGGGCCATTTATCAGAGGGGGTAATGGAGAAACGGTCAATAGCACAGGCGATAACCTGAATCAAGCCCATGGCGCGTCTTTCAGAATTATAGTAGATACAAAAGATTGGGATAGAACACTGGGTAACAATTCGCCCGGACAATCGGGTAATCCTGATAGCCCACACTACAAAGATCTGATAGAATTGTGGGCTAAAGGGCAATATTTTCCTGTCTATTTCTCCAAAGAGAAAATTAAAGATGTAGCAGAGCAAACAACGATTCTTAAACCTTAAGCATAAGGATTACTTACATTATTAGATTTACCGCTTATGGTTTTATGATGGAATGTCTTCACGGTGTCAACCGCGCCTTGTTTCAATAAAGTAGTATCATTGGCAGCCGTTACAAACCGGAATCCCATTTCTGACATTCTGATAGCAACCTCAGGAGATGGACATTGAATTCCGGCAATCAGGTTATTCTTGGCACAGGCATTCAAAACCTTATCAAAAGCATTTAATAATTCTACATCGTCAAAATCGCCCTGACGAGGACGTCTCATGGAAATGCTTAAATCCCAGGGGCCGATATAAAGACCAGTCATGGTAGGCGTTTTAGCAATATCTTCTACATTCTTCAAACCCTCAGCCGTTTCAATCATCGACATCGTCACAATTTCTTCCGTCGATTTTTCAAAATAGCCATCCCCACCATATACACTTGCTCTTACAGGCCCAAAACTTCTATAGCCATCTGGCACATACCGGCACGCCCCCACAAAACTTTCTGATTCTTCACGTGTATTAATCATGGGGCAGATAATTCCATAAGCACCCATATCCAACATTTTCATATGCGAGGCTGGGTCATTCCATTGAACCCTTACCAATGGAACCGTATCAGTCGTAGAAATCGCCTGAAACATGGTCAGGATAGTCATGTGATCGCTGGCCAGGCCATGTTGCGCATCAATCGTCATGGCATCAAAGCCCGAATGTGCTACTACCTCGGCCGTCCATGAAGAGGGTATCGTAACCCAGGCATTTACCACAGTTTTATCTTCTTTCCACAGTTGTTTCAATCGGTTTGGGCGCATTGGTCTTACAAGTTTTGGTGGTTGATATAGTATTTTGAATAATTTTATTCGTCTCTCATGCGCTCACGTGATACATCTCTTTCTTTAATTGTCTCACGCTTATCATAGAGCTTCTTTCCTTTGGCAAGTGCTATCTCTAATTTCGCTAAGCCACTGTCATTGATAAACAAACGGGTCGGTATCACTGTCAGACCTTTATCTGTTAGTTTATTGTCCAGACGCTTCAATTCTTTCTTTTTTAATAAGAGTTTTCTGTCGCGCAAAGGCTCGTGGTTATAGATGGTGCCTTGGTCGTATTTAGAGATATTCAGGTTCTTGACAAACAATTCTCCATCAACAAAAAAACAATAGGCATCTGTCATATTGAATTTATTCATCCGAATCGACTTAATTTCTGTTCCGGTCAATACCATTCCCGCATCATATTTCTCTAAAAAGAAATACTCAAACCCAGCCTTCTTGTTAAATACGTCAATCTTTTTTGCAATTTTTTCTTTCATAATGTATACTGTTGTATAGTGTATAAAGACTATACTCTGATATTAAACTTTTATAGAACAAACACACCAAATATCAGGGCCTGTTGTTAAAAGTTTTTAGAGGTACTCTTTATACAAATGTATAAATAAAAAAAATCCCTGCCTCAAAAATAGTGACAGGGATTCCGACTTACGTGCTTTCCTAATAATCCATGTATAAGCTCTATCTGGATTCGATTCCAATGAGAAGTTTCTAATGAAACCTCTCTGAGCAAACTTAAATAGTTTCGTGATACACTATTTTAATCCTCATTTTACGCATCTCACTCCTCAAAATGTGTACCGCTATTTAAAATTTGCGAATTTTACGGTTAAGTAGCGCAATTTATGATATAAAACATGAAAACGCAATTAAAATGAAAATTTTCTTACAATAACATTTAGGAAAATCGATTGTTTTAATGGTTTTTATGTTTTTATAACGTTCAAATTAACACGCCAAAACTATGCCAAGTTCCTTAGTTAATTTATTAAAAGGGTATATATTCTTATAAATTACTGATAGCCAGTTTATTAAATATTTTATTCCTTTTTTATCGGCATTTTTTAATCGGACGTAAATTTATTCAAAAAAAAATGTAATTTTTTTATTTTTTTTTGTTATATTTATATTCTTACCAAAAAAGACCGTAGTTTTTTGTGTAGGAACAAAGTATACAGAAAATAAGTCTGGTTTTTCTTCTCCATACCTGGCTTTTCTATACTGCTTTTGGTAAGCATTTCTATGAAGATAATCTGCTCAGAACGTGTAATTTATCGCAGAAACTTTTCATATAGATTAATAGTTATTTTATTTAGGATCAAAAATTTTAAAAATTGCTTAATTCACCCATTTTTTCTACTGCTAAGCATCAGGAAACGGCCATATTGGTTGGTCTGATTACGCAGAAACAAAACGCTGAGCGTACTTATGACTACCTCAACGAATTAAATTTTCTGGCTACAACAGCCGGAGTTGTTACTAAAAAAACATTTGTACAAAGATTGGATAGGGCCGACCAGAAGACGTTTGTCGGCAAGGGGAAACTAGAGGAGATAGAAACATGGATTATTGAAAATCCTGTTGATACTATTATTTTTGACGACGACCTAACGCCCTCTCAGGTACGTAACCTCGAAGCCGCGTTTAAGGATATAAAGATTCTTGACAGAAGTCTGTTGATTTTAAATATTTTCTCTCAACGCGCCAGAACCGACCAATCTAAACGACAGGTAGAGCTGGCCCAATACCAATATTTATTGCCTCGACTCACCCGTATGTGGACTCACTTGAGCCGCCAGAAAGGGGGGATTGGTATGCGTGGCCCTGGAGAGAAAGAGTTGGAAACTGATAAACGGATTGTGCAGGATAGAATCGCTTTCCTGAAAGATAAATTAGAGAAAATAGACAAACAAAGCGCCACCCGCCGCAAAGAACGTAGTCGTCTGGTGCGTGTAGCTTTAGTGGGTTATACCAACGTTGGGAAATCTACTTTGATGCGTCGTCTGGCGAAAACTGATGTATTTGCAGAAAATAAACTGTTTGCAACGATTGATTCTACCGTTAGAAAAGTAGTATTAGGAAACATTCCATTCTTATTGACAGATACCGTTGGGTTTATCAGAAAATTGCCTACTTCATTAATTGAGTCTTTCAAATCAACCTTAGACGAGATTCGTGAGGCTGATATACTCATTCACGTAGTAGATATTTCGCATCCGGCTTTTGAGGAGCAGATTGAAGTGGTAAACTCAACACTGGCAGAAATCGGGGCAGCTGAGAAATCTACTGTATTGGTATTTAATAAACTAGATTTGTTTAAACCCGAAACAGAAGAGAATCTTGATGAGCATCTGGAAACGGTAACAGAAGATGATTTGAAACGCAATCTTGAAAAACTGAAAAGAAGCTACCTGACCAAAAATACAGAAAATGTAGTTTTCATTTCGGCCGAACACAAAGAAAATATCGCTGAGCTGCGGGATATTTTATTAAATAAAGTTCAGGACAAACATTTCAAGATTTATCCAAACTGGGATCCTACTTTGAATCCATTGTATGAATGGCAGTAATTAATGATTAATACACAGCTTTAGTAACATCATTCAACCAAACTAAATAGTAAATATATATTTGGGCGAACTACTAGTTCGCCAAACAGTAAAATGGCAAAAAATAAACATCAATCATATTATGATCAGCAAAAGGCCGAGATTTTAGCTTTTTTGTCGGTCAATACCACACAACCTTATACGCTGCAAGACCTTTATCAACACTATGATGTACATAGCAAGCAAGAAAAAATGCTCTTTGGCATGGTGATAGAAGACTTGCTGCAAGAAGGTAAGATATATCAGGTAGAGAAAGGGAAATATACAGTCGACGCCGAAGCCAATGCAGTCATTGGCCGCCTCGACCATGTGAACCAACGTTTTGGATTTATCCGGCATGAAGAAGGCAAACCCGACATATGGGTAAGTGCCGATGACCTGAATGGCGCCATAGACGGAGACCTGGTAAAAGTGGCAACCTTCGGAGAATTCTACAGAAAAGGAGATAACCCGGAAGGAAAAGTAATCGAAATCCTTGAAAGAGGAAGAAGCGAAGTAGTGGGAAAAGTACAGGTTTTTGGGAACTACGCACTCGTAAAACCCGATCATAAAAGTCTTCATGAAGATATCTTTATTCCTAAAGACAAAATCAATGGAGCTACTAAAAATGATTTGGTTATTGTAAAAATCAATGCATATCCTACCAATACCCAACAAGCCGTTGGTGAAATAATCGAGATTTTAGGAAAAGCAGGAGAAAATAATGCTGAAATGCACGCCATTTTAGCTGAATTTGGCTTACCTATCCGATTCCCGAAAGAAATTGAGGAAGAAGCAGAGGCGATTTCTGAAAAGATTGAGGAGAGCGAAATCAAGAAAAGAAGAGATTTTAGGAATATTCTTACCTGTACCATTGACCCACATGATGCCAAAGACTTCGACGATGCCCTGAGTTTCAGAGAATTAGAAAATGGCAATTATGAAGTAGGGGTGCATATCGCCGACGTAACGCATTATGTGAAGTTAGGCACAAGATTAGAAGAAGAAGCATTAAATCGTGCCACATCGGTATATCTTGTAGATAGAACTATCCCGATGTTGCCGGAGAAATTATCGAATAATCTCTGTTCACTTCGCCCAAATGAGGATAAGTTGACTTTCTCGGCTGTTTTTGAAATGACCCATGATGGCCGGGTAGTGGGTGAGTGGTTCGGTCGTACGATTATCCATTCAGATAAACGATTTACTTACGAGGAAGCCCAGACAGTTTTAGAAATAGAAGAAGGGCAGATAGTGGTAGATGAAATAGCGCTGCAATACCTTAAACCTTTGCAAACGCTTAACCATCTGGCAAAAATCCTGAAAAAAGAACGCTTCCAGAAAGGAGCAATCAACTTCGAAACGAATGAAGTAAAATTCAAGCTGGATGCACAAGGGAAGCCACTCGGTGTAGAATTAAAGATAAGAAAAGACTCGCATAAACTGATTGAAGAGTTTATGCTATTGGCCAATAAAAAAGTAGCCGAATTTGTATTTAACTTAGGCAAAAAGAAAACCAAAGACGGCCAGGAACAAGAGAGTGGTAATACGATGGTCTATCGTACACACGAACCACCAAATCCTGAAAAACTCTTAAACTTTGCCAATTTTGCTGCGCGTTTAGGATTTACTATCAGAACCGATTCGGAGAAAGGCTTGTCTTCTACCATGAATAAGATGATGGAAGAAGTGGAAGGAACAGGCGTGCAGAATGTGTTGGAGCAATTAGCTGTAAGAACGATGTCTAAGGCTCGTTATACTACCGAACCTCTTGGGCACTTTGGCTTGGCTTTTGAGCATTATAGCCACTTTACCTCACCAATCCGTCGTTATCCTGATATGATGGCGCATCGCTTGTTGCAGAATTATCTGGATAAGAAAAAGGCTCCAAGTCTGGACGAATATGAAAAGAAAGCAAAGCATTCGTCAGACCGTGAGAAACTAGCTGCCGAAGCTGAGCGTGCTTCCATCAAATACAAGCAGGTCGAGTTTATGAGTATGCAAGACCATAATACGATTTTTGATGGGGTTGTAACAGGTGTAACCGATTTTGGAATTTTCGTTGAAATTACTTCAACCAGTTGTGAAGGTATGGTGCGATTAGCCGATTTGAATGACGATTTCTACGAATTGGATAAGGAGAATTACCGGATAGTAGGTAAACGCACCGGCCGTATCATTACTTTCGGCGAAGCTGTAAAAGTGAGAGTAAAAGCTACCGACATGGAGCGCCGAAGCATGGATTTAGAACTGGTAAGTGTGGGAGGAAAAGCCTATAAATCATCGTCAGGAATGGCCAATAAAGCCAAAGGGCGTGATGGAAGAGGCGGTTCATCAAGAAGTAATTCCAGAAGAGGTGATTCAGGAAGAGGTGACTCAAAAAGAAGTACAGGTAAAAGCTCAGATAAAAGTAGTTCTAACAAAGATAAAGGCAAACGTAGAAGAAGATAATGTTTTTTTCAAAGCGTGATATTCAGTTTAACCTATACGAAGTGCTTGATAGCGAAGCGCTTACCCAATACCCTTATTTTCAGGATCATAATCGCGAATCATTTGATATGGTCCTGGATGCTGCCCAGCAGATAGCAGAAAAAATGCTTTATCCGCTACTGACCGAGATGGACAGAAAAGAACCGCAACTAATAGAGGGCAAGATAAAGGTACATCCGGGTATGAAGCCAATCGTGAAGCAATTCGGACAGGATGGCTGGATAAACGCAGGTTTCTCCTATGAAGAAGGCGGACAGCAATTACCTGCTACTATTCTTAATGCAGCAGGTTTTATATTTCAAACCGCCAATTATTCAGCAAGCGTTTTCCCTTTTCTGACTACGGGAGCGGCTAACCTGATTCGCAGCTTTGGTTCACAGGATTTGATAGAAACTTTCACCCCAAAAATGTATTCCGGCGAATGGCAAGGTACGATGGCATTGACCGAACCCAATGCCGGAAGCTCATTATCTGATATTACAACTTCCGCTGAATCTACCGAAAAAGAAGGCATTTATAAGATTAAAGGACAAAAAATATTCATTTCTTGCGGAGACCATGATGCCTGCAACAATGTAGTGCATCTGATGTTAGCCAAAATCAAAGGAGGCCCTATAGGAGCAAAAGGCATATCTTTATTTGTTGTACCTCAACAAAGACCTGATTTAGGTGGTAAACTCTCATCCAATGATGTAATTACAGCAGGCGTTTATCATAAGATGGGCTATAAGGGAGCGCCGATTGCGCACCTGATGATGGGCTCAAACGATGATTGTGAAGGTTATCTCGTTGGCGAACCGCATAAGGGTTTGAACTATATGTTTCAGATGATGAATGAGGCCCGCATAGGTGTAGGTTTAAATGCAGTTTCTATCGGTACGGCAGCTTACCAAGCTTCTTTAGCTTATGCAAAAGAACGCCCACAAGGCAGAAAGATTTCAGAAAAAGACCCTGCCAAACCGCAAACCTCTATCATCAATCATGCGGATGTGAAGCGAATGTTGTTGTTTCAGAAAGCAGTTACGGAGGGTGCATTTTCATTGTTAATGTATGCCAGTAAACTGGCCGATATAGCCCATGTGGCAGAAGGTGAAACCAAAGAAAGAGCTCAGCTATTATTAGATTTGCTAACTCCAATAGCCAAATCGTATCCATCTGAAATGTGCTGTCTGTCCACCAGCGCAGCCGTTCAGATTTTAGGTGGGGCAGGCTATACTACTGATTTCCCGGTAGAACAATATTACCGAGAGGCACGCATTCACCCGATACATGAAGGTACAACGGGTATTCACGGGCTTGATTTATTGGGTAGAAAAATCACAATTCATCAAGGCAAAGCTGCACAGATATTCTTTGAAGAAGTTTCTAAAACATTGGCAGAAGCCAGTACTATAGATGAATTAAAACCTTTAGCTGAGCAATTACAAAAGACTTTAGGCAAAGCACAACAGCTTACAGGTCATTTGTTAGGCTTGGCGCAGAAAGGCGAAATTGAGAAATATCTGTCAGATGCTACCTTATATTTAGAGTTATTCGGCCTTATTACAATCGGTTGGCAATGGCTCATACAAGCCATTATTGCCCAACAAAATCTATCAGAGGCACATGATTCCGACCGTGATTTTTATCAGGGGAAACTCATGACTGCCCGCTATTTTTATGAATACGAATTAGTAAAAGCAGACTCACTCATGAAGCGTTTACTAAGCCCCGACCAGGTAACGATTGATATGCAAAGTGAATGGTTTTAGTATGTATGCGTGCGGCGTTCCGCATACACTTATCTACCCCTGCAAAGTATACAAATACAGCCCAAAAACCATCAATAAAAAATAACTTACCAAAGAA
The DNA here is from genome assembly GCF_054779675.1 of Emticicia fontis. NCBI lineage: Bacteria > Pseudomonadati > Bacteroidota > Cytophagia > Cytophagales > Leadbetterellaceae > Emticicia > Emticicia fontis. Next base: position 162,826 of record NZ_BAAGXU010000006.1, read on the forward strand.
GCTGCACCAGCATAATCTTTAGCAATACGTTGTCCTGTAAAAAGAGATAGGATAGCTAATGCGGCTAATTCTAAGCCTAAAATAGCAAAATCTGCCTGTCCTTCTACAAAATAATAGATTCCTCCTAAGAAACTTACTATACCTGCTGATACTTCCAGAATAGTGATGACAATAAATAAGACAGAAGAAAAACTGCTCAGAAAGGTCTTGGCGAATACGCTTTGTATATAAGATTTATTGCCACTGAAATCAATCACTTTATCAAAACCGGATTGCAGAAAAAGAACACCGGCAAAAAGTGAGATGGCTACTTGTATTAATTTAAGGATGGTATGGTCGAAAATAGGGCTCATAGTATTTTAGTTTTTTGACAAATATAGAAAAAATATAAAATTGAAAAATATGGCAGAATAATATTTTGAAATTTATAATATTAAATCGTTTTTTGTAGAAATTTCAAAATAAAATTTGTCTGAATGGACTATTATATACCCTCTACCCAAAAAGAGTTTGAGCATATTGTTGGAGGCTTTCGCACCAAAATGCTCCCTGCAAAAGAATGGACGCATGAGGCGCATCTGATAACGGGCCTATGGCATGTAGCCGAACTAGGTTATGAAAATGCTTTAGCTGAAATGCGTTTGAATATTCCAACGTATAATGAGTCAGTAGGAGGGATGAATACAGATTCAAGTGGTTATCATGATACCATTACCCTTTTCTGGATATGGCTTTTAAATGAATTCTGGAATAGATATTCGGGCGAAGGACAATCATTTGAGCAAGTATGTAATCAGTTTCTGCAAAGTAAATACAGCGATAGAGGCAATGCTTTTATTTTTTATACAAAAGACTATCTCTTTACAAAAGAAGCCCGATTAGGTCTGGTAGAACCTGATATTCAGCCTTTAAATTTTGAAAAGATTTGAGTCCAGCGTGTCACCCCTCTACTCGACCTTAAACGGGGCGGCCGCCGCGCGGGGGGCACGCTTAAGCACTCAGACAAACTAAAAAATATACAAGAGTATAAAAATAACTGTGCCACGGCCAAACTCGAATGAGTATAACCGTGGCACTTTGTTAAGTCACTTTATAGTATCAATCCTTACAAACGAATCCCAAACATAATACTATTGCCATTCACAGGGTTGTTATCTTTAAACATAGGAGTCATTTGATAACGGGCAAATAAAGTAAAACTTTTGTGTCCTAACTCTGCTGCCAAACCATAGTGAAACTTATTCATATTATACGCACCGTGGTCACGTTTAGTACCGTTTTCACCTTTGGTTTTAGTATAACTATCAATTCTTGCTCCACCATACGCACCCAAGCCTAATATCCATTTGCTTTGTTTGAATCCAAATTGTAACATCACCGGAATATTGAAATTGGTAACCACTAATTTAGATTTTTGCAAGTCGTCTTTTACTTCAATAAAATCAGCACCTACAGTCTGGTTAGCTAAAGTGATGTTGTCTTTCAACATATAGTTATTCCAGGCAAATTCAAATCCCGTTCCCAAGGCTACATCTACTTGTTTACCAGTCAATAAGCGGTGATTTTTCTTCCAGCTTAAGGCAACATACCGAGATTTCCAGTTATCTAATTCAGGTAGGTTTTTGCTGTCGTAAGTATTCAAGCCTAAATATAAACCGAAGTCTCTGCGAGAAAACATATTGTATCTTCTTTCTTTTCTTTCGTAATGTTTCTCAGTGTAATCGCTGTTGTAATCTTTCTTTTCTGAAGTACCGAAGTGGTCTTCTTCTTGTGCTGATGCTCCGAAATTTACGGTCATAGCTACGGCTAATGCGGCAATTGTTTTTACAAGCGTTTTCATAATTGTAATCGTTAAAATGATCTGTTCTGATATATTTAGAAAAACTGCCGCGGAGTTTTTAAAAAGACTTTTTTTGTTGCTTTTCGTAAACAAGATGCAGAAAGCAACAACTAGGGTTGCGCAGAAATAAAAAAAAATTTGCAGGAATGATGAGTGGCTAAAACCGACAGACCAGCGGTATTATCAATTGATAGTAAAACTTGAAGAGTAAAATAGATTTGAAAACTTTTAATAATCGTCCCTCTGGAATTTGAAAAATATCCCGTCATAGGGATAGTATATTTCACCGAACGAATATAGTAAAATGTATTTAAACAAAATTCACCTCAGCATGTAGCTGAATACCGAATTTCTCTTTGATAGAATCCTGAATTTTTTGTGAGAGTTCTTTTATCTCATTGCCCTTACCACCGCCAAAATTAACCAGAACCAAAGCTTGCTTGGCGTGTACACCAATATCACCAAAGCGTTGACCTTTCCAACCGGCTTGCTCAATCAACCAACCTGCTGGTACTTTAACCATTTGCTCATTGACAGGATAGGAGGGAATAGTAGGGAATTGCTCTTTCAATAAATCAAATTGTGCTTTAGGTATTTCAGGATTTTTGAAGAAACTTCCCGCATTGCCAATTTCAGCAGGATTAGGTAATTTGCTCTGGCGGATACTAATAACGGCATCGCTGATGGCTTTGATACTTAGGTGCTCTATACCCATTTCAGCCAGAGTATCTTTAATCGCACCATATTCTACATGATAAACAGGTGTTTTGCTCAATTTGAAATTGACAGTAACAATCACATATTCGCCTTTTATGGTATGTTTAAAAATACTTTCCCGATACCCAAACTGACATTCGTCTTTGGTAAAGATTCTACTTTTGCCGGTTTTTATCTCAATCGCTTCAAGGCTTTCAAATACTTCTTTAATCTCTATTCCGTAGGCCCCGATGTTTTGCATGGGAGCAGCGCCTACTGTACCCGGTATCAATGACAAGTTCTCAACACCTGCATAACCATGATTGACACAATACATCACCAAATCATGCCATACTTCACCTGCACCAACTTTCAGCCAGATATTTTCGCCATCTTCTTTAAAGTTCTCTATTCCCTTAATCGCTATTTTTATCACAATTCCGTTAAAATCTTTAGTCAAAAGCAAATTGCTGCCGCCGCCTAAAATTAAACGTTCAATGCCTTGATAGTCTGGATTTTGGAGAATGTCTTGCAATTGCTCAATGCTTGATACTTCTACCAAGTATTTAGCAGTGGCATCTATTCCAAAAGTATTATAAGGTTTGAGCGATACGTTGGTTTGAACCGTCATTGAGAAGCAGATTATTAATTCAATATGCCACAAATTTAGTGTTTTTTGAATTAGTAAAGCTATTCCTTAAATAATAACTATGCGTTTACTGTATTTTTAGATGCTTGTGTAAAGTAATAAAATGCTCCGACAGTCAAGATTGCCATACTTGTTATCCATAACCAATACGCTACATTCAGGCTTTGAATCTGAGCCATGCACCCGTCTTCTGCCGCTAAAATTTCTTTAAAAGTAATAAAGTATAAAGCAAGTAAGAGGGCTATTGTTGAGAATATTCCGCTTAATCTCTTACACTTAAAGAACAGAATTAAGGCTATCAGATATAATGGATTAGCCAGCCACACAAACCGTTCTTTCTGCCCACCGCCAAGAATCACAATTCCACCAACCAGAAACAATGAGCCTCCATCATGTGTTTTTTGCCCGTTATAGTCCTGATAAGTAATAGCGGTTTGTGTAAGTGCGACCACAAATATTATCAGACTGATTAAAATTGTATATCGCTTTGTGGTTTTTAGATTTTCCAAAGCTATAATTGTTGAATGATTCGATAAAATATCCTACGGTATATCCTCAACAAATCTATTGTATAGAACAGGGACTTCATTTTAAACGAAGCTATTTTCGCCTTTAATTTTATCTAATGATTTTGTTAGAACTGATTTTTAATAAAAAATTTGAAAAAGTTAGTGTTTTGATAGTAAGGCATTTAGCTATTAAAAGGCTAGTAGATGAATAAAAAAACACCTTTCTCTTATTTGGCTCCTATTTTTTATGAGAAATATGCTATATTTGCATCATCTATTCAAGCTTACTCTAATGTGTTTGTTTTTTACAAACCATCATTTGACCCTATCTTTAAACTTTTATTGTTCTTCTACCACCTATCTTACTTTATCTAATTGTAAAGAATCAAAGGGTATTTTATTTTTAATAGATAATTTTTAACACATAATAGTCTGACTACCAATGTTTTGTGCTTTCTCGCCTGAGCCTGCTTTTTTTTGCTTCAAAAAAACTTTTGCACTTTTCCCATTTCAAACTACTTTTACGTAAAATTGAGAAAGCCACAGGTTTTACCTCATTTTGAGTATAAAAATTCTACTAATCATCTAATCAATGATATAATGAGCGTTTTAGTCAATAAAAATTCTAAAATAATTGTACAAGGTTTCACTGGCTCAGAAGGAACTTTCCACGCCGGACAAATGATTGAGTACGGTTCTAATGTTGTAGGTGGTGTAACGCCCGGAAAAGGTGGTCAACTACACTTAGACAAACCAGTATTCAACACGGTTGAACAAGCCGTATCAGCAACAGGAGCAGATGTTTCAATTATTTTTGTGCCACCGGCTTTCGCAGCAGATGCGATTATGGAAGCCGCTGATGGAGGTATCAAAGTAATCGTTTGTATTACAGAAGGTATCCCAACCAAAGATATGGTTGTGGCAAAATCTTATATCCAAGGCAAAAACGTTCGTTTGATTGGCCCTAACTGTCCGGGTATTATTACAGCCGAAGAATGTAAAGTAGGTATTATGCCGGGCTTTATCTTCAAAAAAGGAACAATCGGCGTTGTGTCAAAATCGGGTACCCTTACTTATGAAGCGGTAGACCAATTGACTAAAGCAGGTTTGGGACAAACAACGGCTATCGGAATCGGTGGTGACCCAATCATTGGTACTACAACCAAAGAAGCAGTTGAACTATTGATGAACGACCCTGAAACGGAAGGTATCGTAATGATTGGTGAGATTGGTGGTGGTATGGAAGCAGAAGCAGCCCATTGGATTAAAGAACACGGTACTAAACCCGTTGTAGGTTTCATTGCTGGCCAGACAGCCCCTAAAGGTCGTCGTATGGGTCATGCAGGAGCTATTATCGGTGGTGCAGATGATACTGCTGCCGCAAAAATGAAAATCATGGAAGAGTGTGGTATCCACGTAGTAGCTTCACCGGCTGATATTGGTGCTACAATGCTAAAAGCGCTTGGTAAAGCATAATTGAAAAAAAATTAATAGATGATAAAAGGTCAGATGTGAAAATCTGACCTTTTTTTGTTAATTTTGCGCAAAAATTCTGCTTAATAGATTGAAAAAGGGCCTTTATATACTTTTCCTGTTGGTTTCGTTTAACTCGTTTGCTGGAACTGTTGGTCCAAACGGAGGATATTACTTAGTTCATGATTATCATGACGACTGGCAGGTATATAACGACCGCATGAAGGCCTATGTGCCTTATATTGCCGAGCAGCACGTCAATTATCCTTCTCATACCGTCTTCTGCGACATTGAAAGTAACCGGGGATATAACCTGTTAGTACACGCACAAAAAGAAGATAACTTCCTGTTTATCAATGGTTCACTTCGTCAGAAGATCCCAGGTAATCAATGGATTGTATTAAATATCGATAGTCTGTATAAAGTATATGAGCAACCACAGATTTATATTACGCTTTATGGTTCGCCTAATATTGAAGATAAAAGACTATATCTGGGTTATAAACGCCAGTTGAATCAGAAGCCGATTGTTCTGGCCGAATCAAGCATTAAAGCCCAGCCTCGTACTCCCGCTCCTTATAAAAATTACTTTGTACTGGTATCGATGTTTATTCTGGTGATATTCACTTACTTATCAAACTCTTATGTAAGGGCCTTTGAGCGATACTATAACCTCCGCGATTTGCTCAATACGCTGGTGCGAGACCAGTCTTTCCTCATTAATAAGCCCCTGAGCCGCATGAACATCATGTTTATTGTGATGCTGGCCATGATTATGAGTTTCTTCTGTATGTTATTGCAGAGTAAGGGGATTTATGTGTTTGGCGCGAGAACATTCCTGCAAGAGGGTGAAACCCTGGGGGTATTGGCGTCTAATTATTTCAGAATATGCCTGGCGGTGTTCATGGCACTCATTTTTAAATATTTTTTTATTAGTCTTATCGGGCAATTATTTAATCTTGAAAAGGTAGTCGATCTGCACTATTTCAAAATCGTTCAGTCGTCTATTATTTTCTATACCTTCTTGGTAATAGTATTACTGGTTCTGTTTTTAGAGTATTTTCCGGTAGATTTCAATTGGACTGCCTACCTGTATACACCAATGATTTTATTCTATCTTATCAGATCCTTTATCCTGTATTTTACGATAAATAGAAGTGTACCTATACAAAGTCTATATTTAATTTCGTACCTTTGCATTGTAGAACTGTTACCGATTATACTTGGAATCAGATTCGCTATTTAATTATTAGGTAGATAATAGCCGATACTGTTGACTTAATTGTTGAAAATTAATATCAGAAATAAACTCTGTACTTGAAACCCCGCAATTTGGATGAGTGAAATGACAGATAAACTTCTTCAAGAACGCCTCCGTAAAGTTGAGAGCATTTTAGTAACCCAGGCAAGACCAACTGACGAAAAGTCTCCTTACTTTGAATTAGAAAAAAAATACAACCTCAAAGTAGATTTTCGTCCGTTTATTGAAGTTAAAGGCCTGGATCACCGTGACTTCCGTCGTCAAAAAGTGGATATTCTGGCACATACTGCTATTATCCTGACCAGCCGGAACGCAGTAGATAACTTTTTCAGAATAGCCAAAGAACTACGCATCGAAATACCGATTGATATGAAGTATTTCTGTATTTCGGAGCAAACGGCTAATTATTTACAGAAATATATAGTTATCAGAAAACGTAAAATCTTTGTAGGACAAAAAACAGCTGCTGACTTAGAAGCATTGATTCTGAAACATAAAAGCGAGAAATTCCTGTTTCCGTGTTCAAACATCAGAAGCAACGAGATTCCGAACCTGATGAATCGTAATGATCTTCACTTAACAGAAGCTATTATGTATGAAACTGTACCTGCTGATTTATCTGATTTGACAGAAGTTTTCTACGATATTATCTGTTTCTTTAGCCCATCAGGAATTACGTCTCTGGACGCCAACTTCCCGAACTGGCAACAAAACAATACCCGATTGGCAGCCTTCGGCCCAACAACCGCCAAAGCCATTAGGGATGCGGGCTATATTCTCGATATAGAAGCCCCACTGCCCAACGCTCCATCGATGACAGGGGCACTGGAACTCTACATCAAAAAAGCAAATCATCTTTCATAGAATTTATTAGGCTAAACCACAAGTTTAGCCTAATTTTTTACGTTATAATATTACAAATATTATTTTTGCTTATATTGCTCAAGGAAAAACAGAAGACCCCTGGCCTACTATGAAAAAATTTTACATTGTAATATTGTCTCTGACACTTTTTACAGCTACTGCTCAACAAGATACGCAATTTAGCCACTACTACTTTAATCAGCTATTCTTCAATCCGGCCACTGCTGGTTCAGAGAATGTTACGCGCTTTCAGGCTATCTACAGAACACAATATACGGGGTATCAAAGTACATTCGATGATGGAGGAGCACCGGTATCACAGGTAATATCTGCCAATGTACCTTTGAAGATGATAAAAAGCGGGGTAGGATTGACTTTTGTGAACGATAAAATTGGTGCCAGTATCCAAAGAGACTTAAAATTATCTTATGCTTATCATATTCCGGTAGGAGGGAGCCAGTTGGCCATTGGTGTAAACGGAGGACTTTTTACAAGAGGCATTGATTACGGACGTTTACGCCCAAGAGACGATAATGACCCTTTGTTAGGCACTGGTGTGATAAGCCAAACTAAGCTAGACTTAGGTGCAGGCGCTTATTTCTACAGTCCAACCTATTCAATAGGGCTTTCAGTCAATCACTTAAATGAACCTAAATATGGTCTGGCAACTGATGCAATTAAGGGAGCAACCAATGTTTTAGACCGCAGCGCCTACCTGACAGGTACGATGTTGTTCGGAGTATCGTATATGATTGATGTGAGCCCGATGTTCATGCTGAGTTCAAATCTGAGTAATATGAGTATTACAAGCTTTTCGGCAGGTGCTATTGCTACCTATGACAATACTTATTGGCTTGGCGCAAGCTATCGTGTGGGTGATGCCGTAACAGCACTTTTAGGGGCTAATATCTTGAATAATACATTAAGAATTGGCTACGCAATAGACGTAATCGTTGGCGGTGCACAGGCAAAAAGTGCTACAACCCATGAGGTCATGCTTAGCTATGCGTTAGCTCCGTTCAGGGCAGGGAAAAAATCAATCATCCGTACACCTAGATACAGATACTAATAAGAGCTGATTATCAGCTAAATTGGTATAGATGGCAGAAAATTGTTTATTATTTTTTAATGACAAATTTTTAACTGTTTTTTCAACAATTATTGTAACTTAGTTGCCTAATTGAGAATAAACAGTAAATATTTTCAATAAAGGAGAATTTTATTTTTAATCAGGAAAAAACGCTATTGGTGACTAAGGGCAAGTTTAGCTTCTTATTCAATACCTCTCAGATTATTATTTTGGCACAATTTATGCCGTTTAATAACAAAATGAGTCTCGTCCTCTCTTTTCTTGAGTAATTGATTAAATTTCAATACAGGTTTATAAAATTACCCGAATCGGTTCAATATCCGGTTAAATTGGTGCCTTTTGGCTTAATAATTGCTATACAAGTGGAGTATTACCCGAAAAATCCAATTTTTTTTATAACTTTGTCTGTTAATACAATAATGTTTTCGTAAGCCGCGTTTTTACAACAAATAGAGTAAGTACCCCAAAATATAGATTATTAACTTGTTTTACGCTATGAACAAGCAAATGCTTAAGACCTTATTTAAAAGTCTGTTAATCGTTGCCCCAATTATTATAATGCAAGGTTGTGGTTCTGGAAAGAGCGGCCTTGGTGGTTTATTTGGAGGAAAGAAAGGAAAAGATGGTAGTACGAAAGAAGCTGGAGCTGATGGTATCCGCAATGGGCAAATTAATGCTTTTGCTCGTAAAGGTTACAAACAGGTATCTCCTGATGGTATGGTGTTGATTCCCTCGGGGTCTTTAATGATGGGACAAGCAGATGAAGATGTAATGTCGGCGCGTGTTTCGATGAACAAAAGAGTAACGATTGTGCCTTTCTACATGGACGACACAGAAATTACTAACCACGAGTATCGCCAGTTTATGGATCGGATGGTTGAAGATTCGGTTTCAGTATTGGGAGAAGAGTTTATCATGTCTCAGTTATATCCTGATACATCAGTCTGGACAAAAGATTTTACTTATCATAACGGCGACCAGATGACAGAGTACTACTACTCGTCTCCTGCTTTCGATATGTATCCGGTAGTAGGTGTAAGCTGGGATGCCGCTCAATATTTCTGCAAATGGCGTTCACAATTATACAATACTTATTTAACAGAGCATAAGTCCTTCCGTTCTCCGCGTTTCCGTTTGCCTTCAGAGGCTGAATGGGAGTGGGCAGCACGTGGCGGTAAAGAAGGTGCTAAATATCCTTGGGGTAACCCTTACGTAGCCAATGGCAAAGGATGTTTCTTGGCAAACTTTAAACCATATCGTGGTAATTACCGTGCAGATGGGTATCCTTATACAGCTCCTTCAAATGCCTTTAATCCGAATGACTACGGCTTATACAACATGGCAGGAAACGTAGCAGAGTGGTGTCAGGATGCGTATGCAGAATCTTATATGCCTGTTACCTGGGACTTGAACCCTGTATATAATGACGATAACGAACCAAGAAAAGTAATTAAAGGTGGCTCGTGGAAAGACGTAGCTTATTTCCTGGAAACAGGTACTAATACTTATGAATATCGTAACGAACGTCGTTCTTATATCGGTTTCCGTTGTGTAATGGACCGTCTGGGAAGCGTTCCGGGAAGAGAATAAATTGAATAACTCATTGCGAAATATGAAGAACGGGTATTCGTTAAAGAATACTATCTATCTTCATATTTCGCAATTCTTTTAAATAGAAACTTGTTTGATTATAGTTGTACCTGATAGCATATTCCGCCATTAAAGCTGGAATTATTTAAAATCAAAGAACAAATAAAATTTCAGACGGAATCTACCGTTATAATCCATAAAATAAATTTGTTGCTTTAATTTTTTATTAGAACAACAAATTCTTTATTTCGTGTCTTAATAACCTTTTATAGAAAGTATAATAAAACTCTTAATTTATTTAAACAAATGGCAGCAAAGAAAAGTACAAACTTCTTTTGGGATAGACTAATACCTACTATTTATGCATTGGGTGCGGCAGTTGTAATCTTGGGTGCAATGGGTAAAATCATGCACTATGAGGCCCTTGCATTTATGCTTCCCATCGGATTAGCAACAGAAGCAGTAATCTTTATCCTATACGCAATCCAATCATTCTTATTCCCTCCTGTTGAGTACCAATGGGAAAAAGCGTATCCTGAATTAGCTGATGATTATGCAGGTGAGCCAGTAAGAAGAAGTGCTGCTCCAACACAAGGTGCAGGCTTAACAGCTAAAATGGATGATATGCTGGCCAATGCCAGAATTACTCCTGATGTTTTTGATAACCTTAAATCAGGTATCCAAAGCTTGACAGGCCAGGTAGCTAAAATGTCAGATTTGAGCGATGCTACTGTAGCAACCAGCGAATATGCTAAGAATGTAAAAACAGCATCAAATCAGGTAACTGCTATGAACAGTGCTTACGGAACAGCCGTAACAGCAATGAACAGCATGGCAGATGCTACCAAAGATGCACAGGAATACAGAGCGCAATTTGGTAAAATTACGCAAAACATGGGTGCGCTTAACGCCGTATACGAGTTAGAATTACAAGATACTAACAAGCACCTGAAAGCTATGAACGCTTTCTATAGCAACCTTACTACTGCTATGCAAGATATGGCTGAAGCCTCTAAGGAAACACAACAATTTAAGTCAGAAATGTCTAAATTGACAAACAACCTTAGCTCGTTGAACAACGTTTATGGCAGTATGTTATCAGCTATGAAAGGTAACTGATAGTTATCTGTTTTATCCTCAACTGGTTTTGGAACTATTATTGAGAGATAGAAAATAATTCTAATTAAAATTTTTACTAACCGTATAATACTACTATATATATGGCAGGCGGAAAAGAGTCACCACGTCAGAAGATGATCAACATGATGTATCTGGTTCTGACGGCAATGTTGGCACTCCAGATAAGTAATGCTATTCTACAGAAATTTCAGCTATTGAATAATAGTATAGAAAGATCAAACTCAGCAGCAAACGAAACAAACGGTAAATCAGTAAAGGCAATTAAAGATAAGATTGAGAAGGATGCGACTGCTGCAAAATATGCAGATGTATTGCGTCAGGCAAATGACGTAAGAAAAATGACTGCTGAAATCGACGGTTATATCGCTGGTTTAAAACAAGAAGTAATCAATGCGGGTGGCGGAATAGACCCAATAACGGGAGGTGTGAAAAACCCTTCTGAGGAAGAGAAAGTAGCCATCCTGATGGTTGGTGCTAATAAAAATGGTAAAGGATATGAATTGAAGAAAAAACTGAATGATTTCAGTGTAGCTCTTCAGAAATTTGCTGCTCCGAATACCAAATTTTCTGAACTGGCGATTGATGCTTCCCAAGACCCGGCATTAGCAAAAACTGACGCTTTGACAAGAAATAAAGATTTCTCTGAATTATATTTTGCTCAGACACCTGTTCCGGCAGCTTTGGCAGTATTAAGTCAGAAACAATCAGAGGTTCGACGTCTGGAAAGTCAGGTATTAGATTATCTGGCGACTCAGGTAGGGATTAAAGAAATTAAGTTTGATGAAATCTTAGCCTTGGTAATTCCAGATTCTCGTGCTGTAGTGGCAGGCCAGAAATACCATGCAGAAGTAGCCATCGGGGCTTATTCAAAGTCTATTACTCCTCGTATTAGTATTAATGGTACCTCTTTGCCTATTAAAGACGGTAGAGGTGTATATGAAATTACTGCTCAAGGTGGAGAATTTGATAAAAACGGACAATTGAAACGTTCTTATAACGCAACTGTATCTTATCCTGCTCCAGATGGAAGCATGAAAACGGTTAATAAAGAAGAAAGCTATACCGTTCTTCAACCTTCTGTACAGATAGAATCTGCTTCTTTACCACCATTGTATTTTAAATGTGCTAACGAACTTCAAACTTCATCGCCTGGTTTAGGTGCCTTGTATTCTCCAACTTTCGGAGGTTCCGGTGCTGAATTTATCCCCGGCGGTGGCGGAAGAGTAACCGTTGTACCTAACTCAGCACAAGTAACTTTAAGTGTTACGAATAGCGGTTTTAAATTGAAAGATTTCCCTTTCAAAGTTCGTCGTGTACCTAAACCAACAGTGTATTTCACTACACAAGGCGGTAAAAGACTAGATGAGAAAAGAGGTGAATCTGCTGCAGGTTTACGCGGTATCGTAGCCGTAGCTGCTGCTGATGAAAACTTTAAAACAACGAACCCTAAAGATGCCAATTACCGTGTATCTGAGTTCGAAGTGAACCTTGCGCGCGGCAGTAAGAAAGTAAACGGCGTGTCAGGCACTGGTGCAGCAAATATTGCTACTCTGGCACAACAAGCACAAGCAGGAGACCGTTATGTAATTGAAGTGAAAAAAGTAGAACGTAGAAACTTTAAAGGAGAGATTGAAACGGTTGACGTAGGAAGTGTCATTGTTACTATACCTTTGAATTAAAAATAATTTATAAATTTCAGCTAATGGGAAAATTACACGGCATGGCTTTGGGTGTTGCACTAATAACCAGCCAGTTAGCAGTAGCTCAGGAAAAAACGAATAATCATTTGAATCCGCTTTCGGTTCGCCCGATTAATGATTCAAATGTGATGTACAAAACAACGCTTTGGAGAAAAATTGATTTAAGAGAAAAAATTAATCAACCACTTTTCGCCAAAGGTAGCGAGATTACTAAGCACCTGATGGATGCTGTAAAAGCAGGTTTATTAGATGCTTATACCAACGATTCATTGACCACTAAATTGACTTTAGAGCAATTCAGTGAGCGTTTACAAATGAAAGAAGAAGGTGGTGGTTTATCGCAAGAAGAAAAAGATGCAGGTTTTGGCGCTGAAACGTCTGCAGCTGGCGGCGGTGACGACGGCTGGGGCGGTGGTGGCGGTGATAAAACTACAGCAGGTGCTGATACCACTGGCGCAAGTTTTTCTGCACCAACAGCTATTGCAAGCAGTGCAACTGAGTATTTCCCAAGCCAACTTACAACCATTGAGCTGAAAGAAGATTGGATTTTTGACAAACAACGTTCTCGCCAGTATTTCGATATTCAATCGTTAGGAATTGTGATTCCGGCAGCACAAACTACCTTAGGTTTCGACCGCCCGGTAGCATTTTTCAGATATAAAGATTTAGAGCGTTATTTCCGTTCGAATCCAAAATGTATCTGGTACAATGCAGCGAATATAGCGCAACACAAAAATTTGGCTGATGCGTTTGAACTACGTTTGTTCCATGGCAGAATTACCAAAATATCGAATGCCGGTGATAGAGACTTAGATGATATCTACAAATCAGCTCGTGAAGGTATGCTTCAATCGGAGCAAATGGAGAATAAGCTGATGGAATTCGAACATAATTTATGGGAATATTAAGAGCAATCTTAATCACCTGAAGAGGGGAGAGGCTGACAAGCTTCTCCCCTTTTTTATTGCCCAACACAGTTCACTCCAAAATTCTGGCAGTTCACGGATGATTTAACACTCTTTAACTTTTTTTAGCCTAAAAAATATTATTTATAGTGCAACTTTGTATCAAAGTTTTGCATCTAATAAGTGTAATACAAAAAGAACAAAATTTACAAGGTAAAAAAGAGCCGTTCATCCAGATATATGACCACTTATCCAAAACAAAGAAAAATAATAGTACTATGTATCGCATAATACCAATTAAAACATATATCTTTGTATTGTCAATTAAGAATGATGAATGCTCTCCAAAAAAATAAAATTATGAAAAAGCTATTATTACTATTCGCAACTCTATTATTCAGCCTTAATTCTATGGCTTTGAGTTTCCCGCATAATAGTTATGGACAAAAGCGTACATTGAATCAGGCAACTGCTAAATCAGTAGCACTGACAGAGACACAAGTATTACAGAGTTCGTTGATGGCTTCTACTGAAAAGATTGAGGAAGAAAATAATCAGGAGTCGTTTATAGAGATGTGTGCAAACTATGTTATCAGTTTGTTTACGGAGAAGCTATTTCATTCTAAAAGTATCGCAATAAAGTCTTTCAAGAAAAGCAAATGCGATTACTTTGCCATTAAACAAGATTTTGATTACCAGGTAATTGGTTAATAATAAAGATTCTTATTTTCATACGGTTTAGTTAAGGTTTAGACAAAAAGCGCGGTTCTTTGAACCACGCTTTTCTTATTTTTTACTCGTATGAAATGCTAATCTTAAAACTGGAATAAGGCATAATCCTGCATCCAGGTATTGATTTCTTGTTTAACAGCCGCAATTGTTGCTGCTTTATCATGATTCATCAATACGTCGTCAATCAAATCTACGATTCTTACCATGTCTTTTTCAACCAATCCACGGGTTGTCATAGCAGCCGTTCCTACACGCATTCCTGAGGTCGTCATGGCAGTTTTATCATCAAACGGTACCATATTCTTGTTAACTGTAATATCAGCCTGAATCAAAGAGTTTTCAGCGATTTTACCAGTTAATCCTTTCGGACGCAGGTCAATCAACATCAAATGATTATCTGTACCATCTGAAATAACTTTATAGCCACGATTCACAAATTCAGCAGCCATTACTTTCGCATTTTTCTGAACCTGCACGGCGTAGTTGTAGAAGTTCTCTGTTAAAGCCTCACCAAAAGCAATGGCTTTGGCAGCAATAATATGCTCTAGTGGTCCACCTTGTGTACCCGGAAAAACACCCGAATCTAATAAAGAAGACATCATTCTTACCTCACCTTTAGGAGTTGTAATACCAAAAGGATTCGGGAAGTCATTACGCATCATAATAACCCCACCACGCGTTCCACGAAGGGTTTTGTGTGTGGTAGTAGTAACAATATGACAATGATCGAATGGATCGTTTAATAGACCTTTAGCAATCAATCCCGCAGGGTGCGAAATATCTGCTAAAAGAATAGCACCGATAGAATCGGCAATCTGGCGAAGACGGATATAATCCCAGTCACGAGAATAAGCCGAAGCACCGCAAATAATTAATTTCGGTTTTTCTCTGTGTGCTGTTTCTTCTACTTTATTCCAGTCGATCAAACCTGTTTCCTGCTCAACGCCATAGAAAAATGGTTGGAAATATTTACCAGAGATATTTACAGGCGAACCATGCGAAAGGTGTCCACCATGCGAAAGGTTAAATCCTAAAATTTTATCACCCGGTTGTAAACACGCCAGAAAAACAGCCATATTAGCCTGTGCTCCTGAGTGTGGCTGTACGTTAGCCCAGGTAAGATTAAATAAAGCTTTCAGACGGTCGATAGCAATTTGCTCAACCTGATCTACTACCTCACAGCCGCCATAATAACGCTTGCCCGGAAGCCCCTCGGCATATTTATTGGTAAGTACACTACCTGCGGCTTCCATTACTTGTGGTGAAACGAAGTTCTCAGAAGCAATCAGTTCAATACCATGTAATTGGCGGTTGTTTTCTTTCGTGATTAAGTCGAAGATTTCGGTATCACGATAGAGCGTTGTTTGTACAGACATATTGATTATTTGATGTACGATTTAAGAAGTACAAATGATAAGAATGAGTACAAATTTAATGGAATGTTAGAAGAACAATAATATTGAACCAAAGAATCTTTTGACAAAATTAGTATAAGCGGGTATTTTCTTGAAAAAATGATATTTCGAACAAGTTCTTTATCTAAGCACGACCGCACCCTTAATCATTTTATCTATTAAATCGCAACTGGGAATATACGCTAACTCAGACTGATAACTACCACCATAAATAAGAAATGGTGTTGGGCGGGATTTAAAAAAAGCTTTCCGATAGGCATCATCCAGTTTTTCCAAGCCAAGGTTTTGCCTTCTTTCATTAATTTCTACCTCACTTAAGGAAGCAGATTTTTCTTTCTTCCAGTAATATCTTTCTTTTTTTTCTTCCCAATTATTATTGGGACAACTGATATTATCTTCAAGTCGAACCTGAACAACCAATACCTTGCCCATTGTACAGGGTTCATCAGTAGAATAATCAAGCAATGACCTTATAATAGCCGGATGTGCTTTCCCATCTCTTATGGCTTGTTTGATTATAGGTGAAACATCAATTTTTTCTACTTGCTGTTGAAATGAACTGAAAATTATTATATCGCTTACTAAGTTATTTTCATACAAATAAGACGAGGAAAGCGTACTTCGGAAAGGAGGGCCTTGTGAACGAGTCTGGATAATCTGATTAAGACCTAATATATTTTCATCAAGAAAACCATGTGTTTCTAATAATTTATAGGTTTTCAGGAAATTATCCCGGATAATTATCGAACCTTTCATCCCATTCAATTTTCGGAGACTGTCTATTTGTTGAAATAAAGGTTCGGGCATATCTCGCATTATTAATAAACTATCTACAGGCATCCATTTCTGGTCTTTGGCATGTTCTTTAATATAGCTCCTTAATTCAGCCGTAAGCGGAGTTGTAGGGGTGTTTGTCATGGCAAGATACATCTTCTGTAGCGAATCCCGTAATTCAGTATTGATCAGGGGTTTTATGAGCCTAGCCTGCTTTTCAAAGCTTGCCCATTGTTTGCAGGTATCAGCTACATTTTTAAAAAAGAAATCTTTTCTGAAATTCTCCACCAGATATCCTTTAGCTACGATTTTCTCCAAAAAATCGAATGCTACAGGCATTTTGCCGACTAATGTAGCACAGATAGCAGCGTTGTAATAATCTTTGGCAAAGGGTTTTTCTACATTGGCAAAGGCTTCATTATAAAATGCTAATGCCTCATGATAACTGGTATCAACAATAGCCAGTTCAGCCTCATTGATAATGGGGTGGTAGATTCTTGTAAAATCTATCTGTGCATAACTAATAGAGCTATAAAAAAAGAGTAGCAATAATAGTTTTTTCATAGAAAAAGGTAGTAGGGGCAAAATTTGTTAAAGCCGTATAAAATTAAAAAACCAACTCAAATCTGAGTTGGTTTCTGTTGGCGTTAACAAACGCTTAACATTTAAGATAAATATTTTAAATGTATTCCATACAATCCTGTAAAAATAGCTGCGTTGATTAAGGAGAAAATTCCTATCCACCAGCCCATTGTTCCGCCAAAAATAATAATAGGTGCAATTACACCTATGGCATTTCCGGCTATGTATACATAAAATCCTTTTTTGCGCAATCCCCACATCCAGATACCTCCCAGAACCAGTAAAGCAGCCGAAATAATGGAAGCTACACCACTGGTTGCCAATCTTTTTTCGTCAAAAAGTTTATCCATATCCGGCTGATTTTTCTCAACCTCTTCTAATTCTTTGCCCGATAAATATTTCGACATCATATCTATCATCATTTCATTAGCCTGTTCTTTACTTGCCGCTACTTTTTCAGGCGTAAGCACACTCGGAATAGCCCCATAAAACTTATAGGCATTCCATAAGAAGGTAAGCATACACAAGATAGTCAGCAATACAGGCCGCATGGGTGCGGCGTTCTCCTCAAATGGATTCTGCATAAAGGATTTATTGATAATTTTTGACTTAGATAGCTGTTAATTCAAACGTATATTCTTCCATAATCAGGTTGGCCAATAGTTTTTTGCAGGCATCTTCTACAATGCTTTCGGCAGTTGCTTTATCGGCAGCCTCAATTTCCATATTAATATGTTTGCCGATACGACAATCGCTAAAACCTTGGATATCAAGGTTTTTTAAACCTAGTAATACGGCTTTTCCTTGAGGGTCAAGGATTTCTTTGATAGGCATTACGTCAATCGAAGCGAGGAATTTCATAAGTATCAACCCCCTTTCCCGATAAGGGGGATTTTGTTTAAACATTTACTCCCCTTTGGGAACAGGGGCAGATTTATTAATAAGAGATAAGGCTATATATAGAAATATAACCAGTGGAATGGCCAGAAACTGCAAAACCACCAACAAAATTACAGAAAGAATTATAAATATGTACTTGATTTTGTTATCAACCCACGAAAAATTTTTAAACTTCAAGGCAAACAACGGGATTTCGGACACCAGGAGGTAGCTCATCAGCAAAGTATAGGCTATCAGAAAGATGTTATTATGAATAATAAATTCATAATCAGCATTGAATTCCAGGATCAAAGGGAATGCCGCTACTACAAAAGCATTGGCTGGCGTAGGCACGCCAATAAATGAATCTGACTGGCGAGTATCTACATTAAACTTAGCCAGACGTAAGGCAGAAAAAAGTGCCAGAACGAAAGCCACATATGAAAGCGGATGAAATGAAATCTGTGAAACGATGGAAGAAGACACAAGTTCTGAAAGAATAGAATCTTTATGCATAGTATCGCTGATAAGCCTTGCTACAATAAATGCAGGTAATGCACCAAAAGTAACCATATCAGCCAATGAGTCAAGTTCTTTACCAATTGCAGAATGCTGTTTGAGCAAACGAGCCACAAAACCATCCAGAAAATCGAGAACGCCAGCGATAAATATAAGATAGGCGGCATAAGTCAATTCGCCCTGAAAAACAAAAAGAATCCCAAAACACCCGCACAGCAGATTGCCGAGCGTCATGAGATTAGGAATAGTAAACAATTTCATACGATGGTGCTTAGGTAGTTAAGATTAAAGCGCTGAAAATTACGATATTCCTGCAAGAATATTCTACGCAATCATAAATTATTATTTTGAGCGAAGGTGTTTGTATATGGCAAAAATGCCTGAAACGAAGATAGGTATCAAAATCAAACCAAAAAACAGATAGCCTTCATTATCCAAATGTTTTTTAGAAACATCTCGCTGAAGAAATGAGATAATTCCCAAAAAAATCAGACTTCCAGAAAAAATAATTAATATTAAGCTAATAGCTAATTCAAAGATTTTCATCTTTAAACGAAGTGTATAAAATAAAGAACAGTAAACAATTTCGTACGTTAATGCTTGAATAGTTAAGATTAAGCGCTGAAAATTACGATATTTGGTTGTTTATTCAATACTATTTTAATTCTTCTTTATATTTCATGGAAAAGAATTTTTACCCTTAGAATTTTGATTAATATTTTATAACTAAATTGCATCATATCCCGACTACTATTCTAAATAAACTCTGACTAAAAAACTAATGAATCGTCGCCTACTGCTTCTCTTCTTGCTGCTAAGCATCTATTCGCATTCGTATGCACAAAGATTATTGAAAAATATTGCTTCTTCTGATGCCAGTTCTAATGTCAACGGAAATGTAGTTGACCTTGCTAATTACCTGATTAAGGGTGATACCCTATTTTTCATAGCTCAGGATACTTCTTATACCAATTATGAGTATAAAAATATCTGGTTTACCAATGGTACTACCGCCAATACAAAGAAAGTTACGAATGGGGATCAACAGACAGACCATTATTATAGCCTATTGGCTAACTATAAAGGGAAGGCGTATTATATGGATTTTGGAGATTCAAACTTATATGCCACTAATGGAAGTGCGATCACCCTTGTAAAAGCTTTTGGAAACAGTACTATCCAGAAAGCAAGTGTGATAGACGGGTGGCTTTATGTGTTTGTAAGCAATAATACCAACAATGTTTTAGAACTATGGAAAACCGACGGTACAACCCTGAATACGAGTAAAGTAACAGATATTTATACCGGGTCGCATCACTTTATCTTTCACAATAAAAATTTTTTAAATGCCGGAAATAAAATTTATTTCAGTTTTACAAACGATACTTTCGGTTATGAGCCCTGGGTTACTGATGGAACTGCAGGTGGTACTAAAATTATAAAAGATATAAAAGCTGGCCCGGGTTCGAGCAATCCCGTTTCTTTTGAAAAAGTCGGAAATACCGTCTTCTTTTTTGCTGCTTCACCGATTTATCAACCGAAATTATGGAAAACCGATGGTACTGAAGCCGGTACTGTGGTAGTTGCTGATGAGATTGACGGTGATTATAGCTATGCGCCACAGTATAAAGTAAATTATAATAATCAGCTGTTTTTTACCATCTATAACGGTAGTTTGTATAAAACTGACGAGAATGCTGCAACAGTAGAAAACACGGGGTTAAAAGTATTCGGTGATATTGTAAAACTGAATAACCTGTTGTATTACATCAAACGCAATGGAACTGACTTCGAATTATGGAAAAGCAATGGTACAAGTGCAGGCTCTGAAAAAATTAAAACCATAGTCAACACCACGGATTATACTTTTTTAGATATAAAAATTATCGCAGGCACTTCAAAAATATACCTTCAAATCTCCAATTTTCGTAATAATCAATTTAAGAATATTACCCAGCATTGGGTTAGCGATGGAACAACTGCCGGAACTGTTAATATTAATAGCCTGAATCCGAATTTTTCTACTGGTTCATTGTATAATCAATTGGCAGTTGTGGGCGATACTTATTATTTTACTGCCTACGATGCCCTCAATGGCTTTGAGTTATGGAAAACCAATGGCACAAGTGTGAGTACATTTATGCTTAAGAATATCAACAAAGGCATAACTTCGTCGGCACCGGCACAGTTTTTAGCGCTGAACAATGATGTGTTCTTTACAGCTGATGATATGAAGTATGGTCGTGAAATCTGGAAAACAGATGGTACCGCCGCAAATACTCAGCTGTTTGCCGACCTCAACGCCAATTTTAATCCTGATGTAAATTATTATTCTTTTATTTCAGGAATGATTGCTTACCATGATGTAATCATTGCACAGATTACCAGCGAATTGGTAAAGTTTAGCCAGACTACTCCCCCAACGCCATTTAGCCACTTTTATCTCGTCAATCCTAAGAATCCTGAATTTATCATCTATAAGGATAAAGTTTTTTATAAGGGGTACAACTCCCTTTCCGGAATAGGATACGACCTTTTTGTAACAGATGGCAACACATCTCAGTTAGTAATAGATTTATCGTCAAGGCCCGAGGGAGGAGACCCGAGTAATTTTTTTGTCTGGGGTGATTTATTGTATTTCACAAGCGACGATAATAGCAAAATATGGAAAAGTGATGGAACAGGTGAGGGTACAGTCTTGGTAAAAGACCTTTCGGGAGGTACTATTATGTCAAAGTTCTATGAGGTGAACGGTGTGTTGATGTTTGCCTTTGAAAACTTAGCCTATGGTCTTGAATTATGGAGAACCGACGGCACAGAAACAGGTACTGTATTAGTGAAAGATATTAACCCGGGCACTAGCGGGGCTAGTATCTCAAACCTGATTGTTTATAACAATACCCTTTATTTTAATGCTTTCAACGGAAATACTTCAGGTCTGTTCAAGTCTGATGGCACCAGTGCGCACACCGTGTTTTTTAGCAGCATAACAAGTGTCAGTAAACCAAAAGTATTTAAGGATAAACTAGTATTTATAGGCTTCGATGGCCCCTTACCCGGTGTTTATTTATGGTCGACAGATGGTATTGAAACACCTGTTCAACTTAAGTCATTGGGAAATTCGGCGATAAACCCTTGGTTTACAGAATTGATGAATGTGAATAACAATTTATTGATTTTTGATGTACTCCCTAATACTTCACGGCACGAATTGTGGGCTTCTGATGGCACAACCAATGGTACAAACCTGATGACAATTATCCGACAAAAAGAAGCCACCAATGCCCGTATGGAGATTACGGAGTACCTCTATCATAAAAATAAACTCTATTTTGCGGCTGACGACGGCATAAACGGCAAAGAACTCTGGGTATGGGATTTCACTTGTCCGGAATTTATGACCATTACCAACCCAATTAGCCAGAATACTAACTTTACAGTAGATAAATATATTGTCGGTACCAATAAGATAAATGATGGTATAAAGGTGAGTTACAATGCCAACAAGTACATTACGCTGAATCCGGGATTTGAAACAAAAGCCGGTGCGCAATTTGTAGCTAATATGAGTGGCTGTATAAACGCGCTCACCTCAGCAAACGCAACAGCAAGCGAGCCTTTTTTTGCAGATTTTCCTAAAATCAAAGATACCAGACCTACCCTCACTCAATTTCTGAATGAGCCCTCAAATGCTGAACTACTAGATGCCTATTCGGTAGAGAAACGCAAGCATAACGAACAGAAGATCGCCTGGATTATCGAAGAATCGCCGGATAAATATATCTTAAAAATGCGGGTAAATGGAAAAGAATTAACAGGCTACCTTCCCAAATAAAATTCAAAAAGATAAATTAACAAAAGAGGCCCGTTTATGCAAACGAGCCTCTTTTTATTCAATAATACCATTAATAGTATCTATAATTCCACTAATTCCCTTGCGGCTGCCAACCTTTTTTTTTTCAATTCCTCACGTCTCAATAAGATTCTTTGTTTGAATCGCATCCAACGTTCATATAAAGGCAACTCTTTCAGAAAATCCCAGTTATCATCCTCTTTACCTGCATCTTCTTTCTTCTTTGCCTCTACAGGGTCAAACAACATACCCGTACATAAGCAGTGCTTACGGTTAGTACGCGTCAGAATATCATAGTTCACACAACTCGAACAACCTTTCCAGAATGCATCATCAGCAGGCAACTCACTAAAAGTAGTTGGTTCGTAACCCAAATCCGAATTGATTTTCATAACAGCCAGACTCGTAGTCAGACCGATAATCTTCGCATCAGGATATTTTGAACGCGAAAGTTCAAAGGCTTTTTGTTTAATACGCGTAGCAATCCCACTCTTACGGAAATCAGGGCTCACAATCAAGCCTGAGTTTGCTACAAATTTACCATGTTCCCAGGTTTCAACATAGCAGAATCCTACCCACTTCCCTGTTTTTGTCAAGGCAATGATAGCCTTACCTTCACGCATTTTCTCACGTAAATAATCAGGAGAACGTTTGGCAATCCCTGTACCACGGGCTTTCGCACTCTCTGCCATCTCGTCACAAATCGTTTCGGCTAAGCTGTAGTGCTTTTCGTTAGCTATTTCTACAATATATTGGTCGTCGGAAATTATTTCTGTGTTATTCATCGTCATTTATTGGGCTTTCCACAAATGGAGACGCTGTATCCTAAAATTGTTAAAAATGAAATAAAGAGAAAATAAGATGAGGGGGTGTTTTACCGCGCAGGCAAAACGGTTACAGTCGAGTCCTTTCGGACCTGATAAATCGAACGGGCGTTATGGGAAGACGAATGTTCATGTGTTCTTAGACAAGTACAAAGATGTTAGGTTTAAAATTTATATCCAAAATATAAGCCTAATATTTTTACTAGCCATTCAATAACGACACACTTCAGGTTTTAGTTCGTGCATTGAAAAAAATCTGATAACTTTGAGAAAAAAAACAGATTTCCTTTGAATACGCGATTAGCCAATTTCTTATCCGGCACCTTACACCCACTATTGATGCCAACCCTGTTGTTTCTGATTCTATTCTTCCTGGCTCCGGTTCCGTTAGGAGTTGAGGGGATGGATGCAACTTTCAGATGGATTGTCATTGGCTTTGTATTTATTTATACTTTTGCCATTCCGGCATATCTGGTCTATCTGCTCAAACGCTGGGGTCTTATCAGCAGCCTTAAAATGGAAAACCTGCAAGAGCGCCGCATTCCGTATCTGATGACTGCCATTATCTACGGCATTTTAGGTTATTTCTTATATACCAAAAACTCAAGCCTTTTTGCCTGTGCCTATATTCTCTGGAGCATCACGCTCGTCATTCTATGCGTAGCCATTATTAGTTTCTGGTGGCAAATCAGTGCTCATGCTGCAGGTATCGGCGGGGTAGTAGGGGCTTTGGCAGCCATCATGGTAAAATTCGGCGAAGGCGCACTGTTTATTCCTTTCCTGTGCTCAATGATTATAGCAGGTTATCTCATTGGTGCGCGCTTACAACTCAATGCTCATACGCCCAAACAAGCCTGGGCGGGTCTCTCTCTTGGTGTTATTCTAAGTTTATTATCAGTTACTTATTTTTTCTGATATTTTTATTCTGCTCATTATCAGTGATTTACGTAAGGTTTCTGAAAATCTTTTGTAAATCGTGCAACGTTCTGTTTTTTTAAGCATCTTTTGTTTGAAACCATAAAACAGGATAACCCTCTGACAAATACAGTATTCATTAATAAGCATGCCGACCTGGTCGAGCAATGTAAGCGTGGCGAGAGTAAAGCGCAGTACGAGTTGTACAAGCATTACTCAAAGGCTATGTTCAACGTCTGTATGCGGATACTGAATCATATAGGTGAGGCAGAGGATGTATTGCAGGATTCGTTCATTGATGCTTTTGCCAAAATCGGAGACTTCCGTCAGCAGGCTACTTTTGGGGTCTGGCTGAAACAGATTGTGGTCAACAAAGCCATCAATCATCTGAGGTCAAGAAAAGTAGAACTGGTAAACATTGACGATTATAATTTTGGCGGAGACGAATATGATGTAGCCGATTATGCAGAAAACGAGCCCTATAATGAAGACAATACAAAGCTGGAAGTAGAGCGTATCAAACGGGCAATGGAACAATTGCCTGAGGGTTTCAGGGTTGTGCTATCCTTATACTTATTTGAAGGATACGACCACGAAGAAATCGGGAATATATTGGGTATAAGCGAGACAACCTCTCGCACACAATATATGCGGGCCAAAAAAAGGCTATTAGAAATTGTAAACAGACAAATGTTTTGACTAAACTGAAGAATTAATTTAATTAAAAAATCCCTGCAAAGGGTGAGTGATATGAAAGACCGTTTAGAAAGATTCGTGAGAGATAACCGTGAAGACTTTGATAGCTACGAACCATCGAAGGATTTATGGAAGAAAATTGAGGTGGAGGTTGCGAAACAACAACCTACAGGCAAACGCCTGAACGGAAAAGTAGTAAGATTTGGTGGCGCCAGATTAGGTATAAGTATTGCCGCAGGTATTGCCATATTATTGACAGTAGGGTATGGATTCTTTATGTACTCGCAAATTCCTGAAACCTTTGCAGGCCTAGACGTACCTCGTGTATATGAGAAAACCTACGGTAAAGAATTAGTACAATTTGCCTCTTTAATTGAGCAGAAAAGAGAAGAGTTGAAAGCCTTAGAAAGTGCAGACCCTCAACTTTATCACCAGTTTGATGCCGAATTAAAGGCGTTAGACAAAAATTACCAAAGCCTTAAAAATGATTTACCGCAAAATCCGAATCCGGAAGAGTTGCTGAAGGCTATGGTACAAAACTTAACTATGCAGATCGATCTGTTAAACCAACAGTTACAAATAATTCAAAAAATTAAAGATGTTAAAAATGGAAAAATTAAAACGATGGTGTAGCCTGTCCACCAAAAAGAGAGGAGTGTTCTGGGTATTATTCCTTTTAACAGTTACACAGACTTTTGCCAAAGATGATAAAGAATGGATTGAGAAAAAGAAAAATGTGAACTTGTCTTATCCGGTTTCTTCATCAGATAAAGTGTATCTGCACAATCAGTTTGGCGATATTAAAGTCAACTTCTGGGATAAAAAAGAAGTAAAGGTAGAGGTACTGATTGTAGCCAATGCTTCTTCTGACGACAGAGCATCCGACTTTATCAACTCGGTTGATGTAATAGGCAAAAAAGATGATGGTCAGGTAACTATCAAGACCAATATTGAACGCTCTGACAACAGAAATTGGAGTAATAAGGGCGAAAAACACTCATTGAAGATTGATTATATGGTTTACATGCCTAAATCAAATCCATTGCAGGTGAAAAACTCTTTTGGTAATACTTTTCTCCCAAGCATTAATGCCCCTTTGAAAGTAGACCAAAGCTACGGAAAACTGGTTGCTGAAGATATTTCAAACGCTGAGGCAGATATTAAGATAGCTTTCTGTCAGGGTTCTTATATCAGGTCAATGTCAGGAGGCCGATTAAATGCTTCTTACTCTGGTATCAAGATGGAAAAAGCTGATAATTTTGATTTCAATAATAGCTTTGGAGATATTGATATAAAGGAAGTAGGCAGAGTTGATGCTAAAATCAGTTATTCGAGCGGCTCAATCGGTATGTTGAAAGAATCGAGTAACTGGAAATTAGAATTCTCCGGCGATTTCAAACTGGGAAGCGTGGGTAAAAATGTAAAAGACCTGGATATCAAAGCCAGTTATTCGCCTGTTTCATTGACATTAGATGATAACGTAACGTATGATTTTGATGTAAAAGCGCACTACGGCGACTTTGATTATCCGAAAGATAAGGGTATCTCATTTACCAGAAATACCGAAACCGAAAAGAAAGAAAGCTATGGCTTTAACCCGACCAAATATTACGAAGGTAAGGTTGGCAAAGGTTCTCCTACTTGCAGAATTACAGTAAACAGTAATTTTAGTAGTGTTAAATTAAAATAAATTAAGTGTTTTGAATGCAGACAGGATAGGCCCTTAGGCTTATCCTGTTTTTTTATTGTCTCTTATATGCTGTGTTTATCAGTATCCTCTCGTTCATATTTTTCATCCATTCGATTGAAATTCTAATCCATTAGGTTTGATATTTTTGATTAAAAAAACTTCACCAAATACTTTTGAGATGTATTTATCAAAATATCATTCTATAACATGAAAACAGTCTTTATCTCATTAATTATTTCTACTTTATCTATTGCTGTTTACGCACAAATAGAGGTTGTAACACCAGACGCTACAACAGCAGCTGGTATATTTCGGATAAAAAATGTTAATAGTACAAAAGATGCGCTTACAGGTATTACTAATGGCGGAGGCATTGGAGTAGTAGGAGCTAATACTGCCCCTGATGGAATCCAGATCGGCCTGAAAGGTACAAGCAGTTCAAGCACCCACGGATTAGGAGCAAGTGTAGGTGTAACAGGAGTGTTAGGAGAAATAAACTCCAATTCTCCGGGAGGATATTCTGCGGCGGTAAGAGGAGTGAATAATGGTACAGGAGTTCTGGGAATCGGGACTATAGGGTACCATGCCGGAAGCGGTTGGGGTATTTATGGAGAATCATCAAAAGGTTGGGGAGTATACGGCCTCAGTACTGACAATAGTGCTTATAGCATAGGGGTAAGAGGAGAGACCTTCAGCGCAAATGGTATTGGTGTAGAAGCCAAATATGCAGGACAAGGCGTAGGTACAGCTTTAGAGATAGACAATGGTGCTATAAGAGTAGCAGGAGTCTTTAAATCAGCGTTTGTTCATACAGCTACTGTCGGCAATAAATTAAGTGCAAACGGAACAGATATTGATAATCCACTATGCAATGGAGATCCTGATTGTCTACTTTTTGTCACCCAAAGAATGATTTCTTCTGGTCCCACTTATAATAACTCACCCATTGGTGTATTCTATAATTCTGTTCGACAAAAATGGGAAATCTTTAATCAGAATAACACGGTTATCCCAACGAATGCTAAGTTTAATGTATTAGTGATTAAGCAATAAATTTTCAGAAGCTGTGCTAACATTTAGCACAGCTTCTTTGTTATATACTAGCCTGATTGCTACCATTGATACATTGAGAATTACTGATTCTTAAGAATCAGTAAACACGTTACAACAAATACCGCAATGGAAAAGGCAGCATCAATTAAAGAATCGGTTAAGACCAATAAGGGCAAGCGCACGGTGATAGAGGCGGAATTTGCTCCGGGAGCAAGCATTCCTCCACATTATCACAGAAAATTCGATAAAACTTTTGAAGTACTGGAAGGTGAAATCAGAATCTGGAATGGAAACGAAGAGATTATTCTGAAAGCAGGAGAATCGACAACAGTTAAGAAAGACATTGTGCATAATTATCAGATAGGTAATTCGAAAGTCATATTAAAAACTACACTGGTGCCGGGTAGCCTATGTTTTGAAAATGCCATTAAAGTGATGCAGGGCATACATAATGATGGAGAGAATGGAGGATTAAGTATGGTTGAAAATAACACAATGGTCTATATGGCAATTATCTCCAGATTAACAGATGCTAACTTTATGGGTGAAGCAGGAGCTACGCTAGAAACATTTCTGCTTAGTGAAGAAGGCAAGCAGGTGATGTACATACAGAATGAATTATTGGAGAAATACGGCGAAATATAGGTACGAAAAATAAAACTATGGCAGAACAGGATAAAATCTTATCCTGTTCTTTATTTTTGTATAAACTACCACAGTGTATATGAGCCAGATTAAAGACAGTGTTTTTATCATAACAGGCGCTGCTTCAGGTATTGGCAGGGCTTTGGCTATACAAGCGGCTGCTGCCGGAGCAAAAGTAATTGCGACTGATGTAAACGAGGCTGGACTAGATGAAACTCTTAGCCAAGCTACAGGAAGGATCGAAAAGTATATTTTAGATGTTTCTAACGAAGAGCAAATTAAAAACTTTGCCAGTGATATTATTAAAAAGCATTTTCATGAGCGCTTTATTTTAGTGAATAATGCAGGCGTGGCGTTGTTTTCAGGAGGTTTTCTGGAAACATCATTAACAGATTTTGAATGGCTCATAAATATTAACCTGTGGGGAGTAGTAAGAATGACCAAGGCTTTTTTGAGGCATCTGGTAAAACAGAATCAGGGGCATATTGTGAATATATCTAGTATTTTTGGTATTGTAGGTATGCCTGAAAATTCGGCTTATGCTACCGCTAAGTTTGCTGTAAAAGGTTTTTCTGATGTACTAAAGCTTGAATTAATCAGGACAAATGTGAAAATTTCTACCGTACACCCGGGAGGCATCAAAACAGGCATTGCCCGAAATTCTCGCAAGGGACATAATAAAGACAATGATGAGGGGAAAAAAGCCGTAGCAAATTTTGAAAGAGCTGTGTTAAAAATGCCTGCAGAGAAAGCCGCGGCTATTATCTTAGATGGAATTGAGAAAAACAAGCCTCGTATACTGATAGGCAATGATGCCAGAACTATGGATGTAATTGCCCGGGTTTTTCCGAACACCTACCACAAAGTTCTGGCAAAGATGTTTAAATTGTGATTAACGATTCGCCACCAGATCAGAAGGTGTATCCAGTGATTTTTTTAGTACATATTGGGCTACGACAGGGAAGTGATCTGAAATAGTAATGCCTTTCATTGTCTGGCATGACTGCACTTTCCAGTCGGAGCTAAAAAATTGTTGGTCAATCCGAACCCAGTAAGGGCGGCGATTCAATGTAAATCCTAAGCCTTGCCCTGCTTCTTCAAAAGCATTGCTAAAACTCAGACTCAATTTACCATATACATATCCAAAAGGAATTTCGTTGAAATCGCCACAGATAATAACAGGATATTTACTGCCTGATACATAAGATTCTACTTCTTTTATCTGCTCATCTCTGGCTTCAAAGCCTTCTTTCAAACGACGGAATGTATCAAAAATCTCCCAGGCAAAGCCTTTAATGTCACCCTTTTTTAAAGCAGCCGTCACCTGATCAACCCGTACACCCATCGACCATAAATGTACATTTACTACCCGTACCGTATCTTGTCGGTAGGCAATATCAGCGCAGATAAAGCCGTTGATGTTCGGTTGTCCTTTTCTGTCCCAGATTTTACTATACTCTTTCACAACCGGATATTGAGAAAACAAGGCTAAACCAATATGTCTGTTACGGTCGAATGGTGTCAGTTTTACCAACTTATCACTGTATTGCGATTCAATGTTTTCATTAGGCGAATATTCCTGAAAACAAGCTATATCCGATTTTAATGAACTCCAGTTAACGCCTTTGCCGTTCTGTTCACCAAAGCTCTCACTGTTAAAACTTAAAACTTTTAATGAAGAAGTATTATTAAACTCGGGTTTGCCATTGCCTATCCCAACAAATCGTTTGATAATCGGAAAGGTCATCAGAAACCATATCAAACCCACCGAGGCCATGATTTTCTGCTTTTTATAAAGCAGGTAACAACTGGCTATTAAACCAGCCAGCAAGGCAACTGGAAGACTCATCATGATAAACCCTGTCAGCCAATGGTCGAAAATCGGATAATAACAAAAGGCCATTGCTATAAACAGATAGAACACAGCTATATAAGAGCGTGGAAATTTCTTGAATGCTCTGAATGTAATTCTTAGCCCCTCCATCGCAATCTCTCCCATAGTCTGGAAGATAGCGAAGACAAATATTTTAAAGCCATTTAATACAACCATATGCGTAATAATTATGGGTCAACAGTTTATTATTAGTGGTAAGGCTCCTCTTTTATTTCACCTCAAATCCGCCTTTACCAATTTTAAATCCTTCACAGTAGAGTTCTATCTCATATTTTCCGGGAGGATAAGGTGCCTCCTGCACATAAATAATGTCTACTTTCTGGTCATTGTTTTCAAATAAAACACCTTGGCGAACACTATAACCAATCTCATTTCCTTCATATTCTAAAACCCCACTATTCACATTATCGCTAATCACCCCACCATTCGCATCAAGAATCCTTACATAAATCTCTTTTCTGTTTTTAACTGCAATCGAATTAGAGGGCATGATAAAAGAGATTCTTAAGCGATGAATACGGGATGATTTAAAAGAATTTCCCTCACGAGCTTTACCACTTGATGATAAGGCGGCTACCTGTACATTGATGGCTTTCATAGAAGAAGCCAGCGTTACCTGACGTTGCAGGTTATAGTTTTCAGCAGAATACTCGGCTACAGTTTGTGATAACGTTTCTTTATCGCTCTTTAAATTGGTGTTTTCTGTCAATACTTCTATTTTTTCCTGCTCCAGTATCTCGGTGCGGGCTTTTAACTGCGTATTTTCTTCTTTCAGATTATTAAACTCTTTGTCTTTAACAGTCAGGAAGTTTTCATAATCTTTTATTTTGGCGCTATATTTCTGAACCGAGAAATTTAAGTCTGATTTTAACGATTTCTTGTCGTTCTCCAACTGCGCCTTAATTCGCTTCAATTCGACAATATTGCCTCCTAATTTGTTAATTTTGGCTATTTTTTCGTCTAAAACTTTCGAAATAGAATCAAGTTTTATTTGTGTAGAAGAAAGTTGCTCTACTTTCTCAGTCAATGATTTTTGCAGTTCAAATGTCTCGTTTCTTGCACCCATAAATAAGTAGCCAAGTAAGGCTAATATACCTATCAGTACTCCGAAAGAGACCTTCAATATACCTTGATTACCAGCAGATGCCATTTTTGTATCAGTTATTTCCATATCGCAAATGAATAACACGCAACTTAAACAGCCGTTAAATTGACTTTAAATTTACCTTAAAATGTGATTGAAGGGATTTCGCAGACAGATAGTAAAAAAAATGTGCCAGCCGGTTTTTTACACGGGATAATCGATGTTAGATGAAAAGAGACGATTATCGGGTAAAAATAAGGGTAAAAGTAGTACCTTCGGGGGTAGATTTTACCTCTACTTCGCCATTATGCAAGCGCATGATTTGAGCTACAATGGCTAAACCAACCCCGTGCCCCTTGACATTTTGGGCAGAAGCATTGCTTCGGTAGAAAGGCTGAAAGATATAAGGAATATCACTTTTCGGAATAACAGGGCCTTTATTAAAGAAAGAAATTACTATTTCGGTATCAGAAGCATTAAAGCTGACTGTTGAAGTATGATTTTCAGAAAACTTACAGGCATTATCCATCAGATTCATGAAAACCACTTTCATAGAGGCTTCATTGCCTTGAATAATCAGTACCTCTTCATCATCAGGGAAATCACTAAAATTTAATTGTATCTGATATTCTTCATGCCATTTCTGTGATTGGCTTTTCGCCTCCCAAAGCAATTCGTCTAAACGAACGGGCGTATATTTTACATTTTCGGCATTAGCCACCACTGTTGCCAGATTCAATAAAGTATTGGTCAGTTGCGTAAGCGTACGGGTATCTTCCTGTAATGATTTCAGGCTTTTTTCATAAGCCTCGGGCGAACGCTTCTGTAAGAGGGCTATTTCTATCTGCGAATAGATTTTGGTTAAAGGGTTCTTTAATTCATGCGATACATTGGCAATAAACATTTTCTGGGTAACAAGTGCCTCCTCAATACGGTCAAGTAATTGATTAAAAGTAGCTACTAATGTACCTATCTCATCATCGGGATTGGGATACTCAACCCGTTTCTTTACATTCCGCGGGAAAATCTGATTTACCTGCCTGATAACTCCAGAAACTGGTGCTAAGGCCCTGTTGGCGAATATCCAGCCCGAAATACCTAATAGCAGAATTCCTACGCATACCATCACAATCAGGATTTTCTTTAAATCCTGCAAGGCATCTTGTCCATTCTGGTCAATGGCACTCACAATTACCCAATTGCCCTTGCCCCGGGTGGTCAAATGAATACCTAATACCTGATAACCATTATATTTTGCATAAGTAGTTAAGTTCTTGCTGACTACCAAAGGCAGCAATTTCTGGTGAAAACTGGTATCTGATGGATGGGTAAAGAAGATAAACTGCTCCAGAGATTCGTTATATACCGAGATACTCTCCTTGGTAAGCAACTCCCGGTCTGATACATTCACTAATTTTAAAACAGTAGTATCGGCCGCCTGAATATCAAAGAGTAGGGTAGTAGTGGTGATGGCACGGTCTTGCAGGCGTTTATAGAAACGCTTTTCGAGGTATAGCTTACTGAAAAAATAAACCCCGAACGAAAAAAACAGAAGTACGGCACTGACTAACACTACGAATTGATAGGTTAGGCGGGAGCGGATATTTCTCATCAGGAAGTTACTTTGAGTACATAGCCCATACCTATCTGGGTATGAAGCAGTTTAGGCTCAAAATCTTTATCTATTTTCTTGCGCAAAAAGTTGACGTATACTTCAATGACATTGGTACCGGTATCAAAAGTGACATCCCATATTTTTTCAGCCAGTTCTGCTTTGGATATTACCCGCCCCTGATTACGGATAAAGTACTCTAAAAGCCCGAATTCTTTAGCAGTTAATGTAATTTCTTGTCCGGCACGATTTACAGTTTTCGTATCTAAATCCATCTCAAGATCAGCTACTTTCAATGTATTAGCTGTATGAATAATCCCGATGCTTCTGCGTGTCAGAGCTCTCACTCTCGCCATTAATTCTTTAAACTCAAATGGCTTAGCCAGATAATCGTCCGCACCTGCATCCAGTCCTTCAATTTTATCATCGGTAGTGCCTAAAGCTGTTAAGAGTAAAATAGGAGAGGAGACACCCACCTCGCGGAGTTTGCGGCAGAGGTCGAGACCATTCATACCGGGTAAGATAATGTCAGAGATAATCAGTGCATAAACCTGCCTTGTAGCTAATTGAAAACCCATAGCTCCATCATACGCTATATCAACTTCCCACTGTTGCTCTTCGAGCCCCTGTCTGATCAGTTGAATAGTTCTGACTTCGTCTTCAATTACTAAGATTTTCATGCTAAGTGGTTTGGATTTTACCAAAATTAGGAAATTAAATGGAAAACGCAGCTACATTCAGAAACATAGCTGCGTTTTATCAGAATTTTAATACAAAAAGTAAGAAAATTAGCATTAACGTTTCATCTTATAGACCTCTGTCATGCCCAAGAGAAAACATCCTAGTCCAAAATCTTCAAAATCAGGAACCTTTTCATAAGTAACCGGCTGGCCATCCTTAGGCTCTTTACCCGTACCTTGTACAAAACCCAGAAATCCGCTAGGATGAACACAGTTGTTCATCAGGGCGTATACTGCCCGGGCCATAGGCGTATAGAATTTTCTCTTATCCAGCACCCCTTTATTGATACCCCATGCCATGCCGTATAAAAAGAGTGAAGTACCTGTCAGCTCTTTACCCCCAAAATCAGTGGGGTCAGTCAGACTTACGTTCCAGAATCCATCAGGCCTTTGGAGCGGTAAAAGCGCATTCATCATTTCACGATAGGTTTTTTCGTATTCTTCACGATGAGGTGCATCTTTCGGTAGAATATCCAGCACTCTGACCAAAGCAGCGACAACCCATCCATTCCCACGTGACCAATAGCAGCTTTTGCCCCCTGGTGTTACATAGGGTGGGTCAAAATCTTTATCTCTCCACCAAAGCCCCTCTGCCGGATTATACAATCCCTTGTCGCCATGCATGGTTTTGGTGTACATATACATTTCATACATTTTCTCGAAATAACGATTATCTTCATAAATCACGCCGAGTTGGGCAAACACTGGCATAGCCATTTGTACAGCATCTATCCAAGACCAATCATCTTTTTTAGGGCTATTAATCAGACTATCAATAGAAGCTTTAATATCACGGATGCGCTCAGGTTTTGGGTCGTATAAGTATAAATCTATATAAGTCTGTCCGCAACATTGATCGTCAGCATTACGGGTTGTCACGCCGTTACGTAACCCCCATTTATGGGCTTCTCCCCAGGCTACTGCATAATCGTAAAAGCGTTTCTGCTGGTCAATTTTATAAAGCGCCATAAGTCCTTCATAATACACGCCCCTTGTCCAGATATTACTCGGACGAGTGCGGTCGGGTCTTACAATCGGTTTGCTTACGTCAGACCATTTCAGCATAAAATACTCATTAGCCAGATTCATGGTCTTTAAAATTTCTTCATTCTTTGGTAGACTTTGGGCAAAAGCAGAATTAAAATTCAAAAAGATTAATAATGGTAGAATAAAGGTGTGTTTTCTCATAACAAACAATAATCAAAATGGTAATCTTATATGCATAGACGTTTTCTGAATCAGAATGGATGCCTGTGGATGCAAAGATAAGGGGTAAATCAAAGTTCAGGCAAAATAATTTTGAAACCACCGGAGCTTGTTTTTTGTTAAGAAGAGAAACCAGTAAATACATACAAAATGACAGGGACATTTGAAGAACTGATTGCCTCGGAAACACCCATTTTGATTGACTTCTTCGCAGAATGGTGCGGGCCATGCAAAGTATTATCTCCTACGCTACAACAACTAGCTGAGGACCAGGGTGATAATATAAAGATTGTGAAGATTGATGTAGATAGAAATCCGAAATTAGCCACGAAGTATAAAATTTCGGGCGTGCCTACTTTGATGCTATTTAAGAAAAGCGAGCTAAAATGGCGCCAGTCGGGAGTGTTATCACTACCGCAACTGAAAAGTGTTGTTCAGAAATTTGCCTGATTAAATCACAAAAAGGGAGATGTCCTAAAGAAAATTTCTTTGGGCCAGACGCTTTTTATAGGATTTGGAAAGCTAAAAGCTAGATTAAGATATTATTTCTTTTTCGATAATATCAGAAGTAGCTTGCTCAAAAACACGCTTAATACCATCAAATGCCCCGCTTACAATGGCCAATGGTAATAACAACGGCATAAAAACTATCCATTGTAAAAACATGGATGAATTAAATTTTCTCATGGAGGTTAGAGGCAAAAATGCACATTAGGCTAAAATAAATTTACAAACACAACAGCTTATTTCAAATAACATACCAATATGTTTTTGTTGAAGCCTTTGTAAAGTTAAAAAAAATATTTCCTAAGTGCAAAATGTTTAGGCATTAAAATAATTCAATAATAAGAAAAAGCTATTTTTCTACAAATATTATAGCGATTTATTTATTTAACGGTTAATTACTTTACGCCATCTACCCAATTGAACCGGTCACCCGGTGAAAACTTCCAGGGAGCCATGTTATTTTCCATATTAGAGAACATCGCATTCCATGAACCCGGGGCCGATGATTCTTCCATAACCTTGTATCGGCGAAGTTCCAGGATAATATCAAGCGGTGAAATATTGACAGGGCATTCCTGCACACAGGCATTACAAGTGGTGCAGGCCAGAATTTCTTCTTCCAGAATATAATCTCCTAAAAGTGTTTTGCCATCATCATAATCTTGTCCATTTTTCAGCCAACCCTTTTGTATATCCTCCAGACGATCACGTGTATCCATCATGATTTTACGTGGAGATAGTTTTTTGCCTGTAATATTGGCCGGACAAGCTGAGGTACAGCGTCCGCACTCGGTACAGCTATAAGCATCCATCAGGTTTTTCCAACTTAAATCTCTCACATCTTTAGCTCCAAAACGCCCTACCTCTGCCGGATTGGCGTCGGGTTGTTCCATACCCAGCATAATTTTCACCTCTTTGGTTACTGCAGGCATATTAGCCATCTCTCCTTTAGGCTTAAGATTAGAGAAATAGGTATTTGGAAAAGCCAGGAAGATATGCAAATGCTTAGAGTAGGTAACATATAGCGCAAAGCCCATGATGCCCAAAATATGAAACCACCAGGCAAAGCGCTCGTAAATCACTAAAGCCGTATCGCTCCAATTACCGAAAATCGGTTGTAGCCATTGACTGATTGCAAAATTTCCTGTAATAGTCTCTGCGTAATGACCAACACCTCTTCCTTGCAGAAGCGTGTCGGCGGCATTCATACTTAAAAAAGCCCACATCAATAGAATTTCAATCGTCAGGATGATATTCGCATCAGTACGAGGCCATGTTTTCATTTCTCGATGACGGCTCTCCTGAAAACGTTGTACCTTCAAAACATTACGGCGAAGCAGGAATACTACGCAAACTGTTAGTACACCAACGGCTAATACCTCAAAGAAATTAATCAGAAAAGTATAGAAACCTCCCAAAAAAGGAGAGAATAGGCGATGCGTACCAAATATACCATCCAGGATAATTTCCAGCACTTCAATATTAATAATCAGGAACCCCGCGTAAATAACAAAGTGCATCAACCCTATCAGTGGTCGGTTAAACATCTTTTTTTGTCCGAAAGCAATCAAGAGCATCATTTTTAGGCGCTCAGCAGGTCTATCAGTGCGGTCTTCATCATGACCTAACTGGATAGTTTTTTTGATAAGCATTACCCGACGGGTAATAAAATAGGACGCGATACCTAATGCTGCGATGAATAAGATTTGTGATAGGATTTGCATAATATTCAGTTTGGGTGAATACTGATGGAATAAGTCTTGGTTATACTGTCATATTAGTATGCAAGCATACTATTACAAATATAGTCAAATTTTAGATAATGCAAGAGTAATGAAAATTTTTAAGTTTTTTTTTGGTATAAGTTTGTAATTGATTTTTTTTTGTCTACTTTTGCAGTCCCAAATAACGGGAAATGGTGGTAATAAGGTAATGTAGCTCAGTTGGTAGAGCAAAGGACTGAAAATCCTTGTGTCGGCGGTTCGATTCCGTCCATTACCACCTTAATTATCAGGCAGTTATGAATCAATTTCATAGCTGCCTTTTTTTGTTGGGTAAAACATAGGTAAAACATTTTAGGATAATTATTTATTCGATGTTGATTTGAGAATGCTTGAATTTCATTTTTTTGAACTTATCCCAAAAGATGGGATCAAGTATAAAAGCTGTGGGGTAGGTATCGTTAAGCATAGATTTGAGTAAGTCTGTA